>URUK01000008.1 GCA_900551055.1 uncultured Prevotella sp. | reverse complement strand
AAGAAACTTATAACTGAATCCTGTTTCCATTTACACAAAATTTTGGACAGTGTCAGTGAAGATATGACACTGTCTTGACTATTACACTCAAATACGGCCAAACGCATTTCGTTTGGCCGTATTTGAGTCTGCAATAAAATGAATTAATCAGTCAAGGCTACTTCTTTTTAAGTTTAAGCTTTGGTATTTTCAGCTTCATTCCTTCTTTAACATCGACAACGCCATTATGTACCTGTATGTAGCATTCCATACCGTCGCCAAGATAAAACTTTGATATACCCTTAAGCGTTTCGCCATGCTTCACGGTAACAATCACATCTGTACCGACTATGCGGTATGCACCGGTATTAACCATTGCCGCAGCATTACGCAAATCAAGAGAGCTTGCCGTTGCGGCTTGCGGTACGTTGTTATCAGTCCGCACATCCGCTTTTGCCGATTTTTTCAACGTATCAGCCTGTAACCGCTCAACCTTCACCACCGACACCGTATCTGCACCACGCAACGTGTCCGTACCTTTGGCGGCCGACACTAACGGTTTCTTTGCGACAGGCACCGTCTTCGTCTTTGCGACAGGTGGTACAGTACAACGTCCACAATAAAAGCCACCCACAAAAGCAGCCGCTCCGACAAACACGACAAGAAGCGTTACAAGCAGTCCACGATGGCGCGAGACAAAACTTCCTCCATCATCAGCACCACAATCATCTTCCAAAGCACCATAAGCGTCAGTGTCTTCAGCCGTATCTTCATCAGTTACACCGCCTGCAGGAAATTCAACCAAAGGCTGAGGGACAACGTCCGAAACGGTTTCCTGTTGTGTGGTGTCTTCAACTGAACCTTGAACCTCTTCCTTATTTTCATACTCTACGACATCAGACTCATCCGGCAACACTTCCGCAACATCCTCTACTGCAGCACTTTCGTCTGGCATCAAAGCGTTCTCTTCCGACACGGCATCACCGTCATTAACCGATACGTCTTCAACATCATCTGCATCTTCACTCTGCACACGCCCCATTTCTTCCAAATCGACACCTTCATTCAGAACAACAGTTTCAAATTGGGCAAAAGGCTTGTTCACCAAATCGCGCATTACAGCATCCGGCGTAAAAGTTATCTTGCCATGACTTTCAATGACTACACGCTCTCCCGTATTTACATTAACGCTTTCACGCTCACGCACTCCGATTACCTTAAACGTGCCAAGACCTTTAACCTTAACTATTTTCTCTTCATGCAAACCGTCATTGACAACATCAAAAAGCACGGCGACAAATTTCTCCGCATCCTGCGGTGACAACCCATGCCGAGCGGCTATGGCCTGCGCCATGTCCTGTATGGAAACCTTTGCCATCAGTCCTGCCCTCCCTTCTTCAACTTCTCTTTTATGGACGCTATAGGCTTGAAGCCAAGCACCAGTTTTGGTGGAACAAGCATGCGCTGCTTGGTGCCAGGGTTTATTACAATGCGTTCAAGACGCTTCTTTACTTCAAAAGTACCGAACTTTGGTACGAACACGACATCACCACGCTGGAATGCATCATTCATCGCATCAATGACTGTGCCGACCATCTTTTGCGTATCGTCCTGCGTGAACCCTGTCCGCCGGGACAATTCTGTTATAAAACCCTTATTGTTCATTATGAATAAACTGCCTGTACAATATGGATATCTGACGATGTTATATTACAACACCGTATAAATCAAACTCTTCCGAATCAGTTATCTTGACATTATAAAACGCACCCGTACGCAACCTCTTACCTGCCGACGGGATTAGAACCTCAGGGTCAACGTCTGGCGAACTGAACTCGGTGCGACCTACATAATAATCACCTTCTTTCCTGTCGATTATAACCTTGAACGTTTTGCCGACTTTTAAAGCTGCTATTTCTGCACTTATGTCCTGCTGTAATGCCATAAGCCGGTCCAAACGTTCCATTTTCACTTTCTGACTTATATTGTCCGGATAGTGAATGGCACTGTATGTCCCTTCTTCCTCTGAATATGCAAACGCTCCCATACGCTCAAACCGGGCCCATTTGGTGAACTCCATAAGTTCCTCAAAGTCCTCATCGCTCTCATTAGGGAAACCTACCATCAGCGTTGTACGTAGATGTATACCAGGAACTTCTTTCCTTATACGCGCTATAAGCTCATAAGTCTCCGCCTTGGTTGTATGTCGCCGCATGGCAACAAGCATATTATCCGATATGTGCTGCAAGGCTATGTCCAGATACTTGCAGACGTTCGGCTTTTCACGTATAACATCCAACAGACCATAAGGGAAATGCGTCGGATAGGCGTAATGCAAACGCAGCCATTCAACGCCCGGAATATCCGCTATATCGGAAACAAGCTCTGCTATATGTTGCCGACCGTCGATGTCTATTCCATAATATGTAAGTTCCTGCGCAATGATTTGAAATTCCTTTACACCTGTTGAAACAAGATATCTTACTTCATCAAGTATTTCTGTTTTCGGCCTGCTGACATGCCGGCCCGTTATCAATGGGATGGCACAATAAGCACAATGCCTGTCACACCCTTCACTGATTTTTATATACGCATAATGATGCGGCGTAGTCAATACCCTAAGGCCTTTACATGAAGGTATTTCAGCTTTTCCCAAATCAGCCAAAAGTTGCTTATAATCAAACTTGCCGTAATATTTGTCAACCTGCGGTATTTCCTTTTCAAGCTCTGACCTGTACCTTTGTGAAAGGCATCCCATAACAAAGAGCTTCTTAAGCCGCCCCTTTTCCTTTGCGTCAGCAAACTCCAATATGGTATTGATGCTCTCTTCCTTCGCATCTCCAATGAAACCACATGTGTTTATAACTGCTATCTCGCCTTGCGGACGCTTGCTGTCATGCGTACACTTGTATCCGTTGGCCTCAAATTGCTTCATTAAAACCTCACTGTCAACAAGGTTTTTGGAGCAACCTAAAGTTATGAAATCTATCTGGTTCTTTTTCACTTTTCCTCGTTAAAAAGGGTATCGACAAATTGGGTCTTATTGAACAATTGCAAGTCTTCCATCTTTTCACCCAAACCAATATACTTGACTGGAACTTTCAACTGGTCGGATATGCCTATTACGACTCCACCCTTGGCCGTTCCGTCAAGCTTAGTTATTGCCAGACTTGTTATCTGCGTCACGGCGGAAAACTGCTTAGCCTGCTCAAAAGCATTCTGCCCAGTAGAGCCATCAAGCACCAACAATACTTCATCAGGAGCCTGTGGAACAACCTTCTTCATAACATCCTTGATTTTCTTAAGCTCGTTCATCAGCCCCACCTTATTGTGTAAACGTCCTGCGGTGTCTATTAAAACAACATCTGCCGAATTAGCCTTCGCCGAACTCAATGTGTCAAAAGCCACACTGGCCGGGTCTGCCCCCATCTGTTGCTTGACCACAGGAACACCTACACGCTCGCCCCAAATAGACAACTGCTCTACAGCCGCAGCACGGAATGTGTCCGCCGCACCGAGAAAAACTTTCTTGCCGGCTTTCTTGAATTGGTATGCAAGCTTGCCTATTGTAGTTGTTTTACCTACTCCATTCACTCCAACAACAAGTATTACATAAGGCGAATGATCAGAAGGCAAATCCCAATTTTCACTGTCCACGGAATTATTTTCTGTAAGCAAAGCCGCAATCTCGTCACGGAGTATTGCATTCAATTCGGACACTGAAACATACTTGTCACGCGCCACATGCTCTTCAATTCTCCTTATAATTTTAAGCGTGGTGTCAACGCCGACATCAGACGTGATAAGCACTTCTTCCAAGTTGTCTAAAACATCGTCGTCAACTTTTGATTTACCGGCTACCGCCCTCGCTATTTTAGAGAAAACACTTTGCTTAGTTTTTTCAAGTCCCTTGTCTAAAGTTTCTTTCTTGTCCCTACTGAATAACCCAAATAATCCCATATATTTTATTTTGCCACAAAATTAGTAAAATGAACTCACACTAACAACAAAATGCGACAAAAAAGGCCGCAATAAATTTTGCGGCCTTTCATGATATGATGTTCAACCAAATCAATTCTTGAAAAAATCCTTTACTGCCTCATTGGGCACCATCTGCTCGTCAAAGATGTAAGCACCGGTCTTCGGGCTTTTCACCATCTTGATAACCTTTGTATAAGCACGACCATCCTTTGAGCCTTCATGGAGGGTTGCGACGGTTTTCTTTGCCATTGTCTATGAGCTTTTAGTAAGTTATTATTTAATCTCCTTATGAAGAGTCATTTTCTTCAAAATAGGATTATACTTCATTAATTCCATTCTCTCTGGCGTGTTCTTACGGTTCTTAGTCGTTACATAACGGCTTGTACCGGGAAGACCGCTGTTCTTCATTTCGGTGCATTCCAATATAACCTGCACCCTATTGCCTTTAGCCTTCTTTGCCATGACGATTATTCTCCTATAACTTTAATCTCTTTCCAATTGCAGTAGCCTTTAGATACAGCCTGTTTAAGAGCCGCATCCAAGCCCACCTTATTAATCAGACGCAGACCGGCCGCACTTATCTTCAAGCTTATCCAGCACTGCTCCTCCACATAGTAAAACTTTTTTCTGAAAAGGTTTACATCAAAGCTACGCTTTGTACGATGCTTTGAGTGTGAAACATTATTTCCTATTTGGGCTTTCTTGCCTGTTATTTGACAAATCTTAGACATTGCTATCTACCTTTTTTGTTTTAATTTTGATACTTATTCCAAACAGCGTGCAAAATTACAAACTTTTTCCGAATAATCAAAATATTAATGTCAATAATAAATCTTTTAATTTTTTTTAGTATTGAAACTGAGCCTGCAAACTTTATGTGTTACGCCACACTGCATATAACCTCAAAGCTTATCAGCCTTGGTTTTCGTCCTCGCCCGCATCTTTCAGACGTTCCGTAAGATAATTCAGAAACAGTTGCAGAGCCTGCGTAGTCGCATTTTCCAAATTCAAGTCACGCCCCCTGTCCTCTTCAAGCTTCATCGTAACAATGTCGTCGGCATTACCACAGGCCAGCCATATTGTTCCTACAGGTATTTCATGAGTACCGCCAGCCGGTCCCGCTATACCCGTTGCCGATATGGCATAATCGACATCCAGGGCTTTTATGGCTCCTTTAACCATCTCGACTGCAACTTCTTCACAAACTGCAGTTTTCTCTTCAAGAACATCATGGCTTACTCCAAGCAGTTTTTCCTTGACGTCGTTTGTATAAGACACTATGCCGCCCTTAAAATAGTTTGACGCACCCGGCATCAATATTATGGCTTCAGCAATCCTGCCGCCAGTACAACTCTCGGCCGTCCCAAGCGTTTTGCCTTTTTCCCAGATAAACTGGCTTATCTCCTTACTTAATATTTTATTTTCGAAATCCATACTTATTTATGTTGTTTACTTAAATGTTACCTTTGAAAATGCCGGTTTGTCTATCGTACAAAAATCCTTGTCTAGATATTTGTAATAACCCGTTATGCCTATCATTGCCGCATTGTCCGTAGTATAACTAAACTTCGGTATATATATAGTCCAACCGTATTTCTTTGAATATTCATGAAAAGCGTTCCGCAGCCCTGTATTGGCACTTACTCCACCGGCAACAGCCACATGCTTTATTCCAGTTTGCTTTACGGCAAGGTTCAGCTTCTTCATCAAAATGTCCACAATCGTAAACTCGAGGCTTGCCGCAAGGTCTTCCTTGTGGTGCTCCACAAATTCCGCATCATCCTTTACCCACTCACGCAGGTTGTACAAGAAAGATGTCTTCAATCCGCTGAAACTATAGTCCAGACCGGGTATATGCGGTTCCGAAAACTTATAAGCATGAGGATTACCCTGACGGGCAAGACGGTCTATAATTGGGCCTCCCGGATAACCAAGCCCCATCACCTTCGAGCACTTGTCTATCGCCTCGCCTGCGGCATCGTCGATTGTCTGACCGAGCACTTCCATGTCATTGTAAGCATTCACCTTTACTATTTGAGAATTGCCCCCGCTAACAAGCAGGCAGATAAACGGCAAAGGCGGAGCGGACATGTCATCGTCACTCTCCTTGATGAAATGCGCCATGACATGACCTTGCAAATGGTTCACATCTATAAGAGGAATATTCAACGAACGGGCAAAGCCCTTTGCAAAGCTGACACCCACAAGTAAAGACCCCATCAAGCCCGGGCCGCGCGTGAAAGCCACTGCCGACAGCTGTTCTTTCTCCACGCCGGCACGCTTCAAAGCCTGGTCAACCACAGGCACGACGTTTTGCTGATGGGCGCGTGATGCCAGTTCCGGCACAACGCCTCCGTATGCCTTGTGCACTTCCTGCGAAGCCGTAACATTGCTAAGCAACACACCGTTGCGCAGCACCGCCGCCGACGTGTCGTCGCAACTGCTTTCTATACCTAATATATATACGTCTTCCATAAAAAACTTTCTTTAGGCGGAAAGAATTTCCACACCGTGTTCCGTCATAAGGAACGTATGCTCCCACTGTGCGCTCGGCTTCTCATCGCCCGTTATTACTTCCCATCCGTAAGGGTCGTCGGCATCGATAAACACCTTCCATGTGCCCATGTTAATCATCGGCTCAATGGTAAACACCATGCCCGGAACAAGCAACATTCCAGTACCTTTGTGCCCGAAGTGCATTACTTCAGGCTCTTCATGGAACTTCAAGCCTACGCCATGGCCGCAAAGGTCGCGCACTATACCATAATGATATTTATCCGCGTGCTTCTGTATTGCATGGCCTATGTCGCCTACAAAACCATATGGCTTTGCCGCCTCCGCTCCGATTTCGAGACATTCCTTTGTAACCCTTACAAGCTGTTCCTTCTCCGGAGTGGTCTTTCCGATTATGAACATGCGCGAAGCATCTGCATAATATCCGTCAAGTATTGTGGTAAAGTCAACGTTTACGATGTCCCCTTCCTGTAATATGTCGGTTTCTTTCGGTATTCCGTGGCATACCACTTCATTTATGCTGGTACACACGCTCTTCGGGAAGCCCTCGTAATTCAGACATGCAGGCACAGCCCCATGCTCTGTACAATAGTCATAGCAAATCTTGTCTATCTCGGCTGTATTCATTCCGGCATGTATATGCGCCGCAACTTCATCGAGCACACCGCTGTTTACAACGCCGCTCTTACGTATTCCTTCTATCTGTTCAGGGGTCTTTATCAAGTCACGAGTCGGCACAAGCTTGCCCTTGCTCTCCCAGTACATCACCTGCTTGTCCATGTCCGTTATTGGCTGGCCAGGCAGTGTGTGCCATCTTCTTTTCTTCTTGAACATCGCTTTTACAAAAAATAAACTATGTGCAAAAGTACAAACTTTATCGTAAACAGCACATTAATTTGACATTTTATTTTGAAAGTCTGTCCTGCAACATTCCAGTCCAGTCTTCGCCGTTCTTCGGGCACATTGTGTTGATGCCCAACTTGCAAGCCGCCTCGACATTGCGCGGTCCGTCATCAACAAACAGCGTTTCTTCAGGCAGGATATGTTCACTGTCAAGAACAGTCTGGAAAAACTTTGGGTCTGGCTTCATCACGCCAAGACGGTAACTAAGGTATAGTGCATCGAAATAATCTTCGAGCGAACTGTTGCCGCCGTCAAAGTCTTTTGTCAACGCCCAACTCATCATGAACGGATTAGTGTTCGACAGCAAGATAAGGCGATAGCCGTCTCCACGCAAACGCCTTAATGCGTCAAGATTACGCTGCGGAACTTCTTTCCTATAGCCCAACCAGCCGTATTTGCAGTCGTCAAAAGACAGTTCACGGCCTACAAGACGGCTCAACTCCACGCGAAACTCCTCCGCTGTAATCTTACCTTCCTCCACATCTCCGAATATTCCAGACTGCGTATACGGGTCAAGCCGACGTTCAGCATCCGGCAAACCAAGCTCCTTAAATCGTCTCAAAGCCTCGCCCTGGTCGATTGTCATAATTACTCCGCCAAGGTCAAATATCAAGTTCTTTATCATTTTTGCGGTTTTACGGTTATGGGGTTTTACGGTTATGGGGTTTTACGGTTATGGGGTTGCAAGGTCTTACGGTTATAGGATTTTACTTTTTCACCTTTTCACTTTCTCACCTTCTCACCTTTAATTAATAGCGCTTCATCGCGCGGTCCATCTCCATGCGGTCTTCCTTCTCTTTAAGAGTCTGTCGCTTGTCATATTCCTTCTTTCCCTTAGCCAGCGCGATGTCAACCTTTGCCCTGCCTTTCGCGTCAATGAACACAAGAGTCGGCACAATGGTAAAGCCTACCTGCTTGGTTGCTTCCTGAAGTTTGTGTATCTCGCGCTTGGTAAGCAGCAACTTGCGGTCGCGCTTCGCCTCATGGTTGTTGTAAGAACCAAAGAAATAGGGCGATATGTTCATTCCCTTCACCCATATTTCGCCGTTATGGATATAGCAATAGCTGTCAACCAGAGAAGCTTTGCCCAGCCTGATTGACTTTATCTCTGTGCCAGTGAGCACAATTCCCGCCGTGTATGTATCTACAAAAAAATACTCGAACGAAGCTTTTTTGTTACGTATGCTTACCGGACTTTTCTTTCTTATCTGTTCTTCTTCCTTGTTCATCGTTAATTTTCATCATATTATTTGCGCAAAACGGTCGATGTGCTCGTCGATGTAATGAACGATTTCACCCACCCAACGCTCCTCGTTCTCAACAAACTCGTCGTCAAGTTCGTCGAACTTCGGATATTTCTCAAACATCGCCATAAACTCCTCGTCGCTGCATTCCGTCTGTATTTCCTTGCCGTATTTTCTGAAAAGCTTGCCTGCCTTGTTCACGAGTGAAGCCAAATCGTCAAGCCCCCATTCCCTCACAGCCTTTGCGAAAGGATTGAAAAAGACAAAAGGTCCGTAGCCGTTATATATTAACTGCACAAAACCTCCGTCCATAACCTCTTCATGCAAAGTCTTGAATACAACCAGCGTCATCTGCTCCGGGTTTATTTCCTGCATCGTCTCTGCCGTAATAGCCCCACCGCAAAAATCGAGTATGGCATTATAAAAAACATCCACAAACTCATCATTGCCGGCCTTGGCAGCCTCTATCACCTTGGCCTCGTCTATTTTTACAACATTCATCACAAATAGTCAATTCTTCGTTTATATGCAGGCAAAGATACTTATTTTATCCGACATACATTCCATCTACGGCAAAGTTTTAAGCTCTAATCCGACATACCGACCGCACCAGACAAACAAACGGCAAACAAAAAGAACATGGCAGCCTGCAAATAATAATCTTTTGAACGCTAAAATGTCATCTTTTATACATCAAAATACGGCCTTTCACCTTGCGAGAAGCCACCTTTTACAAATAGCTGGGACACAGGCTGTTACATAAACTGCATAAACATACAAACTCTTGAAAAGCTCTAATACAACAAACAAACAGAAACAATATCAATGGAAAGCTATAACAACAGGCTTTCAACCGTCGAACTTTCAATGTTCCAGACATCACCATCTTTAACAAGAACAACCGTTCCACCTATCCATTCAGTAAAAGGCTGCTCGCCAATAAGGGGACTAAAACCAACAACAATGCCGTCCTCTATCTCAAGTACACACGGACATACCGCCTCGCCGCCAACAAAAACCCTATTGACAGCCACTCGCCTGCGCTTGGACATTTGAAAATCAATTACTTTTTTGCATCTTTTTCAAGGGGACGGCCTTGCTTTCCGACATCTTCATTGGCGTCGCAAGCGGCCTCGCCGGCAAAGTCTTTCCATCCAACGGCCTGATGCCATTACTCTGAACAGAAGCCGGGGAGTTCTGGCTTGACGCTCTCTGCACAGCTTCTACCTTGGCGCTGTCACGACCGACGGTTACCGACCGCCCCGGAGTTTGCGGCTGATTGACGCCCACGGCGTTCCTCATCCTCACCATCCTGATATTATCGATAAACATCAGTCTAAGTGAATTGCCGTCTTCCGTGTCACGCGGCCTTCTGCCCTCGCCTAGATATATAAAGCCCCTTATGGCCTTTATGCCCTTACGATGGATGTCGGACACAGTGACACTATAATTTGAATTCGCCGCCATCCTGACCGTATTGCTCGCAACACTGTCGTTCTTGAATTGCACGGCAAGAAGAGCCATGCCCTCCTTAATGCCACCATTATATACAAAGTCAGTGTTGAAACTGAATATAATCCTGTCTCCCGGATGATAAGTGCTGTCCGCATCAATCTCAAAAGTCATGACATTGTACGGTGCATGCGGCATCAACATCGCCGCCGTGACACCGCGCCACAGGTTCGAAGTGTCGCGTGCCGACGTCATGTCGCCATATCGACGTATGTCGTTTGCTGAAGCGCCGAGTGCCATTGCCTCGTCTTCAAACCGCTGTGACAAGTTCTCGTATATCTTATGCAACCTGTCCGCATGGCGCATATAATAAACAAGTGACGAATCAAACTCAGCCTGAGTTATTCCATATTTATGCAGCACAGCCTGCCTGTAAAGCGTCACGTCATATGGAACGTCTGCAGACTCACTATTGCTGTTGGCCATGCCATCGGCCAAATGGAAGTCATAAAGTATGTCCTCAAACTCATCCGGCTGTATGTATTCATCCGGAACTTGCGGCTTGCATGAAAACATCAATACCAAAAGCAGCAAAAACGGAAATCTGTGCGCTGTTTTCATTTCTTTGAAAAAGAAATTTGTGACAATTCCTTACGGCAAAACAACAGAGCCATGATGACACCTACACTGACACAGGAGTCGGCGAAATTGAACACCGGGCTGAAAAACACAAACTCATCACCGCCACAAAACGGCATCCAGTCTGGCCACGTCGTGACTATGAGGGGAAAATAAAACATGTCTACAACCTTGCCCATCAGGAACGGAGCATAGCCATGGCCGAACGGAACAAAGTAAGACACATAATAAGGAGAGGACGCATTGAAGATGAGTCCGTAAAACATGCAGTCGATAAGGTTGCCTATAGCCCCGGCAAAAACAAGCGTAAGGCATATAATCCACAACATACGAACTTGCCTGCGCAACAATCTGGACAAATACCAGCCCAACGCGACAATGGCGATGATACGGAAGATACTAAGAACCGGCTTGTTTATCATTGTCATGCCAAACGCCATACCGTTGTTCTCGATAAAGCTTATATAAAACCAGTCGGTAATCCTTATGCTCTCGTGAAGGCACATCCCGGTCTTCACGGATATTTTTATCCATTGATCGATTACAAGCAACGCCACCGTCAGCAACGCCACTATCAGTCCTCTTTTCTTAAATGTATCCGATGCAACCATCCTTACGGACAATATACTTTTAACATAAAACACTTATGGGAAATTGGACATCACAACCACCATGCCGTAGAAATACTTTAACGTAATCCGTCAGGCAGTCAATAAAGTCCAACCTCCCATCATTTCCATTGTTTCAAGTTACTGTTCTTCTTTACTGCTCACTTCTTCCGGGCGTTCTTCGACGCAACGCTGAGCGTAGCATGCGGAACGGCACGAAGACGCTCTTTCGGTATAAGCTCGCCCGTTATACGGTCAACACCGTAAGTCTTGTTCTCTATCCTTACGATAGCGGCCTCAAGCCCTTGTATGAACTTCTGCAAGCGGCTGGCCTGCTGTATAAGCTCCTCCTTGGTCTGCGTCGCACTGCCTTCTTCAAGCACCTTATACGTTGGCGACGTGTCGTCAACGTCGTTGCCATCGGCATTCATCAGCGTCTTCATCATCTGGTTATAGTCACGCCGAGCCAGTCTAAGCTTCTCGTTGATGATTCCCCTGAACTCTTCAAGCTCCTCATCACTGTAACGTGTTTTTTCTGCCATAATATATTTGTTTTAAAGTTAATGTTCTTTTTACATGCAAACAGAACAGTCATACGCCCACATTATGCCTTGGTGACATCTATGAACACATTGAAACCATCCAAGTCAACCTCATGACCGCCGTTTTCAGCAATAACAATGCTATCGGCAAGTACCTGCCCCTTTATGTACACGGCAAACGCCTCCACGGCAGAAGCCACACGGTCGTCAGGAGATATTGTCACATTTACACGGTCGGTAATCTCCAGCCCGCACTCCTTACGCAAGTTCTGGATTCTGTTTATCAGTTCGCGCGCCATACCCTCATTGCGCAGCTCGTCATTGAGTTCAACCTCGAGAGCCACAGTAAGATTACCGTCATTTGACACGAGCCATCCCGGAATGTCCTCGTTGATGATTTCAACATCAGAGAGTTCAACCGTAACACCCTGCCCGTCCACATCGAACTGGATTTGTCCGGCTTTCTCGAAGGCCACGATATCGGCCTGCTCTAACGCATCCATCCTCGCGGCGATGCTCTTCATCAGCTTGCCGAACTTCTTGCCCATGGTGCGGAAATTGCACTTCACTTTCTTTACAAGCACATCCGAACCCTCGACAAACTTCAGCTCTTTCACATTGATCTCATTCTCTATAAGCCCTTTCACGGCCTCGATATGCCGTTTCTGGACATCGTCAACCGCCGGTATCATTATACACTGAAGCGGCTGGCGCACTTTGATATTGACCTTGCGGCGCAATGCAAGCACCATGGACGTTATCTTCTGAGCCATCTTCATGCGGGCCTCAAGGTCGCTGTCCAACAGGCTTTCATCCGCTTCGGGGAACTTGTCAAGATGCACTGACATTTTGTTTCCACGGCCGGTGGCCTTTGTCAAGTCCATATACAACTGGTCGGCATAGAACGGGGAGAACGGAGCAAGTAGTCTTGCGACGGTTTCAAGACACGTATAAAGTGTCTCGTAAGCTGACAATTTGTCCTTGTCCATCTCCTTGCCCCAGAAACGTTTGCGGTTAAGACGCACGTACCAGTTGCTCAGGTCATCATTTACAAAAGTATCAATCAGTCGTCCGGCCTTTGTCGGTTCATAATCGGCGAGAGCACCATCAACGCCCTTAATAAGGGTGTTAAGCTCCGACAATATCCACCGGTCAATCTCTGGACGCTCCGATACAGGTACCTCTTCCTGCGAATAATCGAACCCGTCGACATTCGCATATAGGCTGAAGAATGAATATGTGTTGTACAATGTGCCGAAGAACTTGCGCCGCACTTCGTCAACTCCGTTCGGGTCGAACTTCAAGTTGTCCCACGGAGACGAGTTTGTCAACATGTAGAAACGAACTGCGTCGGCACCGTATTTCTCGATTGTATCGAACGGGTCAACAGCATTGCCCAACCGCTTGCTCATCTTGTTGCCTTTCGCATCAAGCACGAGGCCGCTCGAAATCACGTTCTTGAACGCCACACTGTCAAACACCATCGTTGCGATGGCATGCAGGGTGAAGAACCATCCGCGCGTCTGGTCTACTCCTTCATTTATGAAGTCGGCCGGGAATGCAGTGCGCTTGTCTACCGCATCGGCGTTTTCAAACGGATAGTGTATCTGTGCATAAGGCATGCTGCCGGAGTCAAACCACACGTCAATCAGGTCAGTCTCGCGCTTCATCGGTTTGCCTGACTTACTGCAAAGTATGATATTGTCAACATACGGACGGTGGAGATCTATTTTGTCATAATTCGCCTGCGAATAATCGCCGGGCACAAATCCCTTGTCTTTCAACGGGTTTGATGGCATAAGCCCGGCTGCAACACTATTCTCTATCTCATCATAGAGCTGTTGCAGCGAACCGATGCAAGTCTCGTTTCCGTCCTCGTCGCGCCATACGGGAAGCGGTGTTCCCCAGAAACGGCTGCGGCTGAGATTCCAATCGTTAAGGTTCTCAAGCCAATTGCCAAATCGCCCGGTACCAGTACTTTCCGGCTTCCAGTTAATTGTTTTGTTCAGCTCTACCATTCTGTCCTTGCAAGCGGTAGAACGGATAAACCAGCTGTCAAGCGGATAGTAAAGTATTGGCTTGTCCGTGCGCCAGCAATGCGGATAGTTGTGTACGTGCTTCTCTATCTTGAACGCCATGCCGCGCGCTTTCAAGTCCATGCAGATGGTAATGTCAAGCGTCTCGTCCTTGTCGGTAAGATTCTCATCGTATGCGTTCTTGACATAACGTCCGGCATACTTGTTCCACAAATCAACATTGACATATTTATTGACAAACGCCTCGTCAAGGTCGTCAACTACGTAATACTTGCCAGTAAGGTCTACCACCGGGCGCTGGTTGCCTTTCTTGTCAACCAGCACGATGGGCGGCACACCGGCCTTCTTGGCTACAAGTGCGTCGTCTGCACCGAAATTCGGAGCTATGTGTACAATGCCTGTACCGTCTTCCGTGGTGACATAATCGCCTTGGATTACGCGGAACGCTCCGTCTTCCATCGGACTAATCATTGGCAGCAACTGTTCATAGTGCATGCCTACAAGGTCTGTTCCCTTGTAATGCGCTATTATATTATAAGGTATAACCTTGTCGCCTTTCTTGTAAGAGGCCAAGTCTGCACCGCTTCCTTCCGGATTAAAATATGACGATAAAAGGACTTCTGCCATGACAACCGTCACTGGTTCGCCCGAATAAGGATTGTAAGTCTGCACGGCTACGTAATCGATATTAGGGCCTACGCAGAGAGCCGAATTGGCCGCAAGCGTCCACGGTGTGGTCGTCCAAGCCAGGAAATAAGGCTTGCCCCACCCTGTCATCTCCGGCTTCGGGTCTTTCATTAGGAACTGGACCGTAGCCGTGGTGTCCTTGACGTCACGGTAACATCCAGGCTGATTAAGCTCGTGGCTCGACAAGCCCGTGCCCGCCGCCGGCGAATAAGGCTGGATGGTATAGCCCTTATAAAGCAGGCCTTTGTCATAAAGCTGCTTCAAGAGCCACCAAAGGGTTTCTATATACTTGTTGTCATACGTGATGTAGGGATGGTCGAGGTCAACCCAATAGCCCATCTTTTCTGTTAGGTCGCGCCACTCGGCTGTGAACTTCATCACGTTCTCACGGCATTTCTTGTTATAGTCTTCAACAGAGATATACTTGTCAGACTCCTTATTGTCGATGTCAGCCTTTGTTATGCCAAGCTCCTTCTCCACTCCAAGCTCTACGGGCAGCCCGTGAGTGTCCCAGCCTGCCTTGCGGTGAACCTGGTAGCCCTTCATGGTCTTGTAGCGGTTGAACGTATCCTTTATGGCACGTGCCAGCACATGGTGGATGCCGGGATGGCCGTTGGCCGAGGGAGGCCCCTCGAAGAATACGAACTGAGGACATCCCTCGCGTTCTGTTACAGATTTACGGAACACGTCGTTCTTGCTCCATTCCTCCAATACCGACTTGTTAGTAGCGGTCAAGTCGAGACCTTTATGTTCGGCAAATTTGTTGGACATATCTATATTACCTTAATTTATATGCGTGATTATTTGAGGCGCAAAGTTAAAGAAAAAAATCGTTATATCAAAAACTTTGCGTAAAAGTTTGAATCTATTAAGGCTCTCGCTGGCGGCACGAAAACGGACTTGGCGCAAAGCTCGTTTCCCCAAAATGCTTAAACAGACTACTGTAGCACTGCATTAAAGCCGCCAAGACGCATTGTTTGGATGGCCTAAACGAAGCTTTTTGACGGCTTTAAGACACCGTTTTGACGGCTAAAGCAAAGGCGCAAGTATGACATAACGTAACGTCCTGATATTCAATACGTTGTAAAATACGGCATTTCAGCGTGCAATATACAGCCAACTGCAATGCAAAAGAAGGTCTTTCGCTCCGTATTCAACCTCTTTTCGCTAAGCCGTATAAAATGACATATCCCTAACATTAAAAACAAACATGGCTGAAAGCATAACTGCTTTCAGCCATGTTATCGATTTCGTTTTTGCAATTCAGAAATGATATCCAAGCGTAAACAACAGCTGGTGGCGCTTATTGTCTACTTTCACGGAATTGCAGATATTGTCATATTCTGGAGAATCTTCAACCGAAGCATAGTAACTTGTGAAAGGACTGAAGTCACCACTCTGCGCCGAATACTGGTAAGCAAGGTCGAGAGACAACTTGCCCACATTGTAACCAACGCCACAAGTAAAGCGGTTTGTAGCCTTCCAATTCGTATAATCGGTTGAAGATGTGTAATATGTACCGGGCGAATCAAGCGTAACGTCCTTATAGCCAGTGCTCTCGTACATCGGCGAAACATAGTTGTAACCTACACGGACAGCCAATTTGCTGTCGGGTTTGAACTCTGCACCGATTTTAAATGTGCTGACACCCTTCAACGTGTTCTCGGTATGCCTGTTCATGTTGCGGTCACTTGCCGAACTTTCATAATACTCGTCATAATACCAGTCATATCCGCCGCCGGTATTGACACGACTGTCAAGACTGCCATAATCAGCATATTCATACCCTGCGCCTACAGCGAGGTAATTGCCGAAGGTAGTGCCGAGGCTTACGCCGAACTTCCAAGGAGTATACAGTTTGAAATCGTAGCTTTCACCGATATTTCCAGAATCGTACATGCCGACATTGGAATTGTTCTGCAATACAGTATAATTGGACGTTGTAAGGTCATACCATGTCGGCGTTGCAACTGAAAGGCCGACACGGAACGGAGATGTTTCTATCGGACGGAAGATTATTCCCGCCTTTACATTAAAGCCCGTTCCGCTTATACGGCGCTCATCGGCCATCATGACATTACCGATGCTTCCCCCGGCCGCATCAACAAGAGTCTCGGTGTATTCACTATACCCCTTGTAATTGACATCGCTTATGCCAAAAGTCAAACCAAGGTACACGCGGTCGTTTATGTTACCGCTTATGTTGAAATCGTACTCCCCGATGTAGCCGGAATTTGCGCGGTTAAACATGTAACCGTTGGCGTTATTGAAGTAAAAGTCGCCATTGTCATCTGGCAATAACGCATTATAATAAAGATAGTCGACTTGATTGAAAGTATTGTCGTCGGCCATGAATGTTCCGCTATTATCATAAATGCTAAACAAGCCCTCCGCACCTTTCATGTAGGAAAGTTTGTTTTGCGACGCTCCGTTCAAAGCACCGGCGGCAGAAAGGATATAATCGAAATTGCGGCTCTTATGATAATTGAACGCAAAGTTAAGGAACGAGCTGCGCCCTGTACGGCGTGCATAAACGAAACCGGCCTGATCAAAACTCATGTTTGTCTTGTCTACTCCGGCAAAGCCGCTTCCTTCCTGTTGCGAAACAAAGCCAAACGAAACATTGGCAGTTGAATGACGGAACAAGCCAATGCCTGCCGGATTGGTCGCAATGGTGGAAATATCAGCTCCAAGAGCGTCCATCGCTCCACCCATACCGACATAACGCGCCGTACCATTCAAATCTTCCATTGCAATATTGGCATTCTCGTAAGTTTCTTGGGCATAAAGAGATACAGCTGCAATAGCTGAAGCAAATATCAATGTTAACCGTTTCATATTCATAATTTTTTCAGTTGGAATTTGGCGGAAGGCAACATTGTCTGCTGCCTTCTGCCACAATCATTAGTACATTAATTAAACATTTATCCGCTAAAATTTCACCGGCGTCCGCGGAAACCGCCACCGCCTCCTCCGCTACGGCTGCCACCAAACGAACCTCCACCACGGAAGCTGCCTCCGCTGCGACTACCGCCAAACGAATTGTTGTACGACGGGCGGCTTTGATAATTGTTCCTGTTAAAATTGTTCTGACGGTTGCCACGAAAACGGTTGCTATAATTTGTCCTGTTATTATCGCGGTCGTAATTGTTACGATTGCTGTTTACGCGGTTATTTGTTCCACGATATCCTTTGAAATTACCACTTCCGACACTTCCGTGACGATATGGCCTTCCGTGGTTGCTTGTGCCCGTAACACCGTAATATGGACGGTGATAAGAAACCGGCCAATACCATGAATAATACCATCCCCACGGACGATGCCAACCATAGAACCAAGGATCATACCACGGGTCGTACCACCAGCCGGCATACCAGTACGGACGTCCGTACCAATACGGGCCATAGCCATACCATCCATAATACCAAGGGTCATGCCAATAATAATCGTCATACCGGCTCAACTGCCTGCTGTACTCATAGTCTTCAGACGGGTCGTAAGCATAATCGGTAGCATCCGTCCCGTCGCTTACCAAGATTGTATCGCCTGCTACAGTTGACGTATCAGCATCAAAAAACACCACATCACTGTACAACGTGTCCAAATCAACTTCCGGACTGACACCTGCGAACCGCCCATGACGGTTATATTCGTCAACATCCCTAAAAGAGCCTGTATACATCTTGGGCTGCTCCTGCACGGTTTCAATCTTATCTGTTTTCTTCGGCGTGAAATACATATCGTCTTGCGCAATAATATCATGCGGCAAAAGACTTACGAAAGTCGTTACAAAAACAATCTTTTTCATGTCCATATCCACCTCCAATATAATCATTTTTACTTTACAAAAGTACAATATACTTTAATGCAAAAATACGGAAAAACCCTAAAAGACAGTAGGTTTTCCCCTATTTTTTATACATTTGCAGAAGAATTTAACAAGTATATGAAATATCTGGAAACAATATTCACCTTAACTTACAACAATAAAGGTGAAACTTGTGACGAAACAATAATTCAAGCAGCCAAGGACGTGCTATGCGAATGCTTGGGAAATATCGGTTATGAAGCGTTTGAAGACAGTGATATAAATACCGTAACCGGCTACGTACAAGCAAGCACATTCAATGAAACCGCATTGAATTCATGCACCAGAACCTTCCCTTTTGAAGGTATTGTCATCACCCATACAACAAAAAACGTAGAAGACAAGAACTGGAACGAGGCATGGGAAGAACATGGATTTGAACCTATATGGATAAAGGACAAATGCGTAATACACGACCCTATGCACCCTACCGGCCAAGCTACAAGCGGCATTATCGACATAACTATCGACACTAAACAGGCATTCGGCACAGGTGGACATGAAACAACATTCATGATTGTAAACGAGTTGTTCAACGCCGAAATGCAAAATAAAAACGTGCTTGACTGCGGCTGTGGCACCGGCATACTGTCTATCGTTTCGGCCAAGCTCGGTGCACAAGAAGTGACAGCATACGACATTGACGAATGGAGCGTAGAAAACACGAGACACAACAGCAGCCTCAATGGCATCAACAATATAGACATCAAACACGGTGACGCCAGCCTTCTGAGCACAATAGACAAAAAATTCGACATTGTTTTAGCCAACATCAACCGCAACATCCTACTGACGGACATGGCTGCATTCAGGAATGTAATGGCAGACGGAGGCATCTTGCTCCTAAGCGGATTTTACTTGCAAGACGCTGATTTACTGATAAATCATGCAAAAGAATTAAACCTTAGCTTAACCAAGCAAACAACAAAGAACGGCTGGTGCATGTTAAGGTTTGAAACGATTGGCAAAATACAATAACAATGTACAGCGACACGAACCGTTTACAATTCAATTGCCAATTGTAAGTTTGCGCAAATCATAATAACTTCCGTTGTATATGTTGAAGTCTACATATCCGCTGATTCCAGGCAGACGACCGGCATCAGTATGCTGCCAAAACTTCCATTCGCCCGGATATTCCACTTTGTCAACATAATAATGGGCTATCCAATAAGGATAGTCATCAAAGACGGGTGCGTTCAGATAGTTCATCTTGAACTTATAATATGTATATATTATCGGTTTCACATGGTATTTGTCCTCAACAATGTGAAGCCATGTAAGCACGTCACGCTGGAAATCCTCAACGCTTACGTCTTTAGGCTTGTTCTCTATGTCAAGCACAGGTGGTAAATCCCCGTCAAGCAACGCGACATTTTCCAAGAAGAAATACGCCTGTTCCCGAGCCGACGATTTGTTACTCCAAAAGTGGTACGCCCCTCTTATAAAACCATAATCCTTTGCTTGGGCAAAGTTTTCATTGAACATTGGGTCGAGGATGCTCTTGCCTTCAGTAGCCTTTATCAGGATAAAGCGTATCGGACATTTTTCTATCATTGCATTACGCAACAATTCCCAATCAATTTCTCCCTGATGGTGGCTGATGTCTATGCCACGGATTTCATAGCCTTCGGGATACTTGGCATCTCCATACAAAGCCCTCCACCTGAAGCCGAAAGGCCCTACAAAAACGTAATAAAATATCCAGACGTAAAAAGCGGCCACGCCCAATCCACCCAGCCACCATGCCCATCGTGGACAACGGAGCATGGAGGCATGGAAAGAACCGACACGGTTGCCGCGCCGCCTTGCATTACGCCTACGCTTTCCATGAGACGAATTGCGTCCTTGCATGCCCGTTTTACGATTTTCAGCCATTACGTTAAAGTAAAGGGCGGCCCATCAGAGCCGCCCCGAACAACATATCAATGCTTATTCCTGCTCCAAAGCAAGTGTCCTTGTAGGCCTGTCACACACTTCAGCAGGTCCCCAATACTGTATGGGACCCGGATATACATAACAGGTTTCCTTAGCCCACTTGTCGCGGTTTTTCGCCAATTCTTTGAAAGGATTGCCGTCAAGCTCAACCAAAGCCTTGCGTATTACAGGTTTCATTTCGCCGTTTCTGCGCTCCATGTTCATCATCATGGTTATTGGCACTCCGCCCGCTTTCCATTCGCTTGCCGGCTTGGTGGTATTCTGCACGATTGCCATATATCCCGTCTTGCCGTTTGCAATGAGGTGGGCTGCGCTCGTACCCAATGCGTAGCAATAGTCTGCATCGAAGTTTGAAGGAGCGGCACAACGTCCTTCATATCCGAAGAAGTGGTGCAATGCGGCGAACTTGCCTGTATATTTGCCTTCCTTCTTCCATTCGGCAAGTTTCGCCTCACACATGTCGGAAAGCAATTTTTCCGTCTCAATCAGCGAAACCTGTACGTTTCCGTGCGGGTCTCTGTCCAAAGACAGCTGACGTGCTACATTTGCAGGCAATGTTGAGAACGTCTGACGGTTGGCTTCGCTGAGGTGAGCCAGTATATACTCACGCTGCGCTACAGGGTCAAGTCCCTTATAATCGTCGCCGTGTGCGGCAAGCAGGTCATTCAGTTCCTCAATCAGTTTGCCTATGGAAGGAATGAACTCTATAAGGCCCTCGGGAACAAGTATCACGCCGAAGTTGTTGCCCTGTGATGCGCGGTATGCTATTACTTCGCAGATTTGTTCAACAATCTGGTTGAGCGTCATGTCCTTCGCCTTAACCTCTTCTGACACAAGGCAGATGTTGGGCTGGCACTGCAACGCGCATTCCAATGCTATATGGCTTGCCGAACGTCCCATAAGCTTGATGAAGTGCCAATATTTGCGTGCCGAATTACAGTCGCGCTCGATGTTGCCGATAAGCTCCGAATATGTCTTTGTGGCTGTATCGAAGCCGAACGAAGTCTCTATCTGGCTGTTCTTAAGGTCGCCGTCGATAGTCTTCGGGCAGCCTATCACCTGAACGCCGTACTTCTTAGCAGCATAATATTCGGCCAATACGCAGGCGTTTGTGTTAGAGTCGTCGCCGCCGATGATGACAAGAGCCTTTATGCCAAGTTCGCGGATTATCTCAAGTCCCTTCTCAAACTGCTCTACTTTCTCCAGCTTTGTACGGCCAGAACCTATCATGTCAAAGCCTCCGGTGTTACGGTAGCCGTCGATGAAGTCCTTTGTTATTTCTATGTATTTATGGTCAACAAGTCCGCCTGGTCCCATAAGGAAACCGTAGAGCTTGTTCTCCGGATTCATCTTTTTTATCGTGTCAAACAGTCCGGTTATGACATTGTGTCCGCCGGGAGCCTGTCCGCCGCTCAGGATGATGCCAACGTTGGTAACGTCGCTGTTTTCCGTATCGCTTGGTTCAAACTCAACGACAGGCATCCCATACGTGTTAGGGAACAGCTGCTTGATTTCCTCCTGATTGTCTACGCTTTGTGTCGGAGCACCTTCTTTTACCTTGACTAATCCTTTGAGTGCATCCGGCAGCTTGGGGCTGTAAGCCATCCTTGCTTGTTGCAACACGCTTTTTTCCATGACAAAAAAATTAAATTAATTATTCTTGATAAGCCTTTTCTCTTTTGGCAGTGCAAATTTAATAAAATTCATTTACATTGGAAAATAAATGAGCTTAATTCAACTAAAAATAGGTTTACGAAAGGGCTTGTTGCAAAAGGCCGTCTTTTGTATTGTAAAAGTGGCGTTTTACAACGCAAAACACGGCCTTTTGCATCATGAAAGATGGCCTTTTGGGAAACAGGCCGCACCGACACACCTGTCAACCGGCAAAACGCCGCTTGTCATTGCCCGGCAATCTAAAAAACTGATAAAAACAAAAAAAAAGATGTTTTTTTTATGCGTATGGCGACAACATTTGACTTTTATTCATTATATTTGCCTTGTATAACCAAGACTAACATTAATAGATATGGCAAACAAACGCAAGCTTAAAAAAACAATCAATTATATATGCAGCGACCTCTTTTCAGAGTGTATAGCCGCATCGTTGTACAACGGCAACAAGAAACAGGCGGAAGTCAACGCAATCCTGACATCCATCATCATCATACAGCGTGACTACGTTTGCCGCATTTCGCACCCCGAACCGGGAATGGAGGCAAAAAAATATTTCAAGAACCTGAAAGAACATTTCAGCATACAGATTGAAGAAATCGCCGACAACATTTCCAACATCTGAAAACAGCTTACATATACCCATGCTACAAGCATTGTCCAAATGGATTTTATATAAGCTGTTAGGTTGGAAAAAAGAAGTGACAATCAAACATTCCGACAAATTCGTCATCTGCCTTGCACCGCATACAAGCAATTTCGATTTCGTCTTAGGACAACTTTATGCCAAGGCTGAAGGCATGAAAATAAGCTTCCTTATGAAAAAAGAGTGGTTCGTCGGCCCCCTCGGCCTACTGCTCAAGCGGATTGGCGGCATCCCCGTCAGCCGTGACAGGCATGCCAACATGACCGACGTTCTGGCCCGGAAAGCTGTACGCGAAAATGAGTTCCGACTCTGCATCACACCTGAAGGCACACGTTCTTTGAATCCGGAATGGAGAAAAGGCTTTTACTACATCGCCTCGAAAGCCAACATTCCAATCTTGTTATACGGCCTCGACTATGACCGCAAACTCATACAATGCACGAAAAGCATTGTGCCCGGAGGAAATCCGGACAAGGACATGGATGAAATAAAAAATTACTTTAAAGGCTTTACCGGGCGGCATCCAGAACTATTCACTACCGGGCACTGACAATGAAAAAATATTTCCACATATTTCTTGCCTGCATCACGCTGGCATCATGCGGCACCCACCGCAACGTCATACCGACAACCCCCGACGGGAATAAAGGCAAAATAACGAAGGAAGTCAAAAAAGACATCACCTACAACGGTCTGCCGTGGGTTGAAAACATATCTAAGCCCATAAACATAACAAAGGGGCTTAAGAACAAACACTTGTCGATATGGGCAAGCCACGGACGCTTTTACGACCAAAACAAAGGCAAATGGCGGTGGCAGCGGCCAAACATGTTTTGCACAAACGAAGACCTGTTCACACAGACAATCGTCGTTCCCTACCTCATACCGATGCTCGAAAACGCGGGGGCAACGGTGTTCACGCCGCGCGAACGTGACTGGCAGAAAAACGAAGTGATAGTTGACAACGACGACGCGACAAAACTTCCATACTATACGGAGATTGACATAAACCGCAATTGGGAGGATGCCGGAGAAAAAGGGTTCGCCGCAAGCAAAAAGACATACGACGGATGTGACAATCCTTTCAAAGACGGAACTACGCGCATGGCCGTGGCCTCACCAACAAAAGGATGCGAAATTTCATACCAGCCGAGGTTCACTCAGGATGGAGAATACGCCGTCTACGTGAGCTATCCGACATTGGACAAAAGCATACCAGATGCAAAATACATAGTATTCCACAAAGGGCGGCGCACCGTTTTCAATGTCAACCAAAGGATGGGAGGCGGCACATGGGTGTACTTGGGAACGTTCGAATTTGCCAAAGGATGCAGCTCCGACAACCGCGTTGTGCTGACAAACGAAAGCGCCTATCAGGGCATTGTCACGGCAGACGCTGTGCGTTTCGGCGGCGGAATGGGCGTAATAGCACGCGACGGGAACACGAGCGGACTACCAAAATGCATCGAAGGCTCACGCTATTATGCGCAATGGGCAGGCGCACCCGAAAGCGTTTATAGGGTAAAAAGCGGAACCGACGACTACAAGGAAGATATCTACTCGCGTCCATACATGACAAACTGGCTCGCCGGAGGCTCATGCTTCGCACCCAGACAAGAAGGGCTTAACGTGCCGATAGAGCTGGCTTTGGCTGTACACAGCGATGCAGGATTTTCCAAAGATTTCTCGTCACTTATCGGTTCGTTGACAATATGCACGACAAATACGGGCAATGGCCTGCTGGCTTCAGGTCATTCACGCAAAAGGTCAAAGACATTTGCAAGGATGCTGCTTGACGGTGTACGCAACGATATTGCCGGAACATATGGCAAGTGGAACAAACGAAACTTGTACGACCGGAACTATGCCGAAACAAGATGCCCAATCGTGCCGTCGGCAATAATAGAAACCATGTCGCACCAGAACTTTCCCGACATGTTCATGGGGCAAGACCCAAATTTCCGTTTCACTCTTGCACGCAGCATATACAAGTCCATTTTGCGCTTCAATTCGGAAACACACGATACGAAATACGTAGTAACACCGCTTGCACCGATAAATGTTTGCACCGAATTTATGTCCGGCGACACAATAATAATAAGGTGGGATGCCCAACGGGATGCCACGGAACCGTCGGCTACACCTGATTCTTACATACTTTATACGGCCATAGGCGATTACGGTTTCGACAACGGCATACGCGTAAACGGCCAGGCATGTAAAGTTAAACTTATGCCGAACACCCTGTATAACTTCAAAGTTTCAGCCGTAAACGAAGGCGGAGAAAGCTTTGCTTCAGAAACTGTATCGGCACTATACAACCCTAAAGCAACAAAAACTATTCTTGTTGTGAACGGTTTTCAACGCCTTGCCGCTCCGGCACCGATAAACACCGACACACAACAGGGGTTCGATATAGACGCTGACCCAGGCGTATGGCCGGGAAAAACGCTCGGATTCGCCGGCCGGCAGATATGCTTTGACAAAAACATGATAGGCAAGGAAGGCGAAGGCGGACTTGGTTTTTGCGGCGACGAACTTACCGGGCACATCATCGCCGGCAATACCTTTGCCTACATTCCCATACACGCAAAAGCGATAATAAGCGCCGGCGCATACAACATTGCAAGCTGCTCTAAGTACGCAATAGGCCGACATGTTGCTGATCTAAGCAAATACGGATGCATAGACCTTATAATGGGGCTGGAAAAAGATGACGGTTATTCATTACGCCAATACAAGACTTTCACACCAAAACTGCAAAAAGCATTATACGAATATACCGACAATGGTGGCAACCTGATTGTAAGTGGGGCTTACATAGGCAGCGACATGAAAAGCAGTAGGGACGCGGAGTTTGTCAAAAACGTGCTGCACATTACGCACAACGGCTCGACACGCCCAGGCATTGAAAACACAATAAGCGGCATGGGCACATCATTCAACATTTATACAACATTAAATGAAGAAAACTATGCATCCACATCAATTGACCTTATCAGTCCGGTAGCCCCTGCTTTCTGCGCATTGACCGAAAACGGCGGCCACTCCGTATGCGTTGCTTATAAAGGTGATGACAGCCGTACGTTTACAATGGGATTTCCGTTCGAGTGCATCACGTCTGAGAAAAAACAATCAATGATAATGCGAGGCATACTGAATTTCATATTCAATTGACAAACATAAAAAAGACGAAAGCGGACGTTGGTTGTTTACATACCCAAGCGTCCGCTTTCATTTTCATCCCTCGCCCAAGGTTATGCTTGACCTGACGCGGCTCAAGGTTTCAGGTGTCATTTGCAGATAGCTCGCTATATAAACAAGAGGAGCACGCAAAGACAATTGCGGAGACAGTTTGCAAAGCTTACGGTACCGGTCTTGAGCTGTCTCAAAACGCACCAAGTCGGCATGTATCTGGGAATTGATCAAAGATTCTTCGAGTATCTTCCTGTACAATATCTGTATATTGACATTGTGCAAAGCCACCTCTTCAAGCCTCGCCTTCGGCAAGGCATATATCAGCACAGGCTCCAAAGCCTCCACCTGCAAACGTGTTGGTTCCTCCTTGAAAAGGCTCTCTATGCACATTATTATCTCACCTTCAGGAGCCATGTGCTCTGTAACGTCCTTACCTTTCTTGAAGTAAAACTGTCTTACAAGCCCTTTCTCTATATAATAGATGTTCCTGCAAACCTCTCCTTCCTTCAAAATCATTTCGCCCTTGGCGAACTTCATCTGCACAAGTACATTCTCAAGAATATCGAGTTCATCATGAGTCATTGTACTGTACTTACGGGCCAACTCACGTGCAATGTCCCGTTTAGTTTTCAACATTTCTTTCATATTCCTCCTCCTTTTTATATTTTATCAAATAAATAATGAGCAATCAAACAAATGTAACCATAATTTCTCCTCCTCATTATCTATCATCATTCTCAATATACACTAATCCAGCTTCAGCACTGCCAAAAAAGCCTTCTGCGGAACCTCAACGTTGCCTATCTGCTTCATACGTTTTTTGCCCCTCTTTTGCTTTTCCAACAATTTACGTTTACGGCTGACATCTCCGCCGTAACACTTTGCCGTGACATCCTTACGCACACACTTGATGGTCTCACGTGCTATGATTTTCGAACCTATCGCAGCCTGTATAGCTATGTCAAACTGCTGTCTTGGTATCAGTTCTTTCAGTTTCTCGCACATACGGCGCCCCAAAACCACAGCGTTGTCCTGATGAGTAAGCGTAGACAAGGCATCCACCGGCTCACCGTTAAGCAGGATGTCGAGCTTGGCAAGCTTTGACGGACGGAAGCTATCGATATGATAATCGAACGAAGCATATCCCTTCGAGATGCTTTTCAGCTTGTCATAGAAGTCAATGACGATTTCTCCCAACGGTATCATAAAGTACAGCTCAACCCTGTTTCCGCTGACATATTCCTGCTTTACAAGCTCCCCACGCTTATCGAGGCACAGCTTCATTATCGGGCCGATGTAATCGGTGCTTGTTATTATGGAAGCGCGTATGTAAGGCTCTTCGATATGGTCAATCATCGTAGCTTCGGGCAGTCCCGACGGGTTATGCACTTCCTTGGCATTTCCCTGCTTGTCATAAACCATATAAGACACGTTCGGGACTGTGGTAATTACGTCCATGTCAAATTCCCTGTCCAAACGTTCTTGCACTATCTCCATATGCAACAATCCAAGAAAGCCGCAACGGAAGCCGAACCCCAATGCTACAGACGACTCCGGCGAGAACGTTAGTGAAGCATCGTTCAACTGCAGCTTTTCAAGCGACGCACGTAAATTTTCATAGTCCGCAGGGTCGATGGGATAAACTCCGGCAAAGACCATCGGCTTGACTTCTTGAAAACCGGAAATGGCTTCTGTGCAAGAATTGCCAACATGGGTAATCGTGTCTCCGACTTTTACCTCCTTACTGTCTTTTATGCCACTTATAATATAGCCAACATCGCCTGTTTCCAAGCGGTTACGGGGTATCATGTCCATCTTCAGGACACCTACTTCGTCGGCCACATACTCCATTCCTGTATTATAGAATTTCACCTTGTCGCCCTTGCCTATGCTTCCGTTCTCAATCTTGAAATAGGCGATTATTCCCCTAAAGGGATTGAAAACTGAATCAAAAATCAAAGCTTGCAATGGCGCATCGGCATTTCCTGACGGATGCGGCACACGTTCAACCACTGCGTCCAGAATGTCTTTTATACCTTCACCTGTCTTGCCTGACGCACGTATTATCTCACTTCGGCTGCATCCCAACAAATCTACAATCTCGTCTTCAACCTCATCTGGCATAGCCGAAGGCATGTCGATTTTGTTTATTACGGGAATAATCTCCAAATCATGCTCCAATGCCATATACAAATTGCTTATCGTCTGGGCCTGCACCCCTTGTGTGGCATCGACAACGAGCAACGCCCCCTCGCACGCAGCAATACTTCGTGAAACTTCGTATGAAAAGTCAACGTGCCCCGGAGTGTCGATAAGATTCAATATGTATTTGGAACCTTCATAGTCGTATTCCATCTGAATGGCATGGCTTTTTATCGTGATACCACGCTCACGCTCAAGCTCCATGTCATCAAGCATTTGTCCTTCGGTAATCTGGATTGTATTTGTATATTCCAACAAACGGTCAGCAATAGTAGATTTTCCGTGGTCAATGTGTGCTATTATACAAAAATTCCTTATTTCGTTCATCAATATGTCATTTTGGAACGCAAATATACAAAAAATGCAGTTTAAGCCCAAGAATTCGGATAGTTTTATAGTTAAATTTTAAAATAGTCATCGTTATCTTACCGAATAAATGGCATTCCGCAAATTGTCTTCAACGACACCAACGCCAACCAGACATTAATCAGACAGGAACAAAATACTAACGGGAATATAGCTGAAAATCAACGCATTTCCCAAAGGCGGCCTTTTACAGTTTAAAAGGCGGTCTTTTACATCATAAAAGACCACCTTTCGCAACATGAAACATGGCCTATTGGAAACGGTTTTATTTCGCATCACATAAAAATCCAAACTCTTTTCACGTTATCCGTCTTTTTCTTCGGCTATTCAAACGATGTTCACTATATTTGCAAACGAAAAAAGCAATTGTGATGAAAAAAACTTTCTTGATTTTCCTGATTTGCCCCACGGCTTTCGTTGCATGCCATGAAAGTCTTGAGGAAAGGGCTGCACGGGAAGCTGCGGAGTTCACAAGAAAGAACTGCCCCGTAGCAGTCAGTGAAAACATAGTGAACGACAGCATGGTCTACGAAAAAGACACGCGCACCATACATTATTATTATACAATCAACGGAAACGCCGACACCACGGCCATAAACATAAAACAGGCAAGAGACATGCTTATAAAAGGCGTGAAGGACGCAACCGCACTAAGGCCCTACAAGGAAGCCGGATTTAACTTTGCATACACATATTTTTCAGCAAAAAACAAGGGCAAAAAACTAATTGAAGTGCCAATCACTTCCAAAGACTACAATGCCTCGGAATAAACACATCTATACAAAAGGATTTGTTTCCATAAAACAATAAAAGAGGGGTTGAACACCCCTCTTTTATTATTGATTCATTTACATTATACTCGCCATAACATATTATTCTTCAGGCCGCATATTGGTGTAAACATTCTGTACGTCCTCATCGTCTTCAAGCAAATCCACCATTTTGTCAATGGTAGCACGCTCTTCCGGCGAAACGTCCTTCAAGTCGTTCGGAATACGCGTAAATTCAGCTCCCGTAACCTCGAAACCGTTTTCCTCCAAGTGCTTTTGTATTTCACCAAAGCTCTTCGGGTCGCCGTATATTGTTATTTCGCCGTTCTCCTCGTCAACGTCATAATCGTCATCAACACCGTAATCTATAAGGTCAAGTATCAATTCGTCCATATCAAGCCCGTCTTTTTTCTTGAACGAGAACACGCATTTATGGTCGAAAAGGAACGACAGGCTGCCCATTGTACCAAGGTTGCCATTGAACTTGTTGAATATTGCACGCACATTACCCACTGTTCGTGTAGTATTGTCAGTCGCCGCATCAACAAATATGGCGATTCCATGAGGACCATACCCTTCATACGTCATCTCCTTATAGTCGCTCTGGTCTTTTCCCATAGCGTTCTTTATGGCACGCTTAACATTTTCAAGCGGCATGTTCTCACGCTTGGCATTAAGTATGATTGAACGCAAATGAGGATTGTTGTCAGGATCTGGGCCGCCGGCCTTTACAGCTATAGCTATCTGTTTTCCAATCTTTGTAAAAGTCCTGGCCATATGGCCCCATCTTTTAAGCTTTGTAGCTTTACGGTATTCAAATGCTCTTCCCATATTATTGTTTTATTTTTACTTTTCCACGAAATATCATCTCAGTTCTGCGTCCAGCTCTTTCTTGATGTTGTTTATGAGTTTGTTCATGATGGCATCAATCTGCTTGTCCGTCAATGTCTTCTCTTCATCCTGAAGGATAAAGTTCACGGCATAACTCTTTTTGCCCTCCGGCAGATTCTTCCCCTCATACACGTCAAACAATTCAACCTTCTTCAAGAATTTGCGTTCTGTCTGGTTTGCTATTCTTTCTATGTCTGCAAACTTAACGCTCTTGTCTATCAACAGCGCCAAATCACGGCTTACGGATGGATATTTGCTGATTTCACGATAGCTTACAGTGTTCTTGCTGACAGCCTTTATTACATCGTCCCAATGTACATCGGCATAATATACGTCATTATCGATACCGAACGCCTTGGCAAGTTTCTTGCTTACGACTCCTAACTCAACCAAAACTTTTCCATTCTTTGTCTCCAATGTCATGCCACATGAAAAGATGTCATTGCCGCTTTCCTTTACAGATACAGACCCGGCAGGTACACCTATGCGCCTCAAAACATTCATTACATACGCCTTCAATTCATAGAATGTCGCATCTTCGTCAGGATGAGCCCAGCTGCCCGACACACGTTTGCCTGTCACCCACAAACCGAGATGCGTTCTTTCCTTATACGCCTGCATCGGATTTTCGGGATTCTTCTTGTCTGGATTGTACCTGTACACGTTGCCAAATTCAAAAAAGCGCAAGTCAGGATTTTTCCTATTGGCATTGTATGCGATGCTCTCAAGTCCGCCAAACAACAATGTGGCACGCATTACATTAAGGTCTAAACTTAGCGGATTAAATATCTTTACAATGTTCTCCGCATGATAAGTGTTCAGCCCGTTGTAGTACGCTCCCTTTGTAAGAGAATTGTTCATGATTTCGTTGAAGCCGCAACCTACAAGTTGTTCGCCTACGATATTTTCAATCTTATGCTTGTTATCCTCAGCTCCTTTTATCACAAGTGAACTCTTCAACTGTGTAGGTATCTCCACATTATTATATCCGTATATGCGCAAAATGTCTTCAACTACATCGCAAGGACGCTGTACGTCCACACGGAAAGGAGGTACGCTAAGCTCCAAACCGTCATTGCATTCCGAGTCAATACTCATGCCAAGGCTGGTCACAATTGACTTTATCATATCCGGCTGAAGTTCCTTACCTACCAGGCTGTTCACATATCCGTACTTCAACGACACCTTGAAGTCATTTATCGGTTCAGGATAAACGTCCTTTATCTCCATAGACACCTTGCCTCCGGCCAATTCCTTGCACATTATCGCCGCCTGTTTAAGCGCATATATTACGCCGTTGGGGTCGATGCCGCGCTCGAAACGGAACGACGCATCAGTGCTAAGTCCATGCCGGCGAGCACTTTTCCTTATCCATGTAGGATGGAAATACGCGCTCTCAAGCACAACATTCGTGGTCGTTTCATAAGTTCCGCTGCCCTTTCCGCCAAATACTCCGGCTATGCACATCGCGTCCTCCACGTTGCATATCGCGAGGTCGTGTGCCCCGAGCTTATGCTCCACTCCGTCAAGTGTGACAAACGGCGTACCCTCAGGCATCGTCTTCACCACGATATGATGTCCCGTCACCATGTCGGCATCAAAGCAATGGAGCGGCTGTCCATAAGCCATCATTATGTAATTAGTTATATCGACGATGTTGTTGATGGGGCGCAAGCCTACAACACGCAACCTTTCCTGAAGCCATGCGGGACTTTCCTTGACATCACATCCGGTTATACTTACGCAGGCATACCGTTTGCATGCGTCATTGTTTTCTATTGTCACGTCAATCGGACAGTCATTGTTGTCAACGGCAAAAGCCTCACAACCTGGACGGTGAAGTGATGTCTCATACCCATTGCGCACAAGCCATGCATAAAGGTCGCGCGCCACGCCCCAATGCGAAAGGGCATCCGCCCTGTTGGCTGTTATGTCTATTTCTATAAGCCAGTCACTTTCCAGATTATAATATTCAGCCGCGGGCTGGCCTACCTTGGCATCTTCCGGCAACACTATTATTCCATCATGGCTCGTGCCGACACCTATTTCGTCTTCGGCGCATATCATGCCGAAGCTGTCAACACCACGCAATTTCGACTTCTTTATGACAAACTCCTTGTCGCCGTCATAAAGCACGCAACCCAAGTCGGCTACGACGACTTTCTGCCCGGCCGCCACGTTCGGGGCGCCGCACACAATCTGCGACGGAGTTTCACGGCCAAGGTCTACCGTTGTAATATGCAAATGGTCTGAATTCGGATGCGGTTCGCACGTAAGTACCTGCCCCACATACAGTCCCTTCAATCCGCCTTTGATACTCTGAACTTCCTCCAATGCGTCCACTTCCAGTCCTGTAGATGTCAGCGCATCGCAGACTTCCTGTGGAGTAAGGTTGAAATCCACATATTCTTTAAGCCACTTATAAGATATGTTCATTGCGAATTATTTTTTATGCTTTTTTACAGACCGCAAAAGTAGTAATTTTTAGTCACTTACACAAACTTTGCAGTAAAAACAATTGGTTGTGATACAATCATAACCGAAAACCGTATTGCAAATGTCACAGGCAAGAAAGCCTAACCACCCTGACTCCCGTCATGGTACGTTGCCTTTGCAAATAAGAATACAATGTCAAAGGTTCTTCCACCACCTTGCGTCTCAAGCTTGAAGCATTGAGCAGGTGCAGGCCGTCATCATGCCACACGGCAAAGCCTACGTGCTGGATATCAAGTCCTTTCAGTGTTGTGGTTAGGGCCAATATGTCGCCATCTTTAATCGTAGACCGAAGCAGAGCGGTGTTTTTAACCGCCGACTTCGGAACATACCTGAACGACTTTTTGTTCAACGCTTTTTCCGTTTCTGCAATCTGCGGCACATATTCCGGATTGTCTTTCAGCATCTTATATTTCTCCGGGTAAGTTGACATGTAGTAGACATTCACATCCTGCACGGCTGTAAACGGTGGCACAGGAGCCTGCACTTCACGACATAATCCTTTGGCCGTGTTGTCCTCAATCCAATCGGTAAAATAATGCAGCCGCTTGACATAATGCGGAACGGAACCTCCGCGGTAGCGTATAGTACGAAGGTTGTCGCAAAAAGCATTGAATGTATATGCCTTCTGCCTTGCGCACATGGTCAATGCCACTACATTCTCAACGTATGTCGTGCAGTCAAGCTGCCGCAGGTTTACGACAAGCCTCTCGCGCCTGTTCACCTCCAAGGTATGTGCCACATAAGGCAGTCCAAGCAGTTTGCGCGCAAAAAACACAGTCACGTTAGCCCGGCTTGACAGCTCACTCGCACTTTCAAGCAGCCCCACAACTTTCAGGCTGTCAGCTTTAGTGTATTGCACATAGCTTGCCACAGTTCCGCTCCCCATGTTTTCAACCGGCAAAGCATGCGAGGCTGCTGCCGGAGCATGCCCGACAGACGCACAAGTGACGGCCGTGCACACAGCCGCAAGTATCAAGTTACAGCATAATATCTTCATAGCCAAATGACATTTTGTATATAACGGTTTTTCAAAAGGCCGTAAATTGGCGTGCAAAAGGCCGTAAAACGCACGCTAAAACATTGCCTTTTGCAATGCGATTGACGACATATTGGGAAGCACACCGTTCCTTACCGCATCAAAATTTCCCTAAAATCCTGTCCATCACCCAGTTAACCGGCGTAGCAGACACGCTTGTACACGAGCATACGCCTATGCCTTGCAGGTCTTCGATGACATTCTTTATTATCGGCAACTGCACATAAGGCGGATTGGGGACATTAATACTTGAAGTACCCTCACTTGTAACCAAGCGTATAGGATCATAGTTGAAAACGGAAAAACACAGCATACCCTTGTCGCCTATAACCTCCACACAGTCTTCCTTAGCCGACTTATGTCCTACAAAGCACCAAGAACCACTGCCCGACAGGCCACTCTCAAAACGGAAGCATGCACATACATTATCCTCGGCGGCATACAGGCCGGCACGGTTAGCGCATATACCCTCGGCCTCGACAATCACCCCGAACAAGTCTTGCAGTAAGTCGAGCTGATGTGGGGCAAGGTCATAAAAATAGCCTCCTCCGGCTATATCTGGCTGCAACCGCCATGGCAGTGACGCTCCGGCAGAATAATCCAAATCACGGGGAGGACCCGAAAACCTGATTTGCACATTCATAATATCGCCTATCACCTTGTCGTCTATCAGGTCTTTCACCTTTTTAAAATAAGGCAGGTATCTCCTGTAATATGCAACAAAGCATGGCACACCCGTCTGTTCGCTTACACGGTTAATCCTCGCACAGTCATCGTAATTAGCAGCCAAGGGTTTTTCTACATACACAGGCTTGCCGGCACGCATGGCCAGAATGGCAAACGTGGCATGGCTTGACGGCGGAGTGGCTATGTATATGGCGTTTACATCCGGATCGTCGATAAGTTCCTGCGCATCAGTATACCATTTTCTCACGCCGTGCCGTTCGGCATATGAACGCGCCTTTATCGCGTTGCGGCTCATTACAGCCACCACCTCGGAACCTGCGACCTCGTTAAATGCTGGACCGGATTTTTTCTCTGTGACCTCTCCGCAGCCTATAAACCCCCATCTTAAAAGTTTCATTTCAATCGCTTTTAACCAGAATAAAAACACTAAAAGCATCGGCAAACCACCAACGACAACGGTAGACATTGCCGCCCTTTGCCGGTTTTGCATACAAAGTTAGCAATTTTTATCCATACCTTAAGCCCATATTATTAAGAATATTGCTACCTTTGCATAAATAAACCACAACAAGGCGTGTTTCCTGTATGAAAAAGTAAACATATCGGCTACGGCAACAAACGCCAAATCAACAGGGATATAAGACATGGGAAACCTCAAACAAGCTTCAATAAGCAAAAGCCGCAGTTATACGGCTTGCCTGTCGGAAGCCCACAGAATGCTTTTCGACAATATCAGAAGTATATTCAGCAGAACCTGGATTTATTGCCTCGCGCTGGCCTTGGTGTCAGCAGCATACCTCTCGCTGTATATCCACGCCATGCTTTATGGCAGCAGCACGTGGCTTACGGTGGCGCTATGCGCCGTATCGCTTATAACGCTTTGTGCAGAAATAGCCTATTATGCAAGAGCCATGTTCGTAGTCAACGGGCAGCCAATGAAGTGGAACATCAAGAGATGTACAATCCTCACGGCATGTTATATTGCGTTCTGCATTGTCATGGCCTTTGTTTACGCATCCGTTTTCTATGGGGTGACGATGGCTAAACAGCCTACAACATTATACGACATGATGCCGACGTTCTACATCCTCGGAGGTGTGTCTGTCGTCATATACCTCCTGCTTCTTCCGTTCATATACGTAGGAATGAAGTATCTCGTCGAGACTGACAGCAAGCTGGAAAAAATCATATTCAAGTCGTACAAGACTGGATTACGCCATTGGGGGCTGATTTTCACGGCGCTGTTCCTTGCCACGCTTTGTGCGATAATATGTGCGGTGCTCGTATCCGCACCTATGTTCATTGTTTTGGCGGCAAACTCACTATCCGTTTACGGAGTGAACTTCATCGGCGACCCGACGGGACTGCCGTCTTATTTCACTGTCATACAATTTGTGGTCTATGCGCTGACATTCTTCATCTGGGCATATATCAACATGTTTATAATCTTTGTATGCTATTTCCTTTACGGCAGCATAACAACCCGTGAAAAGGAAAAGAACGAGATGTTGAATGAACTGAAAAACAAATAAGAATGCCATGGGAGCAAAACGAATCTTGTTCATAGACCGTGACGGAACACTTGTAGAAGAACCGCAAGACGAGCAGGTGGACTCGTTCAACAAACTGAAGTTCACCAATGGGGTGTTCAAAAACTTGGGCTTCATACGCTCACACCTTGACTTCCGCTTCGTAATGGTAAGCAATCAAGACGGCCTCGGCACAAGCTCTTTTCCAGAAGACACGTTTTGGCCTGTACACAACTTCATATTGCAGACTCTTGAAGGTGAGGGTATTACGTTTGACGACATCCTGATTGACAACCATTTTCCCAACGACAACCATCCATGTCGCAAGCCGGGTACAGGCATGCTTACCGAATATATCGGCAATCCTGAATACGACATAAAAGGGAGCTACGTCATCGGAGACCGTGACACAGACCGGCAACTTGCCGAAAATTTGGGATGCAAAGCCCTTATACTCGGTAAGGACGGTATGACATGGGAGAAAATAGCAGAAATATTATTTGCCGGAGAACGCACGGCCAAGGTGAAAAGAACCACTAAAGAGACCGATATCAAGGTGGAACTGAACATCGACGGCACCGGTAAATGTGACATCTCGACTGGAATCGGTTTCTTCGACCACATGCTCGAACAAATTGCACGACACGGAATGATGGATTTGACAATCCACACAGAAGGCGACCTTCACGTAGACGAACATCATACTATCGAAGATACGGCTTTGGCTTTAGGCGAATGTATAAGCAAAGCCCTCGGCGACAAACGCGGAATTGAACGCTACGGGTACTGCTTGCCGATGGACGACTGCCTGTGCCAAGTTGCCCTTGACTTCGGGGGACGGCCGTGGCTCGTATGGGAAGCAGACTTCAAGAGAGAGAAAATCGGAGAAATGCCTACCGAGATGTTTCCACATTTCTTCAAAAGTCTAAGTGATTCTGCACGCATGAACCTTAACATCAAGGCAGAAGGACAAAACGAGCATCACAAGATTGAAGGAATCTTCAAGGCTTTGGCACGGGCTTTACGCATGGCGGTAAAGCGTGATATATATCATTATGAGCTGCCTTCCACAAAAGGAATTATATAAAGGCTGGATAACACAAGCATCTAAACAACAAACACGAACCTCGCCGTATAATATAACTGGACTGCCAATATGTAAACAGGGAACAATGGAGCTGCCGTTACAATTCCAGCACATAGGCTTTTAAATGCATCGGGAACACCTGTGAACGTTCCACAGACAAAACCATAAACAAAAGACATAGCCGTCACAACAAAAGCCAATAATGGAACAAGTGACGCACTGAACGCACTCGGAAACAAGTCGCCAGACAAGCCAAGAAGAATTGCATGCGGAACAAAAGCAAGAAGAAATACAACCACAACAAAAACAACAAGAACGCCAAGAGCTGAACACATGGCGCGACGTTGACGTCCTGTGATATTTCCGCCATACAACAATTGTACCATAGCCCTGCAAAATCCACTCCCTGCAAAAGAGCCGTAAGCCATCGAACAAAGAATTATCCAGACAATGAGATTTCCTGAAACATTGTCAACGAACGTACCCAAAAACCACCGTATCCCCTCGCCTCCCAACATCGACCTAAAATGGGATGACGGCAGTACAGTAGCAATTATCCATGACAGCAGAACTAAAACAACTTCTGCAGCAGCCAATACTACCGACAATAAAGGAAATATTCTTTGCTTCATACTTTTTGTAAATAAGTTTTTAACACTTTTACCAAAGTGAGCCCGATACTGCCATAGCATCTATTCCAAGCCATACATCCATTAACTTTCATCCGGATACAGGTTGTCGGCATCGAGGATATGCAGTTCAATGGCTCTTGTGACAAGACGCGTGGCATTGACACCCACACCTCCATTCCCGTCAGGAAAGAACTTTCTAACAAGTTCATTCTGTCGCTTCTCAAGACTTTTCACACCGAAAGGCATTCCGCGCAAACCTGTTATCTGCTCTTTCGTATACCCTAAAGCAAGATGGCGCAGGAAACGCTCGTCGTATTCGTCTATCTCGTAATTAACCAACGCCTCCTGACGAGCAATCTGGCTGTTCACACTATATTTGAAGCGTTTTACTATTTTCTCAAGTATCGGCTGGTTGAAAACCAACTTCTTTCCGCTCATAACGCTCACAATGTCTCCTCTTGTCAACAGTTCTCCACTTTTCAGGATTATCCCGTCACATCCAGCATCAAGTGCATCCACCCATAACTTCTCGTTAAGTATCTCCCCAGTAAAAATCAAGACTTTTACATTGCCATATGCCTCCTTGGTATGTCGGCATATTTCCACACCGACAGTCGTGGAACCGCCAAGCCCCAAATCAAGCAAGACCAAATCTGGCTGCTGCTGTTTCATCAATCGCCAGTATTCAGCCTCATTACCTGCCGTACCTATTACTTCAGCTTCTGGCACGTCGTTCTTTAATATACCTTCAGTACCTTTCAATTCCAAGGGCACGTCTTCTACTATTATAACCTTAAAACTGTCCATATATCCAAATAATAATGTAATACAATTATTGGTTCATGTTCTCATGACATTCTCTACACGTGCGAACAACAATCGGACAACAAGCATTTCGCCGTCAGATCGATCAACCGTAATTCCACATCCATGGCGATTGGCATGTTCCGCAATCTCGCGCATTATCTGGCGACATATCATAAACGGAATATTCCCAACTTGTGGGGCAAACGAATCTTGGCATTGTTTCTCCATTTGTCCGGAACATCGTCCTGAAAACTCAAGTATCACATATTTTGAATCTTCAGGAGACACCTGTATGGAAGAAAACAAACATCCACACTGTTTTTTCAACACTTCAAACAAATAAACCACAAGGGTTTTATCACCCAACACACATTCATCTACGCCCAGAAACTCCCTTAACTGTACCGGTCTGCACTCGAAAGTTATGGCCTCCGACTGACGTCTTACCTGCTCGCACAATATGGAATACAATTCTTTATAATATTCCAAAACCTCACTAACCGCATCGATATTCCTTATATCCTCGTCCACCAAATGGCCTATACGTGATGGGTAATACATTGTTTCATGTTTCAAAGCACTCAAACTGTTGTCTATTACGTTGTTGCGAACATACAGCTTTTCATCTTCATACATCACACGATTCAACTCGTCTTCCGCCGCTTCAATTGTCTCAATCTTCGCCTCGCCAAGCTCCAAAGAACATCGCAATTCCTCTTTAATCATATCCACCGCACCTTTTAACTCGTCAGATATTTTCAATACATCAATATTCCCGATCAAACGCAGTTTCTCTTCATCTGAAATATCTGCATGTAACACACCTACTACATTCCCCACACATTCCTCACACAACCGCAGATACAAAACATGGCGATAATAAAGAAAATAATACACAAACACAACGGCAATAACCAGCAGCACAATTACAACAATTGCAGCGGTTTTGTTTGTGCTTGCCGACTGCACCGCAAGACAATAACCTTCAAGTCCCTTATCTGCAGAACGTTCCTTGAACAATCGTGTGTAAATCCTATTATTATACTCATATAAGTCCCATCGGTGCAAAGCCAAGGCGGCCACAGCGCCCTCATTGCGAATGTCAAGGATTATGTCATAATCAGTATCTATTCCTTCATTGAACCAGCGTATTTCCGCCGGAATATTCCTACCATCATCACATCCCGACATCAGACAATCATCTCCAGGTTTTATTGTCCTATAGTACTCATTCAAACACAACCGTGCGGAATCTGCAAACTCAAGCGTCTCTTCATAACGTCCTTCTATATTGCAATAATATGCAGAATCGGCATATTCGTCGGCTTTATTCAACAACACAGCTTTTCTGTCATTCGAAGCAGAAACATCCTTGCCGGCAAACAAACACAGCATAAGCAACAATATGCCACGCAGCACACCATACGGAAGCCTGAAGTAAAAACGGCTACCACTGCCTTTGACACTCTCGACAAACAATCCGCATACATTGAATATCTGACTTATCTTCTTATATTTGTCAATTATTCCCTTGCAATTCATTAAACCAAAACCGTGTCCATTACGAACCTTACGGCTGAATATTCCAGAAAGTTCGTCCTCAGCCATCCCACACCCTGTGTCTTTTACCGATATTTCAACATAACTGCCGGCATCTTCCGCATATACTGTCACCAAACCTCCATTCGGAGTAAATTTACGGGCATTGTCAGCAAGAGTATTCAGCATGAATAAAGTCAGAGCCTTGTCCGCCTTCACCACGGAGTCTGTAGGTTTGACATCAAAACCAACACCCTTCAAACTAAATGACATTCCTGACTTTGCAAGGACAGAAAAAACCTCCTGCAACCTAAAACTTTCTATGTGCAAACTTAACTGCCCCTGCTGCAGCTGAATCCAATACGTAAGCACCGTGTTGTATTCGCTTATCCTTTCCACAAGCTCCGACATGTATGCCCAACGCTCACGTCGCACGTCTTCGGATTCGTTCCCTGCTTTCAACCTCGCCACTTCATTTATCATACGGTCGATATAGGGCACAACATTGTCCACGATAAATGCCTTGGCCTTGTTATCAAGACTTCTCCTCTTGTCTTTTTCCAATTGTAACCGCTTCAACTGCAACTGTTCGTTTGCAATCTCAAGCCTTTCATCAAGACCTGACATCATGGCTGCACGCTCCTCATGCCATTCCCTCAACGGGGCAAGCAGACTTACCGTGTAATCAGTTTCGCCGTTACGTTTTCTTCTTTTGTTAAATACAAACAAGAGTGTCAGAACCACGCCTGCCAATACAAGGACGGCCGCCATAAGCACGTTTAACTGTGCGGAAATACGGTCAAGACGTTCCGCACGCGCCTCAAGCTGACGGTCCTGCCTGGTAAATTCTTGTATGTCAAGATATGCATTGCGGTTGATATCGCTGTTGTTCTTGTCACCAAGAGCCGAATAAACAATGCTCAGACATTCACGTATGCTTTCCACAAGTGCAGGAGCTTTCTCTATAGCCTTGTCATTATACAAGGCATTTTCCAAACATATCAGCGCCGACCGGTAATCACCAAGTGCAAAATAGCATTGCGACAATGTCCTGTACGCACCCGCCGTCTGATACACATCACCGTATTCCTCGAACAACCCAAGTGCCTTCTGCGCCAAATAACCGGCAAACAGACTGTCTGGCATACCGTCTTCGTCAAGATAAGTCAGGGCTGCTTTTATTCCGTCCGTCATGTAGCCTTCATCAGCATCGAGCAAATGCTCGCTTATCGACTGCAACGAATTAGCCTGCCAATATACCATGCCGCTACGTTCCGCCAACAAATAGCACTTGACAAGGCATTCGAACTCCACCCTCCAAATCTCACTCCGAGGCTTACCACTTATTATACCGCCGCTGCCAATCTGATACAAATAGGCTGCATACTGCGCAGTGTCAGCCTGTATGCCACCTGAAGGCTCGATATGCGACATGGCCTTGGCCGACTGTCCGGCAAGGCCGACATAATAAAAATACGTTGAGCAGACTATCCTGTATTCGGTCTTAGCATACACATAGCGCGCCTTCTGCCGTTCGGTCATAACACCGGCCTCTTCATCTATGCGCTTCATCCGCCTTACAGCACGCTCCCTACAATCATAAAAGTCCTTGTTTCTCGACTCTCTTTGGCACAAGCGCATGTTTTGTATGTCGGCAACAAGCAGTTCCAGCTGGTTGTCTGTCAACATAGCCACACTGTCAAGCCGCGCACGCGCCAGCGCATAATCCATCGCCGCTATGTCAGCGAATGCAAGGTTGTTGTACGCCTCGGCCTTTCCCGTAGGATAATCCCCGGAGGCAGCCAATGCCTTCAACGCAAAATTTCTAACAGAGTCAAGATTGCGATAATGATAAGCGTACGACAATGTGTTCAGCCTGTCTGCCCCGGCATCGCCTGACGGGGCACAAGCCGAAAAGAAAAAAAGGCCCAATAGGCATACGAGCACTATTGAGCCTTTGCTTACATGTATGTTATCCGCGTGCCTTGGCAATGTATCCCAACGCCTCCTTGCACTTGTCTGTTATGGCCTGCCAGTCGCCTGCCGCAACGACATCTTTCGGGAACAGTTTTGAGCCCATGCCAACGCAGAACACGCCGGCCTTGAACCAAGAGGTGAGGTTCTCCTCGTCGGGTGACACGCCACCGGTAACCATCAACTTCGACCAAGGCATAGGAGCGAGCAGTCCTTTAACAAGCTTCGGGCCGAGCACGTCACCGGGGAACACCTTGCAAAGGTCGCATCCCTTCTCTTGTGCGAAACCAATCTCCGACACACTGCCGCATCCTGGAGTGTAAGGTATCAGTCGGCGGTTGCAAACAGTGGCGATGTCTGGATTATACAACGGGCCGACAACGAAGTTAGCGCCAAGCTGGATGTACAAAGCAGCCGTAGCGGCATCGACAACAGAGCCTACGCCGAGCGCCAGTTCGGGGCACTCTTTGGCTGCGAACTTAACCACCTCGCCGAATACCTCGTGAGCGAAATCGCCGCGGTTGGTAAACTCGAAGGCGCGCACGCCACCGTCATAGCAAGCCTTTACAACTTTCTTAGCAATCTCAACGTCCTTGTGGTAAAACACAGGCACCATGCCGGTTGCGCCCATCTTGCTCAACACGGCTATCTTATCAAATCTTGCCATTTTATCAATTATTTACTTTTTCACGTTTAAACACCAAATACAGCCCGAGGCAATAGGAGCACACAAGCTCCCATACCTCGTCTGCCAATTTGTTTATACCCTTCTCCTCGTTGGACAAAAAACATTTTACCTTATATTCATATCGCGCCATAACAACACCGTTATCTCTGCACACGGCCCGAAGCGTCGCCTCCGGCAAGGTTCTCAACCTCGGCTGTAGAAACCAAGTTGAAGTCGCCCGGTATGGTATGCTTCAAAGCCGAAGCCGCAACAGCAAACTCAAGAGCCTTGCCCTGGTCACCCGGATATGTCAGCAAGCCGTGGATAAGGCCGCCTGAGAACGAGTCGCCGCCGCCTACGCGGTCAATAATAGGCAGTATGTCGTAACGCTTGCTATGATAGAACTCCTTGCCGTCATAGATAAGCGCCTTCCAGCCATTGTGGCTTGCAGAGAGCGACTCACGCAGGGTTGACACCACATACTTGAAGCCGAACTCCTGCATCATGCCCTTGAATATTCCGTAATAGCCCTCGGCGTCAGTCTTTCCGCCCTCTACGTCGGCTTCGGGTTTGAAGCCGAGGCACAGCTGCGCGTCCTCTTCGTTGCCGATGCAGACGTCAACATATTTCATCAAAGGCTTCATTATGCTCTGCGCCTTCTCAGGAGTCCACAGCTTCTTGCGGAAGTTAAGGTCAACGCTGACAGTCACGCCGTGACGCTTTGCAGCCTCGCATGCCAGGCGTGTCAGCTCTGCCGCCTTGTCGCTTATCGCCGGAGTAATGCCGCTCCAGTGGAACCACTGCGCGCCTTCCATTATAGCGTCGAAGTCGAAGTCTGCAGGGTCGGCCTCGGCGATGGCGCTGTGCGCACGGTCATAAATAACCTTTGACGGGCGCATGCACGCTCCGCTCTCAAGATAGTATATGCCTACACGGTCGCCGCCGCGCGCAATGTAGCGCGTATCAACGCCGTAGCGACGCAATGCGTTCACTGCACACTGGCCTATCTCATGCTTCGGCAACTTTGTCACGAAGCAAGCCTCGTGCCCATAGTTTGCCAAACTTACTGCCACGTTGGCCTCTCCGCCGCCGTATACCACATCGAACACATCGCTCTGTACAAACCTTTTCTGTCCGGGGGATGAAAGGCGGAGCATTATCTCGCCCAATGTCACTACTTTTGCCATGTTCTTAGTCTTTTTTAGATTTTTGAATGTTTATAGATTTATTGATTTGTTTTTTAGCACACAAATTTAATACTTAAATCGGTTATGAACAAATAAAACCGGAAAAAACGCATTAATTTTACAGAAAATACAATTTGCCGGACTTTGACAGGCCGGTATCCGGCTTCTTCCACACCTTTTGCAACATATTGTTTATGAATATTTTTCACCGTGTTCCCTGCTCCATATTCTTGCGGCCCGTACAGCCAGGCTCTTGACTATGGCGACATGAAACAGGCGGATGACAAAGAAATAAATCCTGCCTAAGCAGTTGTTATAATTTACGAGCGTCGAGATGCTGACGCATTGCCTGCCCTGCAACGGAGGCTCACATTCCAATACAATGTAAAAATCGAGATGCTTGTCCCGTTTACCCATAACCAGTTCCGTTTCATTTTCCTCAATCACCATATCCGCAAAACCACCACCGGCTTTAAGACCGAAAGGCTTTACAAATGCGTTCCTGAGTTTCATTAGCCATGACACAGGTTCCGGATACCTGACAAATACAAGCTCCAGCAAATCTCTTGGCTTCATCAGCTCACCCACGATTAATGTCCGGCTGAAGCAATCTTCGTAGTCCGCAGGGCGGTATTTGCCAATCAACTTTTTCATTACAGTACAATTATATCCGCGAAGATAAGGATATTCAACGAGTTAGGCAAAGAAATAATAAGAAAACGCCATAAAACCGAAAGCCAACAGGCTGTATGTAGCCTTGCCATGCGACATTCCAAGCACCGCATCCACATGCAAAAACAACAAACAGAATGAAAGGAGCAAAGCCGTTTCATATTGCATTTTGACAATTTGGAAGTTTCCCTGAAACTGATTAAAACAGATATTCTGACGGCAAAAAACAACCTCTTGCATGCCAGATTAACATCTACGCAATGACAAAACACCGTTAAATGGAATGCAAGACATGGCCTTTTAGCCAGCAAAAGAGTGCCAAACAGATAAGAAACAACGGTCAACAACCCTTCAAAAGACGGTCTTTTTGCCACATAGGAACCTAAATTAAGGCACAAGACAGCCAATATTCATTGCACGTTTAACCGTCGGACATCCATAATGCACTCATATTCAGACATATAAAAGTGCACACACTAAAAGGCGCATAAATCCGTCCGAAGTATAAAAATTCCACAGCAAGGCCGCTATACAGCGTCAAGCAAAATCAACATGTCGCGTTTCAGGCAAAACCGCTTACATTTTGCAAACGCACGCCGATACAACCGGCAAAGGCATATACATCCACCAACCAGCACCAAACAAAAGCCACAAGCGCAAAAAACCAAGGCCAACGGCCAAGTTTTCCGTTTTTTATTATTACATTTGCAAGGCAATAATAAAACCTATGGAACAGCAATTCTACTTATAATAAATCAAAACTTTAATACTGTATGGATAAAAAGCTAATTGCCAGCATTATAGCATTATGCGCCACAACTTCCATTCTGGCGCAAAAGACATTCAACGTAACAGTAACCAACAGCCATGCAAAGGCAAAAGCCAACACGCCGGTGGTAATGTCGCTCGACGATTTCGGCATGGATGTCAAATCGGCTTTGGTCATTACAGACGGCAGAGAGATTCCATGCCAGCTTGACGACATAAATCAAGACGGACACATGGACGAACTTTGCTTCATCACTGACGTGAACGGCAAATCGTCACGCAAGTTCAGCGTTACGTTATACGATACCGGCAGCCCAAGAGAATACGAGCCACAGGTTTATGTCGAAATGCTGCTCAAAAACAAGAAAATCAAATCGGAAAACAAGCAGAACCTATACATATCAGAACTGACAGTAGACAATGGAACGAACCCGTACTGGCAGCTGCACCACCACGGAGCCGCATTTGAAAACGACATGGTGGCTTACAGAATATACTTCGACCACCGCCAGACCGTAGACATTTACGGCAAATACAAAAAACAGCTGGAACTGAAAGAAACTCAGTTCTACCCCGACAAAGAGCAGAAATCGGCCATGTACGGCGACGACGTATTGTGGGTAGGCTCGACGCTTGGACTTGGGACGCTCCGCGGATGGGACGGCCACGAGCCAACAATGCTCAATGACGTGGAGAAAAGAAGCCAGAAGATAATAGCGCGCGGCCCGGTACGCACAATTGTCGAAGTGAAAGACAAAGGCTGGACTCCGCAGACCGAAGCCCCAAACGCCAAGCCTGTGAACATGTCTACACTGTACACACTGTATGCCGGGAGACGCGAATGCAACGTAGACGTGAAAATAGAAAAGTCCGAACAAGACCTTATGCTGGCTACTGGCTTCATCAACGTAAAGAACTCCACCGAATTTTCTGACAAACAAGGGCTGCGCGGATGCTGGGGCACAGACTGGCCTGTATCGGCAAAAGACAGCGTGGGACACAGGCGCGAGACTGTAGGACTGGGCATATACATTCCCGAAAAATACATAGTAAGCGAGGAACCGGCCAACAAAGACAATTACGCCTTTGTGGTAAGTCCCGGCAACGGAGAGCTACATTACCTGATAACGTTCAGCAGCGACAACGAGACTTTCGGCTACCATAACGCCGACGACTGGTTTACCTTCCTGAAAGAATGGAAAGAGGATGTTGAAAATCCAGTGGAAGTGAAGATTGAAGAATGAAAAAGAACGCAATACGTAAAAATAATCAAATTCTTTACCATTAACTTGGATGAACAGGCTTAAGCGCATCATTAAAGTCACGGTATGGACTATCGCCGCCGCATATATTGCGGTAGTGATAATGGTGCGCATGCCTTTCGTGCAAGACTGGCTCGGCAACAAGGCAAGCTCGCTAATCTCCAATAAACTCGATACAAAGGTTGCAGTCGGCAAGGTGTACCTCGGTTTCCTCAACAGGATTATCGTTGACGACCTCAAACTATACGACAAGCGTGGAAAACTAATGGTAAGCACATCGCGTCTTGCCGCCAAGATTGACTACGGACAGTTGATAAGGAACGGCCGCATACTTGTTTCCTCAGCACAGGTGTTTGGTTTCAACGGCACGTTCTACAAGACCGACAGCCTTGCGAGACCGAACTTTCAGTTTGTACTCGACTCACTTGCGTCAAAAGACACAAGCAAGAAATCTGACATAGAACTAAGCGTAAACTCCCTCATTATTAGGCATGGCGCGATAAAATACGACATCTACGACAAGGCTCGGACACCTTCGCGCTTCAACATGTCGCATTTGGACATCAAAGACATCAGCGCACACGTAATAATACCTTATTATACAGCAGACAGCGCCGCTGTATCACTGAAGAAATTGTCACTGAATGAGGCTTCGGGACTGAACCTGCGTAAGCTTAGCTTTGACCTGAAGTATGATAAAAGCCAAGCTGTACTTACAGGTTTCAACCTGTCGCTGCCACACACAAGCATCAACATCAACCGCTTTGAGGCCGAATACAAAAACAAAGACGGCAAACCCGACATTGCGACATTGCGACACCGTGGAATAATGTGGTCGTCAACGGTGACACCTGGCGACTTTGCATGCTTTATTCCTGCATTAAAGAACTTCACCACACCACTGTATATAAGCACCACTTTCAATGGGACAGCCGATTACATGAACATATCAGCCGCAGGAATACGCACTGCAGACAACGGCATAATGTTTGAAGGAAGCGGCAAACTAAAGAGAAGTGGACACGGCATTGAATGGAGTGCCGACATTGACAGGCTTACATGCACGGAAAAAGGCATCAACAGCATAATAGACAAACTGCCCGGAGAAAACGGCAAGCTGAAAGAAACTGCAACCCGTCTCGGCGACATACAATACAAAGGCGACATCGGCGGCACAGGCAACAACCTGCATGCAGACGGGACGCTGACAAGCGGCATAGGCTCGGCTAGCTTCAAACTCAAGCAAGCCGGAACACACATCAACGCACACCTTGAAACAAACAGACTCGACATAGGCCGTCTGACAGGCAACAACAAATTCGGCACGCTTGCCACAACCGTTGACGTGAGCTGCAAAAAGGACGGCAAGACATTGTCAGACATACGTGTGAACGGCAAATTTCCACGCTTTGACTATAACGGATATTCATACACAAACATCATCGCAAAAGGCGTTTACAACAAGATGTCGTTCAAAGGTTCGCTAGGAATGGACGACCCCAACGGACAAATAAGCATCAATGGCGACATGCAGCTTGGAAAAGCCATGCAAACCGCCAACATAAATGCGGAAATAAGAAGGCTCGACCTGGCTGCACTTAAGATAACAGACAAATGGAAAGGTGCGAAATTCGACCTTGACATAAGCGCCGACACACACGTGGCTGACACAGAAGACAACCTGTTCAGAGGACGTATCGGAATAAAAGGACTTACTATGTATTCCGACGAAAAGGAATACACGCTCGACAGCCTGACAGTGACAGCAGAAAGCGGGAGACTGGTTATGCGCAGCGATTTCGGCCGTGCTTACCTGTCAGGCAGGTACAAACTGAAGACAATTGAGCAAAGTTTCGCTAACCTGCTGCACTCAAAGCTGCCATCAATGTTCAAGGCTGGCGGCAAGACTGACAATGAGTTCACCCTTGACGCAGTTATAACAAAATCCGACTGGCTCAACACCCTATTGGGTGTTCCATTGACTTTTGACTCGCCTCTGTATGTCAAGGCCGGAATAAATGACGGACAAGAGACAATGACATTAGCTTGCAATGCCGATAAGATTTCATACGGGAACAGTCCGTATGAAAAAGTTTCCGTATCAGCAACAGCTTACGGTGACACGATTTCCGTAAACGGCAACGTCAAGAAAATAATGGGCAACGGGCACAAACTTGACTTGGCTTTGCTCGCGGCGGCGGCTGACGATAGGCTAAACACTTCGATAAGATGGGACAACAACCAGCAAAAATCAATGAAAGGCCAGCTGAATGCCGAAACAAAATTCGTCAATACGGGAAACAGTAAGCCCGATATTGACATAGACATAAAGCCTTCAAACGTACTCATAAATGACACTGTATGGAACATCATGCCGGCAAACGTTCTTTACAGCGGCGGCGACCTTGCGATAAAAAACTTTGCCATAGAGCACAACAGGCAACACATAAAGATTGATGGAAAGGCGACAAAAAGCGATAACGATTCCATAATCATAGACATGCAGGACGTGGATGTAAGCTATGTGCTCGGCCTCGTAAATTTCCATTCAGTTGAGTTTGGCGGCCACTTAACTGGCAAGGCTTCAATAAAGTCTGTGTTTTATGAGCCTGACGCATACGCAAACGTTGTTGTCAACAGGTTTACTTTCGAACAAGGCCGCCTCGGAAAATTATACGCCGATGTGAATTGGAACAAAAAAGACAAACGGATTGACATCGACGCGCACGCCGATGACACAGACGAATCATGCACAGTGATAAAAGGCTACGTATCGCCAGCTGAAAACAACATCGACCTCAGCATAACGGCAGAGGACACAAACATCGAGTTTCTTAAAAGTTTCTGCGGCAGTTTCATGGACAACATAAGGGCGAAAGCCAACGGAACAGTGAGGTTGCACGGACCATTGAATGCAATAAACCTAACAGGTACGCTCGTAGCCGACGGCAACGTACTCGTTACTCCAATAAACGTGGAATATACGTTGGAAAGAGATACGATACGCTTCATGCCCGATAATATTGTATTCCGTTCTGACACAATTCGCGACCGCAATGGAAACATCGGCATAATAAACGGTGCTCTGCACCACCAACACTTGAGCCGTCTGACATATGACATAAACATTGAAACCAAAAACCTGCTGTGCTATGACACCAAAAGTTACGGCAGCGACACATTCTACGGCACAGCATTTGGTACGGGAACATGCACAATAAGCGGACGAAGCGGCAGAATTGATATTGACATTGACATTACTCCGGAAAAAGACTCTTTCATCGAATACGACGTAACCAGTCCTGAAACAATTGCGGACCAGCAATTCATAACATGGCACGACAAAACTCCCCACCCTACCGGAAAGGACTCAACCGACATGCACACACATATCGGAACGCCAAGCACCATACCTGCCGGCGACATCCCATCGGACATGCGCATAAACTTCCTGATAAACATGACCCCGAAAGCATCGCTACGCGTATTGATGGACAAGAATACCAACGACAGGATATCACTGAACGGCAACGGAACAATAAGGGCTGAATACTTTAACAAAGGCTCGTTTGACATGTTCGGAGCGTTCCTCATCGACCACGGGACATACACTCTGACGATACAAAACATTATCAAAAAAGAATTCCAGTTCAAGCAAGGCAGTACAATCATATTCGGAGGAAATCCGTATGACGCATTGCTTGACCTGCAAGCAATATATACGGTAAACAGTGTGCCGCTGTCAGACCTGCAACTGGGAAACAGTTTCACAAGCAACAACGTAAGGGTAGACTGTCTTATGAACATAAGCGGTACTCCACAATCTCCACAAGTTGATTTCAACATTGACATGCCAACCGTCAACGAAGACGCAGAACAGATGGTGCGCACAGTCATCAACAGTGAAGAAGAAATGAACCAGCAAGTTGTCTACCTGCTAAGTGTAGGACGTTTCTATATGCCCGGTAACAACAACTCAAACGACCAGAACAGGCAAAACCAAACAAGTCTCGCGATGCAAAGCCTATTAAGCGGAACTATAAGCCAGCAAATAAACACGATATTAGGAAACCTCGTGAAGAACAATAACTGGACTTTCGGTGCAAACATCAGTACCGGTGACGAAGGTTTCAACAATGCGGAGTATGAAGGTCTGCTTTCCGGCCGCCTACTGAACAACCGCCTAATTATTAACGGGCAATTCGGCTACCGCGATAACAAAAACGCTACGACATCATTCATCGGGGACTTCAACATTAACTACCTGTTGCTGCCTAACGGCAACATAGCCCTGAAAGTGTACAACCAAACAAATGACCGTTATTTTACAAAGTCTTCACTGAACACGCAGGGAATAGGGCTAATCCTGAAAAAGGATTTCAATTCATTGATGGAATTGTTTGGACTGAAGAGAAAACGCACATCAACCATACAGATGAAAAAAGAAAAAGAACAGCACTGACATCATTCCAAATCAAGATAACAATACCTGGCTGTATGCCCGCCTTCCTCACAAACATACTCGCGGCTATATTCGCCTTTAATATTGAAATCAACAGGGTGACTGAATATCGGCCCATTGAAAACAAATGAATGATATTCACCGTTTTCTCCACAAACATCTGCACCGGAAGGGAAATCTGCAATGAAATCATTGTCTATTATTCTGCCGACAAAACTCTCGGAAAGAACAGAACAGTCAACACAGGTGACAACAGCCTTGAAACCAAGTTTGACAAACTCGGAAACAACATCTTTTGTCGGAATATGCCACAACGGGAACACCGCCTTGATGCCGTCTGCAAAACATTTTGTTTCCCTCTGCCTCCGCAATTCCTCCAGATATAAGTCTCCGAACATGGCCGTAGTCAATCCTAATGACTTTAAAGACTCCACTACCTGTGACATATTGGCTTCATAATCATTGTCCGTCCATGACGTATCGATATGAAATGGAATGAAAGGAATGCCTACAGCCTCGGCCTGCTTACGCAAAAGATGCTCTCCCACTTCATGCATGGCAAGCTTTCCGCTGTCTTTCTTCACAACAGAAAACAAAGCCTTGACATCATATAAGTCTGAACAAATAGAACGGTATAACGCCAAGGTTGCATCTTTTCCTCCACTCCAACACAAATAAGCCTGTTCCATGGACAAATCTAAAAAAACAAAACCAAGATAAAACATAAAGCGATGACGAAAGAAAACAGACTTTCGCCATCGCCCGAAATAAATAAACTCAGCCAAAAAGGCTTAAACGTTAAGCGATTTCTTGATAGCCTCAACCTTATCAAGTGCGGCGTTATTGCAACGATCATAGCACCCGGCGCACTTCATCGTATCCTTAATTTCAAGATAGAACTTGATTTTCGGCTCTGTACCTGACGGACGGACACTAATCTTTGTCTCGTCATCGCAGAACCACTGGAGCACATTACTTGTTGTCGGCATATCGATTTTTGTGACATTGCCAGCGGCATCACGCTGCTCAAGAGTCTGATAGTCTTTCCATAAAACGACCTTGCTACCGCCAAGTTCGGTAGGCGGATTGTTGCGGAAATCAGTCATCATCTGCTTGATTTCATCGGCACCGGTTTTTCCTGGCTTAACCACATTGATTGTCACCTCCTTCGAGAAGCCATATTCAAGATATATATCCATCACTACATCATAAAGTGTCTTGCCTTGGTCTTTCGCCCAAGCGCAGATTTCTGCGAGTAACGAACAAGCCGAAACAGCATCCTTGTCACGTACAAAATCCTCTGCAAGGAAACCGTAACTTTCCTCACCGCCACCGATGTATTGCTGTTTTCCTTCAGAAAGAGCTATCTCACGTGCGATCCATTTGAAGCCAGTATAGCAATCACGCATCTCAATATGCTGTTTGTCAGCTATTTTCTTGATTACTTCCGTGGTTACAATAGTCTTAACGATGAAATCAGTAGGCTTCATCAGCCCCTTAGCCTGACGGTTGCGTATGATGTAATAGAGGAACAAAAGACAAGTCTGATTGCCGTTAATAAGTATCCATTCACCCTTGTCATTCTTGCAAGCCATTCCCACACGGTCGGCATCGGGGTCGCTCGCCATAACGATGTCGGCATCAATCTCTTTTGCATCGCGCAAAGCAAGTGTAAGAGCCTCACCGTTTTCGGGATTAGGACTTACAACCGTTGGGAAGTCGCCGCTCTTTATCATCTGCTCTTTCACACAATGAACGTTCTCAAATCCCCACAACTTTAACGAGCGCGGAATAAGTTTCATGCCGGTGCCATGCAACGGAGTATAGACAATCTTCAAATCTTTCTGACGCTTGATAACTTCCGGGTCAATGGAAATTCCATGTACAAGTTCAAGATAAACCTTGTCTATTTCTTCACCGATGATTTCTATCAGCTCTTTGTTCCCATTGAACTTGACATCTTCCACCTTCACTTTGTTCACCTCGTCGATGATGCCTGTGTCATGCGGAGCTAACACCTGTGCACCATCTTCCCAATAAGCCTTATAGCCGTTATACTCCTTCGGATTATGGCTTGCCGTTATGTTTACACCGCTCTGGCAACCCAGATGGCGGATTGCGAATGAACATTCAGGTGTCGGACGCATATCGTCAAAGAGGTAAACTTTTATTCCATTGGCTGAGAATATGTTTGCTACTGTTTCAGCAAAAAGGCGGCTATTATTACGGCAGTCATGGCATACAACAACCGATATTTGCTCGCGGTCGGCAAAATTCTTCTTCAAATAATTTGCGAAGCCCTGCGTAGCCATGCCAACCGTATAGACATTCATACGGTTGCTGCCAGCTCCCATTATGCCACGGAGGCCCCCCGTACCAAATTCAAGGTTCTTGTAAAAACCCTCTATAAGGTCTGTCTTGTCCTCATTTTCAAGCATACCTTTTACGGCTGCCTGTGTTTCAGCGTCAAAGACTGGTGTGAGCCACTGCTTAGCCTTGGCCTCACACAATGCAATCAATTCAGAATTATTTTCCATACTATTATCAAATGTTAGTGATTCATGTTACAAGGAATAAGGCTACATATAGAAACAGGCATCTTGCCGATGCACTCTAAACTGCCTTATTTTGCCACAAAGATAATAAATAAAAGTAAAAAATATTGTCACACAAATTATTTTTCACGTTTTTTCATCGAATTTTATTGCTATTTCAATACATTCACTATGACAGTCAATCCCGACATTATAAGGTCATCAATGATTTACGCCATAGCCAAACAAAGCAAAATCTCCCTTCAAAGGGTCTTCTGGAAATATCTCTGCAAGCTTGGCCGACAAATTTCTAGCAACAGACATCGAAGCTGTTTTTGCATTAATCAAACCTAAACGGTTGGCCTCTTGAAGCACATGAGTGTCCATTGGGATTATCAATGTCCGCTTATCAATAAATCCGCTCCACAACCCAAGGTCTACAGGCGAACTGTCACGCACCATCCAACGTAAGAACATACATACGCGCTTGCAGGCAGAGGTGGTATTTTTGGGTATTATTGTCTCTATCCCCATGCTCGAAAAATAATCCGTAATACATTTTACCGCGGTAAAACCATCTGTTGCTTGCGACTGCACATACCGCCCGATACTGCCGTATTCACGAAGCATCTTGTTCATGGCGACAAGCAATGCATACATGGTATGCCACGTATACAGACGATAGAAACACCTTTCATCGTCGTCAGGAACATCATGCTTGAACCTTCCGCTTTGCAGCCAATCATACACATTATTCTTAGATACATCCAAGAAAAACTGTATCTTCGGCATAAATTGTTTTCGGCTTCCATAGCTTAAGCAGGATGCGATAAAGGCGACTGTCTCCTGATTATCCTCACCTTCTACCTGGTGCATAAACCAGCTGGGGTCATCTGGAAGAAACTCGGCTGTCTCGTATTCTTCAGCATACTGCCACAAAAGTTTTTTTATATCGTCCATTTATGAATATATTTGACGAAAAAAACAAAGAAGACAAAAGATGAAATCAATCTTTTACTTCATCTCTTGCCTTCTTCTGTTCCATTACTTTTTTAGTTCACAAATTTCAAAGTATTGTCTTAACTGCCTCTAGCATACCTTTTTCCAAAATCAAATCAAGATCTTTCTTTACGAGCGCATTCAGTCCCTTTATGTTATTAAGGTCTTCGCCCCATATTTGTGTGGCAGAAAGTACACCATCCGTAACCTTTTGGGTATCGCCCGTAGCCCACAAGTCTTTCAACAAATCCATTATTTCCTGCGAGTCGTTAGGAACAATATCCGTACCATCTGCACGCTTGCCACCCTTATAATAAGTAATGATAGCAGCAAGACCGAATACAAGTCCTTGCGGCAGTTCACCCTTGCGCTCAAGATAAGTCTTGACACCGGGCAGATCGCGTGTCTGATATTTGGGGAATGAATTAAGCATTATGCTCGTTACCTGATGGTCTACAAACGGATTCATAAAACGCTCGAGCACATCGCTTGCAAACTTCTGAAGCTCGTCTTTCGGCAAGTTGAGAGTCTCCATAAGTTCTTCAAACTGCACCTTATGAATATATTTGCCGACAACTGGATCTTTACATGCGTCACGAACAATGTTTATTCCACTAAGGAACGCTACAGGGCTCAGCACGGTATGTGGACCGTTGAGAAGCGTAACTTTACGCTCATGATACGGCTCTTCCGACGGAACAAAGAGTACATGCAATCCGGCCTTGTCGGCAGGGAATTCCTCTGCTATTTCTTTCGGAGCCTCTATAACCCAAAGATGGAAAATCTCGGCCTGTACAACGAGATTGTCCTCATAACAGATTTTCTGCTGTATGTCCTTTATTTCCTTGCGTGGGAAGCCCGGCACAATACGGTCAACTAATGTAGCATAGACTCCGCAGCAGTCTGTAAACCACTTCTTAAAGTCATCACCAAGATTCCAAAGCTCTATATACTTATAGATACAGTCCTTAAGCACATGACCATTGAGGAAAATAAGTTCGCAAGGGAATATGATAAGCCCCTTTGTCGGATCGCCGTTGAATGTTTGGTAACGGCGGTAGAGAAGCTGTACGAGCTTGCCCGGATACGAACTTGCAGGAGCATCTTCAAGCTTACAGCTCGGATCAAAGGCAATACCTGCCTCTGTGGTGTTCGAAATCACGAAACGCATCTCCGGCTGGTCGGCAAGTGCCATAAACGCCTCATTCTGAGAGTAAGGGTTTAATGCACGGCTCACACAATCGATACGTGTAAGGCTGTTTACAGGTTTCCCGTCCTCAAGTCCTTGCAGGTTTACGTGATAAAGGCAGTCCTGACCGTTGAGTTTGTCAATCATACCGCCGCCAAGAGGCTGCACTATTACGACTGAACCATTGAAATCTGTTTTCTGGTTCATGTTATAGATAATCCAATCAACAAAGGCACGAAGGAAGTTACCTTCACCAAACTGAATTACTTTCTCCGGCATAACGCTCTTTGGCGCAGTCCTCTTGTTTAAAGCTTGTAATTTTTTCATGATTTGATTTACTAAATTCGTTTTTATTAATTTTGTTGCAAAATTACAGTATTATTCAATAATGTGTACCATTTTTACGCATTAAAAGCACGTAAAGGTTTGCGTGACTGCATTTTAGGCAGGCAAGCGGACAAGATTCAGACATACGAGCATATAAACTTTTGTCATTTACAAAAATTTCGGATACGTCACGTCTGTCCTTGTCCGCTTGCCCGGCAAAAACCTTACATGGCAAATACGTTAAATCCACCGTCGACAACAGCCACGGTTCCCGTGACAAACTTGGCGGCATCGCTCATCAGATAATGTATCGTTCCGCAAAGTTCCTCAGGATCTCCCATACGCCCGAACGGAGTCTGACGTACCACATCGTTACCTCGCTGAGTGTAAGAGCCGTCAGGATTAGTCAACAACGCACGGTTCTGCTCGGTTATGAAAAAACCAGGTGCAATGGCATTTACACGGATGCCTTCGCCAAATTTCTTGGCACATTCCGCCGCCATGAATGCAGTGAAGTTACTGATGCCGGCCTTGGCTGCTGCATATCCGCATACACGGGTCATCGGACGGAACGCCGCCATGCTCGAGAAATTGATTATCGAGCCTTTGCCCTGCTTCACCATTGGCTTAAGGAACACCTGCGTAGGTATTACCGTACCTGTAAGATTGAGTTCAAGCACTTTCTGAAACTCCTCAACTTTCAAGTTGAAAAAAGTCTGGTCAGGAGCAATTGTCGCACCAGGCATATTGCCTCCGGCTGCATTCAGCAGAGTATCTATGCGTCCGTACTTTGCCATTATGTCATCACAGTTCTTCTGTACGGCTGCATAATCCATCACATCGGTTTTCATAAACTCGGCCTTTCCACCGTCTTTCACGATGTCATCAATTATTTCCTTTCCCACCTCTTCCTTACGGCCGAGTATTACTACTTGCGCTCCATTGACTGCAAGATACTTGGCTATGGTACGGCCGAGAACTCCAGTTCCGCCGGTTATCACTACTACATAGTCCTTGATGTTGAATAAATCGTTCATGGTTTCTAAAGTTTTTATTGTAAAGCCGACAAGCCGAACTTGACCGGCCGGCCCTATATGAAGCTACTGTATGTTCTTTATTATAAACTTCTTATTCTTGGTTTATTCCCAGTTCGCGGTCAACCGTGGCGAGGATGCCCTGCACCTGCCCCATCGCAAACATACGTCCGAGGAAGGTATAACCTGCGTTATATCCACGGTTTTCGTCTCCAAGCATGTTGGGGCCGTGGTCAACGCGCATCGGCAGCTTCGGGTTTGTCTTCTCGAAAATGCGGGCAAGCTCGATAAGGTCTGCACGTCCGCCAAGATGCGAAGCCTCGGTAAAATCGCCATTGGGAAACACCTTGCACGAACGCATGTGCACGAACCAAGTGCGGTCGGCATACTTACGTGCCAATTCCACAACATTATTATGTGCACCGGCTGACAAAGAACCTGCACAGAAAGTAAGGCCATTATGCGGATCGTCAACAGCCTTGAGGAACCACTCGATGTCCTCGTCGCACGTAACAATACGCGGCAAGCCGAGGATGGGGAACGGTGGATCGTCGGGATGCACGCACATATACATTCCATATTCGTTGCACGTAGGCATAATAGCGGCAAGGAAATAACGCATGTTTTCCCTAAGCTGGTCTTTCGTGATACCCTTATAAAGGTCAAGCAGCTGGCGGAACAGCTCCACAGGATGTTCGTCGTTTTCGGTAATATTTCCGTTCACAAAGCCCTGTGTCTTCACTATGATTGTGTCCACCAGTTTATGATTGTCCTCCGGAGTCATTGTCTGCTTCAGCTTTTCCACTTCAGCCATCACCTCCGGGCTGTAATCCTTTTCCGCCCCCTCTCGCTTCAGTATACAGCAGTCGAAGTATGCGAACTGCGCATGGCTGAAGTAAAGATTGCTCGTACCGTCGGGATTGGGGTGTGTAAGGTCTGTGCGCGCCCAATCGAGTACAGGCATAAAGTTGTAGCAGATGGTGTGCACACCTTCAAGGCCGAGGTTTTTCAGGCTCTCCTTGTAGTTCTCAATCAGCCTGTCGCGGTCAGGGCCTGCATATTTGATACTCTCGCACACCGGCAGACTCTCCACAACAGACCAGCGCATGCCATAACTCTCGATATATTCACGCAAGTCACGTATCTTCTCACGTGTCCAAACTTCTCCGTTCGGAACGTCGTGCAGGGCTGTGACAATACCCTCCACACCGATTTGTTTCAGCATAGACAAGGTTATCTTGTCGTTCTTGCCGAACCATCTCCATGTCTTTTCCATATCAAAAAGTCTTTATAAAAGTTTTAATGTTTTCCCTATAACCTTTCATTCGTGGTGGTAAGGCTCGTTCTTTATTATCGTGCAGGCACGGTAAATCTGCTCAACAAACACAAGCCTGACCATTTGGTGTGACAATGTCATGCGCGAAAGTGACACTTTCCCGTCCGCCCTGTCATACACCGACTGTGAAAACCCATAAGGGCCGCCTACTACAAATGTCAGACTCCGTGCAGTCTGCTGCTTGTTTTCAAGCCACGAGGCAAATTCCACACTGCGATATTCCTTGCCATGTTCGTCAAGCAACATCACAAAGCTTTTGTCCTCTATAGCCTTCAATATCAGTTCTCCTTCCTTTTCTTTCTGTTGGTTCTCGGTCAGGTTCTTGTTGTTTTTCAAGTCAGGTATTACCTTTATATTAAAAGGTATATAATGACTTATGCGCCCGGCATAGTCCTCGATTGCCTCGGCGTACAGCTTTCCGGTAGTCTTTCCTACAAGCAGCAATGTGGTTTTCATCTGTTCAAGTGGTATATGTTTCAGGCCGGATACTCGCCCTTCCGTCTAGGATTCATCGGGAACCAGCCTTTAATCACCCTGTCACGCTGTTCGAACAGCTCTTTTATGGACCACAGGCATGAAGCCCCGAATATACCGAGCAACGCCGACACTATGGGGTTTGCTATGAATAATGCGGCCGCAATACACGCCAAGCCTGCCACAAGGAACATCCACCAATATTTTGTACCCGTGTAATATTCTGTCTTTATCACTATCGGATGGAACAATCCTATTATCAGAAAACATGATATGGCGATGACAATTCCCGTAAAATACAATACCATTGTTTTTCGTTATCGTTAGAATGCTTACAGATTGCAAATATAATAAGAAATTCTTATCCAAGCAAAGCTAATCCGGATAAATAGGACGTGCCTTTAGAAAAACCTGGAAATTGAAACATATTGTTGGCATATTGAAACGAATAAGCAACGGCATCGTCTGCACACACATCCCGATGCACAACCGGACGTATTGCAAAAGACCATCTTTTACAAAGCAAAAGGTGGCATTTTAACATACAAAACGTGTCCTTTTGCAATGCAAAAGAACACGTTTGGCGAAACCAGCAATAAATATCTGTAAATCAACAAGTTATCAATCATAGCACAAATAACGGCCCTACCTGTTCTTGTGCCTGACATACCAGCCGTGGGTAAATGCCAGATACATGGCCAAAGCTATGCAACACAATGCCAACGACAGAACCAATGCGCCATGAACATCGCTATGGAAAAAGCCATAGCCGAGGAACAAGCCCAAAGACAGCCCCGATTCACAAGCCAGGAAATATGTGCTTTGGGAAGTTCCGCGCTTGCAATGCGGACTCAGTTTTATGAAAAACAGCAGGAAACGTGAACCTACAACTCCCACTCCACAACCTACAAGCACCGGCACAAGCGAATACACTGCGCCTCCGTCGCCTGACAACATAACGAGCAATGCCGCGATTATAAGCGCCATCCCCGTAACAGCCTCGCTCTTAAGCTCTGCATTGACGAAAACAAAGCGGGCTGCCAGCAGAGACAAAACAAACCCCACTGACAACATTCCGTAAAAGCGCACAGTGCCGCTTATTGAGAAAATCAGCCCGACTGACGCCATTACAAGCATCAGGTTAGCAAAAAGCCATTTGCCTTGAGGCAGGAAAAAGCGGTCGGTTGATACATGGCGGACTATTTCCTCAGGGGCCTTGAACGGGAATTTGACTACAAATATGAGTAGTACAGCAAACACGCACAACACCGAACCGGCAAGCATCACGCCGCCAAAGCCCATCATCGGTGCCAAAAGAAGAGCCGCCATAGGCCCTAACGACAACGCTATCCGCGAGAACCATGCCGCCGAATAGTTGGCTTCAGTACGGCGAAACGACTCGCAAGTATCAATAATGAGCGTGCTCGACAGCACCATCTGCGCCAAACCGAACAGTGCCCCCTGCACCAACCGTACAACAGCCACGATGCAAAAAGCACCGGCCGCAGTCTCCGCTCCGCCCTGAAGCCACTGTAAAACATAGAAACACACAGCGACGGCGATGACGGAATATATGCAAACCATATTGCGCCGGTAACGCTGAACGAGATAGGAGCAGAAACATCCGAGCAGGAACACGCCTACGCCAGGCAGCCCCGTGCATGCCGCCGCTTCAACAGGGGAGCATCCATATACCTGTATCATCCATGCCGGGAGCAACGGCAAGGGTAGATACATGGCCGCTGTCAGCAACAGGCTGGCCACTGCCATAAGCCAGAAGTCCCTGTGCCAAAGCCTTACATGTACGGGAGTGTTCTGTGTATCCATCAATATGCCTCGTCTGCTGTTGGGAAAGCCCCGTCCTTAACATCGGCAACATACTGCCCGATGGCATCAGTCATTACAGTGTTAAGGTCGGCATAACGGCGCAAGAAGCGCGGATTGAAGCCCTTTGTCATGCCAAGCATGTCAGCCACTACAAGCACCTGGCCGTCCGTACCAGCGCCGGCACCAATACCTATTGTCGGCACAGTAATGGCCTTTGAGACCTCGGCGGCAAGTGCGGCAGGCACTTTCTCCAGCACAACACTGAAACATCCAGTCTCACTTAACAGCCTTGCATCGGCCATAAGTTTTTCCGCTTCAGCCTCATCCTTGGCGCGCACGGCATATGTTCCAAACTTGTTGATGCTCTGTGGGGTAAGTCCGAGATGTCCCATGACGGGTATTCCGGCATCAAGTATACCTTTTACAGTGTCTATGATTTCTTCTCCGCCTTCAAGTTTGAGCGCGTCGCACCCACTCTCTTTCATTATACGTATGGCGTTCTTCACGCCCTCTTTCCGGTCAACTTGATAGCTTCCGAAAGGCATGTCACACACTACGAGGGCACGTTTGACTCCGTTTACTACCGCCCTTGCATGGTATATCATCTGTTCCACGGTCATAGGCAGCGTGGTTGTATTGCCTACCATGACATTGGATGCAGAGTCACCTATAAGTATTCCGTCGACTCCCGCACCGTCAACGATGCCTGCCGTAGTGAAATCATACGCCGTAAGCATGGAGATTTTCTCTCCGCGCTGCTTCATTTCTATAAACCTGTGTGTTGTAACTTTGCGCGTATCGCTAACTAAATATCCTGACATAGTCCAATGTTTTTTGATGTTTATTAAAACAAATGCGTCCGAAATAGACTTACAATATAACTTTAATTAATATCATTAAATTCCTGGGAACAAAACACTTACAATAATATTGAACATAGTTTGTTAAAGTCGAGCCCGTGATAATCAGGTATCACGCAGTCACAATACGGACGTATTGCCTCTGGGCTGTTTGTGGTCGAAAGCCCAACCACAGCCATGCCTGCCGCACGTCCGGATTTCAAGCCGTTGAAACTATCCTCAAACACCACACATGCGTCACGCTCCAGTCCGAGCAGGGCTGCTCCCCTAACATAAGGGTCTGGGTCGGGCTTGCTGCGTTCAAAGCATTCTGAAGTAAGCACGGCATCAAACATGCCCTTAAATTCGGGACGAGCCACATATACAGACTTCATCTTCATCTGGTTTGAGCTCGTGACAACGGCCGTCTTAACGCCGCTGTCGCGCAGGTCGGCAATGAAATCTGTAAAGCCGCAGACGTACTCGAACTTCATATTGCGTTCAAACTCGTCAAGACGGGCCACAATCTTGGCCTGCTCGTCCTTCATGTTTGAAAACCACACGTCAAATATCTGGGTTAGCGTCTGCCCTTTTATCTTATGCTCAAGCCCGGGCTTGTCAGGATGATACAACCTGAACTGTCCACCCCAAAAGACCGTGTACTGACTTTCCGTATCAAACACCACACCGTCCAAATCGAACAGCGCAGCACTTATTTTCCTTTTATCGGCCATAATTTTTAATACCGTCTGAAAAACGACTTGCCATTACCTTCACAGCGCAACAACTGCGATATGTGGCATGGCAATATCATGCCAGACCTTGTTTTGAATTGCGCTGCAAAAGTAATCATTTTATAAGACATAACAACATGTAACTGCCGTTTTCCTGTCTTTATACCTAAATTGTACCCGGTGCCGACCTTCAAAAACTCCGACAGCAAGACGTCATTTTACAATAGGCCACCTTTCGCGATGCAAAAGGCCTTCTTTTGGAACGCAATATGCGTCATTTTACAAGGCAAAAAGCCACATATTGGAAACAGGCTGATTATCAACGCCTTGCACGTAGGTTGCCAATTGTCTCGGAAATAGCTACCAAAATAGATGGGAGACATGCGGCGAAAATGTATTTTAAGCCATAAAATACGCCGCAACTCTTGTTTGTCGTTTTTTTATATTATCTTTGCAGATTGATATATTTACAATGCGAGAATACTGCCGCAGCAACGACAAAGGCTGCGCTTTTCAATTAACATTAACGACACAAGTTCTTATTATGAAGAAAAAACTTTTCTCCGCTCCGTCCATTTTGTTGGCGGCCGCACTGTTTACCGCCTCTTGCGGAGGCAACACAGGCAAAAGAGGCAACGCCAGTGACAGCATTACGTTTGACAGTATAAAGGTGGATTCAACCCTGTCATTGACCGAAGATACAGCCGGACCGCGATGCCATGTCAGCCTGTGCCTGACATACGCCAAAGGCAAGAACGCAGACATGATAAACGATTCAATCATACGCTCCGGCATACTCAGCCCTGACTATTTCTCGATAACATCTGAAAAGATAAGCCCCGAAATGGCCGTTGACTCGTTCGTTAAAAGGTATCTCGCCGAATACAGGCAGGATTACGGCGAAATTTACAGGGCCGTAGGCGGCGGAGCTTCGTTCAATTGCGACTATATCGTGAAGACATACGTTATTGACGACAACGACAAATACTTCACTTACATTGCGAATGTATATTCGTATGGCGGCGGAGCCCACGGTAACTCTGTCGTAATAGCAAGGAACATCGACATTTCCACAGGCAAGATAGTGTCGCTAAAAGACCTGTTCGTGCCCGGATTTGACGAAGAGCTTAACGATCTGATAGTAAAGGCGTTGTGCGACAAATACGAGGTCAACGGCATAGAGGGTCTGCATGAAAAGACGATTTTCTCCGGCATTGACGTATACGCACCTGATAACTTTATCATTGGCAAGGATGACATTACCTTTATATATTCCCCGGACGAAATCGCCTGCCACGCAGAAGGTGAAATCAGGGTTTCAATAAAAAACGAAGACATGGAACGTCTGCTGAAGAAATAGCATATAGGAACATACTGATTTAAAACTGAAAAACTTGCATATGTGCAACGTTTCATCAATATAAGATATGGATATTATATTAAAATATTTCCCTGACATTACCCAAAAACAGCGTGAGCAGTTTGCCGCGCTTGACAATTTGTACCACGACTGGAACAGCAAAATCAACGTCATATCAAGAAAAGACATTGATTTTCTTTACGAGCACCATGTGCTCCATTCGCTCGCAATAGCCAAAGCGATAAAGTTCAGGCCTGGGACAAAAGTCCTCGATCTCGGTACAGGAGGCGGCTTCCCTGGCATACCGCTCGCCATAATGTTTCCCGACACTCGTTTCAAACTGATTGACGGCACGGGGAAAAAGATACTCGTAGTGCAGGAAGTGGCAAAAGCCATTGGCTTGGAGAACTGCGAGACCGCACATTTAAGAGGCGAAGACGAGACCGGCAAATACGACTTTGTTGTAAGCAGAGCCGTTATGCCACTCCCCGACCTTGCCAAACTTGTAAGGAAAAACATCACCAAGGCTCAACGAAACTCATTGCCCAACGGACTGTTATGCCTGAAAGGTGGCAACGTAGACATGGAAGTCAGGAAATTCAAACACATCATAGACACCACAGAACTTAGCTCAATGTTCAGCGAAGAGTGGTTCAAACAAAAATACTTGATTTACTTGCCGCTTTAAACAAGCGCGCCAATACAAAGGTAAAAAGAAACTTCGGTGATATGAAAATCCAACGGTTCGTCTGCAACATGTTCCAAGAAAACTGCTATATCGTCAGCGACGAGACTGGCGAATGCGTCATAATTGACTGCGGAGCGTTTTTCAATGAGGAGAAAAAAGCCATTGCAGATTATGTGAAAGACAACAATCTGAAGCCCAAGCACCTGCTTTGCACACACGGACACATTGACCATAACTTCGGCAACAAGTTCATATTTGACACTTTCAAGCTACATCCCGAAGTAAGCAAAGCCGACCAACCGCTGATGGACAAGCTCGGGAAACAGGCCAAAGCGTTCATCGGTGTTGACTGCGGAAACGATTTTCCCAACGTCGGCAAGCATATAGAAAACGGCGAAAAGGTGGCTTTCGGCAACCACACATTTGACATAATAGGCACTCCAGGACACACTCCCGGTTCGGTATTCTTTTATTGCAAGGAAGAAAATCTGGCTTTTTCAGGCGACACGCTGTTCCAGATGAGCATAGGACGCACCGACCTTGAACTCGGCGACTTTGACAATATAATGCAAAGTCTGCAACATATCGCACAAACACTCCCTGCCGATACGGTGATACTTCCAGGCCACGGAGGGCGCACTACGATGAAAGACGAAATTGCAAACAATCCGTATCTCAACGCAAACTGGTAATACATGACCGAGAAAATAATAATGGGCATCGACCCGGGTACAAACGTCATGGGTTACGGACTGCTGAAAGTGCGCGGCAACAAGGCGTCAATGATGGCAATGGGAGTCATCGACATGCGGAAAATACACGACCCGTATCTTCGCTTGGGACGTATTTTCGAACGTATAACCGGCCTTATTGATGAGTTTCTGCCCGACGAAATGGCTATAGAAGCCCCTTTTTTCGGCAAAAACATACAGTCTATGCTCAAACTCGGACGCGCACAAGGCGTCGCCATTGCCGCCGCCATACACCACGATGTTCCCATACATGAATACGCACCGATGAAAATCAAGCTGGCGATAACCGGCCAAGGAGCAGCCTCAAAAGAACAGGTAGCAGGAATGTTGCAACGTCTGCTCAACATAAAAGACAAAGACATAAACCCGTTTATGGACGCAACCGACGCACTTGCCGCGGCGTACTGCCACTTCATGCAGGCCGGAACGCCAGCCACAGACAAAAAATACGGCAGCTGGAAAGACTTTGCCAACAAGAACAAAGACAGGATAAGATGCAACGGATTATAAAAATCAGTCATGGCGAAACACGTATGCAGGCATGGAGATTGGCCGAACCTGTTGATTTCGAGCTGTGCAACGGCGAACACATTGCCATTGTAGGGCCTAACGGAGGCGGAAAAACGATGCTTGTAGACATGATAACAGGCCGGCATCCACTTATCGGCAACGGCATTGAATACGACTTCCGCCCAAGCGAAAAGCCACTTGCTGCCGACAATATAAAATACATCGCTTTCAAAGACTCTTACGGCACTAACGACGGAACATACTACTTGCAACAAAGATGGAACCAACACGACATTGACGAAAACACGCCCACGGCCGGCAAACTTCTCGAAGACGCATTTCATGAAACAGGAGAAGACACGCCGGAACGCAGGACTTTGCAAAACCGTCTATATTCATTGTTCAACATCGGGCATGCCCTCAACAAATACATAATATCACTTTCAAGCGGCGAACTCCGTAAAATACAGCTCATCAAAACGCTGCTTGCAGCCCCAAGGGTGCTGATTATGGACAACCCCTTCATCGGGCTTGATGTGGAAACACGCCGCCAACTGCATGGTTTGTTATCGGACATCGCAAAGGAGCAGACGTTGCAGATAATCATCATACTGTCAAAAACTGGAGAAATACCTTCCTTCATCACGCATGTCATAGAAGTCAAGGACATGAAAGCCGGACAAAAGATGCCTGTCAACAAGTTTATTGCATCAGACGAAAACAACAAACATAACAAGGTAACATTCCCAACACATCCCCTCTTGACTGAGCTGCCATGCAATAAGGCTTGCGAAGATTGTGACAAAGTAGTTGAAATGAACGGCGTTACCATACGCTATGGGAACCGGAACATACTCGACCATTTCAATTGGAATGTCCGTAAAGGCGAGCACTGGGCTGTTTCCGGCCCTAACGGAGCAGGCAAATCCACCCTATTGAGCCTTGTATGCGCCGACAATCCTCAGGCATACGCCTGCGACATAACCCTGTTCGGGCGCAAACGCGGCACCGGTGAAAGCATCTGGGACATAAAGCGCCGCATCGGTTACGTTTCCCCGGAAATGCACCGCGCATACCATAGCGACATTGCAGCGGTAAAAGTTGTGGCAAGCGGACTGAAAGACACCGTAGGACTATATGCACAACCGAATGTCAAAGAGAACGAGACATGTCGCTTATGGATGGATATTTTCGGTATAAAAGAGCTTGCAGACAAAACATTTCTCAAACTGTCGAGCGGCGAACAGCGGCTTGTACTGCTTGCAAGGGCATTTGTAAAAGACCCAGAACTGCTGATACTCGACGAACCGTTCCACGGACTTGACGATGCAAACCGACTGATGGTGACCGAAATTATTGAGACATTTTGCCGGCGACCGGGTAAGACTCTCATCATGGTAAGCCATTACAAGGAAGAATTGCCGCCCTGCATTGACCACACTCTAACGCTTAAACGCACTGTATAAAACAGCCAATGCGATGAACGAGACAATACAAATCATCATTGTAACAGCTGTAACCGCCTGCGCAATAGCCTACGCGGCAAGACGCATATACAAGGCACTGACCGGCGGAGGAGGTGCATGTGATGGCTGTCCGTTGAAAGACGCTTGCCTAAAAGACAAACGCAAACGCAACAAATGTACAACTCCGAAATAAGCACACTACTTCAGACGCTTTCCAAAAGGCGGCCTTTTACCGTGCAAAAGGCCACAAAACACAACATAAAAGACGGCCTTTCACTTTGTAAAAGGGCATGAGTTGTAAAGCAGTTGGTTTGAGCCGTCCAAACGTTCCTTCTCAACGGCGCAAACGGAAGGTCTTAACGCCCAATACAACAAGCATAGACGGCCTTTGACTGTGCGGCTGTCCGATTACCAATATTTTTATCCCGAATCACTGACATTTATGGATATTGAGAAGAAATAGGTATTGCCTATTTCAAGCCGGTAATTTGACTATGAACCAGTTTATGCGTATTTTTAGAAACAGAATTCAGATATAAGAAAACTTACAACTGAATCCTGCTTCCAATTACAAAAAACTTCAGACTGCATCAAAGATTTTATTACCGTCAGCTTTGCTTTTTGCTGTTTTCGCTGAACAAAGCCATACGACGGTCAAGTTCGGCGATTTGGCGGTCTTCCACAAACGATGTGCATACGCGCAAACCCTGCTGACAACTACCCGTGGTGGAAAGGCAAATGGCACTTACACCATAGTACATAAGTTCATGGGCAAGCTGTCCGCCGGTCATACCAGGATAACCGATTGTGAAATAAAATCCGTCGGCAATGTTTTCGTCAAGGTCTTTGTCATAAACAATATGAAAACCATGACGTAAAAACACTTCCTTCAACTTACGGGCACGCTCACCGTACACACTGACATCGCGGCGGAAATCATATGTTCCGTCGGAAGCGGCCTTCATCATAGCCGCCATCGCATACTGCGCGCTGTGACTCGTGCCCGACGACAAGGCGTAAAGCATGCGCGTGGAATACACAAGGCCGAACGGCAGTCCCTCATAACGGGTATCAAGGTCAGCATAATGACGCTTAAACAATTTGTCGCAAATGCACACTACCCCTATACGTTCACCGGCATAACTGAAAGCCTTGCTGCCGCTGATGAACATCATATAGTTGTCCGTATAACGGGCAACGGTGGCTTGGTATGGGGGCTGAAAAGGTGTGCTAAGCTGTTTGCGGAAGTCCATTGCGAAATAAGCAAGGTCTTCCATCACTATTGCGTCATATTTGGTCGCAAGCGTTCCTATTGTCTCAAGCTCATCCTCACCAAGACATATCCATGACGGATTGTTTGGATTGCTGTACACTATGGCACATATATTGCCTTGACGGAGATACGCCTCAAGCTTAGGTCCGAGCTTTTCACCACGATAATCATAAACGTCAAAAGTTTCATACTTGACTCCAAGCACCTGCAACTGCATCTTCTGGACAGGGAACCCCGGGTCGATAAACAATACGGTGTCCTTGCTCCTATCTGCCTGCGAACATGTAAGGAAAGCCGCAAACGTGCCTTGCATGCTTCCGCATACCGGCACACAACTTTCCTGCGACACATCAACGCCAATAAAAGCCTTGACAAACCGCGATGCTTCCCTCTTCAATTCCGGGTTGCCCTGAATATCTGGATATGAATGTGCTATACCCTCACGCAGAGCCTTAACCTGCGCATCGACACCAACCTGCGAAGCCGGAAGTCCAGGTATGCCCATCTCGAACTTTATAAACTCAACGCCAGACTTGTTTTCCGCATAAGCCGCAATCGCCTTTACCTCGCGAATGGTAGCCATCTCAAAATCCTGTATGCCAAAATCGCGTATGGCAGAATCTATAAGTTCACGGCTTATCGGTGTTTTGATATTGTCAATGGATTTTCCCATACATTTATTTATTAACACCGTTGTTCACCCCTATTTCAAGGGCCTTTAAATTCACCTCGACAACAGTGTCACCTTTACGGGCGAACACCGCGCGCACAGCCTGTTCCATCTTGTCACGGCCTATGCCTATAGCCTTTATGGCGGCACCGAGCAAAATCATATTGGCCGAACGAGGCATATCGTTCTCCTTGGCAAGACGCTCAATATCTATCATAACGACATTGTCCAATTTGGCATATTCAGCTCTTATGCTGTCTATATCAGGATAATCTGGTATATTCACAAACGGAACACTTGACGTTATAATCCATCCTGTATTCTTGTTCAGGTAAGGCAGATAACGAAGTGCCTCCATCGGTTCCATCGACACAATGACATCGGCCTGGCCTTGTGATATAAGGTCGCTATGAATCGGTTGCGACGAAATACGCAAATTACTCTGCACGTCGCCTCCACGCTGCGACATCCCATGCACCTCTGCCTGCTTTATATTCAAACCTTCTTTCATTGCGGCCTCGCCTATTACTGTAGCTATTGAGAGAATGCCTTGACCTCCCACTCCGCAAAGTATTATATCTGTCTTCATCCTAATTGCCCTCCTTTTTGTTTCTTTTCCCTTAAATGCCGCTGCAATGTCTGCATACACTCACGGCACGGTATTATTACACTCACCCCGTGATAATTTATCTCGTCACGTATAAGTTTTTCTATCTCCGGCATGTTCTTTGGCAAAGGCACTACCGTTCTTAAATGTTCTTCTTCCACACCCAAGCCACGGCATATAGCTTCGAGCTTGTTTGTTCCGGCAGAATCCTGTCCTCCAGTCATTGCCGTTGTCAGGTTATCGCTTATTATAACTGTTATGTCAGAGTTCTCATTGATTGCGTCAAGCAGACCAGTCATGCCTGAATGCGTAAAAGTGGAATCTCCAATGACAGCCACCGCAGGCCACTGTCCGGCATCAGCCGCGCCTTTAGCCATAGTGATGCTTGCTCCCATATCAACGGTTGAGTGCAATGCTCTGTATGGTGGCAAAGCTCCGAGTGTATAGCAGCCTATATCACCGAAAACCCTTGCATTGGGATATTCTTTCAGTACGTCATTAAGAGCTGCATACACATCCCTGTGCCCACAGCCTTTACATAAAGCCGGTGGCCTTGGAACTGTATTCTCACTTTTTGCATGACCTTCACAAACATCCAGCTTCAATGCCTTCTTAATGACATCCGGTGTAAGTTCGCCTGTTCGTGGAAGGTCTCCGGTAAGCTTTCCTTTTATTTCTGCATTACCAGGCATTATTCCGTTCAATGCATCTTCAATGAAAGGCTGCCCCTCTTCTACAACAAGAACACTATCACACTCCTCTGTCATCCTGCGTACCAGCTTCTTCGGCAATGGATAATGACTGATTTTCAATACAGGGAACGGACTTCCATTAGGATAACATTCGTTCAGATAATTTATACCTATGCCACTGGCAATAATCCCCAACGAATGGTCGGCAGCATCTATAAAACGATTGTAACTGCTGTCTACTGCATCCTCCTCAAGTTTGGTCTGTTGTGACGTAACGATGTCATTACGACGGCGCGCCATTGCCGGAAGTAATATCCAATCATTAGGCCTGGCCTCATAATTCAACGCATTTTGTTCTCTCGGAGTTTCTTTGATTTCAACAACAGCCCGGCTATGCGCCATCCTTGTTGTTACACGCATTAAAACCGGCAGATGAATGCTCTCGCTATAATCAAAAGCAAAATGCACCATGTTGTAAGCCTCTTGCTGGTTTGAAGGTTCGAGACAAGGTATCATTGCAAACTTTGCATAGAAACGGCTGTCTTGCTCATTCTGCGACGAGTGCATCGAAGGATCATCGGCAACAAGAACAATGACTCCCCCATTCGTTCCCGTCATCGCAGAATTTACAAAAGGGTCGGCACATACATTCAAGCCGACATGTTTCATACACACCAATGCACGTTTGCCCATGAACGACATGCCAAGAGCTTCCTCCATAGCAGTCTTCTCATTCGTCGACCACCGACTATGGATATTACGCTCTTTTGCGACAGGCGAGTTCTGGATGTACTCTGTTATCTCCGTCGACGGCGTTCCGGGATAAGCATAAACGCCGCTTAAGCCCGCGTCTATTGCAGCTTGGGCTATAGCCTCATCTCCCAATAATAACTTTTTCATCATATTAGATTTTAACAAATATCTTCTTCCGTATGTTTTTCATTAATAAGAAAATGTTTGCCGGACATACATTCCACAATCATGGAATATAATCCGACAAACAAGTATGCTTGATCACTTTACCGTAACCTGCAATGGAGTGCGCAAAGCGTCAAGTGTTTCTTCCGCACGCAATTTCCATTCATTCAGCGTGCGGACATCATTCTTGCTCCATGCCGAACCAAAATAATAAGTATATTTCATGCCCGGCTTGTATGTGATAACACCAACACCATGTCCTGAATTACCATTCGAGGGAGTATCATACATCATTGCCTTGGTTGCATTCACACCTTCCGGGAATAGTACACCCACATAAATCTGGAAGTTTTGTTTCGAAGGATTGTCCGTAGGGTCAGCATAAAGCACGTAATCATTACCGTAAAGCACGCTCTTGGTATCTTCACTGTGAATTACAACGCCAGCCACCATGTCGCGTTCATTTGTCAAACCGTCATACCACACGGTCATCTTATTGAAGTTGCTGCCTTTGTCACAACTGATAATACGATGCTCAACCACATTCTTGTCGTTGCCAATGGTAAAAGGATTGTATTCCAGCTGTACTGTAAAACGCAACGGGCCATTATCCAATATCTTGTATGTTTTGTAACAATATGGCATAACCATCTCGCCGCCATCCATCAACGCCGGCGTACCACATCCCAATGTAGGGCCTACCTTGTAACAGTCTAGCCCATAACCGTGGTCAAAATGGTATGTCGTTTCCTGTTGCATCTCAATAGCTTCTTCTGTTTTTCCGGCCTTCTTAAGTTCTTCAATCTTCGCATGGTTAGACAATTCCGTGTCGTAACGCTTTTCCACCTCAAGGTCTGGAGTGTTTTTCACCCAAACGTCAATACCGAAAGCCTGTTCACCGGTACGCTGCAATGCCGGACCATAAACACGATAAGCCGTCCTGTCATTTTCCCATGCAATATCATCTACACGCTCTGGATACTGTCTTCCACAGACATACGTCTTCATTGGTTTCGGCGTTCCAGGCGTTATAATAAATTCAGCGGTTCCATTAGGACGCACACTTGCATCAATAAGAAGTTTCCCATCATAGGTTACCTGGTATACAACCTGCTGCCCAAGCGCATTCTTTACAATGAATTGCCCGCCTTTCTGTATACCCAGACGGGTGTAAACGTCGTCAACGGACACTTCAACAAGCTCCTGCCGCTGCATTCCCGTGTTGTTCGAAACGGATACTGTGACATTTTCAGCATCCGCAAACAACGGCGCAAGTAGCAATCCAAGCACCGTTACATAAAATAACTTTGATTTGTTCATATCTTTTTAGTTTATAGTTTCCGAAATTCAATCTTTCATTATTTCAAATTGTCGATGAAGAATTGCGTTATCTGTCTGAACAGATGGTTGCGCGTATTCCCACCGTAAATACTGTGATTACGGTTGGTATATACGTTCATCTTGAAATCCTTGTCTGCCTGTACAAGCGCTTCTGCATATTCAAACGTGTTCTGCGGATGCACATTATCATCGGCAAGACCATGGCATATCAGCAACTTGCCGTGCAATTTGTCCGCACGCCTTATAGGATTGACATCATATCCTGACGGATTTTCTTTCGGGGTGCGCATGTACCTTTCCGTATATACCGTATCATAATAACGCCAGTCTGTCGGCGGAGCAACCGCCACACCGGCTTTGAATACTCCGCGCCCTTCGCTCATGCTCATCAGTGTGTTGAAACCGCCATAGCTCCAGCCCCAAATACCAATGTTATCCTTGTCTACATAAGGCAGCGAACCTATATAAGCGGCGGCTTCAACCTGGTCTTTCGATTCCAGGTCACCGAGCTTCATGTATGTGCATTTCTCAAATTCCGCACCACGTCCGCCTGTTCCGCGGCCGTCAACGCAGACAAGAATAAAACCCTGCCCTGCAAGATATTCGTCAAACAACGCGCCATTACCCATGGAACCTATATTCCACGAGTTGACAACCTGCTGACTGCCAGGGCCGCCGTATTGCCACATTATTACGGGGTATTTCCTGCTTGCATCGAAATCCGCAGGCTTTATCATCACTCCGTTAAGCTCTACGCCCTCGGAAGTCTTAAAGCTGAAAAACTCTTTTTTCGGCAAGTTGTATTGCGCAAGCACAGCTTTCAAAGCCTTGTTGTCCATCAACGAAACGACTTTCTTACCTGCACTATTATATATCACATATTCAAACGGCGTATTGCAGTCACTCCATGAATTGATGAAATACCTATAATCCTTGCTGAACACAGCACTGTTCCATCCTCCGGCGGGAGTCAGGCATTCGGTCTTTCCGTTTTTCATTGTAACATATACCTCGCGGTTCATCGCGTCCTTGCCCGCCGCCTGGTAATATACGTTGCCTGTGCGCTCGTCATAACCATACACAGCCGTCACCTCGCCAGGTCCCTTTGTAAGCTGACCTTGCAGCTGCCCCGTCATGCTGTACATGTACAGTTGCATACGGCCACTCCTGTCGCTTGGCAACAATATATGGCCTGCCGTAATCTGAATGCCGTCCAGCACTTCTTCTTTTACATACTTCGGCACGCTTTCTTCGATAAGCAGTTTTGCAACCGTGCTACGAGGATTTACCGAATAAAGGCACAGTTTGTCCTGATGGCGGTTCATCGTATAGACAATTATTTTTTCCGCGTCTGCCGTCGGTTTTATCCTCGGTATGTAACCTTCGGCATCAAGCGGCACCTGCATCGTGCGTGTCTGACGTGACTGTATGTCAAAACTCATCACAGAAACCTTGGAATTCGGCATACCCGCCTTCGGGTATTTGTACGAATACAAACCGGGATAATCGGCGTATTCGCTCTTTTCCGGCTTAAGCCCCTTGTACATCTGTAGCTGGTACATTGGCACTTCGCTCTCGTCGAACCTTATCCAACACAGCATTGAGCCGTCCGCATTAAAGGAAAGGGCGCGGCTGAACGCAAACTCTTCCTCGTAAACCCAGTCAGGCAGGCCGTTTATCACACCGTTACGCTTGCCGTCCTTGGTTACCTGACTCTCAGAATTTCCATAAAGAAGCTTTATCAAATAAATATTGTTGTCTCTGACAAAAGCCACCTTCAAACCATCAGGCGACCATACCGGCGACTGCTGTGGACCGCCGTCTGACAGCCGTTCAAGCCTACGGTCGGCAATGTTGTATATATAATATGTGGCGGCGAACGAACGGCGGTAAACCTTCTTTGTCTTCGTCTGTATCAGCATCTTCGTCTCGTCGGGGCTCATTATGTAGTTGTCAAATCCGTCGATGCTCTCACCTACGGTATTGGAGACGTCAAACAGGACGGCCGTCCGCTTACCCGTCTTGTAAGAATACTTCTCCACAGTATTGCCGTCTTTGCTTATCATGGCGTAACTCTCACCATCTGCCAACGGAGTAACCGCGCTAAGACGCTCCGCCGAGAACTTGTTGTCCGCAATGTCTTTTATTGAAAACTGATTCTGCGACATGGTACTGCTTGCAGCAACAATCAAAGCCACACACATTACAAAAAACTTTCTCATTGCTTTTTTTACTGTTATTTTTCGGGCAAAGATAATTAAAATTCACTACATTTGCATCCCTATCAGATTTAAAAGATATTAATATAAAGCCTAAGCCTTACCAGCATCAGGCCGCAAAACTCAAAGGATTAACCACACATGGGACACCTTCCGGAAACGAAAGCATTGCCATACAACGACTTCGGGACATGGCTGCACTCACGTTTTAAATACAAAGTACAGAAAATATCGGTTGACGCCGGCTTCACATGCCCTAACCGCGACGGGCGCATCGGACGTGGAGGCTGCACTTTCTGTGACAACACCACATTCAATCCGTCATACTGCAACAAGAACTCGTCCATAAGAGAACAGCTTGAAACAGGCAAAAAATTCTTCGCAAGGAAATATCCCGAAATGAAATATCTCGCTTATTTCCAAGCATATACCAACACTTACGCCCCTCTTGACACACTGAAACGCATGTACGAGGAGGCTCTTGGCACAGAGAATATCGTAGGCATCGTCATCGGAACACGTCCCGACTGCGTCAACAAAGACCTGCTCGACTATCTTGGCAGCCTGTCACAACAGGTGTTTGTATCTGTGGAATACGGCATTGAAAGCACTAATGACACGACCCTCAAAAACATCAACCGAGGCCATTCCTTCAGCTGCTCACGCCGCGCCATAGCCGAAACAGCCTCTCGCGGTATAACCGTGGGCGGACACGTAATACTCGGACTGCCGGGCGAAAACATGCCGGAAAGCCTGCGGCAAGCATCAATAATATCGTCAACGGAGCTCGACATATTGAAAATACACCAGCTCCAAATCATCCGCGGCACGCGCCTTGGACGCGAATACAGCGAACATCCGTTCCACTTATACACGCCTGAAGAATATATTGACCTGCTGACCGAATACATACGCCGCCTGCGGCCTGACATAGTGCTCGACCGCTTCACGTCGCAATCGCCTTCAGACATGCTCGTTGCGCCGCGCTGGGGACTTAAAAACCATGAATTTGCCGACCGCCTTGCCAACCACATGCGTGCCGTAGGAGCATATCAGGGTCAGTTTTATGACACAAATAGGCCGTAGTCCGTAAGTGTCTTTATATCAACGACATACTAATTGAGGGCCAAACTCTTTACAAAAGGCCGTATTTCAGCCGGCAAAAGACCACGTTTTATAAAGCAAAAGGTCGTGTTCTGCAATGCAAAACACGGCCTTTTGCAAACAGTCGGTTTGCCAACGGCTATATAAAACAAATGAAAATCACTCCTCGACAAGTTTTCCGCCCTTTTCCAACGCATTCCATACAGAATAACGTGCCTCGCTGTTCACCCCCTCAATTTCCGAGAAAAGTCCCTTCATGTCATCCCTGTGCGAATCTGTTTCGTATGGACACAGCTTCACCTGCTTGCGATACATCTTTAGAGCGGAGTATTCAAGCAAATCACTTTCCGCCTCAAGACACAACGGACGTATTATCGTCAGCGGCATCTTACGCATCTTCAAGCGCACCGGCATCGTTGAAAAACTGCCTTGAAAAAACACGTTCATCATCGTGGTGTGTATTATGTCGTCCATGTGATGTCCCAACGCAATCTTGTTGCAGCCAAGCTCCTGCGCCTTCATGAACATCTGCTTGCGCCTGTTCCACGAACAGAGGAAGCATGGCGACTTGCGCTTGTCCATGGAAGCGTCAAAACCGGTAGTAACGACATGGAACCTTACGCCGCGGCTTTCACAAAAATCGCGCAAATAAGACACATCTGACTCATACTTGATGTTTTCCATCCTTATGTGCAATGCCTCAACAGAGAAAACCGGCTTCCTTATCTTTTGCCGTGCCGCCAACAGTTCGAGAAGGCACAACGAGTCTTTTCCGCCTGACAGACCAACCAAAAGACGGTCGCCATCCTCTATTAAACGATAATCGTAAATAGCTTTCTGGAAACGACTTACGATTTTACGTTCAAGCTTTTGTTCCTGACTTAATAATGGCATGCGCTATGAAAACGTATTCAGGCAAAACCCTGTCATTTCATAAAGACAAGGTAAACTGCACATATAATTAACAGGAATGCAAGGATATGATTCCAATGAAGGTTCTGCCCCTGAAACATGATGTTGGCAATAACTGCAAACACACCGAGGCTGATACATTCCTGAATGACTTTCAACTGAATAAGAGAAAACGGGCCTCCGTTTTCTTGAAAGCCGATACGATTGGCCGGCACTTGACAACAATACTCGAAAAAGGCTATCCCCCAAGAAAAAGCGATGACACCTATCAACGGCCACTTTGCCGACACGCCGGACGCCTGTAACTTCAAATGCCCATACCAGGCAAGCGTCATAAAGACGTTGCTTAGTATGAGCAATACGATTGTATAAAACCCGTTCATCTTAAATATCAGCCTTTCAATTGCTTGTCCATATTTGCAGCGGCACGCCTGCCGTCGCCCATTGCAAGAATAACCGTAGCTCCGCCACGTACAATGTCACCGCCGGCAAATATCTCTGGACGGGAACTCTGCATCTCATCATTCACCACAATGGTATTCTTACGTCCAAGCGTCAAGTCCTTTATTGACTTCGGCACAAGCGGATTGGGCGATACGCCGATTGCCACTATCACTTGGTCTGCTTCCACTGTAACGGTCTTACCATCAACAGGCACAGGGCTTCTACGACCCGATGAGTCAGGCTCACCAAGTGTCATAACCTGCAATACGGCCTGTTTCACTGCTCCGTTTTCATCTGCAATGTACTCTATCGGATTATGCAGGCACAAGAATTTGATGCCTTCTTCCTTAGCATGCTTCACCTCTTCCACACGCGCCGGCATCTCAGCCTCGGAACGGCGGTAAACAATCGTCACGTCTGCACCAAGCCGCTTAGCCGTGCGGCACGAGTCCATAGCCGTGTTCCCACCGCCAACGACAAGCACTTTCTTACCGATGTTCAACGGAGTATCAGTCGTAGGATTAGCCGCATCCATAAGATTTACACGCGTAAGATACTCGTTTGACGACATCACGTTTATCAAGTTCTCACCCGGAATATTCATGAAATTAGGCAGTCCGGCACCAGAACCGACAAAAATCCCCTTGAAACCACTACGCTCCAGCTGGTCTATGCCGATAGTCTTGCCGATGATACAGTCTGTCTGGAAATGCACACCCATCTTCCGAAGATTGTCAATCTCGACGTCAACAATCTTATTCGGAAGGCGGAATTCTGGTATTCCGTATTTCAACACGCCGCCGATTTCATGCAAAGCCTCGAACACATACACGTCATAACCACGCTTTGCCATGTCTCCGGCAAAGCTCAATCCAGCAGGACCAGATCCAACAACCGCTACCTTGATACCGTTAGACGGAGCAAGTTCCGGCACAGACATATTGCCGCTCTCACGTTCATAATCAGCTGCAAAACGCTCAAGATAACCGATGGCAACAGCCGGTTCGTTCATCTTCAAATGTATGCAACGGCTCTCGCACTGCTTTTCCTGCGGACAAACACGGCCGCACACAGCCGGCAAAGCCGACGTGTTTTTAAGAACTTTGGCTGCCGCCAAGAACTGGCCACGCTCTATATTCTTGACAAAAGAAGGGATATCAATATTTACCGGACAGCCTTCAACGCACGTAGGCTTGGCACAATCGAGGCACCTTTTTGCCTCCATAAGCGCCATTTCCTTGGTAAGTCCCTTGTTTACTTCCTCATAACGCGTCGTTACACGGTATTCGGGAGCAAGCTCCGGCATCACAACGCGCTCTATTGCAGTGCGCTCTTTCGGCTTCATCGATGCACGCAAAGACTTTCTCCACTCGGCGTTTCTGTCGGTAAGCACATCCAACGGCTCATCCGTCGGCACAACATCCATAGCCTCTCCGGCAGGCATCGCCTTTCCTTCACCGGCATCACCATCCGAAACAACCGTCTCCAAATGCTCTTCGAAATGAGCCATCTCGTCCTGCTCGGCACGCTTGAATGTCCCCATGCGCTTGAACATCTCGTCCCAATCAACCAAAGCGCCGTCAAATTCAGGCCCGTCTATGCAGACAAACTTAGTCTTTCCGCCTATTGTCAGACGGCAAGCGCCACACATACCAGTACCGTCCACCATGATGGTATTAAGCGAGACATCTGTCGGTATGTTGTATTTCTGCGTAAGCATGCAGCAGAACTTCATCATTATAGGAGGCCCTATGGCAAAGACTTTGTCTATATGCTCCTGCTTTATGAGCTTCTCAACTCCAACAGTTACAACTCCCTTCTCGCCATAAGAGCCGTCATCAGTCATTATTATGAGTTCATCGCTGCAGGCACGTACCTCGTCTTCCAAGATTATAAGTTCCTTGTTGCGTCCTGCTATGACGGAAAGCACACGGTTGCCGGCTGTCTTCAGCGCCTTAGCTATCGGCAACATGGGAGCGACTCCAACCCCACCACCGGCACAAATAACCGTACCGTAATTCTCTATTTGGGTCGGATTGCCCAAAGGACCTACAACATCTGTAATATAATCGCCCTCATTCAGAAGGCACAACTTTGTCGAAGACAAGCCCACCTCCTGGACAACAATGGTTATAGTACCCTTATCCTCGTCGGCATCGGCTATCGTCAACGGCATTCGTTCACCTTTGCCACCAACGCGCACAATGACGAAATTGCCGGCTTTCCGGCTTCTCGCAATGAGCGGAGCTTCGACTTCAAAGAGAAAAACCTTCTCAGAGAACTGTCTTTTACGGATAATCTTGTTCATAATAAAACCAAGTTATAATAAGCTACGGTTATATGGTTATGAAGTGCATCTGCGTTGTATAACCTCATAACCACATAACCGTATCAAGCTCTATTAGAAATTCTTGTCATCAAGCATTTCAAAACCACAATAAGGAACGAGCACCTTTGGCACACGGATGCCGTCAGGGGTCTGGTTGTTTTCTATTATTGCAGCCACTATACGCGGCAGCGCAAGCGCCGAACCGTTAAGCGTATGGCAAAGTTCAGGCTTCCTTGTTTCCAGATTACGATAACGGCATTTAAGCCTGTTGGCCTGATAACTTTCAAAGTTGCTGACAGACGAAACCTCAAGCCATTTCTTCTGTGCGGCACTATACACCTCAAAATCATAACAAATTGCAGACGTAAAGCTCATGTCACCGCCGCAAAGACGCAATATATGGTAAGGCAATTCGAGCTTCATGCACAGTCCCTCTACGTGAGCCAGCATCTCGTCCAGCGACTTATAAGAATGCCCGGGCTTGTCTATACGTACAATCTCCACCTTGTCGAACTGGTGCAGACGGTTCAGCCCACGCACATCCTTGCCATAAGAACCGGCCTCGCGACGGAAGCAAGCCGAATAAGCGCAATACTTTATAGGCAGGTCTTTCTCGTCAAGTATGACATCACGGAATATGTTTGTAACCGGAACTTCTGCAGTAGGTATCAGGTAAAGGTTGTCCATGTTGCAATGGTACATTTGCCCTTCCTTGTCCGGCAGCTGTCCCGTTCCGTAGCCGGAAGCCTCGTTTACCACGTATGGAGGTTGTATCTCAAGATAACCGCTCTTGCGTGCCTCGTCGAGGAAAAACGCCTCTAGCGCCCTTTGCAGGCGTGCCATCTTACCTATATATACAGGAAAACCAGCGCCGGTGATTTTCACTCCGAGGTCGAAATTTATAAGATTGAACTTCTTGCACAAGTCCCAATGACACAAAGCGTCCTCCGGCAGGTCCGGTATCACACCGCCTTCCTTCACCACAACATTGTCTGACGCATCCTTACCCTCAGGTACGTCGTCATTGGGAATATTGGGAATAGTGCAAAGCAATTCGGTAAGCTTGCGCTGAACTTCGTCAAGTTCATGTTCAAGAGCCTTGGAAGTGTCCTTCAGTTTCGACACGCTTTCCTTTATCGCATTAGCCTCGTCGACTTTCTTCTCTTTCATCAGCTGGCCTATCTGTGCAGCCATCTTCTTGCCTTCCTGCAAGTTCTTGTCGAGCTGCTGCTGCGTCTGGCGCCTTTCCTTGTCAAGGACCAACACATTGTCTATAGCCTCTTTTGCACCGTCAAAATGTTTTTTCTCCAGACCGCGGATTACACGTTCTGTTTCCTCAGTAATAAGTTTGAGTGTAAGCATATATCATTTATTTAGTTGACAAGTTACGGGCGGACAAGCAAACAAGGCAGCTTTTCATCCGAAAACCAAATAAGTCCATACTCCATGCCGCCTACCTCGCGTCCGCCTATTATCGCATTGCCTGCAAAATTACAAAATATTCCCGATACATAGTAACATTAAACGGCAAAAATCCCAAATCTCGTAAGAGAAATGGGATTTTTGTTGTTTGTTTGGAATAAATATAAATACTGTGTGTTTAAGCCTCGGTTTCCGGTATTACCGACACTACGCTCTTGTCGCGGCGACCCTTGTGGAAATTAACCACACCGTCAACCAGCGCGTAAAGCGTATCGTCCTTGCCTATACCAACGTTCTTTCCCGGGTTGTGCTTCGTGCCGCGCTGGCGAACAATAATGTTGCCGGCGATACACTTCTGGCCGCCCCAGATCTTAACGCCTAACCTTTGAGAAGCCGATTCACGTCCGTTCTTCGAACTACCTACACCTTTTTTATGTGCCATTTCTTGTTCCTCCTTAAGTTTAAGCGATTACTTCCTTGATTTTAACCTCTGTGAATTGAGCGCGGTGACCCTGCTTTTTGCGGTAATCCTTTCTGCGCTTCATCTTGAAAACGATGACCTTGTCACCCTTTACAAGAGGATTCACAACCTCACACACTACTTTTGCGCCGTCAACTGTCGGAGCGCCTACTTGTACTGAACCATCCTTGTCGACAAGCAGTACCTTGTCGAACTCAACAGCCTGGCCTTCTTCCACATTCTTCATGTGGTGTACGAACAGCTTTTTGCCTGCCTCGGCCTTGAACTGCTGACCGTTAATCTCTACAATCGCGTACATTTATAATATATTAAACGGTTTTTTCCGTAAGGCGCACAGCTTCATGCCGTAACTTGTTTAAGCCTTTGCGGACTAAATCGGCTGCAAAATTACATCAAATAATCCGAACCTCCAAATTTTTCACATCAAAAGAATTTAATTGGCCGCAGATGTCTCCTTTTTATCAAGCAGTGCCTCATTGTGACGGCTATTTACGATTTGTTGCATTTCGGCGGCTTTTGCTTTCAGTTTCCACTTGCTTACGACAAGCTTGCAAAAGGCATCCTTTTACAATGTAAAAGGCCGTCTTTCACACGGTGAAAAGCCATGTTTTGCAGGCTGAAAGGACACCTTTTGAAACTGTAACCATCGCCCTGCCACTCAAAATAATTCAGCCTACGGGCACTGTTTTAATTCTTGTATTGAAAAGTACCAATATCCGTAGGATTTTGTTTCCCTCTACTTGGCTGGCCTGTTTTATCTTTGCAGGCTGTAAATCAATAACTTGTTGCAAATGGATTATATCGACAAAATATTTGAGAATGCATCAATCAATGACAGCCGACTGGTTGTCGAACTTTATTTTCAAGAATTGTATTGTTTTTCACCACTATCCAGCAAGGTCCTGGCTCAAAAATTACTTTTGCCAATACCTATCGTAACAGCGATAAAAAATGAAGGCATCAGAATAGGGGCATTTGAACAATGCAGTGGAGGAATAAAACTGACTAATAACGGGAGAGAATATGTTGAGCAGGCACTCGGGTTCAAGAATATTGACTTGTGTCTTTACCGCCAATTGGCAGAAAGCGGAATGGCACGTGACGCGTATGCCGACATGTTAAGCGAGAAATACCGTGCGGCATTTGACGAACGCCCCATAGCCGACGTAACGTTGGATCAAGCACAATGTACCGTACAGACGGCGTTCCGCAGGGCTTTGCTATGCCTGGCAAACGGCTCATTGGCAGGCAAACAAATCGTATGCATGGGCGACGATGATTTTGTCAGCCTTGCCATTGGCTTTTTATTGAAAGAACTTTATCCGAACCAGAACACCTACCCGTCACACATCCATGTGCTTGAAATGGACAGCCGTTATATCGAGTGCCTTAACCGGCTGTCCGAACGGTTTGCACTGCCGATAAGCTGCGGGAAAGTGGATTTAAGGATGCCCTTACCTCCACATTTGTGCGAGCGTTTCGACTGCCTGTTCACCGATCCTCCGTACACGCAAGAGGGAGCGTCCCTGTTCCTGTCACGTGCCGTCAGTGTACTGAAAGATGTGTCGGGACTGAAAATCTTTTTCTCGTTTGGGAACAAATCTGCAACTGGTAATTACTTTCTGCAAAAATGCTTCCAACTGCACGGATTATCCATCAAAGACATGTTTACCATGTTCAACGAATACATGGGCGCATCCCTTTTGGGCAATAAAGGACAACTCTTTGTATTGGAAACGACAGAACGTACACGAGCCTTGCTCCCGATTGAAAAACAAGGTCGCAACGACATCTATACCGCAGACCGCAACCTTAGGCTAAACCGCTATCGCTGCCGGCAATGCGGCAAAGTCCATACGGTAGGGCAAGAGGCTGAATATCGAACCGTCAAGGATTTGAAAGAACAAGGTTGCTGTGTATGCGGAGGCACTGTTTTCAACAGACTGCACAAAAACGGGAACACGGCTGAAAAGCAACACCTTCCCATAGGGCATCACATCCTTGCCGACTTCTACAACTGTGACTCCAAAAGATTAGATGACGTGGAACTAATCCGCACCTACATGCACGAAGCGGCGATAAGTGCCGGAGCTACTATCGTGCAGGAGAATTTCCACAAATATGCTCCTGTCGGCGTAAGCGGTGTTGTTGTCATCCAAGAATCCCACCTTACCATACACACGTGGCCGGAACGCCGCTATGCCGCTGTAGATTTATTCACATGCGGCGCCGATGTACGTCCGTGGACGGCTTTCGACTATTTGCAGGAGCGGCTCGGATGTGCGCAAGTTGAATACAGCGACTTGATGCGGGGCGCAAGAAACTTGTTAGCGGCCAAGTCTGTTGCGGTATTCGGAAACGGAACAACCTGCCATACGGCGGAAAAAGCGACATAGGTACGACGCGTCTTCAAAGTGGAACAAGCGGGCCAAATCCTTGACGGTCAGCTCTGTGTTATCCAAATATCTTTTGAGTTCCGTCACTACAAACAGGTCGATAATGCCCTTAGGAGTACGCTGTTCCACTTTACATGTTACCTTATAAAGATAATCGGTAGTGATGCAAAGCCTGTCTGCGTAATACCTTACGTCCCTTTTCTCGCGAAAATCCTTTGTCAACAAAGACATGAACTTGCCGAACAATATCCATGACTGGTCTTTTGAGTTATGACACGCCAAATCCGGGAACATGGACTTGAACATTGCGTCCAAAGCCAAAAAGATGTTGTAAATGCAGTTTTGCAGGATGCTTTTGCCACAGGCTTCGTCTCCGTTTTCCATCGCCCATATCATCTGCCGGAACACTCCTTCCACCAATACGTATTGTTCTGCCGAAAGACGGCACACAGGATGTTCGTACACTCCCGTCCAAAATACGGAGGAAGTCATTTTGAAGAATATTTCTTCAATCCGTTCCAACGACACGGAAACATATTCCGTTGCAAACGAGGGCGAAATACGCAGCGGTGCGAACAAAGTGTCTGAAAATAACAAAAGCAGGTCGCCCTTGCGGAAAGTGCGTTTTCTGGCATTGGTAGTTATGACAGCCCGGCCTTCAACACATAGCAGCATGGTGCATCCGCTTGCAACGAAAGGCGATTTAGACAACCATTCCCGCAAGTTTGTTGTTCCATATTTGTATCCTTCGCCATGCAGGAGGGCAAGGCTTTGGGCATCATCTTTCATCTCTCGCATTATGTGATTCCTGTTTATTTGCATCAATTCGGCATGGGGAAAATACCTTAAGAGCTGCAAGAGTAAAATGCTTCAACATCTTAATAACAATCAACAAGCTGCATAAAAGCATCCACTCTTGCATCAAGTGCAAATTTAATGGAAAATTCCCATATATCCGGCGAGTCATGCAAATATTTCCTCCACAAGCCGGAAAAGGTACGTTCGGCATGTTTAGACAGCAACGCCTTTTCCGTGAGGATTTGCTTACACTTTGCTTTTCGTTGACGCTCCACAGCAGCGATATTTTGAAACGAAAAGACGGCGGACGGAAATAAGCGGAACATGAGTGTGCAAACATAAGTTCCACCATGCCAGAACATTACCGCATTCCCATACCGATGTGTGCAGGAAAAATCACACCCTAATGCCTTAAAAACGGCATAAAAAGCATGGAAAAGCCGCTTTTACGACAGGGGAAAACGGCTATTAACGATGCGAAACATGGCTAAATGCTGTGTAATATGCCACCTTTCAGATTCCAATATGCCATGTCTTACAATGCAAACGGGCACAAACTGCCATGCCAACAGCTGTAAACGGACATTCCGACAATCTATTTCAACAAAAATAACGGTGATTTCCAATCTGACAAAATGCAAGGATTTGCCATGCAAGAACGTTCAAGATGTCATACGATGAGCATCCAAAAACAGCCTGGCCGTTAAGGGGAAAGACACATAAGGCAAGCGTGGAAAATCACCGAAACCGGACGCTCTTTATGCAAGCCTGTCACATTCGTAAACATTATTTATAATCAAAGGTTTACGCTTTGTCGTGTATTTTTATTATTTTTGCCGGGGAATATTCTATTTGTAAAAGCACATACATTTAACATCTGACAGACATTTATGCTGAAAACGAAAATCATAGCACTGGCGTTGCTGCTGCTTTCTGCCGGCATCTCGGCGCAGGCGCAAAAGAGAAAAAACGTGAAGAAGGCAAACGCCAAAGTGGAAATGACTGAGGAAGAGATGGCGGTAGAAGAGTTGTATCAGTCGATGCTGCTGTCAACGGCCCAGGTAATGTTCATCGACAGCGTCGTGGTTGACTCGGCTGACTTCATCAGTAAAATACCGCTCAACAAGGAGTCAGGACGCATCGGTACTACCGGCGAACTGACAAAGACAGCAAGCACCCCCGAAGGCGGAGCGTACATAAACGAGTTCGGCAACAAGGCGTTTTACTCGAAAGCCACAGCTGACGGACATTTCAGCATATACTCGTCAGACAAACTCGGCGGCAGCTGGACAGAAGGAAGGCTGATAGACGAGTTCGGCAGCGAATTCGAGGACATCAATTACCCGTACATGATGGCTGACGGCATGACGCTTTACTTCTCGGCAAAAAGCAAAGAAGGCCTTGGCGGATACGACATTTACGTGACAAGGTTCAACACTGATTCGGCAAAATTCTACCATCCGGAGAATATAGGCCTGCCTTACAACTCGAAAGCGAACGACTACTACTGCGTGATTGACGAGTTCGACAACATCGGATGGCTCGTAACCGACCGCCGCCAGCCCAAGGGCAAGGTGTGCATATACACCTTTGTGCCCGCTGAGACGCGCACGACATACGACGGCGAGGTGATTGGCGAAGACACGTTGAAAGCCCTTGCTGAAATAACAAGGATAAGCGACACTTGGACGGATAAGGCAAAGCTACAGTCTGCACGCCGCAGACTGGCATCGCTACTGACGCGCAACGATGCGGTGAAAGCGAAAACCTTTTCGTTCATCGTAAACGACAAGACTGTTTACACATCATTAAGCGACTTCAAGTCGCCAAAGAGCAGAGAGCGTCTGGCAAAGCTTCAACAGATGGAAAAGGCGGCCAAAGACATGGCCGATGAACTCGACCAAATGCGCCGAAGCTACTCGGCAGGCAATGCGTCTGCCAAGAAACGCCTTGCCAATGGCATAATATCGACAGAAAAGAAGCTCGAACAGCTGCAACACAACATCCACGAAGCCGAAAAAGAAATACGCAACGCGGAAAACATTGCGGAAGAACAACGATAACGACTAACAAAGGAGGCAAGGACCAAACAAGCCGGAAACACTTATTTTGCAGCGGTTTGTACAGCCTTGCCTATATTTAACACTTAAAACAACAAGCTATGGAAAAACAATATTTCGCCGAATCAGAGCTGATTATCAACCCTGACGGCAGCGTATTCCACTTGCACGTAAAACCCGAGCAACTGGCAGACAAGGTGATATTGGTAGGCGACCCCGGGCGCGTCAGCCTCGTAGCGTCACACTTCGAAACGAAAGAATGTGAAGTGGAAAGCCGCGAGTTCAAAACCATTACAGGCATATATAAAGGAAAACGCATCACCGTAACATCCACAGGCATCGGCTGCGACAATATCGACATCGTGCTGAACGAGATGGATGCCTTGGCCAATATCGATTTCAACACGCGCATTGAAAAGGACACACTGCGGCAACTCGAAATCGTAAGAATTGGCACTTGCGGAGGATTACAACCCTTTACCCCCGTAGGAACGTTCATCTGCTCGGTTAAATCAATAGGATTTGACGGCCTGCTGAACTTCTACGCAGGACGCAACGCCGTATGCGACCTGCAAATGGAACGCGCACTGCTCAACCATCTCGGATGGACGGGCAACATGTGCGCCCCTGCCCCATACGTGATTGATGCCGACAAGGAACTTGTTGAACGCATCGCCGGCAGCGACATGGTGCGTGGCGCAACCGTCGCATGCGGCGGCTTCTTCGGTCCGCAAGGGCGTCAGCTGCGCCTTCCGCTGGCCGACCCTCACCAGAACGAGAAAATAGAGAGCTTTGAACACAACGGAATGAAAATAACAAACTTCGAAATGGAAAGCTCCGCACTCGCCGGTCTCGCACGCCTCATGGGGCACAAGGCCACCACTTGCTGCATGGTCATAGCCAACCGCGTTACCCAAAAGAGCGACACTGGCTACAAGAGCCACATTGACGACCTGATAAAGCTGGTGCTGGAAAGGATTTGAGGATGAAAAAACTGGTGCTTACATTACTGCTCGCGGCAAGTGCCGTGCAAGGCGCGTTTGCCCAATATGACTTTCTCCGACCAGTAAAAGACTCCATACCCGGAGGCTATGACTTCTGGGTATACACCCCACAGGATTATTATTACTCTTTGGAAAACACCCCCGTAATAATATTCCTGCACGGACGAAGCCTATGTGGGCGCAACCTCAACAGAGTGAAACGCTACGGTCCGTTGGACGCTATCGTAAAAGGCAGACAGATAGAAGCTCTTGTCATTGTGCCGCAAAACCCGGGCGGAGCATGGAATCCCGACAAAATAAACGATGTGCTGGAATGGGCCAAAAAGCATTACGCCATGGACTCCACACGTGTTTACGCCATAGGAATGAGCCTCGGAGGCTATGGTACGCTTGACTTCGCCGGAACATACCCTGACAAGGTCGCAGCGGCAATGGCCCTCTGCGGTGGAAGCACGCTGAAAGATGTCAGCGGACTTGGCAAAGTTCCACTTTGGATTATGCACGGAACGGCTGACCGGGCCGTACCGATAAAATACTCTAAAGACGTTGTCGAGCAGCTACAGAAGAGCAATAACGACAAGCGGTTGCGGTACGACTGGATAAAAGGGGCGTCACATGGAGCACTGGCACGTATATTATACATGACAAAAACCTACGAATGGCTGTTCTCCCACTCGCTTTTGGACAAAGACAGGGCAGTAAACAGGGAAATAGACATTGACAAGTCAGACATGAAAAAAGCGTACAATGACATGATCTCAGGCGCACCAGACCCCGAGGTAGTCTATGACAAAACAATATATTGATATTTATTTTTCTGTTTGAAAGCACAACCCCCAAAATAAAATCAGCCGGACGAGTATCTCGTCCGGCTGATTTTTATCTATAAATGATATTTATTCGTCGTTAGAAGAACATGTAACGATTGTCCTTTACACCGGCCTTAAGGTAAAGCTCCTGCATGAAATTACCAACGTACCGCATCATTTTCTGACGCTGACGCTGTTCATATTCCTTCTCGTCATACTTCACAGGACGGTCTTTCTTGTCTGTAACTTGGAACATATAGATACCTCCATAGCCCTTCACCGGCTGCGCACAGAACTTGCCTTTTGCCGTAGCTGCAACCGCACCGCTCAATGCCGGCTCACTCATACCTGTAGACTGTACGAACACTGAAGCAGCAAACGTCACCTGATTTACAGTGTCAACCTTTGCACCTTTGCTCTTAGCCGCAGACACACTGTTCACACCCTTGACTTGAGACATAAGCATTTCTGCTTTTTTGTCACGTATAACCTCATTACGTATGTAACTTCTCACGCTCTCATCTTCAAGTGAACGGTATCCTTCCTTATTAATCTTTGTCAGGACAAGAACAAGCAGATGGTCGTTCTCTCCACACTCATATAGCGGAGAAACCTCATTCTCCTTTGCACCAAACAACCACTTCATAGCTTCACGGGTATCGCTAACTCCTGCAACATAATGCTCTGAATTGCGAACATCAGCACGCTCCCTTACGGTAAATCCATATTTAGAAGCATTTTTCTGCATGGCTTCCAAAGTTTGGTTTTCGCTTACAAAACGACTGAAGTTATTGTAAGCGTTGGAATAAGTTTCCTTTGAGAACTCTATAGGTTTCTTTATTACAGCAGCTACATACTTGTTTGTCATAGCCCTGCGGTCGGTAACCTGGAGTATGAGATTTGCCTGCATAAGCTTCAGGTTCTTGATTTCATTCACGCCAAGTGTATTAAGCGACTGGATGTAATTCCTCGTATCGTTGTCCATCGAAGGCGCATTTTGATATTGGGAAGAGGTTATCCATGTCTTCTCTCCTGTCTGGCCGTACTTTTTTGCAACAGCTTCGAAATCAGCACCAGCTTTCAATGCATTATAAATACTGTCCGCACGTTTAGCTGTTTCATCAGCAGTCGTACCTCCAACTTGAATTACACGAAGCTGCACAGAATCAGGCAACTCTGTCTTTGAAATAAGCTTTATCACATTAAGAGTATTGTCCGACTTGTTCTCAACCGGTGTAGTCGTAGCACCAACGGCAATAGAATCGAGACGAGCTGCAATATCCGACGGGAAAGCAGCCTTTGTCTGTGGTATTCCAAGATAAGCAATGATTGAACCGCTCTTCCTTATTATACCTGAAGGATCTGCCGTATCCCTCAACACCTTCATATATTCATTGACAGTCTTGTCAAGTGCCTTGCGGTCTGCCTGCGACGGAACAACCTGATAGTCGACATATTTTATAGAACGTGTTTCCTCATACTGTTTGAAACGGGATTTCAGTTCCTCATATTTTGCCTTGAGGTCATCCTCTGTAATCTTCACTTTGTTGTCGTTGATTGAAGAATAAGGGAATGCGGCAAGCTGTATGCTGCTCTCCTTATTTTCGTCTTCATATGCTTTCTTTGCTGATACCGGGTTAGAAAGCAGACATCCGTAGAACAGAGCCTGATATTTTTCTGTAAGCAGCTGCTGACGCAATGTCTTCTCTATAAACGTCCAAAAATCATACAGGTTGCGGTATTGGTCTGCCATTTGTGCGTTTGTTCCCTGAGCCTGCTTGTACTCTGCAAGAAACTGTTTCAGAAGGTTCGCATCGAAACGTCCCGTCTGCCTGTTGACGAAAGGAGTCTGCAAAAGCATCGGATTGGTACCGACATTCAGCACATTCTGCAATTCCTGATCTGTAACCTTAAGCCCAAGTTCTTCCGCCTCATGATTGACAATCTCGTTTTGGACAAATGTATTCCAAACAATGTCTTTCACTTGGTTGAGTTCCTCATCGGTAAGATTGTCTCGGCCCTGCGTCATCCTTATGACGTTAGTGTACTCATCAACAAGCTTCTGGAAATCCTGCACGTTGACTTTGTCGCCCAAAACTTCGCCTACTTGTGCCCTCCGCTCATTGCTTACACTGTCGCACGAACGGAAAAACTCTTCGGCAATAAACGCAAAAAGGGCAAGACCTATCACACAGATAAGTATTACTCCTTTGCTTCTGATTTTTCCTAATACTGCCATTATTACAATTATTTATTTTTTAA
>URUK01000007.1 GCA_900551055.1 uncultured Prevotella sp. | reverse complement strand
TTCCGCGTCGGAGCGCGGAATGACAGTTACCAACCGACTATTTGAAATACAAAACCATATAAATTATTTAATTTCAAAGAAGGATTATTCTTATATCGAACTCACGTCACGTTAAAAACAAAGCCACTATGTTTTTGGAAAAACGAGAAACTCATACCTGTTTTTAGTTGGAAAAACAAACTTGCCGGTGTTTCAATGACAACACCGGCAAGTCCACTTTTCGTCAAACATGCATGTTTTCTTAACTCTTCACTCTTAATTCTTAACTTCCTTAGGCTCCACATACCGGCCGTTCACCTTCAAAGGCTCTATGTGGAGGTTGATATACGTGCCCTCGCCGAAATGGCAACGCAGTTCCTGCTCTATGTCGGTGGCGCGGCGGTGAGCCTCGTATAGCGTCAGGTCGCCTGGCATCCGCAGGTGCATCTCGATGGATATGCGGTTGCCTATGCGGCGTGTGCGCAGGTTGTGGATGCCGCTCACGCCCGTCTCGGCTTCGGCTATTTCCTTGATTTTGCGTTCAATGTCCTCCGGGAGGCTCTTCTCCAACAGCTCGTCTGACGCCTGCTTCATCAGCGCAAGGGCGGTTTTTATTATGAATACGCTTACCACCACGGCGGCTATCGGGTCGAGCACGGCCCAGCGTTCGCCGAGGAATATCGCGCCGCCTATGCCGAGCGCCGTGCCGATTGACGAAAAAGCGTCGCTGCGGTGATGCCATGCGTTGGCAACGACGGCCTGCGACTCCGTCTCACGTCCTACCCTCGCGGTGAAGCGGTAACACCATTCCTTGGACACAATGCTGATCAGCGCCGCCCACAGAGCTATCATTCCGGGCTGCGGAAGAGTCTCGCCACGCAGCGCTACGGCTATCTTTTCTGCTCCACCGTAAAGTATGACAACGCCTACGGCAAACAGGGCGAGGCCGATAAAGGCCGTAGCAAGCGTCTCGTATTTGCCGTGTCCATAGTCATGGTCGCTGTCCTGCGGCTTGTTGCTTAGCTTGACGAAAACTATTACTATCACGTCAGTAACAAGGTCTGAGAGCGAATGTACTGCGTCAGCTATCATCGCCGACGAGCGGCCGAGCACTCCGAAAGCGAACTTCAAGGCCACAAGCAGCACGTTTATTATGCTGCCAAGCACCGTAACACGGTATATTCTGCGTTCACGAACATCCATAAATCTTATTTGTTTTTGTTATAATGCTAAAAGATTTAGAGAAAGCATGGAAGTTAAAACCATGGTTTTCATTGGAAGATAGCCTTAAAAATCTTTTGGCATTAACTTCCATGCTTTCTCTAAATCCTTTAACATCTCATACTTCCTTCTTACCAAACTTTGGGTCAATCTTTATCAAGGCGGCAACGATAAATGTTATAGAACAAAGCGCAACAACAAGAATGAAAAACGAACGATAGCCCATGTAATCCTTTAGCCATCCTGAAACCATGCCAGGCAACATCAGTCCGAGATAAGTTATTCCCGTGCAGATGGCGTAATGTGATGTCTTAAACTTACCTTGGCTGAAGTAAAGCATGTACAATGTCAATGCTGTAAAACCGAAACCGTAACCAAACTGTTCAATAAAAAGACACGAGCTTATTATGGCAAGGTTGGAAGGCATAGCATAACTCATATACACATACACAATATCAGGCAGCGATATGGCCCAGACCATCGGCCACAGCCACTTCTTCAGACCGTCACGACCTGCCAACATTCCACCAATAACTCCGCCAAGCAACAAGCCGATAAGACCTATTGTGCCATTAGCAAGCCCATATTCCTGTGGAGACAGGCCAAGCCCACCACTTGAATTGGGGCGCATAAGGAAAGTCTCAGACATCTTTGTCAACAAAGCTTCGGGCAGACGGTAGAACAACAAGAACACTAAAGCGAAAACAAATTGTTTCTTAGGCATTTTCGTCACAAAGTCAGAAAACATTGCACGCATGCCCTCCGTAACCTTCGTCTTGACAGCATTACGTGTTATGCGCTTCTCCGGGTCAGGCATAATGAAACCATGGTAAAGCCAAATTGCAATGAACAAACCTGCCAAACCATAAAAAACGAGACACCACGTATAAGCCGTTTGATTACGATATATCAGCTGCAACATTCCTGCCGCAGGCACCAAAAGCCCCTTTCCGAGAATAGTAGCAATGCGGTAAAACGTGTTGCGTATGCCTACGAACCAGGCCTGTTTATGGGCATCAAGCTCAATCATGTAATAACCGTCGGCAGCAATGTCGTGCGTGGCACTACCAAAAGCCATCAGGAAAAAACAGAACATTGTTCCCTGAAACCAAAAGTCTGTATTAAGCGTAAAGGCTATACCGGCAAGTGACGAGCCTATAAGAATCTGCATAGCAAGCACCCACCAACGTTTTGTCTTGTACAAATCCACAAAAGGACTCCATAACGGCTTGATAACCCAAGGCAAACTAAGCCAACTGGTATAAAGACCTATCTCTGTATCACTCAAACCCATCTGCATATACATGACCACTGCAACGGTCATTACAATCACGTTTGGAAGTCCCTCTGCTATATACAGCGTCGGTACCCAGCTCCAAGGACTCTTTTTTAATCCACAATTGGCTTTCGCCGAACTTCGTTTCATAATTCACAATTAATTCAATTCATAATTCACAATTAATTCAATTCATAATTCACAATTCATAATTCATAATTGGCTGCGCACAGTTCTTGCTATGTAAAGCGTACTTTGATGCGCAGCCAATTATGAATTATGAATTGTGAATTATGAATTAACCATATATTTTCCTTATCTCCGCACCCTTATAATAATGCAGCAGGATTTCGTCATACCTGCATCCGCGCTCGCCCATCACGGCAGCTCCTATCTGGCAGAGCCCCACTCCGTGCCCCCAGCCTGCGCCGGTAATGACGAAACGCGACGGCACTCCGCCGTCAACGCCGAGCTTGTCAACCACGAATGCGCTGCTGTAAAGGTGGGTATCGCTCAGTGCGCGGCGTATTTCAAGCTCCTTGCCGATGGTAAACGTGCGCTTTGTTCCAACTATTTTCAGCTTGCATATACGTCCGCTGCGTCCACGTTCAACAGGCACAAGGTCGATGATTTTGCCGAAATCAATCTTCAGCTTGTCATAAACCAGCGCGGAAAGCTGTTCCTGCGTATATTCAACACGCCAGCGGTAGAAGTCCGAAGTCTCCTGATCATAGTCGTTAAGCACCTGCGACAGAATGCGCTTGTCGTCAGTGTTGCAGTAAGCTTCGGGGCAGGAACGTATCCAGCGGTCGGCCTCCGCCTCATTGGTAAGGTCAGGAATGGCAGACTGCCGGTCGCCGTTGTCCTTCAGGGCGACAAGATACGGCTGCGGATTGTCTTCCCAGCAATACTGGAATTCCTCCGTTATTCCGCCGCAACACTTGCTGAAACGCGCGTCGCAAATATCGTCGCCATACATCAGGATTTGTCCGCGCGTCTCCCTTACAGCCTCCTCCACATGCGCATTGGCAGCCTTGGTTATGCCTTGGTAACGCTGGCAGTGGTCGTCGGCGCACACGTCAAAGATGGTATGGTCGTCGCGGTCGTACCAGCGTATCAGCTCATCGTCCTTCTTTACAAACGAGAAAAATCCGCTGCCGCCTGCATCCTGACTGTGCCTGCGCTTGATTTGCGCCAGCAGCCAGCTTCTTGATATGACAGAGTGTGCTTTTAGAAACTCAAGTGACGAGGTTGCCTTCATCTCGCTTGAAATCACGCTTACCAAGTAATCTTCTACCGGAAGACAGTTTATCACGCACACTTTGTCTGCCTCTACGACAAGTTTCAGCGTTCCCAGAAATGTCTGTGTCTCCTGCCGTTGCCAGTGGAAGTTCACGCCGATTGTCACCCCGTCGAGCGAGAACGACGCTCCGGGACTGTCTGGCGAGAACGTAAGCTCGCGGTAAAGGCTGCCGTTCCACAAGATGCCTCCTTCCGAAAAGGCCACGTCCTGACTGCCTGTAATAACCTCGCCCTTTGCCACATAGTCGCCGTTAAGCACAAAATGTATCTTCTCTGAGCTTAATATACCCACCTGGACATTTGGTTCGCATCCACGGCCTACGGCATTTTTATTTGAAATCAATGACTGTTGAGAACTTTTTATCTTGCCTACAACATCCAGCATCGACGTTTCGTCAATTGCAACTTCACGCAGTATGCCGGCCACCTGTTGCGGTGTCAGCCGCTCAAAGTCCTCCTTACGCGGCGTGATGACAAGCCCGGCCATGTCAAGTGCGCCGGGACTGACAACGAACTTGTCGCCCTGCCGGCCATAATAGCAGTCGGGACGGTGCTTGGAACGTGGGAAAACAACAGTCTGGCACACTCCTCCCACTATACGGCTTATGACGTTCATCATCGGTTCAGGCGAGCCTTCGTGACGCGGCAAAGCTTCATAGACACGGCGGAACAGGGCCATATTGTTGTCGATATTGCGGCTTCTGACAAGTATTGCGGGGCAAACCCATCCGTTTACGACCGATATGTCGTCGCCGTTGTCAAGCGAATAAACCACCGTAAGCTCACGTTGCAGCCTTCCCCACGCCGCCTGAAACGGCAAGTCCCCCTGTAAAAATGCCTGGAAGTGCATGTGGTCGGGAGCCGACGCTCCGCATTCCGGGCCGTTGTAAAACACCGTCATGTCGGAGAAACGCTGAAGAAGACGGTGTATTTCCGTGTAATAATCCAATATACATTGGGGCCGGTGCGAGCGCAACGGTATGGTGAAATGCACCGGCATTATGGGGTATGGGTTGACAAGCATCTCGAATTTGTCGTCCAGATGCTTTACCATCTGCTCTTCCGGCCTGTTCCCACGGCACAGGAAACACGGCCTGCGGCTTATTGTTTCCTTGTCGGTTGACGCGCCGGTCGACACCATCCTCGCCGGGTTGAATTGCAAAACAACGTTGTTTCCGCCTACGGCAAGGGCGCGTTCCCGCACGTCGTGCAAGTCGCGGAAGTTGCGGCGTGCCATGTCCCAAGTCTCTAACTGGCGGTTGAAAAAGCGCATCAGCGAGTTGTCCTCCAAAGCCATTTCCTCGCCGGCGTTCATCTTCTTGCGCGCCATAAGCTCCATGGTGCGCAGCCTGTCCTTATACAGATTGTTGGCGTTTTCCTTTTCCACGCTAAGCGCAGCGTCGCTGTTGCCGTCCCAACGGCGGCAAAGATACAGCTCGGTGAATATGCGCCCGAGCCTGAACCTACGGCTGAAGGCCAGTCCGATGGCGTAATCCTCGCCGTAACTCGTATTGGGGAAACGCACCTGCCGCAACAAAGGCGTGAAGAAAGCGCGCGGCGCGCCAAGGCCGTTGATGCGCAATGCGTTGTTGCATCCGTTCCGGTCAGTCCACTCCGCATGGCTTATAAGCCCGGGAGGCAGCGTGTTCAGGTTGAAGTCGCACATCCTGTAGCTGCCCACTATCATTGCTGCACGCTGTTCGTAGAAGGCGTCCACGATGGTTTGCAGCGTTTGGGGCGACGAATAAAGGTCGTCACTGTCGAGCTGAACGGCAAAACGTCCGCAGCGCGAATCGTCAACGGCCACGTTCCAGCAGCCGCCTATGCCGAGGTCGGTACGGCCCGGGATGATATGTATCAGCCGTTCGTCCGCATATCCGTCGAGCAGCTTCGTAGTATTGTCTGTCGAGTGGTTGTCAACCACTATTACGTTATACTTGAATGATGTTTCCTGTGACAGCGCGCTGTCTACGGCATCGCAGATAGTCTTCTCACGGTTGCGCACGGGGATAACCACCGTCGCCTCGACGTCGAAATCCTGCTCGTCAAAGTCCGGTTCGGCGTAATAAGCCGTGTCGACCAACGCCCCTACGGCCTTCAAGTGTGCCGTAACGGCCCGCTCCATCTCAACCTGCACGTCGCGGTTTGCCGGGTTCACATAGTCAAACTGCCTCACTCCGCTTGCCCTCGTGTCGCGTTCTTCCTCCGTATAAAGCAGCTCGTTGACATGGAACATCCTGCCATGCCGGCTCAAATAGAGCCAAAGCTCATACCATCCGGCATACTTGTAATCCGTCTCGTCTGTGTTTCCCGCGAACGAATGCAGCCGACGCGCGTCAACCATTACCACCGAGCCGAAGTCGAAATCGTCACGCAGGCTGCCTTCCTGCCAGTCAATCACCGGGTGAACGGCCTTCACTCCGTCCTTTACCGCCCAACGGTCTGAATACACCAAGGCCGCATCCATGTCGACGGCGGCCCTCACCATGCGCTGTATGGCGTACTGTCCGAGGCTTACGGGCACGTCTTTCAAAAACAGCATGGCGTAGTCTGCCGTCACACTCTCAGCTATGTCGCGCATTGTGGAAGCCGAGCGCAGGCCGTCAACGACAATGAACGAGCAGCCTTCAGGCACGGCGTTGGCCATTGCGAAGGTGCGTGTCACAAGCAAGTTGATATGCCTTATCATGCGGCTTCCGCACAGTTGACGCAGCAAATTGCTTACCGACGCATAATCGCTGCACGGTAAAAAGCAATCAATAGTTCCTCTCATTTCAATGATGTTTCTTCACTCTGCAAAGATAGTGCAAGCCGGGCGAAATGCAAAATAATTTGGTAAGGAAGTTAAAGGAGTTAGAGAAGTTATCACTCCGCTTCGCTGCGTTGGAAGTTAAAGCCAAATGCTTTGCTATAAACATTTTGCAAGACATTCGGCTTTAACTTCTATAACTTCTCTAACTTCTACAACTTAATTCTTAACCTTTGAGAATATCGCTTTCTTACCGAACACAACCGTCTCGGCAAGGAAATAGTTGAAAAGCCCCGAAATGAGCAGCGCCGCAAGGTTGCACCACACCACCGTCCATCCGAATATCCGCTCGAACAGCAGAAGGAAAAGCATTTTCACCAAGAAGCCCAAGGCCGACGAGATATTGAACACCACGAAACGGCGGCAGAAATCGGCGGTGCAGCGGTTCTCTATGCGGCTCTTCCATATCCAGCAGTACGAGCAAAGAAAATTGCTCAACACCGCAAACTCGAACGATATTACCGGCGACACCACGTAGTCGCCCCAGTATGTATCAAACACATACGTGGAGCACAGCCACAGCACGAACGTATCAACGCCCGTGCCGAACAGCCTACTTACCACAAACTCTATATAACGAAGCATTTTCTTTAATTAAGAGTTAAGAGTTAAGAATTAAGAAAAATACCTTTGTCATTGAACAACGAGGCATATTTTCTTAACTTTTAATTCTTAACTCTTCATTTTTTCAAAGGGTCTTTCAATGCAAGTTCCTTCTTGTCCTTAAAGAACTGTATAAGGTAAACAACGAAAAGCAGCACCGCTATGACAAATCCCACGGCATCGAACACGCCGAACTCATATCCATAGAGCGAATAGCTGTCGTCAGCCCACGACGTGTACATGTAAAGGGTGTTTATCAATATCACTATGAGGCGGAACTCCGTAGGGCCGAAACTGCTGTAAGTCAGGCGGAACTCGCCTTTCAATATCGCCCCGATATACGTGTATATCGACAGGCACAGATAACCTGCCAGCACCAGCATGGCCACATCAAACCGCAACATAGGCGACAATCCCGCGCCGACGCACATTATGCACAGCGTCACGGCGTCGAGCGTATGGTCGATGAAAAAGCCGTAAACAGGACGCTGCGTGTTGCGCACGCGCGCCAGCGTGCCGTCAAGGCTGTCGCCAAACCAGTTTACAACCAAGCCCAGTGACGACAGCCAGAGCCATTTCACGTCATGGTTGCCAAGGATGAAGCCCACGGCGCAGATTACCGCCCCGACCACTCCGATGAATGTCAGCATATCTGATGTAACCCATCGCGGCATCCTTTCAGCCATCCATACAAGCACTTTCTTTTCAGCCGCGTTAAGGATTGACGTCTGTATCCTCTGCGAAGTTTCCTTTCCCATTGCCTTCCGATAGATAGAATTTTGGCTGCAAAGTTACAGTTTTATTACGATATCTATACATTTTTGTAGTTAAAGTTGTTAAACGTTTTTAACTTTAGACTGCCGCTACGTAAGCGTTTGAAACAATGGAAATAAACGATTTTAACGTATGAAGAATACACCCAGACTGCAAAAGGCCACCTTTTAAAAGGTAAAAAGGTAAAAAAGTAAAAAGGTAAAAAGGTAAAAAAGTAAAAAGGTAAAAGGGAAAAAAGGGAAAAAGTAAAAAAGTAAAAGGGTAAAAAAGTAGAAAGGTAAAAAAGTAAAAAGGTAGAATGGTAAAAAAGTAAAAAAGTAAAGCGTAATAACTGACTATTGCTTGCACGTTACCTTTTTACCCTTTAACTTTTTTACTTTTTTACTTTTCACCTTTCTACCTTTTTACCCTTTCACTTTTTTACCTTTTTACCTTTCTACCTTTTTACCTTTTTACCTTTCTACCTTTTCACTGTTATTTTCCTTGTGAACGTGCCGTCGGCTGTCACCACGCGGACTATGGCCACGCCGCTGTCAACGCCGTAAATGGTGCATGCCGTGCTGCCGCCGCCGACACTCTCACGCTTCAGCAGAGAGCCGCCTACGGAATAGACGCTGACTTCGAGAAGTTCCGCGCCCGACGATACAGTCACCTGATGAGCTGCCATCGAGTAAACGCTGACATCATTGCCGCCTACCTCCGCGTCGGTTATACCAGTAGTGCCCGCACCCTTGGCGCGTATGAAGTAACGTCCGTGCGACGCGCCGTCAACCGTCAGCGTATAGCCCTCGGTCAGCGGAGTGTCCGTGTTCATCTCGGCGTCATAGAGCGACGGTTCGAGCAGAGCCTCAACGCCTGTGAACGTCAGCGTGGTTACATCGCCGTCAGCCGCGAACACGCCGAGCGGAATCTGCTGCAAGTCCTTCACGCGGTTTACGCTCGCCGCCTTGTCACCGGCCACGGTATAGACAGACAGCTCGTTGGCGTTGTTGCCCAGCAGGTTGCGCATCAGCTGCACGTCTTCCGTCGCATCATAGCCGTTGTCGGCATTGTCGGCGTAAGCCAAGGCCGCGCCGCTGCGTCCGCTTTCGTTCTCCGCCGTGATGGTGAAGTTCGTCGTCGTACCGGCCTCGCTGTCAAACTTCTGCATGTCAGCAGTGAACTTCAACTTCACCGTGTTATCGCCGCCTACATCCTTCTTCTCCACAAAGAACGCTCCGTAAGGCTCGATGACCGATACCTCCGACGGGTCGAGCCAGTTGCCGCCCTCGCTGTCAGAGCCTCCTGTGCCCGGGCCGTTTTCCGTTTCAGTCCAATACTTGCCTGTAAGGTTATCATTCTGTTCAAAGAACTCCTGCAAGTCGAGCGGAGCCATGTACGGGTTGCCCACAATCATATACTTGCCGTCCTGTGAAGCCACAAGCTCTGCGGTTACATCATCCTTACGCACAAGGGCGAGAGGGTTGCTGCGGTCAAGCAGACCCGATATGAACAGCCTGCCCTCATTCGCGCGTTCGATGGTGCCGGTACTTACCTCATAGTTTGTATCGGCTTTCGGGAAGCGGAACACAACAAGGCTGTCTGCCTTGCCGCCGCTCGCGTTTGCCGCCTTTATAGAGAAGCCGCCACCTGCCGTGTAAGGCACTGAAGCGTCGTTGTAAGCCGCACTCCACATAGGCGTTGACGTGTTGAAAACAACATTGGTATTAGTCGTAGAGTTCTCAACTATCGTCGCGTTCTCGTCCCAGCTGCGCTGGTAAACCGCCGGGTCAAGGCGGCTGTTCTTATTGCTATCGAACGTTATGTCGGTGAAATACTGTTCATCGGCCTGCGTTCCCGACGTTGTCGTGTACCAGTCGCCTGCGTAAACATCCTGCAGCGGCGTGCTGACAAGCGTCCACTTCTTAGTAGGCACGGCCACGTCCATCCAAGCCTTGTTGTAAATCAGCTGCTCGGCGTGCAGCATCTGCGCGCCCTGCATAAAATGAATGTCGTTGCAGATATTCACACGGTAACGCTGGGTAGTAAGAGAATTGTTATTCTCATAAACCATCAGGTCATACTGTATGTTCTCCGTCGGGTCGCCCATGCCCTCGGGACGGTTGTTTGAGCCAGTCCATGCCGCACCTCCTTCTGTATATCCGGCCATGTAAAGCTCCGCCTTGCTGTCCATCGGCATTATAACATTTGAGAACAGCATCGGCACAAAGCCTGCAGCCTCGTCGTCGGCGGTATATGAATTGTCCTCTATCTTCAAATCGTCAGCCGTGGCACGCTTCCAGTTGGAATCGTTGTTCCAGTTGTCTTTCTCCGTTCCCTGCCATACAAGGTTCTCGGGCACAACTTTCATCTCTACATTGAACGAACCGTAACATGAGTTGTAAATCTCGCCCGTTCTGTCGCTCTTTTCCTCGAAGTAAGCGGAGAACATGTAAGTATGGCCTTCCTTTGGATTAAACTGGAAGCCGTTGTCCTGCTTGTCAAGATTGAACGTTATGCTCATGTGGTCGTCATATTCGGAACTTGGCACGTATTTCTCTGCATAAAGTTCTTTTATCTTGCCTATCGGCAGACTGTACTTGTTGAAATCCGCGCTTGCGAAGTAGTCTGCATATTCCGGGTCGTCAGAACCAATCAGATAAATATTGTCCCTGTCATCCTCCGTTGTGATTATCCCGAGATGGGTTGCGCCTTCAGTCACTATTTGCGCTCCACGCAAATCAATCCTCAGCGGCGTGGTCTGCGCCTTTTCAATCTGCGCAAGACCTATACGCAAGTCCGGGGCGAAGTCTTCTGCCGGATAGTCTACGTTATTGAAACCGGCATGAAGCTGCGGAGCCTTATCGTTGGCCGTCAATACCAAAGGTATATAGGTCCAACAGATTTGCGCCCATTGTTCATTGCTTAAGCCTGATTCATCCGGAGCTATACGCGTCTGGATTGGCTGCACTACAAGTTCCAGTCCGTTTTCAAGCAACGTGATGTCAAGGTTCTCACGATGTAGCACAAGGCGTGAGTTTATTCCGCCTTCTACTGCGCCTACAGTAAGATAATGCTCGATAATCTTATACTGGTTTTCTGTAAATTCTACTACATTAGTTTCTGTCCCTCCATCTTCTGCGGGAACTTCTACCGTTATATTGCCCCAAGGAGTATCGGTCATGTTCAACTCTGTTGCGTCAGGATAAGCCTCGCGGAAAGTTACAAGAGCTGATTGCAACGACTCACCATCAAAGTCCACGTTGGCGGCAACAAACTCCTGCTCGCTACCAAAGAACCAGTCAAAGTAAACGCCATCTTCTATTATCTCAAAAGTCTGATTTCCTTCATTGTCAACTCCAGTAGGATAACGCAGCTGTGCGGAAAAGTTGAATATCTGCCCTTGACAGAAATCAGTTGAAGGATTAACCACCTCGCCGTTGACCTTGACAAGGGTTTCCGACGCAACGTAGAAACGTGTCTGTATGTTGCAGGGGTCACCTATCTGTATGGCAAAGTCTTCTACCGTCGCAGTTGTTCCGCCGCCCATGTTTTCTGTCGGCAATATCAACATCAGGTAAGGACGGTTGGGCGACAACACTGAATAGAAGTCTACCGTGAGCCTGCGCCCTGCGGCGTCGCTCTCGCTGCCGGTTCGATAGAAATAGGCTCTTTTATTTTCCGCATCATAATGCTCGTATGCAAATTTACCGTCACCGCCATCTATTGTGTCACCATACAAAAAGTTCTTATCAAAATCTTTTCTGAAGTACAATGTCAAAATCTTCGTGTCGATAGTCTCACCGTCTCCAACGTTGACAAGCGCGGCTTCCACCGCTGCTTCCTTTGCGGCCAAAACGGCATCGGCGTCTGCGTCGTCACCGCCATTAGCGGCTATGATTTCATTGTACGTTGTGTTATAAATCGTCTCGTCGATGAAACAGAAGTCTATTCCTTTCAAGCTGTCGCTGCCCTCTACGCCAAGACGTGACGTAAGTCGCTCCCAGTCCATCTCTATGTTCATGTGGGTGCGCTCGTTTGTACAGGTGTATTCCTTCTGCGTTACCGCAGCGGTTGGCTGCATAAGATAAACCTTGATGTCGTCAAGGTAATAGTCGCCGCCCGTTGTTGACGCACTGTTGTTTTCTATCTGCAACACATAGGAAACATAATCGGCCGCACCTTCATTTTCGTTGATGAACGAGAAATAAAGCTGATACCAGTCATTCTTTTCACTGCCTGTACCGGGGTCACCTGCTTTAAGCCATGTTGTTGTACGTATCTGGCTGCTCGAATGGCGATAAATAGGTGTTTCCTTGCCTTCACTGTCAACTCCAAATACAGTGAAAAGCACCGCTGCATCTGCATTATCTTTTGAACCTCCGGATTTCATCCACGCGGTAACATAAAGCTCTGAACCTTCACACAACCGCTCTTCAAACGGCAGGCGCGCCAATATTCCGGGACGGTCAGATGCGTCTACATATATATGATAGGTACTTGGACCTTTTGCCAGCTCGTTTCCATCAGCATCTTTAGACGGGCGTGTATTGTTGCCTTTTTGGTCGCCCCAACCGATATAATCGTTAGTAATCGCATAATAGCCGAATTCAGGATACCATCTGTTAGGATTATCATAATTGGCACTGCTTGCAAAATCAAGCCACGGAGAGCCATCAAAGAAAGCGTAGCTACTATTGTCCCATGCCAATGGGAAATGGAAATAATCATTCTGTCCATATCCGGAAGCGACATCAGGGTCAAAGTCGAATGTCTGTTCCGTCAGTTTTTGCAGATTGTTATCCATCCAGTCAGGAGAACGGTAACTGTAATTCCGCCATGTTTCACTTCCTCCTGCAGTACCAAGTCGCGACACCTGTGTCTGCGTCAACGGAATGGCATCCGCCACAAACGTAAGGTTAAAACGCGCGATGTTGTAAGTTTTTCCGTTACTACAAGTTTTTGTTACAAGTATTGTTGCTTTTGAGCCATCGGCAACTTCCCATGGCGTATTTGGGCCAACGTTATTTTTAGTAAATTGAATGATTCTATTTTCATCACTTAACGTCGCAGTATTTTCATATGTATAATAAACATTTCCGTTCCACCCTTCATTGCTCTTCCTAAATCGTAAACCGGCAGTATTGTCTACCAAAGAAATATTTAATGTTGTATTGTCTTCATCAATATCAGGAATGGCGTAACTCTGTGCATCTTTCGACAAAGCGACAAGTTCATCAGTATAATTTGACAAATGCGCATTCGGGAAAGTAATGTCATATTCCTCAAGATACTTTTTCCCTGTAGTTCCGCCTTGAAAATCATCCTTTAGAAGACGGCCATGTCCTCCCTCCCAACTTTCTTTTTTGCTTTCGCTTGCATCATTGTCACGGTCGTCAACACCAACAATATAATAAATTACACGCAGTGCTATTGTCGGCTCATAATAATCGTTTTCTTCGAATTGTGTTGCACACGCTTGAACAATATCATCACGAGTTTCATCCGTTCCAGCTCCTTTTGATGAAAAATGTTCTGAGAAGTCAGTATATCCCGACACGTCACACGCTACGACAAACCAATCGTTATCGACACTTGAACCTGGGAACCACTGTTCAAACTCGGCATTCGTTGGATAATAAAAATCCATAGCTTGGGCAATACCACCCAACGGACGACCCACATAACCGTTTGTAAAGCGGCTGACATCTGTAGCTCCATTTGGCGTTAGCAAGTCATAGACGCCGTCACTATGGTTTGTTTCAAAAGTTCCATCAGTACGATAACTGTACCAACGCTGATATGTCTGCGCACTCGAAGAACCACCTGTACCACTTTGGCTTTTTGTTGGCAACGCCAACGTTATGCTCGTTCCCTTGTGCATGTAAATTGTGTCGATATAAGTATGCGCGGCTTGAATGCTATCAACAGACAATGACAACTCCGGTAGGAATTTATTTATGTCATGATCAAACGAACCGACACTTTGATTTGGCAACCCGAGTTGTCTCTGCAAATCAAACCACTTGGCATCTTTATGCTGGACGGCTCGGGAAACCTCAAAACTATAATAGAAACGAATTTCATTTACAGCAAGCCTATAACCATCGCCATAATCCCTATCAGGGTCAAGTTGCAAGCGCAAATATCTTGTTGTCAACGTATTGTCAAGATATAATCTAAGTTCAGGATCATTTCTGTTGGTAGCGAAAGATTGAACAAGTGTCCAACGCTCACCGTCAGTCGATGAATACACCAAGACATTATTAGGTCTTTCTTGGTTTTGTCCACCATTATAAATGTGTATAATTTCTATATTTTGTGATGAATGGAAAGTAAAATCAATATTTACATCACCATTGCGGGACGACTTCCACCACGTGCCTGTACTTCCGTCAAAGATATTTCTTATGTTTACATAATAACCACCTTCATAAGAATTTTCAGCATCACGATTTCCATTAACAGTTCTTGCAGTAACAGTCCTCAATGATCCTACATTTATTTCTGTTTCATTGTCATAATAATTACCCGTTTTCGCCTGCCCCCACGCAGCTTGCAAGCCGCAGCAGAGCAGGAGTAATGCGGATAAGGCTTTATATAAAAAGTTATTGGTTTTCATATATCTATTTTCCTCCTTATTACTTCGTCTTAAACATATTGAGCACTTCACCGCCCAACAGGCGCATTCCGTAAGAGTCGCCGGCTCTCGTGCCCGGCTTGAACTCTACATCAGTGATGTCGATTGTATGTATGATAACGTTATATGTGCGCGTCAACAGATTGGTTTCCTCAATTGTGGCGAACCATGACACCGTTACCGAGAGCGGTAAGTCTGTGTCGGCGCCTACCCCGGCAGACAAGGCTGCGCTCAATGTAGCACCTGAATTTGACTCAACTGCTATTTTGCCTGCCAAATCATCAGGAACAGTCCATTGCACACTTCGCACTTTCGCCGTATTAGTTGACGATTCCATGTCGGCAACAGTAAACTCGAACTGCGCTCCTTCCGCAATTTCCACAGTATAATTATCCTCTTTAACATCCACTTCTACAGGGTAATTGCCTATCGGAGCGACCCATGAAAGCCACTCAATTGCAGGAGCATAATCGGGGAAGGTAAGCTTTAGGGGATAAACAGTGTTGCGTGGCAGCTTGCGGCGAAGGGGGCTGGCTGTATAAGTGGTAACGCCGGTGGTGTTGTCGGTAGCGAGTGTCACTGTAAACGGGATGCCGTCAGGTGTTTCGTTGGCATAAAACGAGAACTGCCTGACGCCCTCCGTATCTTCCACATCGTTTAGCTTAGCTGTGAATTCACCGGTGCGGTCGCCGTAATAAGCGCTTGAAGGCGAGCCTTCCATCAGCGGTACATTCTGCGAATAGCCGAAGAATGTAAATGTGGTGTTCTTGTTCACGGTTTCGGGAAAGTCGCTTATAGTCATTTTCACTTTGCTTACAAGGCGGTCGAGGTGCACCGTGAAGCCGACTCCGCTGCCGTTGTTCATGTCGCTTGTTACTGTCAACTTCTCGCTTACGCCGCTCATCGGGATGTACATTTCGTTGTCAAAGTCAATGTTCTCCGCCGGGTTTATAATGCGATAGGCATTAAGGGTGTCAGTATTCAATGTTCCGCCATCCGGGAAGCATTGCCCCAGCATGTCTTCGCCTGTCAAGTTTTTCGTGTCATCCGTCTCGCCATTGTATTTTTCTATGTTGGCAAAGGCGTAAACGGTGTAAGTTCCCGGGGCGATGGTTATCGGGTCTGAATGCCACTCCTCGAGGTCGCCTGTCTTCGCCAGGATGTTCGAGCTTAGGTCGTCGGGCGACAAGTCTTGCACTATTTGGTTAGCATCGTTCACGATGTACACCTTCAGCGTATTGATAAATTCGTGCTCGTCGGCAGGCACTATGTCACCCTCGGCACGTGTGCCGTTGAGGTCGCCTATCTGCGCGGCTGACACATTCAGGCGCACCGTCACCGGACCGTTGTCATACGTGCCGCCGTCATCGTCGTCGCTGCACGACGACATCAGCGAGGCGCACGCCAACGGCAGTGCCAGCAGGGCGTATCTTAATAAGAATGCGTATGTTTTCATAAGCCGTCTCTTTACATTTCATTACATGGGCAATGTCTCTTCTTTGAGCGACACCCAGTCGTTCACATATACATGGGCGCGCAGTTCTTCGGCGCCGGGTATGTCGCCACCGATTGACGAGACAGAGCTTACGGTCACCTTATATATATTGTTGCGCACCACGGCATACTCCATAATGCCGTTGGTGGTGTCGTCACCGTTGTTGCTGTGGCGCAGCCACCAGATATAGTAGCATTGGCCGTTATAATACGTGCGCAGCCGCTCCTTGCTGTTGGTAAACAGCACATCGCGGGTGTTTATGTCGCCTTGGTTTATCTGCGGACCTTTTTCTGCGCTGCTTTCAGCTACGCCAAGCACGTTACGCATGTATTCGGTCCAATCATAAATGCCCTCGGTGCTGAAACCTGTATCCGCACCTGCCTCGGCAAGTCCTTTCAGATAGTCGGCATAGCCTGTGGGGTCGGTCAGTCCGTCGGCAAATTCCGTAACGTCGTTCCACGACTTAAAGCTCTTTATTGAGTCGCTGACATATTGGGCGAAGTCCTGCTGGCCGTTAAGGCTTGCCATCATGCCGGTAAGCGTGGTATAGATTGTGTTGTCATAACGGAAGAACGTGTTGCCGGGAGTATAGTCCGCAACGCCAGCCGGAGTGAACTGCGCCTTGAACACGATGCCCGTGTTGTAGTTTGTCGACGTATTTTCCGCCAACGTTGTGTTTTCAAGCGTATAGCCAACGCGCGTCCAGCCGGCGCCTGCGTCTTCCATCGGCGTGCCCTTCTTGCAATAGTCTGCCCACGCTTCAGGGTTTGCGCCGTCAGGTATTGTGGGGTAGTAAGTTTCCTGATTGTACAGCCCTGCGGCATTTACCTTCGTTCCATTAACTTCAAAAGGAGTATTGCCATCTGACAGCATGGCGTTAGCCGCAGTCTTGACCGCCATCCACGGGTCTATTACATAATTGGTGGCTACGCCTCCGCCTGCAGGCTCTTCGTCGCCAAGATAGGTGACGTTATCGGTTATGTTGCCGTCTGTCGTCACGCGCTTGATAAGGTATGTGCCTGCGGTAAGCCGGTTGATGATTGCCGCCCCGGTGATTTCTACAGAACCAATATTGTCTTCGCATGTATAAGTCCCTGTTTCCTGATAGTCAACGCGTGCCGCCAGACGCTCAACGGCAACGTTGGTCGTGGCCGGATTGGTCTCGCTTGTGTTCTTTTCGGTCACGGTGATTGTCTCCGTTCCGTCTTCTGACGACATCACGAAGTCAGTGTAACCTTCACCGCTTTCTTTCCATGCCTGCTTATAGATATGGTCGCGCACTCCGCCGAGCGTCCGCCCCTCTTCGGTTCCGGCCCAAGAGATGTCGCCGGGGTTGGCTACTACTATCACATTATACGGCGTGTTCAAATCCAACGACACCTGAACGGGGTTTGTTACCCAGCTGCCGTTTTCCTTTTCCTCGGTCACCGTCGTCAGATGGGCATACTCGTCAATCAGGGTTGAGGCTTCAGCGTTTATGTTGTTGTCGTCAGCGCGGTAAAAGAATACAAGTACAGAGTTTATGCTGTTCTCATAAGTCTGTCCCGTTTCCTCGCCATCGCCTGATTCACCGCCGGTGGGGTCGCCGGCACGTGAGACTGGAGCCTGTGACGGAACGGAGACGCGCAGCTTCACGTAGACCTGCTTAGCATCGTCCGTGCGGCCGCAATCGGCAGAGATGTCGTCGCTCATGCTGCACGATGCCGCCATCAACGCCAATGCCGCATAAAGCGCCGCGCCACAGTATTTACATAAATCACATTTCATAGCCAATAACTGTTTAGGTTTCTCTCCACTCACTTTCTCGTATTCTCAACCTCCCGCCTTCCACTCACAGTTCTTCAAACTGCACGCGCTTTGTCCAGCCGAGCACGCTTATGCTGACGTTGATGTATTTCAGCTTTCCGTTCAGTAGGAAAAACTCCAGGTCGTAGTCATAGCCGCGGTCAAGGAACTCCTGCTTTGAATAGTTGCGCATCTCGTCATAGTTGGCAAGGCGCGAGAGGATGTCGGGCAGGTTTACCGTAATGTTCTCCGTATTGCTGTTCTTGTTCCTTATAGCAAGCACTCCGTCGTCATCCGGGTCGTCGTGGCTGATCAGGCGCGAAGTCATAAACTCCGCGTGTCCGGTATGTCCTACGCCTTCGAGCACGTGGCCGTTCTGGTCGGTAGGCGGAGTAAGGTCGTCGGTGTTCCACGTTGCGTATGGGCTGTAAGCCACAGTGCCGGTAGTCTCGTCAACGGAGTTGTCCCACAGCAGCGTGGAGTTCTTGTCGGTTATCGTCATTTCATAATCAGCGATGTCCATTTCCCTCGGGTCGCTAATCTCGCGCAGGCTCACGGTAATCCTCTTGGTGTCGCGCACGAGCGGAACCGTAGCGTAAGCTGCGCGGTTGGCCTCGCGGCTGTACACCTGCACCGGCTCCGTCAGCATGCCGTGCCAAAGGGTGTCAAGCGGCAGCGCGTTGTTTACTATGTCATACATGTTGCTGCCTGTCTGCACGCGGTCAAGCTGTACGCCGACGGCCGTCATGTCATCGCCTGCGGCCAAGTCGTTGCGCACGAAGCGTGCGCGTGAATCGGCAAGCATGTCGGCGTATGGGCGCTGTCCTGCCAGCGCGATAAACTGGTAACGTCCCGGTGCGAGGTCGGTTATATGCATGGCATAGCCTGCGTCCTTAAGAGGTGCCACCGCCCCTACGTTGCTCTCTTCCTGCGTCTTCACGAGCTTTCCCTGCTCGTCGAAGATGTAGAGGGTGACAGAGCCTACGTGGTCGTTGAACATGTCGGCGCGCTGAAGGTTATAGTCATACTTGAAGCTGACATAAAGTCCGTAGGGACAGTCTTTCAAGTCGTCCTCCATCATGCCGCACGAAGTGAACGCGGCGGCTGCGAGCAGCATGCAGCACAACCATCTGAAAGGTTTTTTCGCTGAATATTCCATACTAATATTTTTAGTGTTTCTCTTTATAATGGGAGAGATAGGAGTACTGGGAGAAATAGGAGAGCTGGGATGGATAGGAGTAATAGGGCTGATAAAAGCCATGCGGACTATTCACTCTTCGCTCTTAATTCTTAATTCTTCACTCTTCACTCTTAATTTTCTTATTTGTTGGGTGCCCATAGGGCGCCGGTGTCATCCAAGCCGTGCCGGCTAATTTGACTTTTCTACAAAACCTGGCGGCTGTCGCCAGAAGCGTTGCGGCATGTGCTGCCGCGATTGTTGTTGTTTTTGTTGTTTTTAATCCCGATGGCGCCGCCGAAACGGCGCCACCGGAACGAGATATTACATCTACATTGAAACTGTCTTTACAAATCTGCACTCTGCGTACGCTTGGTCCAAGAAAGGACGTTGATGCTTACAGCGATGTAGCGGCTCTCCGGGTCGTCAGTGTCACCGGTGATGTCGGGAACTGAAGGCGAACCGATGTTCTTGATGCCTGTCACGGTTATGTCGTACCAGTTGTTGCGGAGCACGCCGTAACGTCCGAGCCAGTTTGCATTAGCAGCATCTCCTGCATAAGCACCGCTGGTATTGGACGCTTCTTCAGTCCACGGGGTCTGGTCGTCACCGAAGTGCTTGATCAATATAGGATAATAAGCGTATCCGCCCTTGTAATAAGATATCTCAAGGCCATCCTCGTTAAGGGCCGTAACCTGTTTGGCGATGTCTGCATTCAATGCTTCAAGGGTCTGGCCGTCCTTAAATTCAAGACTCGCAACATCTTCATTCTCAAGCTTAGCGGAAGTGATTGTTATCACGCCACCCTTGTCAGTCGTTGCATTTGAAAGCACAACGTCGATTAAATCTCCGTCAATGGTTCCCTTAGCATCAAAGTATGTGTTCCAGTTGGCTTGCAGCCAGTCTGCTATCCTGCCCTGAACTGTAGCCACAACGCCGTCTTTCTTATAAACAGTAGAGGTGTTGCCGTTGAGGACATAGAAACTTCCGTCGTTCTCGGCCAAACCGCTGCCAAGGATAAGCTTCGCCTTTACAACCACCTGGGTTGTGCGGTTGTTTATCATGTTAGCCACATCAAACGTGTTCTCAAGGCAGTAGCCCGGATTGTCTGCACCGAAACCAAACAATGTCGTGTTGTCAAGGTCTTCGCCTGACTTGGAAATGAAATCGTCAGCGCTATAAGTACTATAGTTCGGGTCTTCACCGAAATATGTGCGGTAAAGGTTTGTTGCAACGGCTACATTGCCTACGAAGCGATAATCTGTTAAACCTGTAGCCGTAAGTGCCCACCAAGAAGAGCCGTTGGCCACATTGCGCACGGGATAAGTCTTGGTGTTGGCAACGTTGAACGTCCAGCCTGCAACCTCATACGATGCGATGTTTGGGTTGCCCTCACCATCACCGCCACTTGCATTTACAGTAACCTTAGCCACGGCGCGCTCAACATAGATGTTGGCTGCAGGGTTACTGCTCGCCTCGGCCTCTGTAGTATAGATTTTATCCTTATCTATCACGGTAAGGGTCGATACAGTACCGCCTGTGGGGTCAGAAGCGCCGCTCGGCTTTGAATAAAGCGGAGCGTTGCTCATAAAGATGCCGTTGCCGGTAATGTCGTCAGCACCGTTTGACAGTGTCAGCACAGTTTCATAAAAATTCTTGAAAGTGCCGGTAAATTTCTCACCACCGACGGTCAACGTTCCGTCAGCACCAGCTGCAATCTTGCCGTTGTTGTTCAGCACAACGAGAGCGTAGATACTGTCTTTGTCCGTTGTCGTCGGCACGGTTACTTCCTGAACGAGCGTAGCGTTGGATGTGATTTGGTCGTTAGAGCCGCCGTTCATAGCGAAGCCTGTGGCGTCAAGATTGTAAGCAGAGGCGAACGTAGCGGCGTCCTCGGTCTCACCCTTGAACAGGAGCAACGTAGCGTCGTTCACCTTATACTCTGAAGGCAGGCCGTCGTCAAGCGTTTCATCAAATGCACGCCCGGTAGGCTGTGTAGGCATGTTCACAGAGATGCTTACATAGCCCTTTTCACCACCGGTGATGGCAGGTTCTTTCTGTTCAATGACATCGTCGCTTGAACATGCCCCCAGCGCAAGCGCTGCAAGCGCGAGAGCAAAAAACTTTGTTGTTTTCATCTGTTAAAAACTTAAATAATTAATGTGTTTTATATTCTTCAATCAATGATGCGTTGGCTTATGCCTTGCATCCGTCATAAATGTCATACGCCAAAGGCTGTGCCGTGCGCCGTCAGTCGCCCATTATGTCGAGGTTCTGCTGCGCCTCCTTCACTCCGCCCTGCGCGGCGATGGTGAACTGCCGGCGCGCCTCGTCGTCGTCGCCCTGCTTCAGGGCTATCACTCCGCGTGCGTGTGCCGCGTATGGCGAGTTACCGGCCTTGTCGAGATAACGCGACGCTGCCTTGTAGTCGCCCCGCTCAATCTCGGCGCATGCTGCGTTGAGGTTGGCCGTGGGGTCTTCGGGATAAAGGCGCACTGCGGTCTGGAACACCTCGTTGAACTCGTCAGACCCCGGTTCGTAAGTCTGCGCCACGAGGTACATCTCTTCAAGTGACAGCTGCTTGGGCTTTGTGCGCAGTATCTCCTTGGCTTCTTCTACAGAGAACGGGCGCACGGTGTAGCTTACCACATAGTCGGAATGGCGCAGGGCCGGATAGAACGTGTCGAGCATGAAGCGGTAGTCCTGCGGATAAGTAGACTTTATCTTCCACTCGCGTGCGTCAGGCTCAAGCCCGCTGTTGTCGATGATGTCAAGTATCTCCTTCTTGTGCTCGAGATTGCTTGACAGCAGGGCCTCGCGCAGTCCGTCCCAGTCCTCGGGCGTAGACGTAACCTTGAACAGGCGATCGTCAAGGTTGACAAGGCGGCGCACATGGTCGGTAAGCGTCTTGGCGCGTCCTTCGGCCAGCCGCGCGTTATAGTCGTAAGGAGCCTCGGGCGAGGCGTATCCGTGAATTTCGATGTTGGTAATCGACACGTTCTTGTCTTCCTTTACGAGGTTGATTGTGCCCACAATCTTGTCAAGCTCGCGCGGGTTGTTGCGGTAGTCGGGGTAAAGCGTTGTCTTGTCCACGGGGAAGTCAATGAACGCCCTGCCCTCCTCGGTGCGCGCCTTCCGCGCCTCGGCCTTCGGGCGCAGGTAAGCCATGTACGGCGTGCGCAGGCGTTGTATTACGGTCTGGTTCTGCTCCTCTATGTCGCCGCATCCGCAAAGGTCTTCGGCAATCACCACGTCAGCGTTCTTCATCCATTCCTCGTATGGCACAACGGCGTTGTAATCGTAGCTCTGCGCCGTTCCGTTCTTGCGGCGCACAACCTGCGCGTCGTCAGGAAAATCCTTGTGGGCGTAACGCTTGAAGGATATGTCCTGCTTGCGCCCGTTGACTACTATTTGCGGCATCAGCCGCTCTTGTCCGTCTTTTGAGCGTACCACGGGTGTGAACACCAGCCTCTGGTTCGAGCGCAGGTGGAGCGAGTCCATGTTGAGCGTGAGGTCAACCACAAGGCTGTGGTCGGTCTGCTCTACCTTCTTGTTTTCAATCACGATTGAGTTGTCAGCAAGGCGCGTGCCGTCGGTCTGTGCCTGCAAGGCACACGGCGCGGCAAGTAGGGCTGACATATATATTAATGTGTAACGTTTCATTTTTTACGGTTTTTGGGAATTATGGGAGTTTTGGGAGAACTGGGAATTATGGGAGAACTGGGAGAGCCGGGAGGTATGAGGGTTTTACTTTTTTACTTTTTTACTTTTTTACCTTTTTACTTTTCTCACCTTCTCACCTTTTAAAATATATACAGCACGCTTAAAGCGAGCTTTGTTGGGCCGAAGTAATTTTTGTGGTCGGACTTCACTTTTTCTCCGCACTCGCCGCACCTGAACTTGTCGAACTTTATGTAGTCATAGCCAAGGCCGAGCGACGCCTCTATGTTCCAGTGTTTCGACAGCACCCACTGATAACCACCTGTTATGCCGCCACCGGCGTACCATCCTTCGTAGCGGTGGTCCTCAACCTCGTCGAGCAATCCGAACGGCATGTCGATGTTGCTCACGTTGAACTGCCCTCCCATGAGGTGGGCGCCCACAAACCATCCGTTAAAGCTCTCGCAGAACCAGTAACGGTATTCAGGCATCAGCAACCAGTGGCGCAGGCTGCGCTGCTTGCCGCCGGACTGTTTCCACGGGTTAAATCCATAAAACAACTGGAGGGAGTGTTTTTTACCTACGGACGCTTCTACGCCAATGTTAGGCGTTGTGGTAGCCCAATACAGGGCATTGGTTTTCACCGCTACGTTCTGCGCTGGCGCAGGGAGAGCGGCCGCTATAACCAAAAAAGCAAGAATCAGTATGTGTCTAATCATACGTCAGAGGTTATTTGTTATTCTATGAGTCTTATCGCCTTTTAAAGGCTGTACAGTCTTAACCACGGCATCGTCCTGCCGTGTTTCACACATGACAACAAAATGTATTTATATGTACACGCTACGTTAAAACTTGTTTAGTTATTGTTTTCGGCTTCAAAGGTATTAATAAATTTCTATTTTTACCTCCCCCGATAGTTAACAATTACTAATAAAGGCCATTTTTTTACATTTTCCTACAATAGTGTAAACTTTATGTTAACAAAAGGCCGAAAAACGGGAGGACGGGAGAGCCGGGAGGACGGGGAGAACCGAAAGGGCCGGGCATGCCGGGAGTTATGGGACGGATAGGGGAAACACGGCTAACAGAATGGCTTATATGGCCGATATGCAGCCAATAAGGCAATGGCAATAAAGCTCCCTCCCGTAGGGAGGGAGGAGAGAGGGGGTTCATCCGCAGTTTTGTTGGATGAGAAAAGGATTATAAAATCGTACAAAATTAATGTCAAATGAGGCACTCGGTAATTGTCATTCCGCGCTCCGACGCGGAATCCAGTGTATGCAGCCAACGTCATTTCACGCCTTTAATGTTTTCTGGATTCCGCGTCGGAGCGCGGAATGACGATTACCGAGTGCCTCACTTGAAAACGATTATTTATTGAAAATAGAATAAAAACCATCCAACACATTTGCGGATGAACCAGAGAGGGCATCTTTTGGACTGTAAAAGGCCGTCTTTTAACGTGTAAAAGACGGCCTTTCGCCTGGCGTTTTGCCATGAATCGCGAACGGGCTGGCGTTCAATCCGTTACGCGAAAGAAAGACATTAAAGAACTTACCGTCACATGGCAGGATAAAAGCTATCACTGGTGTTGCTCACGCAACAGGTCGTTGACGGTCTTGACGGGGTTGAACGTCGACAGCGGAACTTCAACGAAAACCGTGTTCCAGTCGCTCATCGCGCCGTTCCACAGCCCAGGCAGCTCGAGCGCCTTCAGCTCGCGGCCGTTCTTGCTCTTGCTGCTGATGAAGCCAGTTGACTTGTCAACATAATCGGGAAGGTTGAAGGGACGGCCCTTGTAGTCCTTTACGGCGCATACAAGGTCGACGGGGTTGAAGTGAGTCCCCTCGGTAAACATTTTCATGTACTCGCCGTTAGACTTGTCTATCTGGCTGCTTTCGAGTATCTGCAGGCTCACGGTGCCGTCCTGGTTGTATGTGAGGAACGGGCCGCCGCCCGGCTCCCCGACGTTCTTCACCACTCCGCACACGCGCATCGGGCGGTTGAGCTTGTTGTGGAGATATATTACCAGCTCTGCGTCTTCAAGCTGCTTTATGTCGGCCTTGCGGCAACAGAGGTCGCGCTGCACGAAGCGTATGATTTCTTCCAGCTGTTCGTGGGTGTACCGCCCGGTGTCGAGCAGACGCAGATATTCGAACGCCTTTGCCTGCAACGTAACGAGCATGCCGGCAATGAGCTGCTTGTATGTCACGGTGTCGTCCTTCAGGCGGTCGGGCACAACGTTGTCGATGTTCTTGATGAACACCACGTCGGCGTCGATGTCGTTAAGGTTCTGTATGAGAGCGCCGTGTCCGCCCGGACGGAAGAGCAGCGAGCCGTCGTCGTTGCGAAACGGGGTGTTGTCGGGATTGGCGGCTATGGTGTCGGTAGACGGCTTCTGCTCGGAGAATGTCACGTCATACCTTATGCCGTATTTCCCGGCGTATGCGGCACATTTCTCGTCGACTTTCTTCATGAAAAGCTCACGGTGCTCATGGCTCACGGTGAAGTGTATGTGGGCTTCTCCGCCCGACGCGGCGTAAAGCGCGCCCTCGACAAGATGCTCCTCGAGCGGCGTGCGCGGCCCTTCGGCGTACTTGTGGAACAGCAGCAGGCCCTTGGGCAGCTGTCCGTAGTTAAGCCCCTTCGGCTCAAGCATGTTGGCCACAACGGCCTTGTAACCGCCTTCGGCAATGAGTGAGGGTATGTCCTTGCCTTCGTTTTTGACGCAAGCCTCGTTAAGCTCGCCGTAGAAGGCGAACTTCCCGATGTTGTCAAAGTATTTCTTCTCAAAGTCGGTCTCGGGCGTGTCATGGTCGCCGTTCAGGAAAGCAAACATGTCCTTGAACATACGGCTGGCCGCCCCGCTCGCCGGCACGAACTTTACAATGCGCTTGCCGCCGGCCTTGTAAGAGTTCCAGGCCTCGATGTAGCGTGCGCGCTCGCCGTCAGCGGGCGCAGAAATGCCGTTGCCTATGGCAGCTGCGGCCTCAAGGCGCAAGAAAGGGAAACCATGTTTAAAATCCTCAAGCTGCGTTTCCACCTGAGCCTCGGTTATGCCTTTGGCGGCAATCTGCTTCAAATCTTCTTGTGATAACATAAATATTTGTTTTTATTAGGTTAAGGTTTTTATTTTCTTAGAATTTAGAGAAGGTAAAGAAGTTATAGAAGTTATAGCCAAATGCCTTGCTGTGTTGCAGTGCAACCACACCATTCTATAATATGGTAATGGCTTTAACTACTATAACTTCTTTAACTTCCTCAATATCTTCATTTCATTGCAAAAATAACTCTTTTTCATCAAAACAAGCAGCAAAAGCCATTAAAAAGTTATTACTTTATGCAATAAAACTTACAAAAAGCATTTTCCGGAATACAAAGCAAGACTATTTCAGGAAAAATGAGTAAGTTTGCATCATGCCATATAAAGGCGCGACAGAACAAGGCGTAAAAAGATGAAAGGATTGACATTCACCATAGACGAGAAAAAGACGGCCATAGAGCTTGCACGCAAGCTGACTGAAAGCATGAGCGAGCTTGCAAACGGCAGCGACAGGAGCAACGTGTTAAGGCACATCAAGACGGCGATGGGCAGCAATGCGGTGGAAAGGGACGTGTTCGGGCTGAACCCGATAGTGTCAAGCCTGCAAACGGCAGCCATCGCAGTGGACGAAATCGGACTGAAACGCGACGGCGTGCTGGCGATACTGCTGTACCCGGTAGTGCAGGATTATGACGAGATAAGACAGGCTTTCGGCGACAACGTGGCGCGCATAATAAACGGGCTTGGCAAAATACAGGAACTTTACAAGAAAAGCCCCGTAATAGAAAGCGAGAACTTCAGAAACCTGCTACTGTCGTTCGCCGAAGACATGCGCGTGATACTCATCATGATTGCCGACCGCGTAAACCTGATGCGGCAAATACGCGACACGGATAACGTGGAGGCGAAAACCGAAGTGAGCGAAGAGGCCAGCTACCTGTACGCCCCGCTCGCCCACAAGCTGGGACTGTACAAGCTGAAAAGCGAACTTGAGGACCTGAGCCTGAAATACCTTGAGCACGACGCCTACTACATGATAAAGGAGAAGCTCAACGCCACCAAAAAGAGCCGCGACGCTTACATAGAACGCTTCATCGCCCCGATAGACAAGAAGCTGAAGGAGGCCGGATTCAAGTTCCACATGAAGGGACGCACAAAAAGCATACACAGCATCTGGCAGAAAATGAAGAAACAGCAGTGCGCTTTCGAAGGGGTGTACGACCTGTTCGCCATACGCATAATACTCGACTCGCCGCAGGAACTGGAAAAAGTGCAGTGCTGGCAGGTGTTCGCCATCATCACCGACATGTACCAGCCCAACCCGAAGCGCATGCGCGACTGGCTGAGCGTGCCCAAGTCAAACGGCTACGAAAGCCTGCACATAACTGTTCTGGGGCCTGAAAACAAATGGGTGGAAGTGCAGATACGCACTGAACGCATGGACGAAATAGCCGAACGCGGACTGGCCGCACACTGGCGCTACAAGGGCGTAAAGGGCGAAAACGGGCTGGACGAATGGCTGAACAGCATACGCTCGGCACTGGAAAACAAGGACGACCTGCAGGTAATCGACCAGTTCAAGATGGACCTGTACGACGACGAGGTGTTCGTATTCACGCCGAAAGGCGACCTGATGAAATTCCCCAAAGGCGCGACTGTGCTCGACTTCGCATACCGCATACACTCGAACATCGGCGACCACTGCACCGGGGCGAAAATAAACAACAAGGTGGTGACGTTCCGACATGTGATGAAGAACGGCGACCAGGTTGAAATAATGACATCGGCAAACCAGAAACCCAAGCAGGAATGGCTGAACATCGTCAAGACAAGCCGAGCCAAGGCGAAAGTGCGCATGGCGCTCAAGGAGCTGATGGTGAAAGACGGCGCATACGCCAAAGAGATGTTTGAGCGAAGGCTCAAGAACAGGAAAATAGAGTTTGACGAGAGCGCCGTGTCGCACCTTATAAAGAAAATGGGCTTCAAGGAGGCCAACGACTTCTACAGGAACATGGCCGACGGCACGCTTGACGTGAACGACGTGATTGAGAAATACCAGGAGACTCTGCAACGCGACAACAACGCCCTGCCCCAGCAGCCTGCACGAAGTGCCGTAGGCTTCAACTACGAAAACCCCAACGAAGAGCTTGCATATTCGGGCGACGACGTGCTCGTAATCGACAAAAACCTGAAAGGCGTTGACTATACGTTGGCAAAATGCTGCCACCCCATATACGGCGACGACGTGTTCGGATTCGTAACAGTGAACGGAGGAATAAAAATACACCGCAAGGACTGCCCCAACGCGCCGGAACTGCGCAAACGCTTCGGCTACCGCATCGTAAAGGCAAAATGGAGCGGCAAAGGCTCATCGCAATACTCCACAACGCTGAAAATAATCGGCAACGACGACATCGGCATCGTGAACAACATCACAAGCATCATCTCGAAAGAGGAGAAGATAATGATGCGCAGCATCAACATCGACAGCAACGACGGCCTGTTCAGCGGCAACCTGGTTGTAAACGTCGAAGACACACCACGCCTTGAGCAGCTGATAAAAAAGCTGCGAAACGTCAAGGGTGTGAAACAAGTGATAAGAATTTAATTAAGAATTAAGAGTTAAGAATTAAGAGTTAAGAGAAATACCATTCTTCAAAGCATATTTTCTTAATTCTTAACTCTTAATTCTTAATTTTCAGAAACGAACTTGTCGAGATAGGCCAGGCCCTTTTCCGTACAACAGCCACGCAGGAATACGATTATGAACGTATGGAATATCTCGTCAAGTTTATATTGTTCGTAAAGCCGTGTCTGCATGACAAAATCCATAGCCGCATCGCCCATCTTGTTCACGATGCCGTAATTAAGGTCGCCGCGGAAAAAACCGTGCTCAATGCCCTTCTGCATGAACACCTGCGAATGGGCGGACTGTTTTTCCTTGTTCTGCCTGAAAAACCTCATTATCCGCTCGTACTTGTTCATTTCGGTAAAAAACAACGGATTGATGGAACCCAAGTCTTTCAGCCTCAACTTTATGAAATAAGCGATGACAGCCATCTCGTTTTCCGCCGTAAGCGCATAGTCTGCAAGCTGCTTGGTCAGCAGTTCGTTCTCGTTCCTCAAACATTCGAAGAGCAAATCCTCCTTGTTGCTGTATATCTCATACAGGGTGCGCTTTGAAATCGCGATTTCAGTCGCGATGTCGTCCATGCGTACGGCCTTTATCCCTTTCAGCTTGAAAAGTTGCATCGCGGTTTCGAGAATTTTCATTCTCAAACTTTCACGGTAAGTGGTCGGGGTGCCGGTTTTACGCATTGCTTTTAGTTTTTATTTGCAAAGTTAATAATTTATTTCCGAAAACTATTTGCCTCCATTTATTTTTTTATTACATTTGCAAAGACTTTTCAATTACGGTTGTAATAAAAAGAAAGGTAAAAAGACGAAGTCAGCATAAAGCAAGGGCTGCAAGTAAGAAAATGAAAGATTGTGGGGCTAAAATCCGTCACACGCGCAAAACGTGCAAAATCAAAGCGGAACAGCCGCACAAAGCTAACAGTTTCATGCGCATATAGAACAAGAACAAATAACATAATCATGGTAAACATTACAAAAGAAGCCGCACTTGAATACCACAGTAGCGGCAAACCCGGAAAAATAGAAGTAAAGCCTACAAAACCTTACAGTACACAAACAGACTTGAGCCTTGCCTACTCGCCGGGCGTCGCCTTCCCGTGCCTTGAAATACAAAAGACACCGGACGACGTGTACAAATACACCGACAAGGGCAATCTCGTTGCCGTAATCAGCAACGGCACAGCCGTACTGGGCCTTGGCGACATAGGCGCAATGAGCGGAAAACCCGTGATGGAGGGCAAGGGACTGCTGTTCAAAATCTACGGCGGCATAGATGTGTTCGACATCGAGGTGGCCGAGAAAGACCCGGAGAAGTTCTGTGAAGCCGTTGAACGCATAGCGCCTACATTCGGAGGCATCAACCTTGAAGACATAAAGGCACCAGAGTGCTTTTACATCGAAGAAAGGCTGAAACGCACACTCGACATACCGGTAATGCACGACGACCAGCACGGCACGGCGATTATATCGGCCGCCGGACTGAAGAACGCCCTCGAAGTAGCAGGAAAGGACATATCGGAAGTTAAAATCGTGGTGAACGGAGCCGGAGCAGCAGCCATCTCATGCACAAAGCTGTACATAGCCCTCGGCGCAAAGAAGGAGAACATCGTGATGCTCGATTCGAAAGGTGTCATCACCAGTGACCGCGAGAACCTTACCGAACAGAAAAAACTCTTCGCTACCGACAGGCGCGACATCCACACCCTGGAAGAGGCCGTAAAGGACGCCGACGTGTTCGTCGGCCTGTCCAAGGGGAATGTGCTCACGCAAGACATGGTTCGCTCGATGGCCGACAAACCTATCGTGTTCGCTTTGGCTAACCCCGTACCTGAAATATCATACGAAGACGCGATGGAAAGCCGCCCCGACGTCATAATGAGTACCGGCCGCTCCGACTATCCCAACCAGATTAACAACGTCATCGGCTTCCCCTATATCTTCCGCGGCGCACTTGACGTACACGCTACAGCCATCAACGAGGAAATGAAGATGGCGGCCGTACATGCCATTGCCGACCTGGCAAAGCAGCCTGTGCCTGACGTAGTTAACGACGCATACCAAGTGAACAAACTCACATTCGGTCCGTCATATTTCATACCGAAACCAGTTGACCCGCGCCTTATCACAGAGGTCTCGGCAGCAGTTGCCAAGGCGGCCATAGAAAGCGGCGTGGCACGTACAAGAATAACCGACTGGGACGAATACAAGAACCGTCTGCGCGAGATGCTCGGACAGGAAACCAAGCTGACGCAGAAGCTCTACGACACGGCACGCAAGCATCCGCAGCGCGTGGTATTCGCCGAAGGCATACACCCGACAATGCTCAAAGCTGCAGTACAGGCAAAGAACGAAGGCATCTGCCACCCTATCCTGCTCGGCAACGACGAGCGCATCGCAAAGCTCGCAAAGGAACTCGACCTGAGTCTTGACGGCATAGAAATCGTAAACCTGCGCCACGACCGCGAAAACGACCGTCGTGAACGGTACGCACGCATTCTGGCAGACAAACGCCAGCGTCAGGGCTACACTTTCCAAGAAGCCAACGACAAGATGTTCGAGCGCAACTATTTCGGCATGATGATGGTCGAAACGGGTGACGCCGACGCATTCATAACCGGCCTCTACACAAAATACTCTAACACAATAAAAGTGGCAAAGGAGGTTATCGGCATACAGCCGAAATACAACCACTTCGGCACAATGCACATCATCAACTCTAAAAAGGGCGTGCTATACCTGGCCGACACGCTAATCAACCGCCACCCCAACAAGGACGTGCTCATTGACATGGCGCGCCTCTCGGCCAATACTGTACGTTTCTTCAACGACGAGCCTAACATCGCGATGATAAGCTACTCCAACTTCGGAACCGACGAGGCTGGCAACCCGGCAGAAGTCCACGCCGCCGTAGAAGAGATGCAGCAGCGTTACCCTGACCTCGCCATAGACGGAGAGATGCAGGTTAACTTCGCACTGAACAACAAGCTGCGCGATGCAAAATATCCTTTCACACGACTGAAAGGAAAAGACGTGAACACGCTCGTGTTCCCCAACCTGTCGAGCGCAAACAGTTCATACAAGTTGCTACAGGCACTCAATCCCGATGCTGAAATCATAGGACCGATACAGATGGGACTGAACAAGCCCATCCACTTCACCGATTTCGAGTGTTCTGTACGTGACGTGGTAAACATTACAGCCGTAGCCGTAATCGACGCTTACGTGCAAAAAATCAAAGACGGTCAAAACAAGTAAAACGCAAACATCAGCTAATACAGCAAACGGAACGGATCTGCAGTAATGCAAATCCGTTCCGTTTTTCTTATTCCGCAGACATCATCGGGACAACCCTACTTGTCCATAACGTTCTTTATGTCCTGCAACGTCAGCTGTCCTGTAAGCACGATGACGCTTGTGTCTTCACTGTCAGTGTTAAGCAGGATGTACTGTTTTTTACCGCCCGAAAACTCTTTCATGTATATGCCGGTGCTTTCGCCTTCACCGTTGACGTCCATCAACTTGGTGTAATTCTCCTTGGCGATTATCTGCCGGCATTCTTTTTTCAGGGTGTTGGATGCTGATTTTGTCTCGGAGTTGAGTATTTGGATGTTGTCCAGCTTCGAGGCCACGGCCGAGAAGTCCATCCCGTCGCTTTTCATGTCGGGCATCATGCCGAGGAGGGCTTTCGAGACATAAACTGACGTTATGCCCTTTACGTTGCCGAATTTCTTGGTAAACGTTTCCTGTGCTGCAAGGTTTGCCGTGAAAAGTATGGCGGCGGTCAGTATTGATAATAACTTTTTCATTGTTCACCGTTTTTTGAGAGTTCCATACATTTGTTTATTTTTCTGTTCAGGTCTTCAGTTTTTTGCTGCGCGTATGCCATTTGATCAAGACCTTTGTTCAGCGTGGCCGAGAACTTTACAATCGCCATTTGCGCCTGTGCCAGTGCGGCCCGTTCTTCAGGCGTTATGCTTGTGCGGTTGTGCAGGTATGCGCCGAACGAAGCCACAACGAGTATGCTGGCCGCTATTCCGCAGGCATGGCGCAGCTTCATCTTTATGCTCCGGGCGGTGTGCCGCCCTGTGCTGTCAGCTTTTTTGCTCCATGCGTCAATCTGCGCGTTGAGCTTACGGTCAAGCCGTTCGGCTGACGGTGTGGCCTTGCAGCCGTGCAAGGTCATGAAGAAGTCTTGTTCGGCTTTCAGGCTGTCAGGTACGTCGCCTTCCCTGAAGAACTCGGTTATGCGTGCCTCCTCGTCTTCAGATGTTTGGCCGTCGTAATAACGTTCCAAAAGTTTTTCAATATCCTTTGTCGCCATAATTCCTGATGTGGTTAAATTGTTCACGTAATGTCTTTCTTGCCCTGCTAAGCGTCACGCGGATGTTTGTCATGCTAAGCCCTGTGGCCTGTTCAATCTCGCCGTAATCGAGGTTGTTTACGTCGCGCATGGTTATCAAGAGCCGTTGCTGTTCCGGCAGGCGGGCTATGCACCGGCGCATTATTTCGGCATGGTCTTTAGTCTCTACTTCTCTTTCCATGTCGGCGTGTGCGGCCTGCCGCATTGTCTCGGGGCGGTCAACGTCAAGCGTGGCGTGCCTGCTCCTCAGCCTGTCGTGGCAGATGTGCCTTGTCAGCGTTACGCAGTAGGCTTCGGCGTTTTCCATGCTTGGCAGGCTGTCACGCCGTGTCCATAGCCTAAGGAATGCGTCCTGCACAGCATCTTCGGCCTCCTGCTCGTTGCACGTCAGGCTCAGAGCCACGGCATACAGCTTGCCGCTGTATGGCATGAACCGTTGTTTGAACTCTTCGCCTGTCATTGTTTGATATTAGTTGACGAGTGACAAGTAACGAGCAGACAAGTGAATGGCCTCGTTACTCGTCAACTCGTTCCTTGTATCTTCTAAAAACTAATAGTCTTGTCATTGACCAACTGACCGATTTTGTCTTTGGGAATACTTCCAGTGAAGCACACCATCACGCAGTCCTCGTTGTCAGACACGGCTACAACAACCTCCTTCAGTACATCGCCTTCCGCACGGCCAAGTACTTTTACGCGGTCGTCATCTTCGAATACTGTAACAATAGGTTCGTAAGCCGTGTCAAGTTCGGCAGTCGTGTTATTGAACACATCCGACTTCGCCTTGTCGGCGTTCTCTATTATCAGCACGCAACCGTTGTCGATGTCTTTCAACATCTCTCCAAGTTCGTTGTTGCCTGTCTTGCCCATCTGCATGGCAATCATCTCCTTATTGAAGCGTATCACCTGCGCGCCGGTAGACTTCTCTATTTCTTTGATTACTTCATCGGCCGTCTTCGCCGTACCCGTGAGGCAGAAAGCCGCCATCACGATAAATGCTAAAATCTTTTTCATTGTCTTTATCTTTTTTGTTGTTTATAATGTATTCTCAATCATTCCGCGCTACTATTTTCCGTATGTCCTCCTGCGTCAGCTTGCCCTTCAGCCGTATCAGGGTGCAGTCGTCATCGCTTGCCACTACCACGAGCATTTCCCTTATGTATCCTTTCTTCATCCTGCCAAATATCTGCACAGTTTCGCCGTCTTCATCGTTGACGCTTACAAAAGGCTGGTATTTGCATGTGTCAAGCTCGCTTACGCTTTCCATGAACGACCGCCTTGCCTTCTCGCCTCCGTCCTCAACCGTCACTATTGTGCCGCTGCTTATGTGCCCCATAGCCTCGCCGAATGCTTCGTCTTTCAGGTCGGGCAACAGAGCCATCATCAGTTTGTTGAACCTGATGGTTAACGCCTTGTTGTTAGTCCGTATGTCGCGTATCACCTCGTTGCTCGTCTTTGCCGTACCCGCCAGGCACAACGCAGCCGTAAACATGATTAGTGCAAATATCCTTTTCATTGCTTCCGCTTTTTATGTCCTTTATTATGCAGACGTAACTTGCGGCAGTTTTGTTACATTGAAAGTGGAAATTTTTTCAAAAAAAATGGCGGAGCTATTAAATATAGCCCCGCTTTTGTGCTGTTTGATTGACAAAAAAGCAAGTTTTATATGTTTTTGTAAAAGTTTTCGTGTGCTGCTAATAAAATATTTAGTCCTCTTGGAATTAAATCATCTAATTCAGGAGTTGAGTCTACAATTATTTCATATGTAGCCCAAACGTCATTGTCATCAATCATAAAAACCTTTGCAACTTTTGTCGATTTTGTAGCCTCATTACATGCTTTAAAAACTTTTTTTATATCCAAATTTAAGGACACATTATAAATGTTGGGCATTATAATCCTTAGATAATTGGGATCTTTGATGTCAAGCTCAATTATAAAGAACTTAAATTGATACTTAAATGCAAATCCGCTGTCTAACTCTTTAGGAGTAAAGCCCTCTTTCTGTAGATAGTTTTTTACACTCTGTTTAGTTAACATATTGTTTAATTTTGTGCCCCTTATTCCCAAATCAAGGCGGTTGATTAATTAAGGTATGGTATATATACGAAAAAAGCGTGGGAACTTTGCCTGCCGCCCGTTCCACACTCTGAGGCCTTCGCATTGCCCGAAACAGTAGAACGAGCAACGCAGAAGCCCACGCTGTGTATGTATATACCTCACCATTGGACGCCATGCCGGAGTGGCCTGTGCCTGCGCTGGCTGTATAATATACACCCATGAGCATCTACTGTTGCCATGTTCTTGACTGTTTCAGAAGTTTGCGAAGTTTCAGAGTGTCAAGACCAAAGCGCCAAGTAAACGCTTATCTTATATATATGTTCCCCATGCCCTCCGCCTGTGCGGCTTCTGCAATAGGAACGTTGCAAATATAATGAAAATAAAGTTATGCTGCAAATGTTGTTGACAAAATAATCTTTCAATCTTTCACATCTTCAATGTGAAGATATTTTTATATTGTAGAACGGTAAAGAAGCAAAGGATATAGCAAACATCCTTTCATCGCTTAACACATTGATTTACAGCGAATAGAAATCTATTATAAAAATCGGGGATAGAACGGCAAAACCGCTTATTTTCAAGCGTATTACAAAAGACGGCCTTTTGCTGTGCAAAAGACCGTCTTTTACATTGTAAAAGGGCATCTTTTACAACGCAATTTGCCGTCTTTTAGAAACTCGCCAAAATACTACCGAAAAAAGGGAGGTTGATTATTCTTTTTTATTTAACAACAATTGAGGCTCTCGTTAATCGTCATGCCACACGCCGATGCGGCATCCAGAAAACACCAAGAATATCAAATAACGTTGGTTGCATACACTGGATACCGCATCGGCGTGTGGCATGACGATTACCGAGAGCCTCAATTGACATTAATTTTATACGATTACTACAATCGTATTTCCACCCGGCTAAACTGCGGATGGCCTCTGTTAAAGACTCGCTTCAGCACATCCTCATTTCCGGAAAGGCCGTGATGTATCGTCAGCGCGCCACTTCGGCTATCCACGCGGCGATGTCCTGCATAACCTCGGGCGACACGGTTTCCTCTATCTGCCCATATTCCGTTGTCAGGCCGGTGGTGCAGTGCTGGAACAGATGGTTAAGTCCGGGGTATTCCTTGATAAGGTTCCGGCTGTTTTCGGGCAGCAGGCGGCGTATTGCCGCAAGGTTGTCGGCAGCTACTACCTGCACGTCCTTCGAGCCGTTGACAGCCATCACGGGACATTTCACAGCCTTTATGTCGGCTGACGGGTCGTAGCCGATGAAATATTTAAGCCACGGCGTGCATATCTCCATCGACTTTGCGAAGTTCTGCACAAGCGGTTCGGGCAGGCTTACGCCCGTTTCTTTCGCTATCTCGCGCACCTTGGCCGCAGGGTCGGCGACTGTGCCCGGCTGCGCCATTACGACGAACACCTTGGCGAGCACTTTGCAATAGTCGTCAGCCATGTTGGCAGGCACACCGCCTTGCATCATTCCGCGGCGGTTCTGCGCCAAGAGTATGCTGTCGCCTCTCACGCCCGGTCCGGCCATGCTCACAATGAAGTCGGCCTTACCGCGTGCCGCAAGCATGAACGCTATTGCGCCTCCCTCGCTGTGGCCGAGCACTCCCGTGCGGCCGAACTTGCCCGTGCCGCGCACATAGTCAACGGCGGCCAGTGCGTCCTTCATGTTGTTCTCAGTCGTTCCGTTTGCCGCGTCGCCGGTCGACTTGCCTGCTCCGCGGTCATCATAGCGCAGCGTAGCGATGCCGTTGCGCGCAAGGAAGTCGGCAATAACGAGGAAAGGCTTATGGTCGAAAATCTCCTCGTCGCGGTTTTGCAGTCCGCTGCCGGTCACCATTACCACCACGGGCACAGTGCCTTTCTTCATGCCGTCAAAGCCAACGGGATAAGTCAACGTGCCGCTCAGCGTGGCGTTGTCCGCCGTGTTGGTGAACGTCACCTCCTCCGTTGCATACGGATAAGGCTCTTTAGGAGTCTGCGGACGACGGCGTTCAACCGTTCCGGGCTTCATGTCAAGCGCAAACGACATGCCGCTTTGCGTGAAGGTGCCTTTCAGCATGCCGTCTTTCAGCTCGCCTTCATACGCCGCCATGAGCGCCGGCATGCTGATTTTCACCTTTACTCCGCCGGTCACCGTGATTTCCGCAGGTATGCCTTTTGCGCCTTGGTCGGGACTGTCCATAGTGCAGGCGAACGCCCCACCCTCTCCTTTCGTTATGTTGAACACAAGGTTAAGCTGCGTTCCCATAACGTCGAGCTTGCCCGTCCAACTGCCTTCCACGGTCTGTGCCGCGGCTGAAAACGCCGTTATGAGCGCGAATAAGATAAGGATTGTTTTCTTCATGGATGTAAGTTGTTAGTGGTTTACGTATTGCAAAAGTAACAAATAAACCGCTAACACGTAACATAATGGCGCAAAAAACGCTCCCTTGCACCGTTTCCGGCTTGCAAGGGAGCGTTGTCATATCATCCAAATCATGTCATTGCAAGGCTTAGTTGCAGAGTTGTACACTCAACAAAGCCTTTCTGTAAGCCGTTTCGTCGGACAAACTTCCGTTGTATATCTTGACGGTCTCGTTTCCGTCAACCCAGATTGAAGCCAACACAAGAGGGAACTGCAACACCTTATGAGCGTCTTGCATGAAGTAATATCCCAATCCTGGATACCAGAAAGAAATGGTAACGTCATGAGTTCCGCCGTCATAGTTCAAGCCTTTAAGTTCAACAGACATCGGATAGAAATACATATAAGCTACTTGTCCCTGTATGTTGTATATGGCAATCTGGCCTTTTATCTGCAAGTTTCCTGCGTTTTCTATCGCCTCCTTCAAGCCTTTGTGTTGTTCACCGTCTATTTCCTTTGCCAGCACACGTCCCGAAACGCCGTTCAAAACGAATGATACGGAGTCCCTGCCGTCGATGGTAGTCGTATAGTTAACGCCTCCGTTAAGACCGTATCCGCTCAAAGAGTCGGTCTTGCTGGTATTGTTCTTGTCGGTGATTGTGTCGTTGTAGAAATAGACTTTGTTGGCATATAAGCCTGTTCCACCGGAATACGGACCCCTCATCTGGGTGTAATACTGCCTTACAAGCTCCGGGTCAAGGCTGTAACCGTCGTCACTGCTAAGACAAGAAGTCACCGACATCGCGCCGACACAACACAAAAGGATAATGAACAGTTTGTTAAATCTTTTCATTGTTTTATTTGTTTATTAATAATTTTGCTACCTATAAAACAATTCATAGGTGAAAAACTTGCATCTGTTGGTAAAATTTTTACTTATTTTAAATGAATATCCGCAAATTCCCTACGTCTTTTTCATCAGTCATAACCGCACAGGGCATTTGTCTTTAACTTCTTAGCGACCGTAGGGAGCGATACCTCCCTTAACTTCTTTAACTTCTAAATGAATGTGAGCTTTACTCTCATTCATTTACTCTAACATTATATCCGCTTGCTTTCTCCGCGCAAAAGGTTCATAAACTCCTCGCGTGTCTTGGCCTGGTTGAAAGCTCCCGAGAAGTCGCTCGTCGTCGTTATGGCGTTCTGTTTCTCCACTCCGCGCATCTGCATGCACATGTGTTTCGCCTCGACAACCACCATGACACCGAGCGGTTTCAGCGTTTCCTGTATGCAGTCCTTTATTTGCAGGGTCATGCGTTCCTGCACTTGAAGGCGGTGGCTGTATATGTCAACCACGCGTGCAATCTTGCTAAGCCCTGTGATATACCCGTTGGGGATGTAAGCTACGTGTACCTTTCCGTAGAAAGGAAGCATGTGGTGCTCGCAAAGCGAGAAGAAATCAATATCCTTGACTATCACCATCTGGCTGTATTTCTCCTCAAAAAGGGCGTCAAGAAGCACCTTGTGGGCGTCCTGACTATAGCCGCGCGTCAGTATCTGCATGGCCTTCGCCACGCGCATAGGTGTCTTCTGCAAGCCTTCGCGGCCTGTGTCTTCGCCTAAAAGGCTGATAATGCTCTTGTAGTGTGATGCAAGGTCGTCAAGACCTTCACGGTATTCCGTTTCAGGATTCATCTTTATTTTATGTTACAAACAAGTATTCCATGCCGCCGGGCGCATGCATTCCAAACATCCGGCGGTAACGATATAATATATAAAGGTGTTAATAAGCCACAGTGATTCTGCCTTTTACGATGCACGCCTGGCGGTAACCCATATCCTTTATTGCCGCCAACACCTCGTTGGCTTCCTGATAAGTGCGGAAGTTTCCCACACGGCATATCCACCGGGGCGAGTAGAAATGCACGTAGACAGGAAGGTCGGGGAACCTCTGCTTGATGGCGTTGCCTATGCTTTCGGCCTTCTGCCTGTCGGCTCTTGAGTTGCCGCCTGAAAACGCCTGCACGCGGTAGCCTGTGATTTTCTTGCCTCCGCGCATCACCTTCTTCGACGTGTCAACTACGGGAAGCTCGCCGCTCTCCGTGCCGGCAGCCTCCGCCTTGTGCTCCGTATTTGTCCTGGCTACGGGTGTTTTGCCTGTCGCAACTTTGTCTGAGGCAGTGTCATGCACGTTCTGCGCAGGCTTCTTGACCGGCTCTTTCTTTGGAGTTGCAGGCTGTGTCCTAAAAAGCCGGACGTTGTTTACCAATTCGTCGATTTCCGGGCTTTGCGTAACTGTCACGGTTCCTTGCCCCATGTTCTTCGCCCTTAATCCGTCAAGAAACGACTGGGCGTCGGCATTCAGGGCGCAACCTGACGCCAAAAGTAATATTACGGCGAATTGTCTCATTGCTTTATTGGTATTATTCTTTATGAAAAAACAATGGAAAAAGACGGGCGGAAACGGCCTTTTGCAAGGCTTGCCGCCGTCTTTTCCCCATCAGTAGGTATTATTTCCAAGCGTTGATTATGCCCATGAAGTCGGCAGCTTTCAATGAAGCTCCGCCTATAAGGCCACCGTCGATGTCGGGCTTTGCAAACAGTTCGGGAGCGTTGCTTGCCTTGCAGCTGCCTCCGTAAAGTATTGTCGTGTCGTCAGCCACTGCCTTTCCGTACCTGTCAGCTATGATGCTGCGGATGTAGGCGTGTATTTCCTCTGCCTGTTCAGCCGTTGCAGTCTTGCCCGTTCCGATTGCCCAGATAGGCTCGTAAGCGATGATTATGTTCTTGAACTCTTCCTCCGTAAGGTTGAACACGCTGCCTTCAAGCTCGGCCTTTACCACCTCGTTCTGCTTGCCTGCTTCCCTTTCCTCAAGGCTTTCGCCGATGCAGAATATCACCTTAAGGCCGTTCTTCAGTGCAAGCAGCACCTTTTCTTTCAGTATTTCAGGAGTTTCAGCGTAGTAACCACGACGCTCCGAGTGGCCGAGTATTACGTATTGTGCGCCTGTGCTCTTAACCATTTCAGCCGAAACCTCGCCCGTATATGCGCCCTTTTCCTTGTCTGCGCAGTTCTCTGCGCCAAGTCCAATCACGTCCTGATTGAGGAATTGCGCGATGCTTGCAAGATGGATGAACGGCGTGCAGATTACAACGCCGCAGTTGGGCTTCTCGTTCGTAAGTGTCTCGTTGAGTTCCTTAGCAAGAGCGATGCCGTCTTGCAGGTTCATGTTCATTTTCCAGTTACCTGCTACAATTTTCTTTCTCATTTTCTTTTTGCCTTTTAATAGTTGATATATTCGGTTTGAATGTTCTTTCTTCTTCAGCCACTGCGTGAACTTCCACGTGCGGTCGGCCAATGCGAGGAGCATCAGCGGAAGTATGTACCACAGCAAAATCTTGGATATTCTGCCCGTCACGGTATGTTCGGGCTGGTGTCCGTATTCGGTGTATTCAAGCCATTCCGACTTGTAGTCGAGCTTCGGCAGGTCGTTGTGGCTCCACTTCCCTATCACCACTCCATCCTTCAAGAGCAGCAGCCCGGGATTACTGCGTATGATGGTCTTCAGCGTAATGTCATCGGTATTGTAGAAATTGTATTCCGCCCCGGTGATGTCGCGCCAGTGCGCCACGGCATCTTGCATGCTGGCTGTAAGCGCATAGAATGGGTAGCCGTGGTCAACGCTGTATTCATATATTGCGTCTATCTCGCCGAAGTTTGAGTCGCTGGCGTATTCCAAGTGTGGCGCAACCAGAAGGAACACGTACCCCTTACGGCCTATCACGCTGTCGGTAATGTCCTCTCCGCCGTCCATGGTCTGTATGGAAAAGTCGTGTATCGGCGGCACATAGCCCTCGGCAGTCTGTACGGTCTTGCTGTCGATGAACGTCCAGGTGGAGTCAGGGTAGTTGTCGAGCGTGAACTCCTTGCGCTGTCCGTCCTTTTCCATTATGAACGTAGTCTCGAACTGCGGCTGCGGCGCGCCTTCGGGTATTTCCATTCCCTTGCGTATGTCGGCACCGATGTGGTACGGGCGGAAGTCGAAGGGCGGCAAGGTGTACAGGCTCATGCTGCTTGACACGAGGATGAACAGCACCGTGTACGTGGTGACTATCCACTGGTTGGAGCGGCTTATGAACCTCGGCATCATCAGCGGACGCCTGTATAGCAGCACCGTAGCCGCCAAAAGGACGACGTTTTTGTAAAAAGTCTCCCAGTTGGTAAGCACCACCGCGTCGCCGAAACATCCGCAGTCCTTTATCGGGTTGTCGATGGCGAGCCACAGGGTTACCGGTGTCATCACGGCCATGAACAGCAACAGCAGGCGCGTAACAAGCCTGCGCCTTATGGCGAAAAGCAGCAACACGCCGAGGCAGAACTCCAATCCGCCAAGCGCTACGCTCGCCGCCAGCGTCAAACTGTCGGGCACATAGGCCGACAGTCCGATTACTTCAAGATAGTCTTGCAGCTTGTATTGCGTGCCTAACGGGTCGATGGCCTTGACGTAACCAGAAAAGATGAACGTCAGCGCCACCACAAACCGGCACAAGTTGACGGCTACCGCTGTTATGACCTTGCGCCTGCTCATTCTCCGTAAGTAAGCTTGATGACCCCGAACACGGCGTAATTGATGATGTCCATGTAGTTGGCGTCGATGCCTTCCGAGACGAGCGTTGCTCCGCCAAGGTCTTCAATTTCCTTCACACGCTGTATTTTCGTCAGGATGAAGTCGGTATAGCTGCTCACCCGCATCGACCTCCAAGCCTCGTCATAGTCGTGGTTTTTTTTCAGCATCAGTTGCAGCGCAGCCTCAGCCTGCCTGTCATAAAGGCGCAAAGCCTCTTCTGCCGACATGTCAGGCGTATCGACAAACCCCTTGTCAAGCTGTATGAGGCCGATTATTCCATAGTTGACCAACGCCACAAACTCGGGCTTTATGCCTTCACCCACAAGCGTTTCCTTCTTCACTTCGAGGCTGCGTATGCGCTTGGCCTTGATGAACAGCTGGTCTGTCAACGCCGACGGGCGCAGTATCCGCCACGACGGGCCATAGTCGTGCAGCTTTTTCGCGAACAGCGAGCGGCACTCTGCCATCACCGCCCTAAACTGTTCTTCGGTAGTTGAAGCGTCTTTTGACATGTGTTATTATATTACGAGTGCAAAGATAGTGATTTTATGGCAATGTTAAACATATTTAGTAGTTAAAGTAGTTAAAGTAGTTAACGCTCCCTACGGTCGCTAAGTAGTTAAAGTCATTAGCTTTTTCAGCAGACAAGCAACGAGGGACAAGCAGACAAGGCATTTGACTTTAACTACTTAGCGACCGTAGGGAGCGTTAACTACTTTAACTACTCTAACTACTAAAAACCTCACTTCTCCTCTTCCATCTTCTTTATGTACTTGATTTTTGCGCACTCAACGTCGAAGACTGTCTGTAGCGAGTCGCGCTTCACGCGCATCAGGTTGACCGTGCGCAACTGTTCTTCAGTAGCCGCGCTCTTTTCGCGTAGCGCGTCGACGGTCTTTTTCATTTCCTGGTATTCGCGGTCAACGCGCTGAAGCACCGTGTCCACATTGCTGACAACGAGCTGCGCGCGCTTCAGCTCAACTTCCTGATATAGCTTCAGGGCCTGCTTGCGCGCCTCTATTGCCTCGGGACAGTTCTTGCGCAACGTGTCGATGGTAGCCAGAGCCTTTGCGTAAGCACCGGCATTGAACTCCGTCCGCGCCTGCTCAAGCAGCCTTTCGGCCTTCTTCTCCATATCGTTTCCGCCGCAACCTGTCGTCAACAGCGCGGCACACACGGCCAAAGCCGCAGTAAAAAGCCTTGCTTTCATAATTAAATCGAAGTTTGATGCAAAGATAATGCAAACCGAGCGCAATGCAAAAGAAAAGTGAGAGAAACAAACTTTTCTTTTCATTGCCGAGGCGCCGCTTATCTTATCTAAAGATAATGCAAACCGGGCGCAATGCAAAAGAAAAGTGAGAGAAACGAACTTTTCTTTTCATTGCCGAGGTGCAGCTTACCTTATCTAAAGGTACAAAAACATCTGAAAACAAACAAATCGGCGCATATTTTTCAGCAGGAAAAGCCTCCCGGCACAACGCCTCCCAGCCACCCATATAACGCGCTGGTACTCAATGCGTTACAAAAGGCCATCTTTTAGACTGCAAAACGTGGCCTTTTACACGCTAAAAGGTGGCCTTTTGCATTCCAATTTGCCGCCTTTTGAATTAAGAATTAAGAGTTAAGAATTAAGAAAGCATGATTTATCAAATATCCTGTGAACATCCGGCAAATCATACTTTCTTAATTCTTAACTCTTAATTCTTAATTTACCAGCCCTTCGGCGGCCAAAAGCGATTTTCTTAACTCTTAATTCTTAATTCTTAATTAATTAACGTAAATTTGCAGCCGCTTTAATTTTTCATTACAATGAGGATGCTTTCAGACGCCGAACTGGCTCAACTTCTTGATAAAGACATATTCCATAACATATCCGACGCTGCCGACACGCTCGGCCTTGAGTGCTATGTAGTGGGCGGATACGTGCGCGACCTGTTTCTCGAACGCCCGTCAAACGACATCGACGTGGTTGTAGTAGGCAGCGGCATAAGCATCGCAGAAGCTCTGAAAAAACGGCTCGGCAAGCGCGCGCGGCTGTCGGTGTTCCGCAATTTCGGCACCGCGCAGGTCAAATTCGGCGGCCTCGAGGTGGAGTTTGTGGGCGCCCGCAAGGAGAGCTACAGCCACGATTCGCGCAAGCCTATAGTAGAAGACGGCACATTGGAAGACGACCAGAACCGCCGCGATTTCACCATAAACGCACTCGCGGTGTGCCTCAACAAGGCGCGCTTCGGCGAACTGGTAGACCCTTTCGACGGCCTTGCCGACCTTGAAGACGGCATAATACGCACGCCGCTCGACCCCGACATAACCTTCTCTGACGACCCTCTGCGCATGCTGCGGTGCGTCCGCTTCGCCGCGCAGCTTAACTTCTTCATTGAAGACGAGACGTTTGACGCACTGACGCGCAACGCCGACCGCATACAGATAATCAGCGGAGAGCGCATACAGGAGGAGCTAAACAAAATCATGATGACCGCCGCGCCGAGCAAGGGTTTTGTCGACCTGTACCGCTGCGGACTGCTGCCGCGACTGCTGCCTGAGCTTACCGCCCTCGACATTGTCGAGACCCGCAACGGCCGGGCGCACAAAAACAACTTCTACCACACGCTTGAAGTGCTCGACAACGTCAGCCGCAAGTCGGACAACTTGTGGCTGCGCTGGGCGGCACTGCTGCACGACATAGGCAAGCCAAAGACCAAACGGTGGAACAACACGCAGGGATGGACGTTCCACAACCACAACTTCATCGGCGCAAAAATAGTGCCAGACATCTTCCGCAGGCTCAAGCTGCCGATGGACGCGAAGATGAAATACGTGGCGAAACTCGTCGACCTGCACATGCGCCCAATCGCAATAGCCGACGAAGTGGTGACCGACAGCGCCGTGCGACGCCTGCTCAACGACGCCGGAGACGACATTGACGACCTGATGACGCTGTGCGAAGCCGACATAACCAGCAAGAACGAAGTGCGCAAGAAGCGTTTTCTTGAAAACTTCCGCATAGTCCGCTCGAAACTGCATGACCTGAAGGAGAAGGACTACAAGCGGCTGCTTCAGCCCTGCATCGACGGCACCGAGATAATGGAAATGTTCCATTTGCAGCCCTCGCGCGAAGTGGGCGAACTGAAAAAGGCGCTCAAAGACGCCGTGCTCGACAACCGCGTGCCCAACGAACGCGAACCGCTGATGGCGCTGCTCATGGAAAAAGCCAAGGAAATGGGATTAGTAAAAGAATAACAACAATAAACGGAAGCCACGCACGTGGTTTCCGTTTTTATTTTGGTAAACATTCAATCAACGCGAGTTTGATATAAGAATAGACCTCCCTTGGAATGAAAAAACTTATATAGTCTTGTATTTCAATTTGTCAGTTGGTATTAGTCATTCCGCGCTCCGACGCGGAATCCAGACCGAAAAGCGTAAAGAAAATCAGGCAGTTATCACTGGATTCCGCGTCGGAGCGCGGAATGACTAATACCAACCGACTTCTTGAAGTAAGATTATTTCACTTTTTCTTATACCGGACTCACACTCAATCAAGCAGTTTGTCGAGCGTTTTGTAAAACTCGTCGCTTTCTCCCCTGAAGCATTTTATCACCTTTCCTTTCGGCGAAATAAGCACTTTATAGGGATAGCCCGTTACGCCGTAACGTTCTTCCGTTATACCGTCGGGCGAGAAAACGTGTAGCCAGGGAACGTCATTCTTAGCCACCGCCGCCTTCCATTTGTCTTCCTTGTCGTAGCAGGCGATGCCGACAATCTCTAATTTGTCCCTGTATTTATTGTAGTATTCTTTCATCTTGGGAAATCCCTTGATGCACCATGAGCACCAAGACCCCCAGAAGTCCACAACGATGTACTTTCCCTTGCCAAACAATGAAGCAAGATTGAAGTCGTTGCCGTTGATGTCTTTCAGTGTAAAGTCGGGCGCACGCCTGCCCTCTTCTATCTCAAGTTTCGCCTGTTTCGCCGCCGCAATCTCTTTCAGCACACGTGTGAAAAGCTCTTCTATGCCGTCAAGATAGTCCTTGAAGCGGCCGTTGCGCACATCGGGCGACAGCCTGTTGATTACCTGCGGTACTTCTTTATAATCGAGCGAGAACAGCATTGTGGCCGTAACCTCGTCGTCAAGATGCTGCATTATGTACGGACGCAGGGTTTCGCGCTGCCTGTTGTTAATGTCTCTCTGCGCCGAATCTCTTGCAGCTTTCAGTTGGTTCTCGTCCTGTCCTTGTGCGATGCCGTTGCGGTATTTGTCCGACACGGCCTTCGACTCCATCAAAAAAGGCCGCTCCATGAGCCTTACGCTGTCAAGTTTTTGGTAGAACGCCGTTCCTTTGAGTGTCCATACGTATCCAAAATCGGACGCTCCTTCTACATAGACGCTCTCATCCGGCACGAAGAAGAAAAACGACTTGTTTCCATTTGACTGTACTGTCAGATCCGCATAAACGGCATAGTCGATATTGCATGAGTACGTAAAGCCGCCGTTGCTGTCAACAGGCACCTTCGCTTCGGTTATCTTACGCTCCGGGATATGGCACACGTATTCAATCTGTAGCGTGTCGTTCGCCACGTCGGTAAGGCGTCCGCTGATTGTGAAATTGTCGGCAAAAGCGCCCATGCAGAACACGGCAAAGAGCGTGGAAATGATAGTTTGTTTCATGTTTTCAGTCTTATAAGATTATCGTCGGCACGGAGCCATGCCAAGGCGACAGTCCGCCGCAAGGCCAACTTCCATTCTTATAACTAACAAAGTTAGGTATTTATCACTGAAAAACAAAGCCGGCGTTGCACGTTTAACAAACCTTTAACATCTCCACAAACCACACCGCACGTTACAACAAAAAGTTAGCGCAACGGCAGTTGTTGCTTACTTATTGGTTTTCCTTGACGCATTGAGACCGCGTTATTCCGAAAAATAAAAATCAGAGGGCAAAATATCGCATTCTCATGCGTGCAAAAATAAAATGTTCAATATCAGCAGTTTATGCCTAAAAAGTCGCTTGGTGTGCAATGACTGACGGCTGAAAACAGCCTGGAAAAGCCTTGTTTAGGGTGAAAAAGACCGTAAAAACAATGGTTTTTGACGGCAAAAAGCAATATAAAAGACGGCCTTTCGGAATGCGAAAGGCCGTCTTTTGCATCCCGAAAGGCCGTCAATGGCGTTGCGTCAGGTCACGTTCCAATGCGCAACAGGCCGTTTCCGCCGCTTTGCTTCATCTGGTTTGACCGTTCAAACGTACATTTCCGCTTTGACGTTTTGATACAAAAAAAACGCTATCTGTAGAATATTGAAATTACGCAATGTCACTTTTTGTCTGACACTGAAATCCTTTTCCCGTCATAACTGAACACGGCCATGCCCATGTCGTTAAGTGCTTCTACGGCCTGTCGCAGCGTTACGGTGCGCGGAATGTTGAAGTGTACGCGCACGTCCAACGGCTTACGCGACAGGAAACTGACGCTGACATTGTACCATGCGCCTATTTCCGCCATCACGTCTTCAAGCCTTGCGTCGTCGAAACTGAACATGCCGTTGCTCCATCCGGCTGCTGCCTGCATGTCAACAGCCGTCACTTTCAGCCCTTGCTTGCCGTCGAACATAGCCCTTTGGCCGGGTTTCAGCGTCTCCGGACGTACTCCGCCACCGGCGCTCACCTGCACTTTGCCGCTGTAAAGCGTCACAGAGCCGTGTGTGCCGGGATAGGTACTGACATCAAAAACAGTGCCGAGCACACGCGCATCAAGGCCGTCGGCATGGACGGTGAACGGCTTTGCTGCGTCATGTTTCACCTCGAAACGCGCCTTGCCGGTGAGCTTCACCTCCCTTGTCTGTAGTCCGTCGAAGTTCCGGGGATACTCAATGCGCGAACTTGCGCCGAGCAACACGCGCGTGCCGTCAGGCAGAACGGCCTGCAAGGTGGTGGCGGCAGGGGTGCTGATGACGGCGTTGCCGCCCTTCACCGTCTGCTCGACGTGCTGCGGAACGTACATTGCCGTAAACGTTTCAAGACCCTCTGTCACGTCCCTAAGCCGCTGCCAAGGCATCACGAGCACAACCACAGCCACGGCGGCAGCCGCCGCCAATGCCCATTTTGCGGCCTTGCGGCTGCGCCGTCGGCGGCTATCCGTGCGGTGCTTTGCCTCAAACGCCGCCCATGCCGACTGCGTTTCGTCGGCCGACGGCAAGTCGCCTGTGGCCTCGCCGAGGGCGTAGAGCAGCCTCATGTCGTCCTCGCTGAAGTCTGTATCTTGATGTTTCCTGTTGTCGTCCATGGTCAATCCTCCTGTATTTTGATTTCTTCGCGCATCATGCGCAGTGCTTTCCGTATATGCTTTTTCACTGTTTCAGGGCTTATTCCGAGGCGTGCGGCGGTCTGGCTGTACGTGTTGTGCTCGTAGTAACACAACCGTATGATTGTCCGCGTAGGCTCTTCCAACCGTCCGGCAACGGCCTCCACCTGCCTCAACAGCCGTTCGCGCTCCCTGCTGTCGGCATCTGTGGCTGTGCGACAGGACTCCGCTATCAGTGCCGCATGGCGGCTTTCAACGTCCCGGTGCTTCAATCTGTTAAGGCAGGCGTTGTACACGCAGGTGCGCAGCCATGTGCCATAGCGTGCCGTGTCGATGCCGCCGAAGTTGCGCCAGGCTGTCTCCATCACGTCCGAAACCACGTCACGCCCCTCCTCATCGTCGCCTGTCAACTGCACGGCAAGCCTCACCAGGCGTGGATAATGCTCGCAGAACATGCGGCGGAACAGCTCTATCTTGTTTTCTTCGTTGTCCATTCGTTTGTTTTTGGCTAATTCTTCACTGCAAAATTAGCCATTATCCGCGTAACGGCGGCACTACATTCGCTGTTTCTCGCTTTGTCCGGCGCCTTTTCCGCGGTACTTGCTCTTCGTGGCGTTGAACGTGTACGTAAGGCTTAGTTCAATCCGCCGGTAGTCGCGGTAGTTGTCGCTCGACGAGTAAGTGCGGTCGCCGTATGCCGTGAAAGGATAAACGCGGGTGTCGAATATGTCCTTGACATCAAGCGCAACCTTCAACGACTTGTCCTTCAGGAACGTCTTTGCCACGCGGAAATCGACGTAGCCCACAGGGCGTGTGACGGCGTAGCTCTGCCTTGAATAGAACGTGTAAGTGCCGTACAACTTGACAAACCAGCCGTGGTTGAACGTGAAGTAGTTGGCCAATTCCAACTTTATTTCCGGCTCGTTCCAGTGTTTCGTTATGCCGATTGACGTTGCATCGGCGTCATACCAGCTGATGTCAGCCTCGAAGTTGGGCTGCCACAAACCTATTTTCGGCGTAAGCGACAGTGCAACCCCATACTGCTGCGTGTGCGGAATGCTTGCCATCGTCTGCAACATCACGCCCGGATGGGTCTCGTCATTGTACGGCTTGTAATACGTTGTGTACATGTTTTTCGTATAATCGTAGAACAGACTTAAGTTAATCCACTTCCATCCGCCGAACAGCGAGACGTAGTTGTGCTTCTGCGGAACGAGGTTCGGGTCGCCGTTCGCGTACATGTACTTGCTTGAATAGCTTGTTGCGCTCGACAGCATGCGGTAAGACGGGCTCAACTTCATCAGCCTGTAAGCCAGCGAAAGGACAAAGTCGCCATGCTGGTAATCGACCGACAGGGACGGCAGAAAGTCGTCGTAAGTGGGGCTTTGCTCGCTGTTGAGCACGCCGGACTCGAAGTATTTGGTGCGCTGATGCTCGTAACGGAGGCCCGCCAAGAGGCTGAACCGCCCGAGGGTGATGCCGTAATCGGCAAAGGCCGAGTAGTAAGACTGGCGCAGATGGTCGTCTGCATCGGCGGAAAAGCCGCTCTGCGTGAAGCGGTCACGGCGGTCGGTAAAGGTCTCTTCGGTGCCAACTGACAGCTGTCCCTTGCCTATCTGGCGCGACAGCACGAGCTTTACGGCGTACAGCCGGTTGCTTACGTCGTTTATTGACGAGGCATCGGTAACGCCGTCATACATGACTTTCTGCCCCGTATGCCGGTCAGACGTATAATAGTCGGCGTTGAAGTCGACGCCCCAGAAACCGAACGTGGCGTTGTAATATGCGTTGACGGAGTGACTCCAATCGGCTGTCATGTCAGAGGACGACACAGAGTTAAGCTCTTCAACGAGACTACCGTCGCGGCATACCACGGTGTTGCCCGTGCGCCGCGAGCGTGCCTTGCCGAACAGTTTGCCGGGAACGTAGCGCACGCCGAACGACTGGTGCGCGTCAGGCTCATAGTTGAAGCCTATTTCGCCGCGGAAGTTGGCACTGCGGTCAGTGCCCGAGTTGTGTATGGAGGTGCGCCACGTGGAGCGCGTCCACATGGCGGTAGTGGTTGACGAGGAGCCGTAATCGTTGTCCTCGAAGAAGTATCCGCGCATGAAGATGTCAAGTCCGCCGGTGCGGTAGTTAAGCGACACGCCTTGGTTTCCATGCCCGTTGCGCCCCTGCGACCACAGTGCTGTGGCCTGTCCGCTAAGCCCTTGCCCCTGCCTCCGCTTCGTTTTGAGGCGTATTACCGCGCCGGTTTCCGACGAATAACGCGCTCCGGGGTTCATGATTATCTCTGCGGAAAGTATCTCGTCGGCCTGAAGCTGCTTCAGTTCTGCGGCATCACGCACCTTGCGGCTGTTGATATAGACCTCCGCCGAGCCGCGACCGATGACGCTGTAGCTGCCGTCCTCGCCGCTGACAAGGGGCAGACTGGCTATCATGTCGTCAGCCGAACCCATCTGTGCAAGCGGCGAACCGGCCACATTAGCCACCAAAGTAGAGCCGCGCCGCTCAACCATGGGGCGGTTGTTGGTGACGGTTACGCCCTTGAGCAGCCGCGAATCGCCGTGCAACACGATGTCGTTTGTCTGCCGACAGTCCGTAAGAACCGTCTTGAAACCCACGAACGACACCTTTAGCAGGCACTGCTCGCGCGGCATTGAGGGAAAAGCGAACGAGCCGTCGGCCTCGGTAACGCAGCCGCTTATATAAGAAGTATCGCGCGCGGAAAGCATTATCACGTTGGCGAAGCCCATCGGACGGCCCTTGTCATCAGTCACACGGCCCGTCACTCCGGTGCTTTTCGCGCCGTCACGGCTGTACTGCACCACGAAGTAAGCCTGCCTCTCGATAAACGAGAAAGGCTTTCCGGCAAGCACGACGGCTATGGCTTCGGCCTGCGTCTTGTCCTTTATCGTGGCCGTTACGCGGTAACGCCCGGTCTCGCTGTAAGTAAAGAGGATGCTCTTGTCGCCTGCCTGCTCTATCTTTTTCAGGGCTTCGGGTAGCGGCTCGTCGGCCAGTGTCAGCGTAACAAGGCCGTTGCCGCCTGCCGCACAGGCAGGTGCGGCGAGGCAGAGCAGCATGGCCAACGCCGAGGCAAGATGTTTGATGTAAGTTGGAAAGTTGTTCATTGATATGTTGTTTGTTTCTGCTTATTATACAATTTGACCTTGAAATCGGGTACGGCAGCAGCCGATTTTTGTCGTTTTTTAACGTTTCGGCGATACCGTCAGCCAGCATTAAATCGACAGACAAAGCCTACCAAAATTAAGATACGTTAACCAAAAGCAAGCCTTAGAATGTTAATTAACAATGGCTAAAACGCCTTTCGCAGCGGCACAAACAGACTTTTACATAAAAAAAGCCCAGAAACAGCTGATTTGGTATATGCCTGCAAGCCAACGGGTTACGGCCGGGCGCACATAATCCGGCATTTTCCGGCCATGCAAAAGGCCGTGAATTACACTGCAAAAGATGGCCTTTTACAACGCAAAAGACCGCTTTCCGCATTGCAAAACACAGCTTTTTGCGGCACAAATGGCGGTATTTCAAACTCTGACAGACCGTTTTCCGCCACACGGCTGCCGGCTTCTCGCACTGTGAACGGACACAACCGACATGGAGATTTCCCGTTTGACAGTATTTGAATGTTAAACCTAAACACTGAAATACTAAATATCCTTAACGCGCCGTCACTGCATTCCACCATGCCGCAGTGCATGTTCCGCCTACAGGCATGACACTTGCCGACTTCACGCCGGATGCCCTCCAACCCCCTTTATGGCAGGCAATTCCCGAACAAAATAAAGTTAAAACACGATAATTATCATTTAGACCTGCTATAAAATACGATTATAATATGTACATTTGCACTCCGAAAACCGGACGGACAAAAATAGTTTTCACCGTTCCGGGCGTTCATGACGTCGGCATTTAATAAGAAAATCTCAAAATAGTTTCAATAAATAGGTATGAAAAAGAACAATTTTCTATTGCTCGCAATGGCTGCCGTGATGCTTGCATCGTGCGGCGGCAAGCAAGGTGGAAGCGGCGACAACGAGTACGCCGTGAGGACAATCGAAACCCAAAACGCCGAACTGCAAACCACTTACCCGGCCACAATCCGTGGTGTGCAGGACGTTGAGATTCGTCCGATGGTTTCAGGATTTATCACGAAGATGTATGTCAAGGAAGGACAGACAGTAAAGAAAGGACAGGTGCTGTTCGAAATCAACAAGGTAACTTATGAAGCGGCGGTGCGCCAGGCAAAGGCCGCCGTCAACTCTGCCGAAGCTCAGCTCAACACATCAAAGCTGACTTACGAGAACAACCAGAAGCTGTTTGCCAACAACGTAATCGGTACTTACGAGCTGCAATCGTCGAAAAACAGCTACGAGAACGCACAGGCCGCGCTGGCACAGGCCAAGGCCAACTACGTGTCGGCAAAGCAGAACTTGGACTTCTGCTATGTAACCAGCCCGTCTGACGGCGTTGTGGGCGACCTGCCCTACCGCGTTGGAGCACTCGTAAGCGCGTCGAGCGCACAGGCGCTGACCACCGTGTCGGACATCAACACGATGCAGGTGTACTTCTCAATGACCGAGAAAGACATGCTCGACATGACAAAAGAAAAGGGAGGACTTCACGCAGCAATAAGCGAATACCCGGCAGTCAAGCTGCAGCTGGCCGACGGAACAACGTATAACCACGACGGAAAAGTGGCTGCCGTCAGCGGTGTAATCGACCAGTCTACAGGCTCTGTATCGATGCGCGCAGACTTCCCCAACCCCGAACACCTGCTCAAGAGCGGCGGCTCGGGCTACATTATCGTGCCGCACGTAAGCACAGGCGTCATTGTATTGCCGCAAGACGCAGTGGTACAGGTGCAGGACCGCTACTTCGTTTACGTAGTAGGAAAGGACAACAAGGTTAAATACACCAATGTGAACATCAACCCCAACAACGACGGAAAGAGCTACATTATAGAAAGCGGACTGAAGGCCGGCGACCGTATCGTAGTGAAGGGCGTTACAACCCTGAAGGACGGAATGCAGATAACGCCTATCACCGAAGCGCAGTATCAGGAAAAGCTGAAGAAGACCAGCCAAATGGGCGCAAGCCAGAACGACCTGAACAAGCTCAAGGAAAACTTGACAAAATAGTTTTTTACAAGGAACAAGCAGACGAGTGACAAGCAGACAAGTCATGTACAGGCTCTATCTGTCATGTTGCCTGAGTACAAAGCAAATATCCTTGTCTGCTCGTCTCTGGTTAACTTGTCAACTTAAAAGATAAAACAATGAGATTAGACAACTTCATAAAGCGCCCGGTGCTGTCAACGGTCATCTCAATCCTGACAGTCATCCTGGGTCTTATCGGATTGGTTTCGCTGCCTATGGAGCAGTACCCTGACGTTGCGCCCCCTACCGTCAGCGTGAGCGCAAACTATCAGGGAGCCAACGCACAGACCGTGTTGAACTCGGTCATCGTGCCTTTGGAAGAGCAGATCAACGGTGTGGAAGGCATGACCTACATGACATCCACCGCTACGAACGAAGGCTCGGGCCGCATCACGGTGTTCTTCAAACAAGGAATGAACGCCGACATGTGCCAGGTGAACGTGCAGAACCGCGTATCGCAAGCATCCGCACTTCTTCCGGCGGAAGTTACCAGAGCCGGTGTCACCGTGCAGAAGCGACAGACCTCTACGGTGCTCCTTATGTCTATCGTCGGCGACCCCGAGCGTTACGACGAGAAATTCTTGCAGAACTACGCCGACATCAACATCATCCCGGCGCTGAAACGTGTCAACGGTGTGGGCGACTGCGAAGTGATGGGTGCCAAGACGTACTCAATGCGTATATGGCTCGACCCCATCAAGATGAAGAACTACGGCCTCATGCCGTCTGACATCGCCGGCATCCTTGCCGAGCAGAATATCGAGGCCGCTCCGGGTAAGTTCGGAGAGCAGAGCGACAACCAGTACGAGTACACCATAAAGTACCGTGGCCGCCTGCAGACTCCTACGGAGTTCGAGAACATGGTAATATCAAGCGACGCCAACGGCAACACCATCCGCGTGAAGGACGTCGCACGAGTAGAGCTTGGCGGACTTTATTACAGCGTTACGTCAAAGGTTGACGGCAGACCCGCCGTCATGATGATGGTGACACAGACCGCAGGTTCTAACGCTACGCAGATAGTCAACGACATTAAGAAAGTTATCGACCAGCAGCGCGAACTGTTGCCTCCGGGCGTGGAAATCAAGTACATGCAGGACGTGACGGAGTTCCTTTACGCGTCAATCGACAACCTTGTACACACCCTCATAGAGGCGTTCGTGCTGGTGTTCATCGTCGTATTCATCTTCTTGCAGGACTTCCGTTCGACGCTCATACCGCTTATCGCGGTGCCGGTGTCACTTGTCGGTACGTTCTTCTTCCTCTATGTGTTCGGCTTCTCGCTCAACCTGCTTACGCTCTCGGCGTTAGTCTTGGCCATTGCGATAGTCGTCGATGACGCCATTGTCGTCGTCGAGGCCGTCCATGCGAAGCTCGACCTTGGCTATAAGTCGGCACGCCAGGCCTCTATCGACGCGATGAATGAAATCTCCGGAGCAATTGTATCCATCACGCTTGTGATGTCTGCAGTGTTCATTCCTGTGTCGTTCATCGGCGGAACGTCGGGAACGTTCTACAAGGAGTTCGGTATTACGATGGCTATCTCAATCGTCATCTCGGCTATCAACGCGTTGACGTTGTCTCCTGCGTTGTGTGCAATCCTCCTGAAACCGAAGAACGAAGACGGCTCTGCACGCAAGATGTCGCTGCTCGACCGCTTCAGCGCCGCATTCAACGGGGCTTACGGCAAGGTGCAGGACAAATACACGAAGAGCGTCCGCAAGATTGTTGAGAAGCCGGCTATCCCAATCGTTTCCGTACTTGTCGGCATAGCAGCCCTCGTGTTTACGGCTATGAACACCAGGACAGGCCTTGTTCCTGACGAGGATACGGGTACGGTGTTCTGTACGGTTTCAACCGCTCCAGGTACATCTCTTACCAAGACCAATGAAGTTATGGACCAAGTAGACTCCATGCTTGCCACCAACCCGGCAATCGAGAACCGTCTGCGCATCACCGGTTACAACTTCATCTCCGGCCAAGGAACCAACCAAGGAACGTTCGTCATCAAGCTCAAGTCGTTTGAGGCACGTGACAAGGAAGAAGGATTCATGAAGTATTTTGACGTACACAGCATGGGTTCGAAGATGGTGCTCGCCATGATTTACAAGCAGACGGCTGCCATCAAGGGCGCACAGATACTGGCGTTCCAGCCGCCTATGGTGCAAGGTTTCTCGGCAACCAACGGTCTGACATTCTCAATGCTTGACCGTACCGGTGGCGATGTCAACAACTTCTTCAACATAACACAGAACTTCCTGGCAGAGTTGAACAAGCGTCCCGAGATTGCAACGGCCATGACTTCGTACAACTCACAGTACCCGCAGTACCAAATCGACGTAAATGTCGAGAAGTGCAAGCAGAGCGGCATCGACCCGAGCACCGTGCTTACGGCAATGCAGGGATATTATGGCGGTCTGTATGCGTCGAACTTCAACTCGTTCGGTAAGCTCTACCGTGTCATGATTCAGGCTGACCCGAAGATGCGAGAGAACCTGAACAGCATGAACAACATTTATGTAAGGACAAGCAGTGGCATGGCTCCAATCAACGAGTTCGTGACGATGACAAAGGTCTACGGTCCACAGGAAATCGCACGTTTCAACCTGTTCACGTCAATCGACATCAACGCCACCGCAGCCGACGGCTACTCTTCGGGTGACGCCATACGCGCCGTTGAGGAAGTGGCAAGCACCACATTGCCGACAGGTTTCGGCTACGAGTTCTCCGGTCTGACACGTTCAGAGCAGGAATCAAGCAGTTCCACGATGATTATCTTCGTGCTCTGCCTTACCTTCGTGTACCTGATTTTGAGCGCACAGTATGAGAGTTATCTCGTACCTCTGTCAGTCATATTGTCAATTCCGTTCGGTATCGCCGGCGCGTTCATATTCACAGACCTGTTCGGAAAGCAGAACGACATCTACATGCAGATTGCGCTCATCATGCTTATCGGACTTTTGGCCAAGAACGCCATCCTTATCGTGCAGTTCGCCCTCGAGCGAAGAAGAACAGGTATGGCACTCTCATGGGCTTCAGTGCTTGGTGCCCAAGCCCGTCTGCGACCGATTTTGATGACTTCTTTGGCGATGATTATCGGTCTTATGCCGTTGCTCCGGCCTACAGGTGTGGGATATAACGGCAACATGACCCTCGGCGCAGCCGCAATCGGCGGTATGCTTATAGGTATGATTTGCCAGCTTCTGATAGTTCCGGCGCTCTTCTACATATTCCAATACTTGCAGGAGAAGGTTAAGCCGCTTGAGTTCGACGACGACAACGCAACCGTTGACACCGAGCTGTTGCAGTACACCCGTCCGGTAGAAAACAAGAAAAATGACAAATAAGATGAAAAGAAATAATATTTTGATACTCGTTTCCGCCGCTGCTCTTATGAGCGGCTGCGGAATCTACGGCAAGTATGAGCGCCCGGAGGTGAACGCCACAGGATTGGTGCGCGACGTGACATCAACCACCGACACGCTGGCGGTAACCGACACTACGAGCTTCGGCAACCTGCCTTGGCGCAGCGTTTTCACCGACCCGCAACTGCAGGCACTAATCGAACAGGGACTTGAACACAATACCGACCTGCTCAACGCCGCCCTCAATGTGAAGATGGTTGAGGCACAACTCACGGCGGCCAAACTGGCATTCGTTCCTTCGTTCACGTTCTCTCCGCAAGGAACCATCTCCTCATGGGACGGAAGCAAGGCCACGAAAACATACTCATTGCCAATCAATGCCAGCTGGAGCATCGACCTCTTCGGCAACCTTCTGAACCAGAAGCGCAGCGCGCAGATGGCCCTCTTGGCTACAAAGGACTACCAGCTTGTAGTAAAGACCAACCTCATCGCAAACATTGCGAACGCCTATTACACGCTGCTGATGCTCGACAAGCAGCTTGAAATAGTTGACAACATGACCCAGCTGACCAAAGAGACATGGGACATGATGAAGTTGCAGAAGGAACTCAACAACGCAAAAGAGACCAGCGTGCAGAGCGCCGAGGCCAATTACTACTCGGTATTGGCGCAGGCTGCCGACCTGAAACGCCAAATCCGCGAGACCGAGAACTCGCTCTCGCTGCTCTTGGGACAGCAGGCACAGACCATTGCACGAGGCAAAATCGAGAACCAGTCGCTGCCTACGGAATTCAGCACGGGCATTGCCATACAGATGCTCAACAACCGTCCTGACGTACACTATGCAGAGATGACCCTCGCCCAGTGCTTCTACGACACGCAGGCTGCACGCTCGAAGTTCTATCCGAACATAACCATCAGCGGCTCCGGCGTGTTCACCAACAGTTCAGGCATGGGCATTGTGAACCCAGGCAAGTGGCTGCTTAGCGCCATAGGAAGCCTCGTTCAGCCTATATTCCAGAACGGACAGCTCGTAGCACAGCTTAAAGTTGCCAAGGCGACGCAGGAACAAGCCTACAACACTTGGCAGAACGCAGTGCTCTCAGCCGGTTCCGAAGTCAGCAACGCGCTCGTGCTCTACAACTCGTCCGACGAGAAGAGCAAACTTGAGGCAAAGCAGGTTGAGAGCCTGACAAAGAACGTCCAGTATACCAAAGACCTCTTCAATATGGGCGGCAGCACATACCTTGAAGTTATCACGGCGCAACAGTCGCTGCTCAATGCCGAGCTGTCAAAGGTACAGGACGACTTCTACAAGATGCAGGCTGTCGTAAACCTCTATTACGCCCTTGGCGGAGGAAGAGAGTAAAGTGTAGGGTTGTGCGGTTATGAGGTCATAAGGTTATACGGTAAAAGCCGGGAAACCGTTATGACCTCACAACAACTCAAACCGTATAACCGTAAAACCCACAACCTTATAACCGATTAAAATTAAACAATATGATAAGTCCAAAAGCAGAAATAGACCCGAAGGCGAAAATCGGAAAGAATGTCACCATCTACCCTTTCGCCTACATCGAGGGCGACGTTGAGATTGGCGACGACTGCGTCATCTATCCCTACGTCAGCATAATGAACGGCACACGCATGGGACGCGGCAACACTGTGTACCAAAACACCGTGCTCGCTGCCATTCCGCAAGACTTCAACTTCAAGGGCGACAACTCCACGCTTATTATCGGCGACAACAACATCATACGTGAAAACGTGGTAGTCAACCGCGCAACATTCAGCGACGGAAAAACCGTAATAGGCAACCACAACGTGTTGATGGAGGGCGTACACGTATCGCACGACACAAAGATTTCCGACAACTGCGTGTTCGGCTACGGAACAAAAATAGCCGGCGACTGCGATATTGAGAACGATGTGATTTTCTCGTCGAACGTTATCGCCAACGCAGGCGTGCGTGTAGGCCGAGGTTCCATGATACAGGGAGGTTGCCGCCTGAGCCGCGACGTGCCACCTTACATCATCGCTGCCGACAACCCCGTCAAGTATGGAGGCGTCAACGCTACGATACTTGACATCCACAATGTCAGCAACAAGGTGCAGGACCACATCGCCAACGCCTACCGCCTTGTATTCCACGGACAGACAAGCGTGTTCGACGCCGTGCGCCAGATACGCGAGCAGGTGCCCGACGGGCCGGAAGTGCGCCACATAATCGAGTTTATCGACGCGACAAAGCTCGGTCTGATAAGCAAGATGTGGTAATAACAAGAACAAAAATCCGTTTCCTTTTTGGAAGCGGATTTTTTGTTTTTGTGATTTTCTTGCTTTATTCAGGATGAACAGGACAAATAAGGCAAATAAGACTAATATACCTAATCAGAAAAAGCATATAAAGCTCCCTCCCTTCGGGAGGGCTGGGGAGGATGCCGCTTTTAATTGAGAATGGGAAATTGAAAATGGATAATTATGATTACCTTTAAGGCTGCTTGCCAACAAGGCAAATCATAATTATCCATTCCCAATTATCAACTCTCAATTTAAAAGGTGGCAAATTAGGAAGCAAAAAGCCGTCTTTTACCTTCTAAAAGGTCACCTTTTGCGCTGTAAAAGACGGCCTTTTACAACGCATTGAATATCAATACGTTACGCCATAGGTCACAAAGCACGTTCCAAGTGCCTTGCAAGCACGGTACTTTTACCGCCGGCAAATTTGCCGCCTTGCCCTAAATTGAGTAATTTTGCCACAAAAACAACAGCCTATGGAAAAACCCCGCTCGGAAAGAAACCGCACCATCATACTGACCGAAGCCGACAAGGCCACGCTTCAACCCAGCCTGAGCAAGATTGACGCAGCATGCACCGCAAGCGACATTATAGGCAAAACTATCAACCAAAACTTGTTCGACATCATCGAATTCCTGCCAGAAGGCTTCGCCGACCTGCTCGTGATAGACCCTCCCTACAACCTTTCAAAAGATTTTGCAGGCATGAAGTTCAAGGCCACCAGCAACGACAGCTACACTGAATACATACGCAGCTGGCTTCCCAAGATTGTAAGATGCCTGAAGCCCGACGGCAGCCTGTACGTATGTTGTGACTGGAAAAGCTCAAGTGCGGTGTTCCAGGTGCTCGACTCGGTAGCAACCATAAAGAACCGCATCACCTGGCAGCGCGAGAAAGGGCGCGGAGCGAAGACTAACTGGAAAAACGCCATGGAGGATATATGGTTCGCCGTGATGGACGCCGGCAACTATTACTTCGACGTTGAAGCGGTGAAGATGAAGCGCCGCGTCATCGCCCCCTATAAGGTTGACGGCAAACCGAAGGACTGGGAAGAAACAGAGGACGGCAATTTCCGCCTCACCCACCCCTCAAACTTTTGGGACGACATCAGCATTCCGTACTGGTCGATGCCCGAAAACACCGAGCATCCCACACAGAAGCCTGAGAAACTCATAGCAAAACTCATCCTCGCCTCCTGCCCCGAAGGCGGCGTAGTGTTCGACCCTTTCCTTGGCAGCGGCACAACATCGGTCGTCGCCAAGAAGCTCGGCAGGCAGTACTGCGGCATCGAAATAAACCGTGACTACGCCCTGCTCGCCGCCAAACGCCTCGCCATGGCCGATGAAGACAAAAGCATACAGGGCTACAGCGGCGGCGTGTTTTGGGAAAGAAATACGCTGAACCTTCAAAACAGGGCGAACAATGGAAAGCGGAAAAGTGAAAAATCCATCACCCTATAAAGCATTCGGATTTTTCACTTTTCCGCTTTTCACTGTCCGCTTCCACTATTCATACTCCCTGACAACAAGCTCTCTCGGCAGCGTGATGAGTTTAAGACGCTTGAACCATACACGCATCGAGCTGTTGAAATGACGCGTGGTGTGGCTGCTTATCATGTAATAATCTAATGTGTATTCATCCATAAGGCAGGCAAACGCGGCCTTGATGCGCGAACATTTCTCGTTGATTGCATTGTCGGTAGGATTGGTGAGGCGGCTTACCGTTTCGTCAATCTTGGCCGAGTCAGAGCTTGGCGACACGAGTCTGTACAGCCTGCGCAGCTCTTCCGCATGGTCGGACAAGTCCTTAAACTCAATGCCTTCCTCATGGTTGAGGAAGAATATGTACAAAGCCTTGTGTACAGGAGTAAGCACCACCTCCTTGTTATAGTCCTGCAAGATGAAGCGGAAATCGCGCGTTATCACCAGCCGGCTCAGCTTTGCGCGTGCGGCCTCAATACGCAGACGCTCCAGCACGGGCACGCTTATGGCACGGAGCATCAGGTCATAACGCCCCGTCTGCTCCATCCTTGCCACCAACACGCGCAGTTCCTTTGCCAGTTCTTCCGCGTTTCCCATGCCGTTTCCCACTGTTTCCATGATGCAAAAATACTCCTTTATTTCATTAAAACAGCCGTACCGTGTAAAGTTTTTTCGTCTGCAAGCCTTGCAGACATATTGTCTTTATATGAAAGATAACTATCTTTGCGGCATAAAACCGTAACATCATGCAAGAAACAAGACATAGCATAGTCGACTACGGCGAACCCGTAGACATGACAAAGAACATCATCAAGGTCATCGGCGTTGGCGGCGGAGGCTGCAACGCGGTGAGAAACATGTATGAGGAAGGCATCAGCGACGTGTCGTTTGCCGTCTGCAACACCGACAGCAAGTCGCTTGCCCACTCGCCTGTGCCCGTCAAAGTACTGCTCGGCGATTGCGGATTGGGTGTCGGCGGCGTACCCGAAAAGGGCAAGGAAGAGGCCGAGAAGAGCATCGACGGGATAAAGAAGCTGTTTTCAGACAACACGAAAATGGTGTTCATCACAGCCGGAATGGGAGGCGGCACGGGCACGGGCGCAGGCCCGGTGGTGGCCTCCGTCGCCAAGGAAATGGGCATGTTGACAATCGGAGTGGTAACAATCCCGTTCTATTTCGAGAAGGAAAGGAAGATTATAAAGGCACTGAAGGGAGTCGAAGAGATGCGCAAGAACGTCGACGCACTACTCATTGTGAACAACGAACGCCTGTGTGAAGTATATTCAGACACGCGCATTTCGGTAAAGGATTCTTTCAAGTACGCCGACAACGTGCTTGGGAACGCGGTAAAGAGCATATCCGAACTTATCACCATCGAAGGCGACATTAACCTTGACTTCCGCGATGTCGAGACTACGATGAAAGGCGGCGGAGGCGCGATAATGGCCATAGGACGCGCCGGAGGAGAGCACCGTGTGGAGAAAGCAATCATCAACGCCCTTGACTCTCCCCTGCTCTACGGCTGCGATGTGAGCAAGGCCAAGCGCATACTGTTCAACATTTACACCAATCCTGACTGTCCGCTGTTCGTTGACGAACTACAGGAAATAGACGCGTTCATGGACGAGCTGTCGCCGCAAATTGAAGTAATATGGGGCGTATCCGACGACGATACCATAGGCGAAGACGCCAAGATAGCCATACTTGCCACAGGACTTGACGATGAAGACAAGGACTTCGACTCGACAGACGACAGCAAAAGGGACAATGACGACGAGCATTACCGCGGACTGATAAAGAAGCTTTACTCTCCCGGCAACGGCAAGAGCGACACTACTCCGCAAAATCATGACGATATACCGATAACCGTCACAAACACCGATGGCGGTGAAACGCCCGACGACGACGAGCCTTCCGGCGGTAACGACAACAACGGAACAGGCACAGAAGCCAACACACCGGGCGGCGACGGCACGCCTTTCGGTGGAGGCGGAACAGCCGTAGAGCCTGACACGCCCCAAAAACCGCAACCCTCCATGACGCTCGTCGAACGCCTGAAGAAGATCCTTCACGACGCCCTTCTTACGGAATGACGGCAACTATGACCAACACTCTATGAACATATCCTAACCCCTTACGCCAAGGGCGTTATCCGCCTGTTTTGCAAAAGGTGGCCTTTCGCATTGTAAAAGGCCACCTTTTGCGTTCCAATATGCCACCTTTTGCAGGCTAAAAGACGGCATATTGGAAAACCGCCCCAATCAAATCTCACACACACCCCTGCAAAACCAGACACCCACCCCAGCCCTCCCAAAGGGAGGGAGCTTATATACCATTGTCTGCTTGGCAACAACACCCACGGCGAAAATCCTGTGCGGGACCACCGTTTGAACGGCATATTAGGGTTAAAGAATAAAAAAAACAACCACACATACCGCCGTTTGGATTTTTTATTGTAAGTTTGCATTAAAATCACTCAACAGCGTGAAAACTGCATCCATTGTCAACAATACAGTCAAAATACTGCTTCCGCTCTTGTTCGGAGGTGTCATCCTGTATTGGATGTACCGCGACTTCGACTTCCGCAGCGTCGATGACATACTGCTGCACGGCATGGACTGGACGTGGATGCTGCTTTCTTTCCCCTTCGGCATACTGGCACAGATGTTCCGCGGATGGCGCTGGCGGCAGACGCTTGAGCCTATAGGCGAACGCCCGAGAACGGCGACGGCCGTCCATGCGGTGTTCCTATCATACGCGGCCAGCCTCGTAGTGCCGCGCATCGGCGAGTTCACGCGGTGCGGAGTGCTCAAGAGATACGACGACGTTTCGTTTCCAAAAGCCCTCGGAACGGTTGTAACCGAACGTGCCATAGACATGCTGCTCATGGCCGCCGTGTGCATGCTGACACTCTTCATGCAGATGAGGGTGTTCTCCACGTTCTTCAACAAGACGGGCACGAGCATGGACTCAATCCTCGGCAAGTTCTCCACCACGGGCTACATCGTCACCGCAGCCTGTGCCGTAGCCGCGTTGCTGTTGCTACACATCCTTCTGAAAAAGCTCTCAATATACAATAAGGTAAAAGCCACCGTAGGCGGAATATGGCAGGGAGTGGTGTCGCTCAAAGGCGTAAAGAACGTTCACCTGTTCATAATCTACACCCTTGCCATCTGGGTTTGCTACTTCCTGCACTATTACCTGACGTTCTTCTGCTTCGACTTCACCGCCCATCTCGGCCTCCAGTGCGCCTTGGTGACGTTCGTCGTAGGCAGCATCGCCGTAATAGTTCCCACCCCCAACGGGGCCGGGCCGTGGCATTTCGCCGTAAAGACCATGCTCATACTCTACGGCGTGGCCGACAACAACGCCCTCTACTTCGTGCTGATAGTCCACTCCGTGCAGACCCTGCTCGTCGTGGCTCTCGGCATATACAGCTGGGTTGCGCTGGCTTTCACAAGAAAATTAATTAAGAGTTAAGAATTAAGAATTAAGAAAACATGCCATACTGACTTACTGAAAAGACGACAAACAATGGTATTTTTCTTAATTCTTAACTCTTAATTCTTAACTAAAATAGTACGAACCTTTAAATATTTAGTTACTATGAGTGAAATCAAAAACCTGAAACCGGAGTGCATCTGGAGAAACTTCTACGCACTGACACAAGTTCCGCGTCCGTCGGGACACCTTGAAAAGGTACAGCAATTCCTGCTCGACTTCGCCAAGAACATTGGCGTAGAAGCATTCAAGGACGAAGCAGAGAACATCGTTATGCGCAAACCTGCCACACCGGGCATGGAGAACCGCAAGACCACCATACTGCAAGCACACATGGACATGGTGCCGCAGAAGGAGAAAGACAGCACCCATAACTTCGAGACCGACCCCATACAGACCTACATCGACGGTGACTGGGTGAAGGCAAAGGGCACAACTCTCGGTGCTGACGACGGCCTCGGAGTGGCTGCAATCATGGCCGTCATGGAGGCCAAAGACCTGAAGCACGGACCCATCGAGGCGCTTATCACTGCCGACGAGGAAACCGGCATGTACGGCGCAAACGGCCTTCCAGCCGGTGAATTGGAAGGAGAAATACTGCTCAACCTCGACACCGAGGAAGAGGGCGAACTCATTATAGGCAGCGCCGGAGGCGTTGACATCACCGCAACGTTGGAATATAAGGAAGAGGAAAGCGACAAGGATGACATCGCCGTGCGCATAACCATAAAGGGACTGAAGGGCGGACACTCCGGACTTGAAATCTCAGCAGGCCGCGGAAACGCCAATAAGATGCTCGTGCGCATCATCCGCGAGGCCATCGCCGACGACGAGGCGCGCCTCGCTTCATGGCATGGAGGCAACATGCGCAACGCCATTCCGCGCGAAGCCGAGGCTGTTCTCACGCTGCCGAAGGAGAACAAGGCCGACCTTGAAGAGATTGTAAACAACTACCGCGAGACGTTCAACGACGAGTACAAGGACATCGAGGACAATATCGAAGTCGTCATTGAAGACGTTGAACTGCCTGCAAACGTCGTGCCGCAGGAGATACAGGACAACCTCGTTGACGCCATCTACGCGGCGCACGACGGCGTATGGCGTTACATCCCGTCAATACCCGGCATCGTGGAGACATCATCAAACCTCGCTATCGTTGACATCGAAGGCGGCAAGGCGGCAGTGAAAATCCTGGCGCGCAGCTCAAGCGAGACGAAGAAAGACGAGCTGGCCACATCGCTCGAAAGCTGTTTCAACATGGCAGGAATGAAAGTTGAGTTCAGCGGAGCTTACGGCGGATGGGACCCGAACACAAAGAGCGAGCTTATAAAGCGCATGCGCAAGATATACAACGACCTCTTCGGCAACGAGCCTACGGTGCAAGTCGTACATGCAGGACTGGAGTGCAGCATCATACTTTCAAAGTATCCGGGTCTTGACATCTGCTCGTTCGGCCCGACGCTGCAGTCGCCCCACACCCCGAGCGAACGTGCCCACTGGCCTTCAACGACAAAGTTCTGGGACCTGCTGGTCAAGACTTTGGAAGAGATACCAGAGAAATGACATTGAGGCTCATGCCTAAACGTTTTGCAAAAGGCCGTCTTTCGCTCATGGAAAGGCGGCCTTTTAGCGTGTAAAAGACCATGTTTTGCACGCTAAAACACGGCCTTTTGCACGGCAGTTGATAACGCATTGGTTTCCAACAGGTTGCAAAGCCTAATGCAAATAAGCGTCCGATTGCGTCAAGCTTGCGTAAAAAATAACGGAAAACCGTTATTGTTATTCTTAAAAAAGGTGTTTTATTTGCAAAAATAAAGTACTGACAAATAAAACACATACAGCCATGAAGAAGTTAAGAAGATTGTCACTGATGGCTGCAGGGCTGTTTGCCATGCTGGCATTCACCGCATGCAGCGACGACGAAGGCGGCGGCACAGGCCCCGACCCTACGCCTCCGCCCGTGGACGAAGACGTGTTCCAGCTGTCGTCTGACGGCGAACAGAAGGCCGTAACCGTACCGATAGCCGAGCCGTGGGAGGCCACATCGAGCGCCGACTGGCTGCAACTGTCGCAGATGGGCGGCAAAGGCGGCGAGAGCGTGCAGGTTATCGCGGCGAAAAACCTTACCGACAAGGAGCGTATAGGCTATATCCGCTTCGGCGAAGCACCCGGTACAAGAGCCTCGGCCGACTCCATGCAAATCGTGGTACGCCAGCCTGCAAACACCAAGGACGAGGCACCCGGCGTAGTGCTTACGGCAGCGTATTATAAGGACGGCGGCGTATACGTCGAGATTTACAACGGACGCGAGTCGACAAGCTCGATGCAAGAGCTTACGATTGTAGGCTCGGCGTTCTCTTTTACCGACCCCGACGCCACCGTACCGGTAAAAGACCCTCCCAAATATGTAGGCCAAGGCAAGTATTATACGTTCAATCCATACGTGATACTTGACGCCGATGGCGTGGCCGAAGGCAAGTTCGCCATAGCCGGAGAGCAGTCGGTCAACACGCTCCGGGTGAAACAGAACGTCGTGTTCAACGACCTCGGGCAACTCGGCAACGAGGGTTCTGCCGGCCTGCACTTCACCGACGGCAACGTGATTTACTACGGAGGCGGCATTATCAAGCAGACTGACACCGGCTACCAGCAGACCACACCGAGCTACGAATTCCGTTCTTACAACACCGTAACGGGTGAAGAGACGGCTTACGCCGACATTCCCGAAAGCGGCGCAGGCGCGGTATGGGACGGCAATCCCGTGATAGTCGGCGCGGAAGGGGTGTACGTCCTCGACGGCGGACAGTGGCTCACGGCGGCTCTACGCACAGCACCGGCTGTGGCGGCGGCCGTTGAGGGCAACACGCTCTACGCCGTTACAAGCTCTGCCATAGAAACTTATACCCTCGGTCTTGATTCCGACGGCAACCCGACAGCAACCCTCGAAGGCAGCAACGAGCACGGCGAATATTTCGGTGACGTGGCCGTTACGCACGACGGCGACGGCACCACATGGCTCATGGACGACCTTTTCCACACGGCATACGCCGTGAAAGGCGGCGCACTTGAGCCAACAGACTGCGCCCCGGCAGACTCTCTCAACCCACAACTAAGCTTCATCGGCGTAGCCGACGGCTGCATATACGCCTTCAACGGCACTACGGTAACGCGCTATACCGTGGGCGACGGCACTCCCGAACCACTGCGCATGCTGGGCACATTCAGCTGGTATGGCGCAACCGAATGCGTGGGCGGACAGCTCTACAACTTCGGAGGCACGACACGTTTCAGCACAACCGCAACGGCTTCACGCGGCCTGCGCCGCTTCAGTCCGGGAGACTATGCACCGGTGTCAGTAGCCATTCTGCCCGACTAAGAACAGCAACCATTCACCAGAACCACTCCAAAGCAACGAAGCCCGGCACGCCTTTGCCATAAGGCTTACAAGGCATTCAAGGCCAATGGGCACAAGACTGGCTACAGGTTGATTTCAGGTGGTTTTCCAAAAGGTGGCCTTTTACCATGCAAAAGGCCACCTTTTGGCGTGTAAAAGACGGCCTTTTGGAACGCAAAAGGCCGTCTTTTGCAAACCCTCCAGAAAACACCAGTCTTCCAATTTACGTAAAATATCATAAAAAACGGCGGCATGACGCTCCGCATAACATGCAAAAACATTAACTTTGCATCGATGAAACGCAGGATATTCAAGCCCAACAACAGAAGTTAACGACAAAAAACAATCTGACAAACACCATGAAAAACCGCGTAAAGGAAATAGACTACCTGAAATGTGTGTTCATCGTCCTGATGGTGATTTTCCATTTAGTCTACGTCGGCGACAAGTATCCTTATGCAAAACAGGTGGTCTACACGTTCCACATGCCCGTGTTCCTGCTCATCTCCGGCTATCTTGCCAACATGGACAAAGGCGCGGGCGACATGCTCGCCAAGCTGAAATGGCTGTTCATTCCATACGCCGTGATGGAGGCAGGCTACGTCGTTTCGGCATCAGTCCTGCCCATACGCGAGCACATCGACAACCTTACAGCCGCCCTGTTCGTCGAAAAGCTGCTGCTGCATCCGCTCGGGCCTTACTGGTATTTGCACACTCTCATGGTGAGCTACATTATATATTACGCCGCCAACCGCCTGCGGCCTCGCCTCGGTGTGGTGTCGTTCGTGTGCCTCCTGGGCTTGTGCTTCTACATGGCTGCGCGCCTGCTGCACGTCATAGAGATGGGCAACGCCATCTACTTCCTCGGCGGCGTGCTTATAAGACAAGCAGGACTGAAGTTCCTGCAAGTGTTCCGCCCGTCGCTGCTGGCCGCCCTGCCCTTCGCATTGCTGTGCATTGTAAGCCCCGGGGAAATGCACAAAGACTCTTTGACGGGCGTCGCCATGGTCTATTTGGCAGTAAGCGTCGCGCTCGGAATATACGGCCTGCTGCATGACAAGGTGAAACGCGCCGCCTGCTTCATCGGCTCCAACACGCTCGCAATACTCCTATTCTCGCCCATGTTCACAATCGTCGCCAAGCAGTTTGTCCCCGTCTTCGCCTTCGACGGCAGCGCAACGCTCTACACCTTGTTCTCCGTCGCGTTCGTACTGGCAGGCAGTCTTGCCGTGGCTTACGTCATGGACAGGCTGAAACTGTCGCGTTGGTTCAACGGAAAAGAGCTGTACAACCGTCCTTAAAAGCCAGGCATACTTGCCGTTTTGCCGGAAAACACTTACCTTTGCACATCATTTAAGATAGTAAGGAACGCGCGCATGAGCACCATGCACGCAACTGTAACACGACAATACACAACATCAAGGCCATGGGAAAAGCATCATTCTTACGTCAGCTCGTCGTCGCAGCCGCACTGGCTGTCGGCCTTGCGACATACAGCGCGCCGCAAAACGGCGGCACGTTCACCGTAGGCAACGGTACATTCCTGCTCGACGGCAAGCCCTTTATAGTAAAAGCCGCCGAGCTACATTACCCCAGAATACCGCGCGAATACTGGGAACACCGCATCAGGATGTGCCGTGCGTTGGGCATGAACACCATCTGCATGTATGTGTTCTGGAACCTGCACGAGCAGCGCGAAGGCGTTTTCGACTTCACGGGGCAGAACGACATCGCCGAGTTTTGCCGCCTTGCGCAGAAGAACGGGATGTATGTAATCGTGCGTCCCGGCCCATACGTCTGCGCCGAATGGGAAATGGGCGGCCTTCCCTGGTGGCTTCTCAAGAAAAAAGACATACGCCTGCGCGAGCAAGACCCTTACTTCATGGAGCGCGTCAGTCTGTTCATGAACGAAGTAGGGAAGCAACTTGCACCGCTGACGATACAGAACGGCGGCCCGATAATTATGGTTCAGGTTGAAAACGAGTATGGTTCTTACGGCGAGGACAAGGCTTACGTCAGCGCGATACGCGACATTGTGCGCCGCGCCGGGTTCGGAGATGTCACGCTGTTCCAGTGTGACTGGGCGAGCAACTTTACCAAAAACGGCCTTGACGACCTTGTTTGGACGATGAACTTCGGCACCGGCTCCAACATCGACGACCAGTTCAGCCGCCTCCGCGAGCTGCGACCCACATCGCCGCTGATGTGCTCCGAGTTCTGGAGTGGTTGGTTTGACAAGTGGGGAGCACGGCATGAGACGCGCCCGGCAGACGACATGGTGGCCGGAATTGACGAGATGTTGTCTAAAGGAATATCGTTCTCTCTGTACATGACTCACGGCGGAACGTCGTTCGGACACTGGGCCGGAGCAAACTCGCCGGGCTTCGCTCCCGACGTGACTTCATACGACTACGACGCTCCCGTCAATGAATACGGACGGCCTACGGAGAAGTTTTACAAGCTGCGCGACGCCATGCGGAAATACGCCGACAGCCCCCTGCCCGACATTCCGCAGCCAGCCGCACCGCTGATAACCATACCCGAGGTGACGCTCAGCGAACACGCGCAGCTTATGTTGGGCACAGACAGCATCTATGTTGGCGGCCTGCGCACGTTTGAAGACATGGACATGGGCTGGGGACAGATGCTATACTGCGCCCAGTTGCCCGAAACCCACGCGCCAGGCACGCTTCTGCTGGACGGCTGCCATGACTATGGCAGGGTGTTCGTAAACGGCAAATACGCCGGAACGGTGAACCGCCTGAAAGGCGAAATGTCGGTAACGCTGCCGCCGATACCCAAACATTCCACACTGGCAGTACTCGTAGAAGGCATGGGAAGGATTAACTTCGGGCGCGCGATAAAGGACAGCAAGGGACTGACGGGAGAGGTTACGCTCATCGAAAAGACCGACAAATGCGAAGCGATACACACCTTTGACCGCTGGGCGCACTTCCGCATACCCGACGACTACGCCCGTGCGGAAGCGGCGTTCATGCTGCAAAGCCGTCACGACTCGTCCGAACGCGGACACGCCAAGACGCCTGAAAAAGAGCGGATGACGATATGCGGCACGCAGATGCCAGCCTATAATGACGACGACATGAAGCCTGCCGGATATTACCGCGGCCACTTCAACCTTGAGAAAACCGGCGACACGTTCCTCAACATGGAATCATGGGGCAAGGGGCAAGTGTACGTCAACGGACACGCCATAGGCCGCTTCTGGAGCATAGGGCCGCAACAGACGCTCTACGTGCCGGGCTGCTGGCTGAAAGAAGGGCGCAACGAGATAGTCGTGCTCGACGTTATCGGGCCGCGGCGTGCCGTGGTTTGGGGACAGGACAAGCCCGAATTAGACAAGCTACAGCTTGAAAACGACCTGCGCAATGGCACTTCCGGCAACCGCCCCGACCTGAAAACGGCGGCCTTGGCAGCGTCGGGCAGGATGGAAGACAAGCGCGGATGGCAGACAATAGGGTTCGGATCGCCTGCCAAAGGACGGTACATTGCCATTGAATGCCTCAATGCACACGGCGGCGGAAACTCCGTATCGATTGCCGAGGTCTACGCCAAAGGCGCAGATGGGACGCGCATCGACCGCAGCAACTGGAGCACATCATACGCCGACAGCGAAGACATTGACGGTGGGAACCACACCGGCGACAAGGCGTTCGACCTGCAAGAGTCAACCTATTGGAGCACCGCGCCGGGCAAGGCCGCGCCCAACCTGCTCGTAATCGACATGGGAACGGAACACGAAATAAGCGCACTTGAATACCTGCCATGCACCGTCAACGGCGGCGCGGGCGGCATAAACGAATACAAAATATACGTATATTGAGGAACATTTGCAAGCCATTAAACCGCCACAACAACGCAAATGAAGCTTTACACATAACCTCTTGACTGTCAACACATTGCAAACACGCCTGTAAAAGGCCACGTTTTGCACGCTAAAAGGCCGTCTTTCACACTGCGAAAGGCGGCTTTTTGCAATGCGATTTGCGGTATATTGTAAAGACGTTGGTTTCAGGACGTTTTCTGACTGCAAACTTTCCAACGTCAGGAACATACTCAATCAAACACCAGAAAAAAATAAATCACGAATATCTTGTTGCTTTGACAACTTTAAATTACCTTTGCAAGAACGTTCAATCATGTACAACAGTAAAACAAGACATACATTCATAGACCTTTTTTCCGGGTGCGGCGGACTGTCATTGGGTTTTGAAATGGCAGGCTACGAGAGTCTTTTGGCCATTGACAACTGGCAGGACGCGCTGTCAACATACACATTCAACCGCCCCGGAGCAAGAACCCTATGCGCCGACATTTCGGCATTAAATCCGTCAGAGATAAAAGAACGGTACGGAATACATGATGTAGACGTCATCATCGGCGGCCCTCCATGCCAAGGATTTTCCGTCGCGGGGAAACGCGATGTCAACGACACGCGCAACCGCCTGTACAAAAGCTTTGTGGAATTTGTCAAGACATTCTCACCCAAAGCGTTCGTAATGGAGAACGTGCCCAACATCCTAAGCATAGGAAACGGGGTTATAAAAGATGCCATTGTCAGCGACTTCGAGGGGTTAGGCTATAAAGTCGTCCACAAAGTGCTCACCGCCTCAGATTACGGAGTGCCCCAAAACCGCCGCAGGGCGGTATTCGTCGGAATGATAGACGGTAAAGAATACATCTTTCCCGACAAGTTGCAAAGCCCCAAAGTAACATCATGGGAGGCCCTTTCTGACCTGCCCGAACATTCATTGGCAGACGGAGAGGACTATACGTCGGCTCCGAAAAGCGCGTATCAGGAATTCATGCGAGCCGGAAGCCTTGGCATACACAACCATGACGTGACCGAACATGAGCAGAAAACAAAAGACATCATAGCCCTCGTACCTGACGGGGGAAACTATAAAGACCTGCCGCAAGACCTGCAACAAACAAGGAAAGTACACATTGCCTGGACGCGCATAAACAGCAAAAAGCCCAGCATGACCATAGACACAGGGCACAGGCACCACTTCCATTACCAATACAACCGCATCCCTACGGTAAGGGAATCGGCACGGATACAGTCGTTCCCTGACAGTTTCATATTCAAATGCAGCAAAACAAGCCAATACAAGCAGGTAGGAAACGCCGTTCCGCCACTGTTGGCAAAAGCCATTGCAACAAGACTTGCAGAACATTTAGACAATAAGACAATAACCGCCACCCCCGACAGAAACGTGCAAAAAGACACCTACGAAGTGCCTGAAGAATATTATTTCAGGCTCCATCATGTGCGTCCAAGATTCAAAAACGATGTTGAGAACGTACTGTTCTACATGGCGAACGTATGCAACAACATTGGCGAAGCGCCGATAAAAGAATATAATAAGAGTGTATCGGAGGCGATAAGGATTTATCCCGGAAACGAAACCGCTACTGACAAGACTATACAAAACTGGCGGACGGAAATAGCGGCGCTGTTCGGTTTCTACATTGAAGACAAGGCAAAAGGCACCACAAAGACAGGAAACATTGCGGAATTTCTGGCTTCAAGCGGAGACCTTATACAGTTCTTCAAGTTCTTCTTGCTGAAATTCCAATATCCGGGAGGGCACATCAAGGCCAAATATGCAAAAGAAATGATCGATGCCGGAATAAGATTCAAGCCGGCACAATATATCCTGAAACTGCTGCATGAAGCCGACGAATACACCGGCAAACCGCTCGGCATAAGCAAGGCCGAGGCCACGCATTGCATATTCAACGATTTAAGGGTGACGAGAGACAACAGAAATGTAAGAGAAGTCATAGACCTCATCGTGAGCAACCGCCAGCAGAAGATACGATATCAGTCGGCCGGAGATATCATAAGGTATGCCGGCGACATTCTCGACTACATGGTGTTGGCTAACCTTTTAAGGGAAAGCCACAACTATTATTATCTCAACAGAGCCGAGAATGAAACAATATTGGCAATCATAAACAGCAAGGAGAGCTTTCATGACTACGACAATGCCTATGGCAGAAATGCCGACATTAAAGCCATCGCTTCAATTGAGCCGCAATGGTTTGAATACGTAAACACAGGACTTGACTCTAAATTATTCAATACAGACATTGGCAACTACGTCCAAGAAGAATGGAACGAGCCAGACTATCTGCAACTTATAACAAAGAAGATAGAGGAAGTCATCAACTCGTCGAGCACGAAAGAAATCGGCGACTTAGGCGAAACATTAATAATCGGGCACGAGAAAGTACGTGTAAAAGAGGGCGGACGCGAAGACTTGCTGCACCTTATAAAGAAAATACCGACAGCACTTGCCGTAGGATACGATATCCAAAGTGTAGAGCTTGACCAAAGGAAAAGATATATCGAGGTAAAAACAACCGTCAGCAACAAGCCTATCAACTTTTACTCTTTCCACATGACACCCAATGAATGGGATACGGCAAGCACGCTTAACGACCGTTATTTTGTTTACAGACTTATGATTTCAAGGAAAGAGATGGTTGTTTACATTCTCCAGAACCCGGTCGGGATGTATAAAAAAGACAAGATAAGCATGACACCGAGGAACGGTGCGGAGATAAGTTTCAACGTGTCCGAATGTGAAAAAACAAAGCTTTTGATATGGCAAGAATGAAAGTCGTTTCACTGTTTTGCGGCTGCGGAGGCATGGATTATGGCATGACCGGCGGTTTCAGTTATTTGGGAAGCCAATACCCGGAACTGCCGTTCGACATTGTATATGCCGTTGACAACGACCCATATTGCACTAAAATATACAACAGCAACTTCAGACACAAGTGCGAAATAAAAGATGTACGCACAATAGACATTGACAGCTTGCCTGATTTCGACATCCTGACTGGAGGCTTCCCCTGCCAGTCTTTCTCCATATCGGCACAAAACCCTCCCCGTCTTGGCTATAAAGACGAGAGGGGAATGCTGTTTTTCGAAATGGTGAAAATACTCAAGGCAAAAAAGCCGAGGGCTTTCATAGCAGAGAATGTAAAAGGACTGTTGTCAGCAAACAAAAGAAAAGCATTCCCATTGATAATAAAAGAGTTCGGCAATGCCGGATACAATGTCAAGTTCAAACTGTTCAACACGTCAGACTACGGTGTGCCACAGAAGCGTGAACGCGTAATTATCGTTGGCTTCAGAGATGCCGGCGACTATGAAAAATTTGATTTCCCGACACCTGTCACAGCACAGACAAAGGTTGCATTGAAGGAAGTCCTTGACCCCGATGCAGACAAAAACGACAAGTGGTTCTTCAGCGACAAGGCCGTAAAAGGTATGCTTCTGGTTAAAGAAAAGATGAATAAGGGGCGTGCCCAGAACGTAAACGAACCCTGCAACACGATAAGCGCGCACCTTGCAAAGGTCAGCCTGAACTCCACCGACCCCGTATTGAAGATACACGAAAGGTACAGGAGGCTAACTCCTGATGAATGCGCAAGAATACAATCGTTTCCAGACACGTTCGATTTCTCATCCGTAAGCGATTGCAGAAAATACCGGGCGATAGGCAACGCCGTGCCTCCTGTGTTCATGTGGCACATTGCAAGGTCGGTCGCCGGCATCACCGACCCTGACAATAAATATGCAATTGAAGGGGAACTCAGTTCTTGCGATACGCCGAAAAACGAAAAACCACAAATCCATCCAAAACAATTGGAACTGTTTGACAGGTTGTACGTGTAACCACTTGATACACAACGCAATACAAAAGGCCATCTTTTATCATGCAAAAGGTGGCCTTTTAGCGTGCAATTGATAGCCTTTTAGCTTGTAAAAGATCACCTTTTACAAAACAGCCAGCCATAACCCTTTTTGAAAAAGGCTGCAATACAGCTATCCAGAAAATGCAAAATTAAAACTATTTTCAACCGTTTTATTTTGCGTTTCACTCGGTTTTGATAAATTTCTCACGCTCATGAAAGTGAAAAAGTTTCCCTTTCACTTCGCTTAACCGAAATTTTGCACTATCTTTGCAGCGCAAAACGGAAATTCAAAACTTATATGGACGACTATCACGCGGAAAAGATGAACCTGTAAAGTGAGGAGGCATGTCTCTCAGGAGCGGTCTTCCCACCAAGCGTAACATTTTCGGAGGATTAGCAAATGAGAACATACTGGAACACCAACAAAGGTTTGAAGCAGATTGGCCAGTGGGAGCCGAACTGCTGGATACAAGTGACATGTCCTACGGAAGACGACCAGCGTCTTCTTGAAGAAGAATTCAAGATTCCCGATTATTTCCTTTCCGACATCAGCGACAACGACGAGCGCGCCCGCTACGAGTACGACGACGGATGGATGCTAATCATCCTTCGTATCCCGTTCGTCAAGGAGGTACGCTCGCGCACGCCGTACACCACCGTGCCGCTCGGCATCATACACAAGCGCGACGTAACCATCACGGTGTGCTTCCACGAGACGAACATGATGATTGACTTCGTAAGCTACCAGCAAAAGCGCGGCGAAGGCTTCACCGACTACGTGGACATGATATTCCGGCTGTTCCTGTCGTCGGCCGTATGGTACCTGAAACGGTTGAAGCAAATCAACAACCTGATAGAGAAAGCCAAGCGCAACCTCGACCGCGAAGTGAACAACGAGTCGCTAATCGGCCTGTCGCGCCTACAAGACTCGCTGACATATTTCATCACGTCAATCCGCGGCAACGAGAACCTTCTTGCCAAACTGAAGTTCAAGTTGCAGGTGGACGAACTTGACGCAGACCTAATCGAGGACGTAAACATCGAGATGAGCCAGGCGCGGGAGACAACAAACATATACTCTGACATCCTCGAATCGACGATGGACACATACTCGAGCATCATCAACAACAACATGAACACCGTAATGCGAACGCTCACCTCGGTGTCGATTATACTGATGTTCCCCACGCTCATATCAAGCATCTTCGGAATGAACCTGGTAAACGGCATGGAAACCAACAAGTTCGGCTTCCTCATCGCGATAGTAGTGTCAGTGCTGATTTCAGGCATTTCATGGTGGATTTTCCGTCATAAACGTCTCATTTAGTCACGAAAAGACAAGTTTTTCAAAAATATTTTAGGCGTTTACAATTATTTTATATAAGTTTGCACACCTATAAAAGAACATGGAAAACCGATTCATTAACTAATAAAAAAGTTAGAATGATGGACTCTCAAGAAAACACTCTCGGTCAAGAGAAGACAGAAGAACTGAACATGGCTCCGGCCGACAACAGTGTAAAGACTGACACCGACACAACCGACACAACCGTCAGCGAACCAGCCGAAGCTCCTGTCGATACGGCTGCCGGCGACATCGACGCGGCAGCCGGAGAAGCACCAGAGCCCAAGAAGGTGTACAAGACGAAGAAAGAAGTTATTGAAAGGCTAAAAGAAATAGCCCACAGCGATGACGACCCACAAAAAGACGAAGTGGAATACCTGAAGACAATATTCTACAAACTGCACTTCGCCGAGAGGGAAGCGGACATGAAAGCCTACGTAGAAGCCGGCGGCGACCCGGAAAACTACAAGGTCACGCCCGATGAATATGAAAACGAATTCAAGGCGGAGATGAGCGTCATCAAGGAAAAACGCGCTAAAATCTTCCTCGAACAGGAACGGCTGAAGCAGGAAAACCTGAAGAAGAAACTCGACATCATAGAAAAAATAAAGGCTATGGCGACATCGCCCGAAGAGGCGAACAAGTCGTATCAGGACTTCAAGAAGCTCCAACAAGAATGGAAGGAGATCAAACTCGTCCCGGCGGAAAAAGCCAACGAACTGTGGCGCAACTACCAGCTGTACGTTGAACAATACTACGACCTGCTAAAACTGAACAACGAAGCACGCGAATACGACTTCAAGAAAAACCTCGAAATAAAGACACATTTATGCGAGGCGGCCGAAAAACTGGCCGACGAAAGCGATGTCATAAGCGCTTTCCACCAGTTGCAGAAGCTGCATCAGGAATACCGCGAGACAGGCCCTGTTGCAAAAGAGCAGCGCGAAGACATGTGGGCGCGCTTCAAGGCGGCATCTACCGTAATAAACAAACGCCACCAGCAGCATTTCGAGGAACTGCGCTCAAAAGAGGAAGAAAACCTTGAAAAGAAAACCGCCCTATGCGAAAAGGTTGAAGAAATAGCGAAAGAAGAGGTCAAGAATGCAGGCGACTGGGACAAGAAGACCAAGGAAATAATCGCCATCCAGGCAGAATGGAAGACCATAGGCTTCGCCCCTCAGAAGATGAACGTCAAGATTTTCGAGCGTTTCCGCTCGGCATGCGACGACTTTTTCGGTAAAAAGGCAGAGTTCTTTAAGGATTTGAAGCAGAAGTTTGCGGAAAATGCTGAGAAGAAAAAGGCTCTCGTAGAGCAGGCGCAGGCACTTCAAGACAGCACCGACTGGAAAGCTACCAGCGACAAACTCGTAGCCCTTCAGAAAGAATGGAAGACCATTGGCATGGTGCCAAAGAAACTCGGCGACAAGCTGTGGAACGATTTTCTCACGGCATGCAACCACTTTTTCGACGCACGCAACAATGCAAACGCCGGCACACGCACTGAGGAACGCGCAAACCTTGAAAAGAAACGCGACATCATAGCCCAGCTGAAGAAGCTGGCTGACGATGCCGAAGATGACATACAGGAAAAGGTACGCGAACTCGTCGAACAATACAACGCCGTCGGACACGTGCCGTTCAAAGAGAAAGACAACGTTTACAAAGAATACCACGACATACTCGGCAGGCTCTACAAGGAGCTGAACATAACGACGGCGCGCCGCCGTTTGGACAAGTTCAAGAGCAATCTGAAGAACGTGGCAGAGAAAGGCGTAGACGCGCTTGACAACGAACGTGCACGCCTGATGCGCCGCTACGAACAGCTGAAGCAGGAAATCCAGACATACGAAAACAACATGGGCTTCCTCAACGCGTCAAGCAAAAAAGGCAACTCGCTCATTGACGAGATGAACCGCAAGGTGCAAAAGCTGAAAGACGACATGAACCTTGTACGCGAGAAAATCAAGGCCATAGACGCTGAAAACTGAAAATAATTAAGAATTAAGAGTTAAGAATTAAGAAAAACGTCGTGAAATATTGCATAACCATTTTCTTAATTCTTAACTCTTAATTCTTAATTGTCAAAAAAACTACATTTTTATGAAGCACATCGCGTCATTGTTAATCATCCTATCAATAACCTCGACAGCCACGGCACAGTCGCTCAAACAATGGCGCGACTCGCTTGAAGTTGTGAACAAGCAGCTTACACTCGAACCGAACTCTATCCGCCTGCTGTTAAGCAAGGCAGCGGTAAACTTGCAACTGCTTGAATGGAATGACGCAATCGACGCATGCGGACAAGTTCTTGAGAAAGACAAGAACAACCTCTCGGCCCTGTATTACCGGGCATATGCCAACAACAACCTGCGCCGCTACGAACTTGCGAAAAACGATTACGAGAGATTTCTAAGCCTGTCGCCCGACAATGCGGAGGCCAGGTTGGGGCTGGCTTATACTTACATAAAGCTGGAAAGCCCCAACAGTGCGCTCGACCAACTTAACAACCTGATTGAAATCCACCCAGACAATGCCGTAGCCTATGCCGCCAGAGCCGAACTGGAAAAGGATATGAAGATGTATGACACCGCCCTCTTCGACTTCGACGAGGCACTGAAACGCGACCCCGGCAACAAAGACTACACAGTATCAAAGGTGGAAATCCTCATCATGCAAGGACGCAGAAGCGAGGCAAAGAAAGCCCTCGACGCAGCAGTAAGCCACGGAGTGCCGCGCGGCCTGCTTCTCGAATGGTACGAACAGTGCAAGAAACGTTAGTACAATTATCAAACATGCAGGCAAAATGCTAATATGAAATGCGCCTTGCCGCACCCATTTTCATGCACGGACATCTTCCACCGCCTGGCAAACCAGCTTACCAAATACCAGGCATCGATATGAAAGATTTGAATACAAACAACAGAACTACATTCAAACCACACAATGGCGTGTGCCCTTCCGTCGTATAAAAGGCCATGAAACGCATTGCAAAAGACGGCCTTTCACACGCCAAAAGACGACCTTTTACAACGCAAAAGGCGACATATTGCACTGCATACAGCTATAAGATGTTTTTTGGAAAAGCGTGTTTATTGTCACATTTCGCGGTAACCAGCTGTCTATCAACGCTTTAGGATGTGACATTAAAACCCGTTTACTGTCACGGTATTGTCACCAATGAGCCAACAAAAAAGGCATCTTGAAACCAAGATGCCTTGTCTTTGTTGGGATACCCGGATTCGAACCAGGAATGACAGGACCAGAATCTGTAGTGTTACCATTACACCATATCCCAATGCTTAACCAGCTATTAAACTTCCGTTAACTGGTGTTTTGCGAGTGCAAAGGTATATATTTTTTTTGAAACGGCAACATTTTGTCCAAGATTTTTCTAAAAAAACTCAAAATAACAGTGCTTTGTCATTGTTTTACAATAAATCCGTGTACCTTTGCATAATAAAAAAACGGTGTGACGGCCAGGCATGGAAGCTACTGCTCCACAACTGGTCTGCACGCCGATATCTTGCATTAACAACATTTCATTTCTTAATGGAACAAGTAAAAAAATTAGTCGAGACAATAACAAAAGGCATTCAAGAAAAGAAAGGCTCAAACATCATCATCGCCGACCTGAACGGCATCGAGGGCTCGATATGCCGTTATTTCATCATCTGCCAGGGCAATTCGCCCTCACAGGTCGAAGCCATAGCCGATTCCGTTGAAGAGACGGCAAGGGTTGAAGCCGGCGAGAAACCGGTACACACGGTTGGACTTACACACGCGCATTGGGTCGCGATGGACTATACGGACGTGATGGTGCATGTCTTTCTGCCCGAAACAAGGGAGTTCTACAATCTGGAAAACCTTTGGGAAGATGCGAAATTGACAAGAATTCCCGACATTGACTGACGCCATACGGTACACACCAAGTTGTAAAGAGTTCTTTACAGCAAAACATCTATGGACAAAATGGAACAAGATAAGAACAACAAGAAGCCTAAATTCAGCATGAGCTGGATTTACATGCTCGTATTATTCGGCCTCATGGCTATGTATTTCTTCGGCGGAGACACCGTGGGCGGAAGCGCGAGCAAAAAAGTTTCATACGACGAATTCAAGACTTACGTGAACAAGGGCTACGCCTCAAAAATCGTGATAAACAAGGACGAGAGCACCTTGAAGATGTATGTAAACCCTCAAAACACGCGCGACGTATTTAAACAAGGTGTGAAAAACGTTGGCAACAACGCCTACATAACAACCGAATTCGGCAGCGTTGACAAGGTTGAGACGTTTGTCGAGGCTGAAAAGAAAGCCGGAAAATTCAAAGGACAGCTGAACTATGAGAACAAGCGCGGCAACGACTTGTTCAGCATCCTGCTCAGCTTCGGCCCCATCCTGCTGTTCATTTTCCTGTGGCTTTACTTCATGCGCCGCATGGGCGGAGGTGGAGGCGGAGGCACAGGCGGCGTCTTCAACGTAGGCAAAAGCAAGGCGAAGATGTACGAGAAAGGTGCCGACATCAACGTTACGTTCAAGGACGTTGCCGGACAAGCCGGCGCAAAACAGGAAGTTCAGGAAATAGTGGACTTCCTGAAAAATCCTAAGAAATACACCGACCTTGGCGGCAAAATACCCAAAGGCGCCCTGCTGGTAGGCCCTCCGGGAACAGGCAAGACGCTGCTGGCTAAAGCTGTGGCCGGCGAAGCAGGCGTACCGTTCTTCTCCATGAGCGGTTCCGACTTCGTCGAGATGTTTGTCGGCGTGGGCGCAAGCCGTGTGCGCGACCTCTTCCGGCAGGCAAAAGAAAAGTCACCGTGCATCATTTTCATCGACGAGATTGACGCCGTAGGCCGCGCACGCAGCAAAAACCCCGCAATGGGAGGCAACGACGAGCGCGAGAACACGCTCAACGCCCTGCTAACAGAGATGGACGGCTTCGGCACAAACAGCGGTGTCATCATACTCGCAGCCACAAACCGCGCCGACATGCTTGACTCCGCGCTGCTCCGCGCAGGACGTTTCGACAGGCAGATAAACGTAGACCTGCCCGACCTTAACGAGCGCAAGGAAATCTTCAAGGTGCATCTGAAGCCGGTAAAGATTGACGAAAGCGTCGACGTCGACATGCTGGCACGGCAGACTCCGGGCTTCTCCGGCGCCGACATCGCCAACGTATGCAATGAGGCGGCACTCATCGCGGCGCGCCACAACAAGACACACGTAGGCCGCCAGGACTTCCTTGACGCTGTAGACCGCATCATCGGCGGACTTGAAAAGAAGACGAAAGTAATGACGGAAGGCGAACGCCGCACAATAGCCCTGCACGAAGCGGGACACGCTACAATATCTTGGTTCCTCGAACACGCCAACCCCTTGGTTAAGGTATCAATCGTTCCGCGTGGCCGCGTGCTCGGTGCGGCGTGGTATATGCCCGAAGAACGCCAGATAACCACCAAGGAAGAGATGCTCGACGAGATGTGCGCCACGCTTGGAGGACGCGCCGCCGAGGAACTGTTTGTCGGCCACATATCCACCGGAGCGATGAACGACTTGGAGCGTGTGACAAAGAGTGCCTACGGCATGATAGCCTACGCAGGCATGAGCGACAGGCTGCCCAACATCTGTTATTACAACAACAACGAGTACAACTTCCAGAAACCATACTCCGAAACGACGGCGAAAATCATGGACGACGAAGTGTTAAGCATGATAAGCGAACAATACCAACGCGCCAAAGACTTGCTACTTGAGCACAAGGAAGGGCACAACAAGCTGGCCGAACTGCTGCTTGAGCGCGAGGTTATCTTCGCCGAAGACGTTGAAAAAATCTTCGGCAAGCGCCCGTGGGTAAGCCGTTCAGAGGAAATAATGGAAAACCAGGGCGACAACGAGCCTGAAACCGAAGACGGAAAAGGCGACAGCCAGACCGCTGCCGACAGCAACGAAGCGAACGCCGTTACAGAAAACAGCGGAGAGAAAGCTGAAGAAAGAAGTTAAAGAATTTACAGAAGTTATAGAAGTTAAAGCCAAATGTGTATGCCTTTCAAACAATAAGAGGTAATGGCTTTAACTTCTATAACTTCTGTAAATTCTTTAACTTCACTAAAAACAATAAAACCCAATAATATGAAAAACCTCATTGTAAGAAGCATCACGGGTGTGATTTTCGTAGCGGCCATCGTTGTCAGCTTTATGAAACCAGTGGCGATGGAGGTTCTTTTCGCCTTGGTTACCGGCCTTACGATATGGGAATACAGCGGATTGGTGAACGATGTGAAGGGCGTACAGGTAAACCGCTTCATCAGCACCATAGCCGGAGTGTACTTCTTCTTTGCCGTCGGCGGCTTTTGCAGCGGCATGACACCCACCGGCGCGGTGTTCATTCCCTACCTGCTGACGCTCGTATACCTCTTCATCAGCGAGCTTTACGCCAAGACGGAGAACGCAATCAACGACTGGGCGTACACCATGCTCGGACAGATGTACATCGCCCTGCCCTTCTCCACCATCAACGTGCTGGCGTTCAACGCGACAGAGAGCGGCGAAGTGGTATTCAACTACCTCGTGCCACTCTGCGTTTTCATCTTCCTTTGGGCGAATGACACGGGGGCATACTGCACCGGTTCACTCCTCGGACGGCACAAGTTGTTTCCGCGCATATCGCCGGGCAAGAGCTGGGAAGGCTCTATCGGCGGCGGCATAATAGTGCTAATCGTGGCCTATCTCATAGGAAGCTACGAGGCCGGGCTTAACTCCGACACGGGGCTTACTGTCATCCAATGGATGGGTCTGGGGCTTGTCGTAGTGGTGTTCGGCACATGGGGCGACCTCGTAGAGTCCCTTTTCAAGCGTACCCTCGGCATAAAGGACAGCGGAAACATACTGCCCGGCCACGGCGGAATGCTCGACCGCTTCGACTCTTCACTGATGGCGATGCCCGCATCAGTCGTCTACCTGTACTCGCTGACGCTGTTCTGATTAAGAAGAAACATAAAGAAACGGCAGCCGCCGGAATGCAATATTCCGGCGGTTGTCGTTGTATAACATGAGTTTCTTTTTCCTACTCTTATGCAAAAGCAACAAAAAAGTTCATTATTTGTCGAATGAAACAAGGTCGTCTATTATCTGATGTACAAGCATCACAATATCCGACATGTCCTCCAAGCACACCCATTCTTTTTTCGAATGCGAGTTATTCTGTCCGCTGTAAATATTAGCACCGCCGTTCAAACCTTTTGCCGCTACAATCATCGCCGCGGTTGTACCTCCTCGGACTGACTGCGGCTGCATGTCCATTCCCACCTTGCGGGCTGCGTTGCATATCAGTTCTTCAGTGCCTTTCCAAAGAGTGTAAGCCACATTCTCGTATTGCAAGACCTCGTCCGAAACGACAACACCAACAAAAGGATAAGCAACCTGTGTCTTTTCAACCGCTTCGTGAATATAATCACGTAGCGTATCACCCTCCGCCTTGTCAAAATAACGCAAACGGATTTTCACTATCACATCCTCCGTGTCTTCTTTTCCGTTACCGTCAACCGGGTGCGTCGTGGTATAACAATGTATGTACCCTTCCTTTCCGCGCGATGCGCTGGGATGCTTGCCCGGGGGTAACTGGCCAATGAAATAAGACGAAGCTGTCAGCGCGTCGCCATACTTCAGTTCCGCACCATTTCCTGGATGTCGGTCATTCCCATCAAAAAGCACATTCAAAGCCACCGCTGTAAAGTTCTCCACGCTAAAACGGTTAGGCTCTTCGCCGTCACAATCTATGATAATGTCAGGGAGGACGCCAAAAACCTCACGTGCATCAAACCTGTCTCCAGCGCGCCCTATATCCTCATTTGTGGAATAAACAAAGTACACGTCTCCATGTTTCAGATTAGGGTTGTTGACAAGATTTTGTATAACCGTAGTCAGAATGGTGCATCCTGCTTTGTCGTCGCCGCCCAATAATGTCGTTCCGTCTGTCGTTATGATGGTTTTCCCGTGCATCGAATTCAGCCTGCTTCCCTCGGGAGACGTAGGACTTAAATTCACTCCCGGCGAAAGTTCTATATCGCCACCTTTATAATTGTAAGTGACTTTCGGCTTTATCCCTTTGCCCTCACACTCGGGGGTGACATCAAGATGGGCAGTGAACAGGATGCTCGGAACGGCTTTCTTACTCGAAGAGTCGAGATTGGAAGGCACTTTTACATAAACATAGGCATCGTCGCTGAGCGTTACTTCAACGTTTTCACCACCAAACGACTTTATCTCGTCGGCCACATAGCGAGCTATCTTCTTTTGTCCTTCCGACAAAGGAAATGTTGTATAATCCGGGGTGTCTATGCTCTGCGATTCTATCTTCACATAATTGAGAAAGCGGTCAAGCATGTCCTTGTCGCCTACTTTTTTCATGTCTTTACCTATTCCATCGCATACGGCCTTCGTTTTCCGGCTCTTCACATTACCATATTCCATCACATCTCCGTCGGCAAGCATATTGTCCGTCGCGTTCAAAACCGGTCTTGCCTCCGCCGATGCAGTAACAAAGCCAATACACATCACAAGTAAAAAGAGTTGCATCTTCATTTCTTTTCCTCCTTTTGCACCCTCCAGTTCCTAAAGGTTCCTTTCATTATACACCAAGGCGTGGAACTGCAACGCTGCCACATCCGATTTGCCGCCAACAAGAAGCACCATCAGCAATTGCGTGAAAAAAGCATCCCGACCACAGTATAAAGCCCCGTTCGCCCATATAACCTACAAAGAGGGAAGCCTTACACACGTCCAAACCGGACAGCAAACATAACGCCCTTTCTTTTCTACACAAACTATTGGAAGGAGTGCTCCCACCGAATGCAAATATAATGAATTTATTTGACAAACCATAACCGCCATACAAGAATCGGCACTTTAAGGTTATTTCATCGCTTGCCCACGCGTTTTTATCGTCAAAAAGCCGTTCCACGTTCCGGTTTTCATAAACAGTCAGCAAACTATTAGTTACAACATCCTGTGCATCCCATGAAAAACCATAACGCACAAGCACGCATTCAATTACAAACCCATAGCACAGATACGTCAAAACAATAAAATTACAACAAGAACACGCTTGTTCTTTTACAAATCAAAAGGCCGTCTTTTAGCTTCCAAAAGGCCGTCTTTCACCGTGCAAAAGGCCACCTTTTACAAGCTAAAAGGCGGCCTTTTGCAATGCCCCTTATAAAAAGCGGCTCCGCGGCCGGCATACAAGCAGAAAAGCAACGGCCACAGGCGGCTTTCTCGAAAATATTTCGTAATATTGCAGACCGGCAAATGACAAGGAAAACAAAACAACATACTATGAACAAGAAACTGCTGATTTTACCCGTTGCGGGCATGGTTCTTGCAGCCAACGGACAAACGGCTCAGCCGCGGCTGGCTTATCCCGAAACAAGGAAATGCGACGTTGTTGACACGTATTTCGGCACCAACGTACCCGACCCTTACCGCTGGTTGGAGAACGACACGAGCGCGGAGACGGCGGCATGGGTGGCCGCGCAGAACAAGGTTACAGGCGAATACCTGCGGCGCATACCCTTCCGCGACGCGCTGCTGAAGCGGCTCACCAGCGTGGCCGACTATGAGAAAATAGGCGCTCCGTTCAAGAAGCACGGCAAATACTACTTCTTCAAGAACGACGGACTGCAAAACCAGAGCGTGCTCTACGTGCAGGACAGCCTCGACGGAACGCCCCGCGTGATGCTCGACCCCAACAAACTGTCGGCCGACGGCACCGTGGCTCTTACCGGCATAAGCTTCTCGCACGACGGCAAATACATGGCCTACACCATCTCGCGCAGCGGTTCAGACTGGACGGAGATTTACGTAATCGACACGAAAAGCGGACAGACGCTAAGCGACCACATAGTGTGGGCCAAGTTCACAGGGGCTTCATGGCAGGGCGACGGCTTCTACTACAGCGCCTACGACGCGCCCGAGAAAGGCAAGGAATACTCCAACGTGAACGAGAACCACAAGATATACTATCATAAAATAGGCACTCCGCAGCAGGCCGACAGGCTCGTTTACGAAAACAAGGAGCATCCAAAACGCTTCTACTCGGCCAGCGTCAGCGATGACGAAACCGTGCTCTTCCTCTTCGAAAGCGGCGAAGGCAACGGCAACGCGCTGTATGTGAAAGACCTGACGAAGGCCGACGCGCCGTTCGTTCCCATGGCGACGGACTTCAACTACCAGTATTCGCCCGTTGAGGTAATCAACGGAAAAATCTTCATCATCACCAACTACGGCGCCCCGAAATACCGCATCATGACGGCAACGGCGGCAAAACCCGGCGTGAAAGACTGGCAGGAGCTTGTGCCGGAAAGCGCCTACGTGCTGTCGGGAGCAAGCGTGATAGGCGGCAAGATGCTGCTCACCTACGACAAGGATGCGGCCAACCACGCCTACGTATACACCCTCGACGGGCGCATGGAACATGAAATCAGGCTGCCGTCGCTCGGCTCCGTTGGCTTCAGCGGCGACAAGGACGACAAGGAGTGTTTCTTCACCTTCACGTCGTTCACCATACCCGGCGCGACATACAAGTATGACATAGAGCGCAACACGTACACGCTGCTGCGCGCGCCGAAGGTTGACTTCAACGCCGACGAGTACACAACCGAGCAGGTGTTCTATCCAAGCAAGGACGGAACGAAGATACCCATGTTCCTTACCTACCGCAAAGACCTGAAGCGCAACGGGCAGAACCCAGTCTACCTGTACGGCTACGGCGGCTTCAACATCAGCCTCTACCCCGGCTTCTCGTCGTCGCGCATCCCCTTCCTCGAGAGCGGCGGCATCTACGCCCAGGTGAACCTGCGTGGCGGAGCGGAGTATGGCGAGGAATGGCACCTGGCCGGAACGAAGATGCAGAAGCAGAACGTGTTTGACGACTTCATAGCCGCCGCCGAGTGGCTGGTTGCAAACGGCTACACCGGCAAGGACAAGATAGCCATCGTGGGCGGCTCAAACGGCGGACTGCTCGTAGGCGCGTGCATGACGCAAAGGCCCGACCTGTTCCGCGTAGCCATTCCGCAAGTGGGCGTGATGGACATGCTCCGCTACCACAAGTTCACCATCGGCTGGAACTGGGCTGGCGACTACGGCACCAGCGAAGACTCGAAAGAGATGTTCGAATACCTCAAAGCCTACTCGCCGCTGCACAACCTGAAGCACGACACACGCTATCCGGCAACGCTCGTAACCACAGCCGACCACGACGACCGCGTTGTGCCGGCCCACTCGTTCAAGTTCGCCGCCACCTTGCAGGAGTGCAACGACGGCACCAACCCCACCCTGATACGCATCGACAGCAAAGCCGGACACGGCGCTGGAAAGCCCATGAGCAAGGTGCTTGAAGAGCAGGCTGACATCTACAGCTTCATAATGTACAATCTCGGAATGACATACAACGGCAAGTAACATTACCTCCCGATATGCAAAATGCCGCCTTTCATACGATGAAAGGCGGCATTTCGCGTTGTAATTGACGGCCTTTTGCAGGCTAAAAGACGACCTTTTGCAACGGCTTGGGCAACTTTCTGTGAGCCAACAGGTTAGAACCTGACAGTGCGTGTGCCGTCCGCGTTCTCCTCGATGGTTACCTTCACGACATCTTCGGGCAGCAGGCTCTCTATCAGTTCGGGCCACTCAATGAAGCAGAGACCGCCCCCGTAAAAGTATTCCTCATACCCCATGTCGTACACTTCGTCGAGTTTCTTGATGCGGTAGAAGTCAAAATGGTAAATTGTATCGCCTGACGTAGCCGACGTGTACTCGTTGACGATGGCGAACGTGGGCGACGTTATAACGTCGTCAACGCCCAACTGCTCGCACACGGCCTTGATGAACGTAGTCTTACCGGCGCCCATTTTGCCGTAAAAGGCGAAGACGCGAGCCTCGCCCATGCTGTCAATGAACTGGCGCGCGGCCTCGCTGATGTTGTCAAGATTGCTGATTTTTATTTCCATATTTATTATTTTTAGTTCACGAGTGACAAGATACGAGTCGGCAAGATGATTTGACTTGCTCCTTGTCTGCTCGTCACTTGTTCGCTTGTCTGCTTAAACTCACCTTTTCCTCGCCCTCATCGTGACAATCGGAACAAGCATTTCCTCCATCGAGATGCCGCCGTGCTGGAAGGTGTCTTTGTAGTAAGAAACGTAATAGTTATAGTTGTTCGGATATGCGAAGAAGGCGTCGCCTGTGGCAAAAACGTATGAAGTACTGATGTTTGGAGCCGGAAGCATGGCACGACGAGGCTCCTTTATGGCAAACACCTCCTTCGGATTATAGTTCAGGTTCTTGCCGAGCTTGTAGCGCAGGTTGGTGTTCGTGTTGCGGTCGCCTATTATTTTGACGGGCTTCGAGGCGCGTATGCTGCCGTGGTCGGTCGTCAAGAGTACCGTATATCCGCCTTGTGCGAGCATGCGGAAAAGCTCCGACAGCACCGAATGGCGGAACCAGCTGAGCGTTATGCTGCGGTATGCGGCCTCGTCACCTGCCAGCTCTCGCACCATCTTCGACTCCGTCCGGGCATGGCTCAACATGTCGATGAAGTTGATTACAAGCACATTCAGGTCGTTGGCCGACAGCGAATTGAACTTCTGCATAAACTTCTCCGCCCCTGCGGAGTCGTTTATTTTATGGTAAGAGAAGGTGTCGTGGCGGCGGAAGCGCTCAAGCTGGGTCTTGATTAGCGGCCCTTCGTTGAGGTTCTTGCCCTCCTCCTCGTCCTCATCGACCCACAGTTCGGGAAACATCCCGGCTATCTCGACTGGCATCAGTCCGCTGAAGATTGCGTTGCGGGCATACTGCGTGGCCGTGGGAAGTATGCTGACGTATGTCTGCTCGTCGATGTCGAACATGTCGCCGATTTCCTCTGCCAGCACGCGCCACTGGTCGAGACGGAAGTTGTCGATGACGATTAGGAACACCTTTTCGCCCTCGTCGAGCAGCGGAAACACCTTGCTCTTGAACACATCGACGCTCATCATCGGACGCTTCTCCGCATCATGTCCTGCCGCAGCACGTCCGCCGTAGGCCGTCCGCAAACCGCCTGCCTGTCCGGATGCCGCCGAATGCGACGAACTTATGCCGTCCATCCAGTCCATGTAGTGAGCCTTGATATATTTGGCGAAGCCGTTGTCGGCCTCCTCTTTCTGCATCTTGAGCATCTCGGCCATGCTGCTGTCGGCGGAACTAAGCTCCAGTTCCCAGTGAACGAGGCGGCGGTATACTTCCTTCCAGTCGTCAATGGTCTTGCAGGCGTCTATCTGCATGGCTATGTCTTGGAAGCTCTGGCGGTATCCGCTCTGCGTAACCTCGGTCACGATTTCCCTGCGGTGAATGTTCTTTTTCAACGAAAGGAGTATCTGGTTGGGGTTAACAGGCTTGATAAGGTAGTCGGCTATCTTCGAGCCTATGGCCTGATCCATGATGTTTTCCTCCTCGCTCTTAGTCACCATGACTACAGGCGTGGCCGGAGATATTTCCTTGATTTGCTGCAATGTCTCAAGACCGCTAAGCCCTGGCATCATCTCGTCGAGCAGCACAAGGTCGAACGTGCGCTGCCTGCACTGGTCAACGGCATCGGTGCCGTTGGTTACTGTAACCACGTCATAGCCTTTCTTCTCAAGGAATAGTATGTGGGCACGGAGCAGTTCCATCTCGTCGTCGGCCCATAGAAGTAATCCGTTGCTCATTGTTTTTTATTTAGTTGACAAGGAACGAGAGACAAGTTGACAAGGTAGTTCGCCTCGTCTGCTTGCCGCTTGCCTGCCCGTTTCTCGTCACTTGTCTGCTTGTTCCTTGTCACTCGTCCCTATATCAAAATCCGTCAAGTTCATAATACTCGTCTTCAAGGTCGAAACCGTCCTGGCGGTTGTCCTCTTTCGGAGCGTTGTTGCCTGCGTCTTCATTGCCGCCGAAGCCGTCGTTGAACTCGATTATCAACTCGTCATCCGGAGTGTTGTCTGTACCCGTTTCGTCAGAGGCCGTCTTTTGGCTTTCAATTGACGGCCTTTCGGCTTGCGTTTTGTCGTCTTTTGCAGGCTCATTTGCCGTCTTTTGCCCGGGCGTTGCCTGCGGTGGAGTTTCCGGTTCAAGTCGGATTACCGTAGCGCCTTGTGTTTCAGGTACTTCCGTTGCCGGTTGCGGTGTCTCCGGCTCGTCGTTTATGATGAAAGTATTGCCGGTGCCCTGCGGTTCTTCCTGCGGAGTGTTGTCCTGCGTGTCGGGTATGGTGACTGTTCCGTCAGCCGGCTGTACGGCATCAGGTTCAGCCGGTTCTTGCGGCGTGTCGGGTACGGTTATCGCACCGTCGTCAACCTGGGGAGTTGCAGGTTCTCCGGTTTCAGGTATCACAATCGCGCCTGCACCGGCATTGCCTGCCGGCTGGTTGTTCTCCTCGTCACCTATTATTAATGTGGTGCCGGTGTCTTGCTGCTGCGCCGCAGGCTCGTCTTCAATGAACAGTCCGCCCTCGATTACGCCTCCGTTATACAGCCCGTCGCCACCGTCAGAGCCTATCTCGTCGCCCGGCTCATATTCTATGGTTGCCGGTTCGGTAAGCAGGCGCACCGTGCTGACCTTCAATGGAACGAAATGTTGCTCGTAGAACTTGTCATAATCGTTGTAGCTGTACTGTGTGCCGAGCAGTTCCAGATTGGTGTCGCTGATTATTATTGCACGCGCCTTCTTGGCCAACCGGGCGATATTGGCGTTGCCGTAAAGCTGGCGCGCATACTGAAGCGCCTCGTCATAGCTCATAAAGCCGTTTATTATCATGCGGTGCAGGCCGCCTTGCTCGTCCAATGCGATGTCGAAATTCCTTACTATGAAGTTGGTGAAATTGAACCTTGCAAGCTCGAAAAGCAGCTTGTTGCCGTCGACGGAATCGGGCTGGTACACGAGAAGGAACGAGAATGGCGTGTTGCGTTCGGCAACGAATGTGCGCGCAGCTATGGAATCGCTGTCATTAAGCACAATCGTGCGGCGTTCCCAGATGTCGCTCATGTCGAACTTTCCGCCGTACAAAGGACGTCCGGCTTTTACTCCATTTATAATCATTCCGGCCATTTCGCCCACGTCGCTTTCGGGATATTTGCTGATAAGTTCCTGCATGTCGGCCAGGCATCCCTCACTGTCGCCGCTGTTAAGCTTGCTCAATCCGCCGATAAAGATGAACTTGTCACGGTTTGCTCCAAGCGGAAAACGCGACGCCGACAACGACGTGTTGGCCGCCACTTCGTCAAACCTGTCTGCCTTGAATGCGTTGTATGTTGCGGCGTAAAGCGAGTCTTCAATGTGTACTCCGAAACGGGCGTTGACCTCATAATTCGGGTCTGACAGCAGTGCTGTCCACTCGCTTTCGGGGAAATCGCGCTTGAGCAGGGCGAGATAGGTGTCGGCCTTGCTCTTCTCACGCCGCCGCGAATACAGAAGGAAGAGGTGATAATACGCCTCGTCCATGTTCTCATAGTCCTTATAATTGTCGGAAAGGCGGCGCAGGTTCTTCTCGCTCAACGCGAGATTGTCGAGCTTGTCCTTGAAAATCACCCCCGAATGGAACAGTCCGTCCTCAATGATTTTGTTGCTTTCAGCCACCTGTTCAGGCGTGAAAGGTATCTGTTTCAGGTAATATTCGCGCTTGTGCGGGTCGTTGTGGGCACTGTCCATTGCATTTTCGATGGAGTCCTGCATGGCCTCCACGGCTGCAATGGAGTCACGTTGCTCGTCGGTAAGCTCCTCGAAAGCCGGAGTCTGCGCCACAACAGTCTTGTTCACACGTTGCCAGTCGTCAACATTCTCACGCCGTCCCCACAGCTTTTGGAACGTGGCCTTGCCCTGGCTTACGGCCATAGGGTTGTAGAAATACCACGTACCCTTGCTGTCTGTCATGCCTGTTTGCGTTCCACTTTGCGCCGCATTGTTGCCTGTGCCGCCCTGCTGGGCAAGATACTGCTGCGCCTCGGCCTCCGCCTGGGCATCGCGTTCGGCCTTTTCCTTCTCTTTCAGAGCCTCGATCACACGGTCGATGGCAGCGTTCCGCTCGGCTTCCGGCATCTTGGCAAGGGCTTGCAGGGAGTCTTGCAGATGTATGGCGTCGGTATATGGCACAAGCTCATCAAGCACTTTGGAACGGTCTGACAGCCGTTCGTAATCCTCACGCTCCTTTTCGAGCAGGCCGATAGCTTCTCCGTAGCAACGCCGGGCGTTGCTGTAGTCCTCGCGTTCCCAGTACAGGTCGCCGAGCTTAAGCAGCAGAACGCCCTTCTCTATGCCGTTGCGCGTCGACTTGATGTTGCCCTGCTCGTAAGCGGAAATGGCGTTAACGGTGTCCTTTTGGTTAAGATATATGTTGCCGATTGCGTAATATACCTGGTCAAGGTAGTCCTTGTTGTTTTCCGACCGGGCCATGCGCTTCAGCTTCTTTATCATCTTTCCCGACTTGCGTCCTGCCATAACCTCGGTCATTGCGATGCGCGCGTTAAAGGCAAGTTCATACGGCGGACTGAGCCTCAACACCCTCTTGAACGCCTTGTAAGCGTTGTCCTCATGTCCGAGAGCCGCCTCAAGCTGCCCCATAAGGTACCACTCGCGCGCCCGTTGCTTGCGGCGCATCTCGTGCTTGATTACCTTACGCAGGTAAGGTATGGCCTCGGCGTACTGCCCGGTGTGTATGTAATAGTCGGCATAGGTATAGTCCCACTCCTTGCGCGCCCTCCAATGGATTGAGTCGCGGTGCATCTTCGCCATAACGTCCTCGGCATCATAAAGCCAGTCTTGCTCGATGTAACACTTCGCCAGCCAAGCCCTCGCCCTGCCGTAGATGGCGGGCTGCGTGGCGTAAAGGCGGCTCATGTAGGCGAAAGTAGACGCAGCCTCGTCAAACGAGCCTTTCATGAACTGGGCGCGGCCCATCAGCAGCCACGCCTTCCACAAGAAAGGATTGTATTCCTTACGGTTAAGCCACTCGATGTCTTTCTCCGTCTTCTTCCTGCTTTTCGTCCATTTTGGCCGCCGCTTGATGCTGTGCAGCTTGATGGCTTTCTGGCATTTCTCTATGGCGCGGTTGAAGTTGGCCTCACCGAGGGAGCGGCTTTCGCGGTTGCCAACGGTGTATAGGGGCAGCATCTCGGTGAAGTTGTCCTTGTTGCCGGTCTCTTTTTCAAGCGAACCGTCGATGTATGCCACCGTACCATTATAATAGGTGTTGTACCGCGCGGTAAAGGAGTGCCACCAACGGCTCTGCGGAGTGTTCTTCTGAGTGGAACACCCTACAGCCAGCACGAGTACCGCCAGCGCAAGAAAGGGGATGATATGTCTTGTCTTTATGACTTGCATTTTGTTTCAACAATGGCCGCAACGCCACTTTTATATAACTTGCAAAAAGCCTTTTTATTGCGTTACGGCCAACCAATGTCAGCCTTCGGCCAGCATATATGCCTCATCTTTCAGCTGGTCGGGCAGGCTTACGCAGCGCAACTGAAGGCTGTGCAGCCAGTCTTTCACCTCGTCGGGACGCATGGTGTACATCACTTCGGCGAACTCTGCGGCCTCGTCGTCCGTGTAACCGTCAGAATCACGTCCGCGGAAACGGTCGAGCTCTTCATCGTCAAAATATTCGATTGTGCCCACGGCGGCCTCGATGGCGCACTCCTGCAAGCACCGGCCAGGCTCCGCCGGGCACGACTTGCACGCCTGCCCATCCTGCTTTTCCGCACCGGCACCGCTGCCGCCACTATTGCCGAACAGCCGTCTAAGCACTACGACGATTACAGCCAACGCCACAAGATACAGCAACCAAGCCCATACGCCCATGTCAGCCTTCCTCCGTTATGGTGAAACCGGCACGGCACATCTCGTCCCAGAAGTGAGGGTACGACTTGCTCACAACCTGCGGTTCGTTTATTTTCAACCCAGGAAACACCATCGCCGCCGGAGCGAAAGCCATCGCCATGCGGTGGTCTTCGTATGTATCAATCACAATGTCTTCCGTCCTCCCGCACCGCTCACCGTCCCAGCTTAGCTCACCCGGAGCAGTCTCGCGCACAACGTAACCCAGCTTCCTCATCTCCGTCTTGAGTGCCTCCATACGGTCGGTTTCCTTTATCTTCAGCGACGCAAGCCCCGTAAACCTGAACGGAACGCCGGTCAGCGCGCAGCATACGACAAGCGTCTGCGCCAAGTCAGGCTGGTTTACAAAGTCATAGTCGAGCCTTGGCGGCACAGGTTCTACGCGCTTCAGCGTCACTGTTGTGGGCACACCGCGCTCGCGCGTCTTGAAAACAGTGCGCACACCGAGCATGCTGAAGAGGTATTTCACTGCCGAGTCGCCCTGCCGCGAACCGTCCATAAGTCCGTCAAGACGTATCTCCGGCTCATCGTTTCCTGCCAAAACAAGCATTTCATACCAGTATGACGCCGCGCTCCAATCGTTCTCTATGAAGAACGGGCGAGGCTCGTAAGGCTTCGGCCTTACGGTCACCGTGTCAACGCCGGTCCATTCCGCATCAGCCCCATAGTCTCTCATCATGCACAGCGTAAGGTCGATGTAGGGCCGCGACACCACCTCCCCGGTAAGCCTAAGCTCAAGACCGCGTTCAAGCACAGGGCCGAGCATGAGCAGCGCCGATATGTACTGCGAGCTTATGCCGCCCGGCATTTCAAGCCGTCCACCCTCGAGCCTGCGCCCATTTATACGCAACGGAGGGTAGCCCTCGTCGCCGTCATACGTTATGTCGGCTCCGAGGCGGCGCAGCGCGTCTACCAAAGCGCGTATCGGCCGGTGGCGCATCCGCTCAGTACCGGTTATGACATGCTCACCGGGAGTGGCCGCGAGGTAGGCCGTAAGGAAACGCATGGCAGTGCCCGCCGCCCCTATGTCGACGGTAGCAGGCATACGGCGCAGCGCGTCGAGCATAACGAGCGTGTCGTCACAGTCGGAAAGATTGTCGGGCATAATCCAGCTTCCAGCCAGCGCATTGATTAAAAGAGCGCGGTTGCTAACGCTTTTCGACGCCGGCAGGCTCACCGCGGCATCGAGCCTGTCAGGCGCGTTGATGATGTATCTCATAATGTCATTAATTCTGTTTGGCGGCATGCGGCACGTCAGTGCGCGGCTTGTCTTATGCAAAGACAATGCAAATGGGCGGAATGTAAGCTTGCTTACAAATTCCCGAGTGCAGCTTGTCTTATGCAAAGACAATGCAAACGAGCGGAATGTAAGCTTGCTTACAAATTCCAGAGTGCAGCTTGTCTTATGCAAAGGTAAGGCAACTTGCAGACAACTCAAAATAAAATCAAATAAAAAATCTTATCGCACGTATTCCGAAAGGCCATGTTTTACATGCTAAAAGGCCACCTTTTGCAGTCCAAAAGGCGGCATTTTACAAAGCGTTGAATATCAGCATGTTGCAAAGGCGGCATGGGAACATCGCTAACCCACTATGCTTTCGCCGTCATTTCTGTGCTTGGCAATGTTTTCAATTACGCACTTGCGGCTCGTGTTGGCGTAACAGTAAACGCAGAGATGGCCGCACGTGTTGTACATCCCGATGTCCTTCGCCACCATACAGCCGCACAACTTGCGCTGCCCCTTGTCCTTCATCGCCTCAGGGCCAAGCCCCTGCGACACGTCGGCTACGTCGAGCCAGTTGCCCTTGTCGGGCAAACGGCCGTGGTTCAGGTAAAACACCAAATCCTTGTCGGCGGCAAACACGCGCTTCATCAGTTCGCCGTCGATGCAGCGGTTATGCTCCACGCCATACCCGGAGAGGTCTGCCGCCTCGGCGCACGTGGCCAAGGTGACATTCCATCCGTCGCGCTCACGCCAACAGTCGCGCATCCAAGCCAGCCCCTCTACGAACCGGTTTACCTGCATATAGTCAGGTTCGGCACAGGCGACGTTGTCTTTCGTGAACAGGTTGGTCTCCCTAATCAAATTGTTCTGCACCTTTTTATAAGCGTTCACATCGACAAAGCTAAACACAAGTTTCTCCGTGCAGCCCTTCAGCTGCTCCCCGATGCGCCGCACACGGTCGAGCAACACATCTGGCGGAGTGACGCTTGTGAACATCACGGGGTCGAAACGCCACACCACGCGCTCCTTGCCTATCATCCCGGCAAGCCGCCTGAACGTGCCGATGCGTTGCCCAAGGGGCGGCACATTCGGCTCGAACCCTTCGCGCTCGTAATCGTTAAGCGTGAACTGGAAATAATAATGCAGTCCCAGTTCGTCAAGTTCCTTCAGGTATGGGATAATCGGTTCGGGGTTCTTCGTCCAGAACACCACGGCCTTTACACGCTTGAACGACACGTACATCTTCTGCCTGTTGAACGGATTATACCACGCCACATACCCACGCCGCAGCCGCCCGACAAACCACCGGGCGTAAAACGCCGGTATGTCCGTCGACCTGCTGGCCGATATTATGACCGGGGCCTGCGCCCCGACACGCTCGCCCGAGTCGGTGGTTATTGTTGTCTTGTCTGTCATCCGGTGCCACATTGTCCTGCCGCCCATGTCCCCTTACCTCATTTCCTCCATGAACATGAGCCGTACAAAGTTAATACAAACGCTTAAAACAATGAAATAAATCATTAATTATATATGCCGGAGCCACATCAATTTTGATAAATAAGCGCCTCGAAAAGTACCGCCTTCGGGCATAATATACACCTATCATACAGACATCCTTGCCGTAATCCGCCACAAAAAGTTTTCTTAAAAGCTGTACGTTTGACGCTCCGGGAAGGCTGGCGGCGGACAGATGGCGGAGATTTCGCCATAAAAAGGACGTTATGGCGCGTCAAATGCAAGTTCTTGATTTACAAGACGTTGCGGCAAACGGCGGTTAAAAAAGGGATGACATGCCGCAGTTTGTGATGCAAAAGGCCGTGTTTTGCAGTGCAAAAGGTGACCTTTTACAGTACGGAAGGCCATGTTTTGAGGATGAAAAGTCGGCTTTCAAGGGTGGAGTTTACGGCTGTTCACGCGCGAATATGTTGCTTTTTAAAATACAGAAAAGGCGTTCGCAGGTTGCGGAAAGCCGGAAGCCGCGCTGCCGGATGCTGTTTTGCGAAAAACGATTGTAATGAATTCTTACCGCCTTGTGGCGGTTTTCCCTCTTCAAGTTTTCTCCTTTACGTCCGCCGCTTCAGCAAAAAACGGCGGAATATTTGGTTATGTGAGGATTTAGACCCACCTTTGCGCCCGATTTGAATTAAAGGTAAAAAGGTAGAAAGGTAAAAAAGTAAAAAGATGAAAAAGTAAAAAGGGGAAAGAATGAAAGGGGGAAAAAATGAAAACCAAGGAATGAGCTTGCCGGAATGCGCAGCTTTTTACCTTTTTACTTTTTTACCTTCTCACCCTTAAAAACAGAATGGTCATGAAAGAGTTAGACTTGACAAAGGGCGGCGTCACCAAAGTTTTGATGCAGTTTGCGCTGCCTTTCCTCATCGCGAACGTGCTGCAGGCACTGTACGGCGGCGCCGACCTGTTCGTCGTAGGGCGCTATGACGACGCGGCGAGCGTGGCCGGAGTGGCAATAGGCAGCCAGGTGATGCAGACCATTACGGGCATCATCCTCGGCCTTACCACCGGCACAACCATCATCATCGCGATGGCTACGGGAGCCAAGGACGGCAACCGCGCCGCCTCGGCCATAGGCACGTCGGTGTGGCTTTTCGCGCTCACGGGGCTGGCGCTTACGGGCATAATGGTGCTGGCGCACGAACAGATAGCCGTAATGATGCACACTCCGGCGGAGGCGATGGCCGACACGCGCCATTACATACTAATCTGTTCGATAGGCATCCCGTTCATTATGGGCTACAATGTGGTGTGCGGCATACTGCGCGGACTGGGCGATTCTCGCTCTCCGCTGTACTTTGTCGGCATAGCGTGCGTCATCAACATCGTGGCCGACTTCGTCCTCGTGGGCGGTTTCGGCATGCGTGCCGCCGGCGCGGCCATAGCCACCGTGATGTCGCAAGGCATCAGCTTCATGGCCGCCCTGTGGTTTCTCTACCGCCGCGGTTTCCACTTCGACTTCGGGCGCAGGCACATCCGCCCCAACGGCGAACTGTCAAGACGCATCCTGACGCTGGGCGCTCCAATCGCGTTGCAGGACGCGCTGGTCAACGTCTCGTTCCTGCTGATAACGGTAATAGTCAACCAGATGGGCGTAATAGCGTCGGCTGCACTCGGCGTTGTGGAGAAAATCATCGTCTTCGCCATGCTGCCGCCAACGGCCATCGCCGCAGCAGTGGCTACCATGACGGCGCAAAACTACGGCGCGGGGCTTGTCTTACGCATGCGCCAATGCCTGCGGTCGGGCATCGGGATGGCCCTTGTATTCGGCCTGGCCGTATGCGTCTACTCGCAATTCCTGCCAGGAACGCTGACCGCAATCTTCACCAACGACCCGGCTGTTGTAAGCATGGCAGCCGGCTACCTGCGCGGATACAGCATCGATTGCATCATGGTGAGCTTCGTGTTCTGCATCAACTCGTATTTCAGCGGACAGGGCAACTCATGGTTCCCGATGGTGCACAGCATGATAGCCACGTTCCTCTTCCGCATCCCACTGTCATATATCTTCGGCCAGCTGCATCCCCACGACCTCGTGCTTATGGGTTATGCGCCGCCGCTGTCAACACTGGTGTCGCTGCTGATTTGCTTCTGGTACCTGCGCGTAAACCGCCGCAAGCTGGAACGGATGTACCCGACGAAAGGGTGAAAAGGCGAAAAGGAGGGAAGGTAAAAAAGTAAATAAGGTGAAAAATTTGGGTAATAAACAAAAAAGGAGTACCTTTGCACCGACTTTATTACATGCCATTTGAACGCCATGGGAAAAAGAATGAGGAAACTAAAGAACGTAAGACTTCACCGCGAAGGCACGGACACGCTGTTCTACGGGCTGCTTGTGCTCGTGGCCGTGGCGATGGTGCTGTGGATATACGTTGACAGCAAGGCATTCTTCTGGACATTCATCATAGTGTTCGGCACGGTGTACGGCATCGTTGTAAACTTCTTCCGCTGCCCTAAACGCTACTTCGACGGTGACACGGAGAAGATAGTCGTGGCTCCGGCTGACGGCAAGGTGGTGGTCATAGAGGAAGTAATGGAGGACGAATACTTCCACGACAGGCGGCTGATGGTGAGCATATTCATGAGCCTTTTCAATGTACACGCTAACTGGTTTCCGGTTGACGGCAAAGTGAAATTCGTCAACCACTTCAACGGCAACTACCACAAGGCGTGGCTGCCGAAGGCGAGCGAGGAAAACGAACGCGCCGACATAATGCTTGAAACGCCCGAAGGCACGGAAATATTGTGCCGACAAGTGGCCGGAGCGGTGGCACGCCGCATAGTAACATATGCCAAAGCTGACGAAGACTGTTATATAGACGAGCACTTGGGCTTCATCAAGTTCGGCTCGCGCGTTGACATATATCTGCCCTTAGGCACTGAAATCTGTGTGAAAATGGGGCAGGCCACCACAGGCGACAAGACGGTAATAGCGAAACTGAAATGACAGTTGACAAGCAGACAAGGGACAAGTAGACAAGGGACAAGTCAAACCATCTCGTCAAAATATATATCATTACTTGCCTACCAAGCAAGAGAAAGCTCGTCAACTCGTATCTCGTCACTCGTCAACTAAGAAAAAATGATAAAAAAGCACATCCCAAACACTCTTACTTGCTGCAACCTCATATCCGGCTGCGCGGCTACGGCTTTCGCCTTCGGAGGACAAATAAGCACGGCCTTTCTCTTTATAATAATAGGCGCGGTGTTCGACTTCTTCGACGGCATGAGCGCACGCCTGTTGGGCGTATCGTCGCCAATCGGCAAGGAACTTGACTCGCTTGCCGACGACGTAACATTCGGTGTGGCACCGGCAACGATGGTATTCTCCGTGCTGTCTGTGCTCGACTATCCGGCGTTTCTCGAACCGCTGCGCCAGGTGTTGCCGTTCACAGCCTTCATAATGGCGGCATTCTCAGCATTGAGACTTGCCAAATTCAACCTTGACGAACGGCAGACAATGGGCTTCATCGGCCTGCCTACACCGGCAAACGCCCTGTTCTGGGGTTCTCTGCTGTTAGGGGCAAGCTCGCTGTTGGAGTCGTCACCGTACATGGTTTTTGCCGTACTGGCGCTTGTGCTGCTGTCAAGCTACACGATGGTAGCCGAAATTCCCATGTTCGCACTCAAGTTCAAGCACTGGGGATGGCGCGGCAACGAGGTGCGCTACACGTTCATAGCCACCTGCATACCGCTGCTGCTGATATTCAGAATGTCGGCATTCGCCGTAATAATAGTGTGGTACGTGCTTCTGTCGGTATACTCAAACAAGAAAAAGCGATAATCAAATGTTTGCTTTCCTGATAAATTTAATACTGCTGATAATATTCGTGGCGTTCATCATTGTGTGCGTCACGGCATTCCGCATATACCGCTCGCTGCACAACATAAAGCGCAAGTTCAACTCGGCTTCCGGCAGAAACGGCTCAAGCAGGCAGCGATACGGCGGAAGGACGGACGACGACGAGGTTATAATCGACCGCCGCACGCCCGACGAGGCCAACCGAAAAATATTCTCGAAAAACGAAGGTGAATACGTAGATTTCGAGGAAAAGAAGTGAGAATTGCAACCGCAGAATACTTAATCTAACCTTACAAGACAAATGAAAAAAATCCTGACCCTGGCCTTCGCGGCACTGCTCGCAGTGGGGGCTAACGCCGATGGCGGAAAGACAAAGTACGCCCACCTGTACAAGAACCTGCCTTTTGAAATGGAACAGGTCACCGCGCCTACATTCCCAAACAACAAAGTGAACCTCAAGGACTTTGGAGCGAAGGGTGACGGCTCGTCGCTTTGCACCGAGGCTTTCGCCAAGGCGATAGACGCTTTGGAGAAGATGGGCGGCGGACGGCTCATCGTTCCGCAGGGCGTATGGTACACCGGGCCTGTCGTTTTGAAAAACAACATCAACCTTCACCTGCAAAAAGGCGCGATAATACTGTTCTCGCCCGACCCTGCATTGTACAAAATCATCGACACGTCGTTCGAAGGATTGAACACCCGTCGCTGCCAGTCGCCAATCTCGGGAACTAACCTTGTGAACGTGGCGATAACCGGACAGGGAGTAATCGACGGCAACGGAGAATACTGGAGGCCGGTAAAGCGCGACAAGGTGACGGCTAAACAATGGAAGGAATTTACCTCGCGTGGCGGCGTTGTGCAGAACGACAAGATATGGTATCCGTCAGAAGGCGCACTAAAAGGTTCCACAATGGCCGACATGAACGTGCCGACCGGCGTAAACAGCGAGGCTGAATGGAACGAAATCAAGCAATACCTGCGCCCCGTGATGGTAAGCCTCGTGGGCTGCAAGAACGTGTGGCTGAAGGGCGTCATCTTCCAGAACTCACCGGCATGGAACATCCATCCGCTGATGTGCGAGAACATATTGGTTGAGGATGTACAGGTAAGAAACCCGGCATTCGCACAGAACGGCGACGGCATCGACCTCGAATCGTGCAAGAACGCGCTGATAGTCAACTCGTCGTTTGATGTCGGGGACGACGGCATTTGCATAAAAAGCGGCAAGGACGAGGACGGCCGCAAGCGCGGCATTCCGTGCGAAAACGTAATAGTGAACGGGTGCACCGTGTTCAAGGGTCACGGCGGTTTCGTGGTTGGAAGCGAGATGAGCGGCGGCGTGAAGAACATATATGTAAGCGACTGCCAATTCCTCGGAACTGACGTCGGCCTGCGTTTCAAGAGCACGAGGGGACGCGGCGGCGTGGTGGAAGGCATCCACATAAGCGACATCTCGATGTTCGACATACAGACTGACGCCATCACATTCGACCTGTATTACGGCGGAAAGTCGGCCGTTGAATCGCTCGAAGACGGCGACGAGAACAAGGAAAGCACACCAAAATTCAAAGCTGACGAAACAACACCGTGCTTCCGCGACATATTCATCAACCACGTTATATGCCGCCGCGCACGCCGTGCGGCCTTCTTCAACGGACTGCCCGAAATGCCGGTAAAGAATGTCCAGATAACCGACCTTGAAGTAAACAACGCAAAAGAGGGCATCGTGGTGAACAACACAGACGGCGTGAAGCTCACCAACGTCAGCATAAGCGCCGAAGGACACACGTTCAACGCGACGAACTCAACCAACGCAACGGTGAACGGGAAGACGTACAAGAAGATTGACTCGAAGGGCATCACCCTCGACCTTTGACGCATCACAATACATTAAAAAACATACTCCGCGCGCCGGCTCATGCACCATGCAGAGCCGGCGCGCAGCCGTTTTACCTCCGAAAAGCGGCCACACATATTACGCCCGGTAACCGCCTTCATAACACACTGATAACCAACATGTTGCAAAAGGCCGTCTTTTACAATGCAAAACATGGCCTTTGGGAATGCAAAAGACGGTCTTTTGCAAACCAAAACACGGTCATTTGAAATCTAAAAGGCGGCAAACGGGACAGCCGCCACATATTTCCCTGACTGCATCGGCCTGCCTGCAGTCCCCTGAATGATTGCCTACCGGCAACGTTTACCAGACAAACCGCATGGCTTCTTTACGCCATACAAACGCCCACGAACAAACACGCAGGAATAAAAACTGCATTTTTATTCTTTAATATCATTCTTTTTTAGTACCTTTGCAGCCGCAAAAACAACCGAGCTACAAATATACATGACAACAGCTGCTGCACATAACACGAACATGACGCTGCGACGGCCATCCTGCCGGATGCACGCCTGCCTTGTGGTCCATGTGCACTGGTTCAGTGGTTTCATCTAAGCAGCAAATCCACACCACATTTTTTCCGCACAGTCTGGCGCATTGCCGGCATACATTGCCACGCTCCGTAAACGGTGCGTGAGGGGCATTTGCGCGCCTTCACCGCATCGCCAACAGGGCATGAAGCATGATTTTGTATAACAAAAAACAAGAAGCAGCCATGTTCAAAGTACTGATATTGCTGGCTGGCGGCATAGCCTTGGGCTACGTCTTGCGCCATGCCAGCCTCGTTAAGAAGACCGAAAAAAGTGTATCCGCCACCGTCCTGCTGATGCTTTTCGTGTTCGGCATAACCATAGGAAGCAACAGCAGCCTTGTAAACAACCTCGGAAAATACGGCGCACACGCGGCCATCCTCGCCGTGGCAGGCGTGACCGGAAGCATTGTGACGTCGTACATCGCCTACCGCATGATGTCGAAAAAGAGGAAAGGAGGTGGTGAATGAAAGACTGCCTTACCGTTATCGCGGCGTTCAGCCTCGGCATAACACTCGGACTGGGAGGCCTTTTGCCTAAAGGACTGCTGCCCCACGACGCTCCGATATACATCCTTTACGCCCTTGTGTTGCAGGTAGGCATAAGCATAGGCTCTAACGACCGGCTGAAAGAAATGCTGCGCAGCCTGTCGCCAAAGATGTTCGTCCTGCCGTTGTCTACCATCGCCGGAACGCTGCTATTCTCGCTCGCAGCCAGCCTGTTCATCACACGTTGGGGAGCGGCCGACTGTCTCGCGGTGGGCAGCGGCTTCGCCTACTACTCGCTGTCGTCAGTGCTCATAACCGAACTGAAAGGTGCGTCGGCCGGCGTACAGATTGCCACCGAGCTTGGCACACTGGCCCTGCTGGCCAACATTGTGCGCGAAATAATCTCGCTGCTTGGCGCACCTGTATTCGCAAAAGTGTTCGGAAAGTTCGCCCCCATATCGGCTGCCGGCATCAATTCGATGGATGTCATGCTGCCGTCTATCAGCCGTTATTCAGGCAAGGAGATGGTACCGGCGGCCATACTTCACGGTATAATACTCGAAATGTCAGTCCCATTGCTCGTCAGCCTGTTCTGCGGAATGTAAGCTTTTTCATTCTTTTGCGTGGCAAAAGAATGAAAAATTAAGAATTAAGAGTTAAGAATTAAGAAAAAATGCTTTGCTAATTGGCACAGGTTGTTTTCTTAATTCTTAACTCTTAATTCTTAATTTATTCAGTTATGTACCAGCGTTCCTATGTCCTCACCGTCCATAACACGCTTCAGGTTGCCCACAACGTCCATGTTGAACACGTAAATAGGCAGGTTGTTCTCCTTGCACATGGTGGTAGCCGTGAGGTCCATCACCTTCAGTCCGCGCGTGTAAATCTCGTCGTAAGTTATGTCGCTGAACTTCGTTGCCGTGGGGTCTTTCTCCGGGTCGGCGGTATATATGCCGTCAACGCGCGTGCCCTTAAGCATCACGTCGGCCTCAATCTCGATGCCGCGCAGCGAGCTTCCCGTGTCGGTTGTGAAGTAAGGCGAGCCTGTTCCGGCGCTGAATATGCACACATATCCGGCCTCCATCGCCTCGATGGCTTTCCACTTGCTGTAAAACTCGCCGATAGGCTCCATGCGTATTGCCGTGAGCACCTTGTTCTTTACGCCCATTGCGCCGAGCGCCGAACTAAGGGCGAGCGAGTTGATTACCGTGGCGCACATGCCCATCTGGTCGCCTTTTACGCGGTCGAAACCTTTTCCTGCGCCGCTAAGGCCGCGGAATATGTTGCCGCCGCCGATTACTATACCTATCTGCACGCCCATTTCATGCACTTCTTTTATCTGGCGTGCATAGTCGTTAAGCCGCTCCGGGTCGATGCCGAAGTGCTGGTTGCCCATCAGGCTCTCGCCGCTGAGCTTCAATAAGATACGTTTGTACTTTGCCATAACAAGTGTATTTGACACCCACCCCAACCCTCCCGAGGGGAGGGAGCTTAGATACTGCTGTTGGAATGGGATTAAGTTATTGCGTTTCGTGTTATTATTATATGTATTAATTGTGGCTAACCAAGCCCCCTCCCTTCGGGAGGGCTGGGGTGGGTAATACACATTCCACTTCCTTAAACAGATAACCGCTCTCGCTTCCGTCCGCCCGGCGCAGCACGAAACGGCCGTCAGGCTCCACTCGTTCGATAGCGGCCATGAACCCGCCCGTGGCATCACGGTAGGCATAAAAGCCTTCGCGGCGGTAAAGCGAAGCGGCGTAACGGGCGTGTATCTCGTCGTAACGCCCTGCGTCAATCATGCCGAGACTGCCTCTGAATCCGTCGATGAACAGGCCGAGAAGCTCGTCGCGGCTTACCTCGCGCCCCAATATGCCGGCCAATGAAACAGGATTTGGCGCGCCGCCGGTAAACTCCTGCTGGTTCACATTTATGCCTATGCCGAGTATGCAGCCGCTCACAAGCCCTTTGGCTACGGTGCATTCTGACAGCGTTCCGCTGATTTTCATGTCACGCCAATACACGTCGTTCGGCCATTTCACGGTAAAACCGTCGGCGTAATGCCTGAGAGCGTCGCGCACGGCCAGTGCTCCGGCCTCAAGCATGACGAACTGTCGGCGTGCGGCCAGCCCTTTCGGGCAAACCTTTACGCTGAAAAGCAGGTTTTGCCCCGGCGCACTTTCCCACGTGCTACGCCCCTGCCCTCGCCCCGCCGTCTGATAATCGGCAACGGCAACGGTCATCAGCCGTCCTTCCTCTCCGCGGTAGTCGCGCAGCAGGCGGTTGGTGGAGTCGGTCTCGCCGACCTTTATCATAACAACGTCTTCAGCCATTTCAGTATTGCATCGGTGTGAAAGCGTCCTCTATATGGTTAATGGTGAAGTCGGCATCAGTCGTCCCCGTAACGGCCACAATGTCGAAACGCAGCGGAAAATCGATGCGGTACATGGCGGCAAACTTTGTCGCCGCGATGGCCAAGTTGCGCATCTTGCGCGCGTCAACGGCCAGTTCGGGCGGCATGAAGCTGCCGCTGCGGCGCGTCTTCACCTCGACAACGACAAGTTGGTCGGCGTCAACGGCAACGATGTCTATGTCGCGGTGCCCGTCGCGCCAGTCCTTCCAGAGTATGCGGTAGCCCTTGCGCTCCAGGTATTCGGCGGCCTTCCGCTCGCCCCACCGCCCCGTGTCGTTGTGTTCGGCCATTGCTTTTTTATTTTTAGAAGTTATAGAAGTAAAAGAAGTTATCGCACGCTTCGCGAGCTAAGAAGTTAAGAGCCGAATGCCTTGCAGGATGTCATACAAAGCCAGCCACACATGGTGATGGCTTTAACTTCTGTAACTTCTCTTAATTCTCTAAATTCTTTTCAATGGCAAAAATACAATATTTCCGCAACATACGGCCACAGTTTGCGGCTAAAATGGTTACTTTTGCAGCAAAAACACATATATGGAAAACTTACAGGAAGACAACCAGCGGAAAACCGACGAGCAGATGATGCGCAAGGCTTTGGCCGAAGCCGAGGCGGCGCGCGAGGCCGGCGAAGTGCCCATAGGCGCGGTGATAACTTGCAACGGCAGGGTGATAGCGCGCGCCCACAACCTTACCGAGACGCTTAACGACGTCACCGCACACGCCGAGATGCAGGCCATCACGGCGGCGGCGAACGCCCTCGGCGGCAAATACCTTGACGGATGCACACTCTACGTGACCGTAGAGCCGTGCGTGATGTGCGCCGGAGCCATAGGCTGGGCGCAGCTGCGGCGCGTTGTCTACGGTGCGCCGGACGAGAAACGGGGCTTCACACGCTTCGCCCCCGACGCCCTCCACCCCAAGGCAACGGTAACGCCGGGCGTGCTCGAAGACGACTGCCGCCATCTGATGCAAGATTTTTTCAAAGCAAAACGCTGACTTTTGCTTACAACGTCCGTCCACAGTTACTTCTCAATTTTTATATTGTAAGCAAACAGGCAACGTCTGCTTACAATCCAAAATGCCACCTTTTGCAACGCAAAAGGTGGCATTTTGGCGGCTAAAAGGCCGCCTTTCACAAGGCGGAAGACGGCCTTTTGCAAAGCAATCATAGTTGAACCAAACACCCACCCCGGCCTCAACAGATACACTCCCAACCCATTCCGAATGGAGGAAGCTTGATTACATGTTGCCAATTAGCTGTAATTGGGATTTCCGATCTTTGTCATTGGCAAATTACATACTGTACACCTGAACTGTTGACGGACATTAACCAACACGAAAGAAGAACTCTTTTTGCCGGTAAGAACAACATTTTTTGCCGAAAGTGTATAATAACCTGCGACACTATGCTTTATTATCAGCATTTTTATATGACAAAACGAAAGTTTTAACAGTTTTTTCATTACCTTCGCGCTATGACTAAAATCTTGCCTTGGCTGCACCTACCTGTCTGTAAACCAATAGTTTACAGACAGGCAGCAGTCCTACACAAGCAAATCAACTAACAATAAAACAATAAAAAAAGAATGAAGAAAACAGTACTTTTAGCATGTATGCTTGCCGCATGTACAAGCGGAATGGCGCAGGGAGTGGACGGCAACGCCGCAAAAATCACAATCAATGAGGGATTAAGTTTTTTGCCAAGCACGTTTACAACAGATGGGAAAACATATATCTCCATTCACTCCGGAAATTTTTACAAACCCGATGCGGAAACCCTCGACATAACTTTATATGACGAAGAGTTTACTCCCGTACACAGTTTTAAGCTACCGCAGGTTGAGAATGGGATGGAATACAAAATAATTGACCAGCGCGGATGGATACACATAATATATCCTGACGACACGGAATTATGGAGCTGCACTGGAGAATGGTCTAAGACACGTGAAGATTTGAACTGGGACACTCCTGCTATAAGTATGGATTTTATTGACTGTGACGACGCAGATTTATATACCTCCAACTATTTTTACATTACCCAAACACTGTTCAATGACGATGAAGAATATGAATATTTACAGCCCATATACGAATATTCGCAAAGCAAAGAAGAAAGAGACCAAGACGGCGATGTTGCCATTGACTATATTGAAACATGGTACACTCCACAGCTTGTGGGCTTCAAGATAATGACTGTTACTGGCACTGAGCTACAAAGAATCGACTTTGACACACAGGATGGACTGGACTATTACAATGAGTCCTTGGAAATTATTAAAATTAATGGGAAATATTACCTGTGCGTAGATGCTTATAGTAAGACCACCCAAGATGATGATTATTCTCAATACTTGTTTTTTTACAGAATAAACCGCGAGACTTCAAGCGTCCAAAAGGTAGGCGCTCCGATAAAAGGGATGAGCGTTAGGCCGCGGATGCAGGACCGTGGAGGCAGCTTTACGGTTGAACTTGACGGCGACAGCAACGTTGAGCGCAATGTGGTAGTAGTTAATTCAGCCGGTCAAACGGTATGGGAGAAAAAGGTTCCTGCCGGACAAAAGACTGTAAACATAAGCGCGTCAAGGCTCAGTCAGGGCTTGAACGTTGTGACAGTGCGCGGCGGCAAGCAGCCGGAAAGCTGCAAAGTAATAGTGAAATAATGTTTGTTTACTGATAAAAAGAGACGTCGACAACCAATGGCCGCCTGCCGCTTGGACAACAAGCTGCAGGCGGCCATTATCAGTTTAACACCCTATGACACGAAAAAAGCGGCCCGGGAAACCCGAACCGCCGCAGTTGTAATTCTAAATAAAATGCCTTATCCCAAGCTGATAGCCTCTGACGGACATACGTCAGCGCAAGTGCCGCACTCTGTGCACATGTCAGGGTTGATTGAATACTTCTCGCCCTCAGAGATAGCTCCAGCCGGGCATTCGTCGATACAAGTACCGCAAGCGATACAGTTGTCACCAATTACGTAAGCCATAATACTGTTTTATTTATTTGATTAATAATGTTTTGTACCTACATTTGTACACCGCAAAGGTAATACAATTATCCTGAATACCTACTTTTAGGTAGTCGTTTTTAGATTGTTTAACGGTTAAAGACTTATATAAAAGGCAATAACGAACGCTTGCAATGCGGCGTCCGTTATTGCAGTAGGAGGAGAAGAGGAAGCATTTTATAGGAGAGAAGGAGTAAGGAGAGAAGGAGTAAGGAGACATGCTGCGGCATTTTGGCATTCAACTCATTGTCACTTTCCTCCTTACTCCTTCTTTCCTTACTCCTTCCCTCCTATAAAATACCTCCTTACTCCTCCCCTCCTAATATTTCATTCAAAATAGAACGAAAGCACTATCATCTTGCTGTGCGCCTCGTCAACCGACCTTGCATACATCCGCATGTTCTCGTCGCGCAGCCGGTCGGCGTGTTTCGTATCGAGACTATTTAGCAGACTGTAGCAGAACTTCAGCTCCGGGCGCAGCTTGAAGAACGGCAGATAGACGTCACATCCAAGTCCTACTTCAAAGAAAACGTCGTAACGCTTCAGCTTTACGTAGTCGTTGTCGCCGCCAGAAAGGTTAATCATGGGGTTTATTCCAGCCATGACGTATGGCCTTACGTTGTCCAACCTCGGAGCACAGAACTGCAGGTCGAGCGGTATTCCGATGTAAACGGTCTTCATGTCTTGCGTCTGAACAATCGGCGTTCCGTCCTCAAGACGGTCGGTATGGTTGTATAATGAAAGGTGGCGGTTGCCGAAATACATTGTCGGGGCAAACCTGAAAGCAAAATAATTGTTGATGCGCAGGTCGCCAAGCACGCCGACATGAAAGCCCAAGTCCCACCTGTCCTGGTCGCAGGTGATAAGTGTCTCCGTCTGCGAACCATCCTCCGCGACAACCATCTGCGGCCCGATGTTGTTGAAGTCGATGTCCTGGAAGTGCGTTCCGACGACAACACCGAAATGGAAAGGACGCAAATCAGTGTAAGGACGGTTCTGCACCGCATCGCCTTGGGCGTAAGAACACAAGGCGGCGGCAAGCAAACAAATTATCAGAAACAGTCTGTTCATCGCTTAAATAACGGTGCAATGGCAAGAATATTTTATCTTACGGAAGAATTAACGGCCAACCGCTGCTGCATTCAACGGTCAAAGTCAACCACAATCTTGCCGACATATATGCCGTGCTTGCCGTTCTGGTCGTTTGGTATTTCACGCCCGTCGAGGTCCTTCACGTATTCCATATTCTTAAAATACGAGTGTGAATGTCCTCCCAGAACAATGTCAACATTACGCAATTGAGGCATAAGTTCGGTGTCGTCGAGGCCGGCAAGTTCCCAACCGAGATGCGAAAGGCAGATTACAATGTCGCATTTCTCCTTTTCCTTCAGGGTCTTCGCCACATCGTTGGCAGCCTTGACGGGGTCGTTATACTTGACTCCCGCGCACGATTCGGCCAGCACAAGTCCGTCAAGTTCAGGCGACAGGCCGAACACTCCAATCCTCAACCCGTCGCGCTTGAGCACCACATACGGTCTGACAAGCCCCTCAAGGGCGGTCCCGGTGAAGTCGTAATTGGCACAGACGATGGGGAAATCGGCCTTCTTGAACAGCCGCGCCATGTTCTCTACGCCGAAATCGAACTCATGGTTGCCTATCGTAGCCGCGTCGTAACGCATCAAATTCATCAGCCCTACCTCGACGTCGCCTTTATATAAGGTATAATAAGACGAGCCTTGCGAAAAGTCGCCGCTGTCAAGAAGCAGCAGGTTTGGATGCTTCCCACGCTCCTCTCCCACCATCACCGCACGTCTTATGAAGCCGCCACGGCCTGCAAGCATGGTGTCGGCAAGGTGCTTGTTCAACGGATATATGCAACTATGGGTGTCGTTTGTGTGAAGTATCACGAGCTGTTTGCCCTGCGCACATGCACCGGCAAACACCGTAACTGCCAATATGGCGGTAACTAAAAAACGCTTCATCTGCCTTCTATTTTAATACGTCCTTCTACTTTCGAGCCAACGCTTTCGCCCCTTTGCCTCTTCTCCTTCATGTATTTCATTATGATGAAACGCACGTTGTTCTCATCAGAAGACGGCGACTTGACATCCGTCGAAGCCTTAAACGCCTCTAATTTGTCGTTGCCCTGGGCAAGATAATCCAACGTGGCGATGCGGTATTTGGCATCCGCAACGATGCGCCTGCCGTCAAGCAAGGCCGACTTAAGCCGTCCGTATTCTGTTATCACCAGCTCAACACCGTGGCTGACGGCCTCTCCCCCGGACGCGGCTATCTGTCCGAAAAGTTCCATTACCTTGTCCCCTGTCAGCGTAACAAAACAGATTTTATTCTCGAAAGGCGCGACATCGAGCACGTCACCGTATGTGATGTCACCCTTGGCAAAGGCCGAACGTATGCCGCCGATGTTGTAAACGGCGAAGTCGGGACGCTCGCCATAATCCTTTCCGCACCATACAAGGATGTCGGCAAGCAGGTTTGACAGGTTGCTTTCCGGCCTTTCGGCATACAGATATTCAGCCGCTGTGCCCACAACGGGGCTCATTATGCTGTCGACATGCCGCCTGTAAGGCTCAATAAACGCAGCCACGTCCTTGTCAACTGCCTTGTCATAAGAACTGTCTACCAATATCCGCGACCGCTCGAAGCCGACTATCCGGTGGCTCGAAGAACATGACGCACACACCAACGCCGACGAGACAAATGCGCTGAAAATAAGTTTTTTACACATATAAACCATATAAAAAGCTGTGCAAAGTTAGCTAAAAACGCATATAAGGCAAAGAAAAACGCAAAAAAATGGCCTTATGCTTTGCCGACATAAGGAAAATACGTACCTTTGCACCGCTTTCCGCGTAATCGCTGACAGGAAGAAGAGTAGCCTCGTTATGTTGCGCCGGAACAATGAAACAAATTTAATTATCAAACAACAATGGATTTAATTAAAGTTGCTGAAGAAGCATTTGCAACCGGCAAGAAGTTCCCTGAGTTCAAGGCAGGTGACACTGTAACTGTCGCTTACAAAATCATTGAGGGTTCAAAGGAGCGTATCCAGCTCTACCGTGGTGTCGTAATAAAGATTTGCGGCCAAGGAGACAAAAAGCGCTTCACCGTCCGCAAGATGTCTGGAACTGTCGGAGTAGAGCGTATCTTCCCGATAGAATCGCCCAACATCGACAGCATCGAGGTAAACAAGGTCGGCAAGGTTCGCCGCGCCAAGCTGTATTACCTGCGCAAGCTCACCGGAAAGAAGGCCCGCATCGCAGAGAAGAAGACCATTGCGAAGAAAGAAAACTAAGCTCAATCTGCAACGAAAACGAACGGCGTGGAATGCTGACTGCATTCCATGCCGTTTGCTTTTATATGCCGCTTTCACTTGTTTTCCACCGGCGTTATCCGCCCGTCGCCGCTTATTTCCAGCCTTCCGCCAAACACGTCGGCTTCGGTCAGCATCCTGATGTGCCTTATAACGACATTGCTTGTGTCGCGTCTCGGGCCAAGCCCCCTGCGCTGCACGAAAGGGTATATGCGTCCGCCGAGGAACTTTCCGCGCCTGTCGGTATCGACAACGATTACCGGGGCATAGCCCGATATGCCGGCAATGCTGATTGAATAGGGCGTACAGAAGTTGCCGAGGCTGTAGGCTATGAAACGGTTTTTGTACATCTCGACACATCGCACCACATGAGGGCCGTGACCGAAAACGATATCCGCGCCGTTGTCTATGCAGAAACGGGCGAAGCGGCGCAGCGAACCGCGGTTCTCGCCAAGGAACACTTCCGTGCTGTCTGGCAAGTGGCTGAAAGCCATCCCCTCGCCTCCGCCGTGGAACGACACCACTACTACGTCGGCGCGTGAACGCAGGCTGTCAAGCACTTCGCGCACCTTTGACAGTTCCTGATGGCGCAGCGTATGTGCATTGTGCCCGAACGAGCACAGGCCGTACCTTATTCCGCCGCGTTCAAGCACAACTGACTCCTGCCTGTGCCTTATCCCCGAATAGCTTATCCCCTGCCCGTCGAGGGCCTTCTCGGTAGAAAGCATACCGTCGTAACCGAAATCGAAGGTATGGTTGTTGGCCAGACTAAGATAGTCGTAGCCTGCTTCCTTCAACCGCGCGGCAAACCTTACCGGCGTGCGGAACGAGTATGAATGCTCCGACTTGCGCTTTCTCGTCGCCGCGCTGTCGCACAATGTGCCTTCAAGGTTGCCCACGGCAAGGTCGGCAGAAGCCAGGATGTCACGCACATCGACAAAGAGAGCGCGCCCGTCGCCTGCCGGAAGCAGCGTGTCGGGATATGTAGTGCCCATCATTATGTCGCCCGTAAGCGCCACACTGTACAACTCCGCCACAGGCTGCGGCGTCTCAACTACGGCTGTATCGGGCGCAACGGCAGCGACAACGGTTGCCGCCCGCCTTCCGCCGCCTGCCCCGCAGGCCGACAGCACAAGGCAAAAAACAATTAGGGACGGGGCAATACCAAGTTTCATGGGAACTTATATAATTAAGAATTAAGGGTTAAGAATTAAGAAAACATACTTTTGTCATAAAAAACTTTCTTAATTCTTAACCCTTAATTCTTAATTCAACAGCTATTGCATGACGCGGCGCGCACCAACGTACCTGCGCGAGTAATACCTCTCTTTCGAGTTGCTTACCTTTACACCCTTGATGCTTGCATGTATGAAATTAAAGCTTCCGCTAATAGGGTCGACATCAACCACAATGCCGACATGGCCTATCGGGCCGCGGGCGTTGGAGCCGGTGAAGAACACGAGGTCGCCAGTACGCAGCTCGTCCTTGTCAACCGCCTCGCCTTGCGTATATTGCGAGCGCGACGAGCGGTTAAGCTCTATGCCCATGTTCTTGAATACATAACTTGTGAAGCCCGAGCAGTCGAAGGCGTTTGGCCCCGAATGTCCGCGGCGGTAGCGCGCCCCGAGGTGTGAGAAAGCCTCGTTAAGCATGTCGTCAATCTTTGAGAACTCGTAGTCTTCGCCGTATGCTTCATTGTCATACAGGAAGTCGAAGTTGTCTATTTCCTCGTATTGCTCTTGTTCATTGTCGGTATTGTCGTTGTCGGCCGCCGCCGGAATTCCGGCTGTAAACAGCATCAAAGCAACGGCAAATATCTTAAAGTGTCTCATGTCTGACGGTTAATGTAAATATATTATGAAAGGGTTAAAGTTGATTTCGCTTGCGAATTTAGCGAAAAAAAGCCGTATATCAAAGCCTGTTTACATCTTTTGGTACAAGCAAAAAGCGTGCCACCGCGCCTCGTCTGGCGCGTTATGCGTTGAAACATAGCGTTTTACGGCGGAATGGCTGAAAAAAGACTTCAATACAAAACTTTTACATTTTTTAAGTAACAAATTCTGTTTCGTTTAACACCCCACGGCGACAGGCATTCTAAAAGACGGCAAATCGCACTGCAAAAGGTGGTCTTTTACCGTCTAAAAAGCCACCTTTTACAATGCGAAAGACGGCCTTTTGCAACGCGGAAGGCAAGCTACTGATTATCAGGAAGTTACAGAACGCACTGGAAAGAGCCGCCCAGGCGGATGGCAAAAGCCGTGGAAAAGACCGGCGAAAACGGCGCAGGCGGTACGCATTGGCGGTTGGCAACGGCCCGTTTTTGCTGCCCGCAGACAAAATATTTTGGCTCACGAAAGTACAACTATCGGATATTTTCCATAAATTTGCATACCGAAATCTGATAAAACGAAAAATATGCTCAATTTAGACGACCTTTACAAGGCACGCTATGTGCTTAGTAAAATTCTCAGGCGCACCGACCTTGTACATGCGCCAAAGCTCAACCCGGAAAGCGACATCTACCTGAAGCCGGAGAACCTGCAAATAACCGGCTCGTTCAAAGTGCGCGGCGCGTACTACAAAATCTCGCAGCTTAACGACGAGGAGAAGAAGAAAGGCGTGATAGCCTGCTCCGCCGGCAACCATGCGCAGGGCGTAGCCCTCGGCGCGACAAGCCACGGAATAAAGTCGCTAATCTGCCTGCCCGAAGGCGCACCCATCAGCAAGGTGGAGGCCACACGCCGCCTCGGAGCCGACATCTGCCTCGTGCCGGGCGTGTATGACGACGCTTACCAGCGCGCGTTACAGCTGCGCGACGAGCACGGCTACACGTTCATCCACCCCTTCAACGACGACCACGTGATAGCCGGACAGGGTACTATCGGACTTGAACTGCTTGACCAGCTGGCAGACATCGAGGCCGTAGTGGTGCCCGTTGGCGGCGGAGGACTAATCAGCGGAGTGGCTTACGCCATAAAGTCGTTGAAGCCCGACGTAAAGGTTTACGGCGTACAGGCAGCCGGCGCGCCAAGCATGTACAAGAGCATACACGACCATCACCCCGAGACTCTTGCCAGCGTATCGACCGTTGCCGACGGCATCGCAGTGAAGACACCGGGCGACCTGACCTACGAAATCTGCTCGAAATACGTTGACGACATAGCCCTTGTCAGCGAAGACGAAATCTGCGCCGCCATACTGCGCCTGCTTGAAGAGGAGAAGATGGTGGCCGAAGGCGCCGGAGCCGTGAGCGTTGCCGCGGCAATGTTCAACAAGGTGCCCATAAAAGGCAAGAAGACCGTCTGTCTTGTGAGCGGCGGCAATATCGACGTGAACATCCTCAACCGCGTTGTCAACCGCGGTCTCGACAAGGACGGACGCATCTGCACGCTCGCCATGGAGCTTGACGACAAGCCCGGACAGCTGCTCGAGGTAATACAGGTGCTCGCATCCCTCGGCGCAAACGTGCTTAGCGTACACCACGAACGCGGCGGCACCAGCCACAACGTGAACTCGTGCGAGCTGCGCGTAAGGCTCGAAACGCGCAACCACGAGCACGTAGAAGCCATCAAGGAAGGCTTGCAGAAAAAGGGATTCAAACTGAAGTGAAAATAGTGAAAAGTAGTTATAGTAGTCAAAGTAGTTAGCTCGCTTCGCTCGCAGTAGTTAAAGTCATTAGCCTTGTTGGCTGTCTACATATTAATGACGCAAGCATAGCAGGTAATGACTTTAACTACTGCGAGCGAAGCGAGCTAACTACTTTGACTACTATAACTACAAACATAAACATCAAACAATCTAAAAACGTAAACAATGAAAGCATTGCATTCAGACAAGGCGCCTAAGGCTTTAGGCCCTTACAGCCAGGCAATAGTTGCCGGCGGATTTGTGTTCGCATCGGGACAGGTACCCATCGACCCCGCAACGGGCGAGTTCGTTGAGGGCGGAATAAAGGAACAGACACGCCAGTCGCTCACCAACGTGACCAACGTTCTTGCCGAGGCAGGCATCGACCTGACCCACGTAGTAAAGACAACCGTGTTCCTTTCAGACATGGATAACTTCGCCGCAATGAACGAAGTGTATGCCACCTTCTTCAAGGAGCCGTTCCCCGCACGTTCAGCCGTTGCCGTAAAGACCCTCCCGAAAGGCGCTTTGGTTGAGGTGGAAGTTATTGCTGAACTATAAAAAAACAGCCCCCTCCCGGCCTCCCCGAGGGGAGGAGACAGATTAGTTCTGTTGTTTTGCGAACTATCTCCTCCCCT
>URUK01000006.1 GCA_900551055.1 uncultured Prevotella sp. | reverse complement strand
GAAGAAACTTATAACTGAATCCTGTTTCCATTTACACAAAATTTTGGACAGTGTCTTAGTTCAAGCCATAGAATCAATAAACCTTATATAACTCCTGTCGTCAAACGACTTGTTTCCTTTCACTAATCCCTTTGTCGCCTTGAAATCATGAATGCACAAAGGGTCATCGCGCAGCAATGCTTCCAAGGCGCTCTCGCTCTCCGCAAGAGTACTTTTCAAAAACGGATAGCCATCGGAAGCAAGGATTATGCTTTCATTACTATTGGCTACTTCAATCACTTTTACTTTTTCCAAAGGAATGCTGAAACCGTCAATTACCGCGTAATCAATATTCTGCCGCTTGCAGCTTTCTGTCAAATCCTGCAATATATGCTTTCTTCCCGGGTCATTACTTTGCACTTCCTCGACCGTAAGACCTTGCTTCATTGCCTGTAAAAGGAATGATGAACGCTTGTCTGCCCATACCTTTTCCTGGGGTTTGGAATTGTCATGATATAACCCGTCAGCGATACATTGGCAATCACCAATCAGCCATATTTGCCTGAAATGCCGTGAATATATGACCGCACTTGCAGTCAGCCGTTCTTCAGGATGGCATTCCAATCGTTTTATATCGACATTGAACGTCTTGTATGTGGAACGTATATATTGCGTGATACCTTCACAAAACGACGGTAAATCAGTGTTTTCAGGCATATTACTGATATATTGCTTCACTAATTCCGTGCAGTATTTGCCGTTTGACATGGCATCATTCACTCTGTTGGGTGTTTTGCTTGTGCTTCCGTCAATGACGGCAACGAAGTTGTCGTTAACGATTATTCCGTCTTCGCATTCTGTCTCGTTCCTTTTGCCGGTTACTGATTTCTCTATTATCCTTATCATTGTAAGTATTTACCCTTTTATGAAAATGCACGTCGCCGTACAGTCGTTTTATAAGGTCTGGACGTCCAATCCTCATAAGTTCATGCTCTATATTGCGTTTTTCTTCCGGCTTGTACCAGAAGAAAAACTGTCGTTGTGCCAGCTTTTCATTCTGCGTTTTCGCGGAATATACCGGTTGTAGGGTGTACGGGTCAAGTCCAGTGTACCATGTCTCCGTGCTGACAGTCATCGGTGTTGGGGTGAAATCCTGCACCTGTTCAAGTTTGAAGTCAAGCCCTTTGGTTATTACCGCCAGTTCAGCCATGTCCTCTTCCTTGCATCCCGGATGGCTGCTGATGAAATAGGGGATTATTTGCTGGCGGAGATTTTCACGTTTGTTGATTTCATCAAAAATCCTCTTGAACTCCTCAAACTGGCTGAATGAAGGCTTGCGCATCAGCTTCAGCACATTGTCAGACGTATGCTCAGGAGCTACTTTGAGTCTTCCACTGACGTGGCGAGTTATGAGTTCGCGTGTATATTCACGTGCAGCCTTGTCGCATTTCGCGTCATTGCTTTTGTGTAACAATAAGTCGTAACGTACGCCGCTGCCGATAAAGCTTTTCTTTATTCCAGGGAGTTTGTCGACAGAACGGTATATGTCAAGCAAGCGGCTGTGGTCGGTGTCAAGATTGGGACAGATACGCGGGTTTATGCACGAAGGGCGTTTGCATTTTGCACAGATGTTTTTGTCACGTCCGCCCATGCCGTACATATTGGCCGAAGGGCCGCCTAGGTCGCTTATGTAGCCCTTGAAGTCAGGCATTTTTATTATTTGTCCGACTTCTTTCAATATGCTTTGTTTGCTGCGCGAAACGATAAACTTGCCTTGGTGGGCGCTTATCGTGCAAAAGGCGCAACCGCCGAAGCAGCCCCGATGAATATTTACCGAATGGCGTATCATCTCGTATGCTGGTATGCGTTTACCGCGATATTTGGGGTGGGGCAGGCGGGTGTACGGCAAGTCGTAGCTGCGGTCAAGCTCTTCTGTTGTCATCGGGGGATATGGAGGGTTGACCACGGCATATTTGCCGTCAACCTCCTGCAACAGCCTGTGTGCATGAATCATGTTTGACTCTTCCTCAATGTGCCTGAAGTTTTCCGCTTGTGCGCGTTTGTCATGCAGGCATTCCGAGTGAGAGTGCAGCACGATGTCATCGTCTGTGACGCCTCCGGGAATGTTGTTTTTTTTGCAAAGATATACTGTTTGCGGAATTTCACGTATGTCATCTATGCCACGTCCTTTTATAAGCTCGTTGCACAAGGTAGTGACAGGCTTTTCGCCCATACCGTAAATTATCATGTCTGCGCCAGAATCACACAGTATGCACCGCTTCAGTTCGTCTTTCCAGTAATCATAATGAGTGAGCCTCCTTAGCGAAGCTTCGATGCCGCCAAGGATTATTGGAACGTCTGGATAAAGGCTGCGCAGTATCTTGCTATATACGATTGTCGGGTACTCCGGCCTACAGTCGTGTCTGCCGTCCGGGCTGTATGCGTCTTCCGAGCGCAAGCGTCGGTTGGCAGTGTACTTGTTAACCATTGAATCCATGCAGCCTGGAGCAATGCCGAAGAACAGGTGAGGCCGCCCGAATTTCTTGAAGTCACGGTAATCGCCATGCCAGTCGGGTTGCGCCACGATGCCGACTCTAAGCCCCATAGCTTCAATAGTGCGGCCTATTACGGCGACGCCAAATGACGGATGGTCAACGTAAGCGTCGCCGGAGAACAGTATTACATCAAGTTCGTCCCACCCTCTGACCTCGGCTTCCTTTTTGGTTGTAGGCAACCATTGTGAAGCCTTCATGCCTTCATATATGTCAGTGTTGGCGGAATTAAAGGCGTTTGTGCCGTTGGAATTTGTCCGTGACACAGCAGACGGCCGTCCATTGGTCGTTTGGCGTTTTATGCGTTCTCCTCTGTATCCTGTTTCTTTTCCCATTTCTCGTATAATGTTACAAGCTGGTTAAGGCCAAATGCTTTCATATTGTTGTTGTAAACAACGTCGAGGCATAAGTCCAGCAACTGCTTGTCCATGACCGCGTCCGACTCAAGCATGGCTCGTATGTTAAGTTTCAGCTTGTCGAGTACGCTTTCGTCTATTATTCCGTTGCTGTCTATCAGATTGTCAAATAGGGCATACTTACGTATTGTTGCCAAATGATAACCGCTGATAGTCATGCTCCTTGTTCCAGACGCATTTGTCTGTATCTTGTATGTTTCCATATTTTTGCCTGTTTTATAAAACTTGTTTATTGCCAAATGTATGTCGGTTATTGTGCAAAGTTAGGAAAAATATACGAGATATGCCAAACAAATGATATAATCATTTTAAATTAAAGGGATAAACATAAGCTATATACGAAGCATGGTGCACAACATTTGTGCAAATCGGATAAAAATAAAAAATGTGTTGTTGTGCTTTTCGTGTCGAGCGGTAAACGAGGCTCGAACTCGCGACCCCCAGCTTGGGAAGCTAGTGCTCTACCAACTGAGCTATTACCGCAATAATCTTTTACTTGAGCCGATACCGGGACTCGAACCCGGGACCTATTCATTACGAATGAATTGCTCTACCAACTGAGCCATATCGGCGTTGATTTTTTCAACGGTGCAAAGGTAATACTTTTTATTGATTATAAGGAAAGCAGGCTCATGCAAAAACCAAATTTTAACTTATTTTTCAAAATAAAGATGATAAAAACATTCCGTACATCCGTATTCCAATTATAATTTGCCTTGAATATTCTGACGATTGATTATACATATAGGAAGCAATGCAGGCAATCAGTGTTACATTTTGTCAATATGTAAAATTGATTTAGTTATTGAAGTTTTTATAATATGCCGTTGGAAACAAATGGTCTGTTGTGTATATAATGCTGCCTGTTTTTCTCATTTCAACCGATCTTATGCGGTTTTGTTGCATGTAAATGCTACTTTCAACGTTGAAAACTTATCTCAAAGACGGTATATCCAATGCTTGTTGGCGGCCTTTGACATTGTAAAAGATGGTCTTTTACCAATCAAAATGCCATCTTTTACAATGTTATAGACATATTATGATTGCACATAATGCATGTAAAACGGCCTAAAGTATTGAAATAATGAAACTTATAAATGCGCATTTTTTTAGTCTCTTTTATGGGAAACATATCGTTGATGGAAAAGAACGGCCTGTAGGATGGATATTGCAAATCAAAATGTAAGACATTATACGTAAAGAGTTTGCAATGTGAAATAAATATGATTCGACAGGCGAGGATTAATGGCATACAACCGTTTTGAGTGTTGCCAAAAACAACACCTTACGTTTTTATCCATAAAAACTGGCACGGTTTTTTACTGCGCCAGTTTTTCTTTCAGGTATTTGCCCGTAATGCTGTTGCTGCATTTGACTATTTCTTCCGGCGTGCCGCAGGCTACAAGGTTGCCTCCTTTGTCTCCTCCGTCAGGACCAAGGTCGATGATATAGTCTGCGCATTTTGCCACGTCAAGGTTATGCTCTATCACGATGACGGTATGCCCGTGAGCAATTAATGCGTCAAATGCTTTCAAAAGTTTCTTTATGTCGTGGAAGTGAAGTCCTGTTGTCGGTTCGTCGAAAATGAATAGGGTAGGGTCGCATTTCTCCTGGCCGAGGAAATAGGCCAGTTTTACTCTCTGGTTTTCTCCTCCCGACAGTGTAGATGAACTTTGTCCCAGTTTTATATAGCCAAGTCCGACATCATTCAACGGCTTCAACTTGCGTGCTATTTGAGTTTGGTTGTTTTGCGTGAAGAAATCGATGGCCTCTTCAACCGTCATTTCCAGCACGTCATATATGTTTTTTCCACAAAACCTGACATCAAGAACATCAGACTTGAAACGCTTTCCATGACAGGCATCACATTCAAGTTCAAGGTCGGCCATGAACTGCATTTCCACTGTAATAGTGCCTGTCCCCTTACAGGTTTCGCATCGTCCACCGTCCGTGTTGAACGAGAAATATTGTGCCGAGAACCCCATTTGCTTTGCCAACGGCTGCTCTGCAAACAGTTGACGGATATCGTCGAATGCCTTAACGTATGTAACAGGATTCGAGCGCGAGCTTTTTCCGATAGGATTTTGGCTCACCATCTCAACGTGTTTTATGTCCTTCCAGTCTCCGTCAAGGCCGGCAAACTCACCCGGTATCTCTGCAACTTCGTCAAGTTTACGCTTCAACGCCGGATAAAGAATTCCTCTTACCAATGACGATTTGCCCGAACCACTGACACCTGTAACGACGTTGATGACATTCAACGGAAAGACCACGGTTATGCCTTTCAGGTTGTTCATCATCGCGCTTTTCACCACAATACTTTTATTCCAAGCTCTTCTGCTTGTCGGAATTGGGATTGTTTCCTTATTAAAAAGGTATTTAATGGTGTGGCTTCTGTCATATTTCTCAATATCGCTGTTGTTGATTTCTGCCGGCACTCCTTCGTATACAATCTCTCCTCCGTTTGTACCGGCATCCGGGCCTAGGTCAATCAGATAGTCAGCCGAACGTATTATATCTTCATCATGTTCAACAACAATTACCGTGTTGCCGATAGATTTAAGCTCTTTCAAAACGTTTATCAGCCTGTATGTGTCCCTGCTGTGCAATCCGATGCTCGGTTCGTCCAATATATAAAGTGAACCAACCAAACTGCTGCCAAGGGCTGTTGTAAGATTGATGCGCTGGCTTTCACCACCGCTAAGGCTGTTTGATGCACGGTTAAGTGTAAGGTATCCCAAGCCGACTTCAACAAGAAAACGGAGCCTGTTGTTGATTTCCGTCAACAGTCTTTTGCTTATCTTCGTTTCGTGTTCATCCAGTTTAAGTGAAGCAAACCAACTTCTTAGGTTCCCGATTGACATTTCAACAAGATTGCTGATGCTTTTCCCATTGATTTTGACATAGTCAGTCTCTTTTTTTAGTCTTGTACCATGGCATTCAGGACATACCGTCCTGCCACGGTAGCGGCTCAACATCACCCGGTATTGTATCTTGTATTGGTTGTCCTTTAACATTTGAAAGAACGAGTCGATGCATACTTTTTCGCGCATGTCTTTTGACGCTTGGGACGGTAGCCCGTGCCATAGCCAGTCTTTATATTTGGCAGACAAGCTGTAATATGGCTCGAATATAGGAAATTTGTCGTTCGCAGCTTGCAGGCAAAACTCTTCCTTCCATTTTTCCATTTTCTCACCGTGCCAACATTGCACACAACCTTCATATACGCTTAAAGAAGGATTAGGAACCACCAACTTTTCGTCTATGCCGATAACATTGCCAAATCCTTCACAAACGGGACAAGCTCCGATAGGGGAATTGAAAGAAAACATATTGTCGTTAGGTTCCTCAAAATGTATTCCGTCTGCTTCAAACTTGTCGGAAAAGTCATAAGTGATATTTGAGGGGATGAATACAAGCCTGCATGAACCATTGCCTTCAAAGAAAGCGGTTTCAACTGAATCTACAATTCTAGAAATGGTATCAGGGGCATTGTCAACAGAAAGTCTGTCAATCAAAATATAAGTATCTTCATTGTCTAAATGCGCAACATCCGCAATGGCTTCTTCTATATGCATGAATATGCCATTATGATAAATACGCGAAAAGCCTTGCTGCAAGTAAACTTGTAATTGCCTTTCAAGCGTCTTTCCTGAATCAACGTGCAGCTTGGACAATATAACAAACTTTGTTCCTACAGAAAAAGAACTGATGCACCTAAGGATGTCTTCACTTGTATGTCTTTTCACTTCCAAGCCGCTTATCGGTGAATAGGTATGTCCGATACGTGCATAGAGCATGCGAAGGTAATCGTAGATTTCTGTACTTGTACCCACGGTAGAGCGTGGATTGCGTGTATTTACCTTTTGTTCAACGGCTATTGCAGGGGGCAGACCTTTTATATAATCGAAGTCAGGCTTATGCATTCTGCCGAGAAACTGTCGCGCATACGCCGAAAGACTTTCCACATAGCGTCGTTGTCCTTCTGCATATAATGTATCAAAAGCCAAAGATGACTTTCCTGAGCCAGATACACCTGTGACAACAATTAGTTTGTTTTGAGGAATTTTCAATGATATGTTTTTCAGGTTGTTCACCCGTACATTCCTTAGATCTATGTAGTAATCCATTTTACTGTATTTTTGTTGCAATTTGAACATAGTAGGATATAACAGTACTGCTAATCATATCTTATTTATCATAATGCCCGTTAGTTTGCACTTAGACGCAAATGAAAGAGACGTGGAACTTACTGCAGTATTCTGATAAATCTCTATTATTGGTTATCTGACTCTAAGATAGTCGCCAACTTTTATAGCGTAGTCCGGTTTTAGATTATTCATCTTATACAGACTTTCTGTCCTTATACCATAAAATTGTGCTATCGAATACATGCTTTCACCTGCTTTTACGCGATGTGGACGGTTTTTGTAAACCTTATCAGCTTTCTTTTGCTTCTTTTTCAGGTAAATGACTTCTCCGGGAACAAGCGTATCATCTTTGTCACGTTCATTATATTTGGCTATTTTCTTATATGATATGCCGACTTCTTTGCCTATCGACCAGAACGTGTCTCCAGGTCTTACCGTAAGGTAATAGTTCTTATTGTAAATATATATCTGATGCAGATTTGTACCGGGTGTAATACCTTTGACTTCAGAACGGCTCACCATGAAGCGGTCATACTTTGTCGCCTTGTCAAATTTATGCAGTTTGTACAGCTCGATTATGTTTATCAGCTGGGTGGCATATGTAGGACTTGTGGCATATCCACACCGTTTCAAACCGCGTGCCCAGCCTTTGTAGTCGGTTCGTTTTAACTTGAACAGGCTTTTGTATCTTGGCTGGCGTGCCAAGAACTTGCTATGGTCTTCATAACTTTCATAAACATCGTTGTACGCCCTGAAACATTCATTCTCTTCGTCATCGGTATGATATGTAGTCGCGCCACGCCAGTCATGGCATTTTATACCGAAATGGTTGTTGCCCCTTATAGCCAATTCGCTCATGCCTGCACCGCTCTCAAGCAGTCCTTGTGCAAGTGTAATGCTTGCCGGGATGTCATATTTCAACATTTCGGCTATGGCTAAATCCTTATATTTTTCGATATATGCTTGATAACGTGAGTTCCATCTCAATTGTGCATTAAGTGTAGCGCTTAAAGCAAGAACTATACCTATTGTAAAAAGCCTCTTCATCTATTATGTACAAATTTATGCAAAAGTAAGGCAATTCTATTTGTTCTCAAAATTTTAGTTGATAAAATTGCATAATCTCGAACACAAATGTTAATTTTGCAATCTACAGGCTGCATGACTGATTTTTATGTTTTCTTACTTACAATATAAATATTGAATTATGGAAATAGGTATAAAAAATGTTGTTGAAGTCAAAGTTAACGACAAAAACACAGCCGCCGCCGTTGGTAGCGGAACACTTGCTGTGTTCGCCACTCCGGCAATGATTGCTTTAATCGAAGAAACCGCATGGCGGAGTGTCGCACCATATCTTGAAGACGGACAATGTACGGTTGGTACAAAGCTTGACATCAGCCATGTGTCCCCTACCCCTGTAGGAATGGCCGTGAAGTGTGAAACCGAATTGATTGGTGTTGACGGACGTTGTCTGAAGTTCAAGACAGAAGTTTTCGATGAAACCGGCATTATCGGCACAGGCATCCATGAACGTTTTATCGTTAATTCAACGAAGTTCCAAGCGAAAGCCAACAGCAAAAGAGCATGAAAGTCCCGATGGAATGGAGCTTTTCTGCTGTTTGAAGGCGACAATGTTTGTACTTGTATAAAACATTGATATTCAACGGTTTGTAAAATGCGGCCTTTTAGCTATCGATTGACGGCCTTTTATCGTTTAAAAGGCCGTCTTTTACATCCCGATTTGCCGCCTTTTATAAAACTGGCGGTTTCATCGGGCAGGTTTAACGAAGTCAAAATCACATAAAAAAGTAAAAACATGTTGGCATATACTTATATTAAAGCACACAAGTTTGCAATGGTTGATAAGCCTAAACCGGAACTGAAAGACGAACGTGACGCAATAGTACGTGTCACTCTTGGGAGTATTTGCACCAGCGACCTGCACATAAAGCATGGCAGTGTGCCGCGAGCTGTCCCCGGAATAACCGTTGGCCATGAAATGGTTGGCGTTGTCGAACAAGTAGGCTGTGCCGTGACGAAGGTAAAGCCCGGCGACCGTGTAGCTGTAAATGTTGAGACTTTTTGCGGCAAATGCTTTTTCTGTAAACATGGGTTCGTCAATAATTGTACCGCCCCTGATGGCGGTTGGGCGCTCGGATGCCGCATAGATGGCGGGCAGGCGGAATATGTCCGTGTGCCTCATGCAGAACAAGGCTTGAGCCTGATACCTGACAGCATGAGCGACGAGCAAGCCCTTTTCGTTGGTGACATACTTGCTACAGGCTTTTGGGCTGCACGCATATCAGGCGTAACGGCAGAGGACACCGTTCTAATCATTGGTGCCGGCCCTACAGGTATTTGTTCATTGCTTTGTACAATGTTGAAGAAACCAAAGCGTATCATCGTCTGTGAAAAATCGGATGAACGCATACGCTTTATACGCGAGCATTATCCCGAAGTATTAGTGACAAAGCCCGATGAATGCGAGGATTTTGTACGGCGGCATAGTGAACATGGTGGAGCCGACGTTGTAATGGAGGTTGCCGGAGCCGATGGAACATTTGAGATGGCATGGCGGTGCGCACGGCCAAACGCCACGGTTACGGTCGTTGCCATGTATGACAAGCCTCAAGTGCTCCCATTGCCCGACATGTACGGTAAAAATCTAACTTTCAAGACAGGAGGAGTGGACGGCTGCGATTGCGATGAAATCCTGCGGCTTATCGAACAAGGTGAAATCGACACTACCCCGCTTATTACTCATCGCTTCAGCCTTGATGAAATAGAAAAAGCATACAGCATTTTTGAAAACAGACAAGACGGCGTTATAAAGGTAGCAATTTACGGAAAGAAAGGGTAAATGTCATTAATGCAATTAGCAAACGCCGTCCAAACAATTCGTTTGGACGGCGTTTGCAACTCGTTTAGACGGCTTTTACTGTATGAGTTCAGCACCACACATTCATAATGTTATTGGTTACGGGCCGTAGATTAAGACTTGTCATGCCTTGTTGATGTAATCAACAATCCACTCTCCCACTTCCTTTGTGCCATAGTTGGCTCCGCCTTCAACCTGAATTTCGGGGGTCCTTACATTAGCATCAAGCGATGCGTCAACGGCTTTGCGCACCAATGCCCCTTCTTCTTTAAGGTCGAAGTGCTCGAAAAGCATGGCTACGGATAGTATTTGAGCCAACGGGTTAGCGATGTTTTTGCCTGCGGCCTGGGGCCAAGACCCATGCACAGGTTCAAACACCGGCGTATTTTCGCCTGTAGATGCAGAGGGGAGCAGCCCCATACTGCCTGAAATACAGCTGCCCTCGTCAGTCAATATGTCACCGAAAGTATTTTCAGTAACCATTACATCAAAGAATGTTGGCTCTATCAACATGCGCATAGCTGCATTATCAACAAACATGTAATCGGTTGCAACATCAGGATATTCGGCTTCAAGTTCTTTTGCAACCTGCCTCCATAAACGGCTTGAGGCCAAGACGTTAGCCTTGTCGACCACAGTGAGATGGCGCTTGCGTTTGCGTGCGTAGCCGTATGCCACGCGGATAATGCGTTCTATTTCATGGCGAGTGTAATAGTTCGTGTCATACGCCTTGTCGTTGTCCTGATACTTTTCACCGAAATACATTCCGCCGGTAAGTTCGCGTATGCAGATGAAATCTGCGTTTCTTATTATTTCATCTTTCAGTGGAGATTTGTGTAACAAACATTTGAAGGTTTGAACAGGACGGATGTTGGCAAACAGTCCGAGTCTCTTCCTCATTGCCAGAAGTCCTTGTTCCGGACGCACCTTGGCTGTAGGGTTATTGTCAAAACGAGGGTCGCCGACTGCTGCAAAGAGCACGGCGTCTGCCCATTTGCATGTTTCAAAAGTCACGTCAGGAAATGGATTGCCCACTTTGTCGATAGCGTCAGCACCGCATATCGCCTTTTTATACTTCACATCGTGTCCGAATTTTCGGGCGATAGCGTCCATTACGGCAATGCCCTGCTTCATTATCTCCGGCCCTATTCCGTCTCCGGGCAACACTGCTATTTTCAGGTTCATAAGTTCATTGGGTTTTATCAGTTATTCTGTTCTTCAAAAATATTCAACATTTTGAATGTCGCCTTTATTGCCGCTTCTGTCTGGTCGGCATCAAGACCTCTTGTTCTTATCGTCTTTCCGTTGTTGTTCCATGTTATGACGGTTTGCACAAGGGCGTCAGTTCGTCCTCCGGGCGGTATCGTCACACTATAATTTTCAAGCACAGGGAAAGTCCTGTCAAGCGATTTCCTGTATATTTTGCGCAGAGCCTTGACAAATGCGTCATACTGACCGTCGCCCATGGCATCGGCTTCATATTGTTTTTTATTTATTTCCACCTTAACGCTCGCAATAGGTTTCAGGCCGTATGCAGATGAAACCATATAGCTTACGAGTTTCACGCGGTCGTCAGGCACATTGTGTTTCAGCACATCGCTGACAATGAAAGGCAGGTCTTCTTGCGTCACAATTTCCTTCCTGTCGCCAAGTTCGGTTATCCTTTTTGTCACCATACGGGTTTGTTCCGGTGTCAGCTCAAGGCCAAGTTCCTTAAGGTTGCGGTCTATGTTGGCTTTGCCGCTTGTCTTTCCGAGCGCATATTCTCGTTTCCGTCCAAAACGTTCTGGCACAAGGGCGTTGCTGTAAAGGTTTGCCTTGTTGTCGCCGTCGGCATGTACACCGGCCACTTGCGTAAAGACATTCTCGCCTACAATAGGCTGGTTGGGGGCAACAGCGATACCAGAATACCCCTCGACAAGTCTGCTTATGTCATTAAGCCGGTCTTCACGTATGCTTGTTTTTGCATGAAACTGGTCTTTTAAAATAACCTGAACGCTTGCTAAAGGGGCATTGCCGCATCGCTCTCCGAGCCCGTTTACCGTAACATGGAGCCCTTTTACACCACTTAATACGGCGGCAAGAGAATTGCTTACGGCAAGGTCATAATCATTGTGTGCATGGAAATCGAAGTGCGTTGTGGGGTATCTTTTCACCATTTTACGCATATATTCGATTACTTGGAGAGGGTTTAATATTCCAAGAGTGTCTGGCAGCATTATGCGTTTAATGTCTTTTGTCGTCAATATGTCCAGCATATTGTAGATATATTCCGGCGAATCTTTCATCCCGTTGCTCCAGTCTTCAAGATAAAGATTTACGCTGATATGCTTTTGCCGGGCATATTCCAGTGTTTCTAAAATATCATTTATATGTTCGTTTGGAGTCTTGCTCAATTGTCCAGAACAATGCTTTAGCGAACCTTTGGCCAACAGGTTTATAACCTTGCAGCCACATTCTTCAATCCATTCGATGCTTTTCCCTCCGTCAACAAAACCCAGTACCTCGACGTTATCCTGTTTTCCGATTTGCCGTGCATACCTGCATATCATCTTGACAGCATCTTTTTCTCCTTCTGACACACGTGCGGAACCGACTTCTATGCGGTCAACGTTAATGTCGTTAAGCAACATCCTTGCTATCATCAGCTTTTCGTGCGGCAGGAAAGAAACGCCGCTTGTCTGCTCGCCGTCGCGCAAAGTGCTGTCCATTATTTCTATGAACGGCGGTATACGGGTATAAGAATTTATTTGTTCTGTTGTTCCCATACTTCAATTTTGTCCTTATTTTGAAGTAGATAATCTATGTCGTCAATACCGTTCATCAGGCAATGCTTCTTATATCCGTTAATTTCAAACCGCTCACTTACGCCCGTCGCCTTGTTTGTCACTGTTTGATTGGGCAGGTCAACCACAACCTCTGTCTTCGGATTTTTTGAGATGCAGTCGAACAAATCGGCCAAAAATTCTTCTGAAACGACAACCGGCAATACAAAATTATTAAGCTCGTTGTTCTTGTGAATGTCAGCAAAGAAGCTGCTGATCACAACTCTGAAACCGTAACCGGCTATCGCCCAAGCAGCATGTTCGCGGCTTGAACCACAGCCGAAATTCTTTCCCGCAACAAGTATTACGCCGTTATATTGTGGGTTATTTAATACAAAGTCTTTTTTCAGAGACCCGTCTTTGTTGTATCTCCAGTCGCGAAACAAATTTTCACCAAAACCCTCTTTGTCTGTAGCTTTGAGAAATCGTGCCGGTATTATCTGGTCTGTATCTATGTTTTCTAACGGCAGTGGCACACAGGTGCTTGTAATAACGCCGAATTTCTGTTTCATTTTTCTTCAGATATTTTTATTAACTAAGAAGTATATCACATAAAATCGCGAGGGTCGGCAATCTTCCCCGTAATGGCCGCTGCCGCCGCAACAAGCGGACTGGCAAGTATTGTACGTGCCCCTTGTCCTTGTCTGCCCTCAAAATTCCTGTTGCTTGTAGATACACAATATTTGCCAGCAGGCACTTTGTCATCATTCATCGCAAGGCAGGCGGAACAGCCCGGCTGACGGATTTCAAATCCGGCATCGGACAGAATTTTGTCTATGCCTTCGTCATGTATCTGTTTTTTTACAGTCCATGAGCCGGGAACAAGCCACGCAACAACATCCCCGGCCTTTTTCTTCCCCTTCACAATGGATGCAAAAGCCCTGAAATCTTCAATTCGCCCATTAGTGCAAGCCCCCAGAAAGATATAATCAATTTTATGACCGAGCAGCTTTTCGCCGGGCTTGAATCCCATATACTCCAATGACTTGGTGAAAGAAGCTTTGCCGTTTTCATCGATTTCATCGATTGTCGGCACGGTTTCGGTTATGCCTATGCCCATCCCCGGATTTGTTCCATACGTTATTCGGGGTTCAATATCTGCCGCATCGAATTCTAATTCCTTGTCAAATACAGCATCATCGCCGCTCTTTAGGGTGCGCCAATATGTCACAGCATTGTCCCAGTCCTTACCTTTTGGTGCGTAGTCTTTATCTTTAAGATATGCGAAAGTTGTATCATCTGGAGCTACAAAGCCACCACGCGCACCCATCTCTATCGACAGATTACATAGCGTAAGGCGCCCTTCCATCGACATCTCGCGTACAACTTGTCCTGAATATTCAACAAAATATCCTGTTGCACCTGATGTCGTAAGTCTTGACATCAGATAGAGGGCTACATCTTTTGCTGTAACACCTTTGGCAAGTTTGCCGTTTACGCTTATGCGCATGGACTTGGGCTTCTGCTGCAAGATGCATTGTGATGCCATAACCATTTCCACCTCGCTTGTTCCTATGCCGAATGCTACAGCTCCGACGGCCCCGTGCGTGCTTGTGTGAGAATCGCCGCAGACAATCGTCATGCCCGGAAGGGATAGCCCTTTTTCCGGCCCTACGACATGTATTATGCCGTTGTTCTTATCCATCATGCCGTAATACGTAAGGCCGAAGTCGGCTGCATTTGCCTTCAACGTTTCCACTTGTTTACGTGAAACAGGGTCTTCTATTGGCTTGTCTTGGTCATGAGTCGGTGTATTATGGTCTGGCATGCAGAATATTTGCTTTGGTCTAAAACACTTCAAACCTCGTTCGCGAAGGCCGGAAAAAGCCTGAGGAGAAGTTACCTCGTGACAGTACAGACGGTCTATATATAATTGTGTAGGGCCGTCTTTTATTATTTGGACTACATGTTTGTCCCAAATCTTGTCAAACAGAGTGTTCATTGTTCGTCTTTCTTTTATTTGAATTTGTTTATACAGTCGATATATGCTTCTACTGAAGCTGTTACAATATCGGTGTTTGCGCCAAAACCGTAATACACATTGCCATTGTATTCCACTTGCATATGCACCTTTCCTATGTCATCGGAGCCTTTGCTTATGGCCTGTATCGTAAATTCTTTCAGCGTCATTTGCTTTTGTATGATTTTCTTCAGCGCCTTTATGGCTGCATCTACCGGGCCGTTGCCTGTTGAAGCTTCCTCGAATTTTTGTCCTGAAATGTCAAGACCGATGCTTGCCACGCTTTTGACTCCCATGCCAGTAGTTACCTGTAGGAAGTCGAGTTTTACCGAATGAGCTTCCGCACGGTCTGCACCGGCAAGCATAAGTATGTCGTCATCATTTATTTCTTTCTTCTTGTCGGCCAGTTTCAGGAAGTTCTGATATATGGCATCGATTTTTTTCTCGTCGTCGATATTTACTCCAAGCACCCCAAGCCGGTATTTAAGTGCCGCCCTGCCGCTGCGTGCCGTAAGCACGATTGAGTTGTCGTCAAGCCCAACGTCTTTCGGATTCATTATCTCGTAGGTATCTACATTCTTAAGCACTCCGTCCTGATGGATGCCGCTTGAATGAGCAAACGCGTTACGACCCACAATGGCTTTGTTGGGTTGTACCGGCATATTCATCAGACTGCTTACCATGCGGCTGGTCGGATAAATCTTCGTTGTATTGATGTTCGTGTCTATGCCGAGGTGCTTATGGCATTTCAGAATCATCGCTATTTCCTCAAGCGAGGTGTTTCCAGCCCTCTCTCCTATCCCGTTTATTGTCACTTCCACCTGCCTTGCGCCATTCACTACGCCGCTGAAAGTATTTGCCGTAGCCATTCCCAAGTCGTTGTGGCAATGGGTGGAGATTATCGCTTTGTCAATGTTGTCTACGTGTTCGACCAAATATTTAATCTTAGCACCATATTCGCTTGGCAGACAATAACCTGTTGTGTCTGGTATGTTGATAACCGTTGCACCTGCTTTTATTACGGCTTCAATCACCATTGCAAGATACTCGTTGTCTGTTCTGCCGGCATCTTCGGCGTAAAACTCAACATCTTCCACATACTTCTTCGCATATTTAACAGCGGCCACGGCACGCTCGATAATTTCTTCCCTGTTGCTGTTGAACTTGTATTTGATATGCGAGTCGCTTGTACCTATACCTGTATGTATGCGTTTGCGCTTTGCATATTGCAAGGACTCGGCAGCGATGTCGATGTCTTTCTCCACCGCACGTGTCAGTGCGCAAATTGTAGGCCACGTCACCGCCTTTGATATTTCTATGACTGAATTGAAGTCTCCCGGACTGGATATTGGGAAGCCGGCTTCTATAACGTCAACGCCGAGTTGCTCAAGCTGCTTTGCCACTTGGATTTTCTCTACGGTGTTCAACTGGCATCCCGGCACTTGTTCGCCGTCCCTTAGCGTTGTGTCAAAGATGAATAACCTGTCACTCATGTCTGTTGTCTTTTTTAATTAATAAAAAAACCTTTCGCACTTGGAAGTGAGAAAGGTCAAACTTGATTGGCACATCTGTCAAAAGCACACTTTATCACTTCCGCCTTCATATCGAAGTCGTAGGATAATGGCTGATATGTTGATGCAACGTGTCATGTCTTTTTGTTTAACAACTGCAAAGGTAAAGATTTTATTTGAATAACGCAAATAAATTATAACTTATTTCGATAAAATGCTTTCATTTCATTGTATTTGTCTGGTTTTTATTGAAAAATCATATTATGAGGTGTCATTACACTAATAATAACATTCCCGGAATATATGAATATGGCAAGCATTACCTGTGGTCGGCATTATCGGAGCATGATGATAGTCAGATTCCGTCCTTTCGAAAAAATAAAGGCGGATTTGTAGCATGGCTGCAACATATTTCAAATATATGGTATTTGGGAACGCAAAAGACCATGAATTGCATTCTAAAAGGCCACCTTTTGCGTTGCAAAAGGTGGCCTTTTAGAATGCCTCTGAAAATCAGCGTATTATCGAATGGTTACGGTTACCGTTCACGGTAACCGCTTTTTATGTTTTGAAAACATGATGATTACGTTATGACAGACACTAAAAGGTCTGTCATGTAGTGCCCAGCCAATCGTCAATCAACCGGCGTGCGATTGACAATTTTTCAGGTATTTCGGGCAGGTTGCTTTTGTTGAACCAGCCACCGTCACCCAATTCAGAGCGTTGCAGCTTTATCTCGCCTCCGGCATAGTCGGCATGGAAGCCCACCATCAGTCCGCATGGATAGGGCCATGGTTGCGAACCGAAATATCTCAAGTTACGTATGCTTAGGCCTGTTTCTTCTGAAACCTCACGGACTACGGCCTGTTCAAGCGTTTCGCCGGTTTCCACAAAGCCGGCAACCAAACCGTAATAATGTCCCTTGAAATTATTTGCATGCACGAGAAGTACGTCGTCGCCATGGTGAATGAGCACGATTATTGCAGTTGACAGCTGCGGCCATACCTCCCGTCCGCACTTGGTGCAGACTTTGGATATGTCAGTATGCAGCTTCATGCGTCCTCCGCATCTGCCGCAGTACTGCGTGTTGGCATCCCAATAAAGTATCTCCGCACATTTTCCGGCCTTCATGTACAGTTCCAACGGCAGCTTCTTATAAGACGCGCGTAGGCCGCACAGCTCATAACGGTCGCCCTGGCGTATGCCGGCGGTGCTGTATGCTTTTACTTCTGTACCGCCGAGAGGCGTTATGTTGTGTATTTCGCCTGTTGGCTCAGCTATGTTTACAGGCACATCCTCAAGCAAAGGTATGGTATAACTGCCGTCGGATGTCTTTTCAAGCATCAATTCCGAGTTACAGAATACAAACCAATATTTTTTCATCAGCCTGTTTGTTTGATTTTGTTGTGTATTAAAACGTAAATGAACATCGTTGTCATTCCACTCCGAACAACAGTTTTTTGTCCCTGCGTATGGCTCTGTTTACCCATTGCGAAGGAACGAAACGCCAGTTGTTGCCTGGCTGTGGGTCAATTGTCCCGGCCTTTTCAATTTCCCTCATAAGGTAGAAACGCTGGTCGCGTTCGCTTTCGAACATCACCCTGCCAGGCAACGAGTCATGCGGTATTCCGGCTCCCTTGGTAAGTAATTCACCTCCTCCGTTGCCGCGATAGCTGTTCATTGCCACCTTATACCACTTGTTTTCATCGAAAGGCTGACCGTCAGACATTCCTAAAATCCTCACTTTATGGCCTTCAGGTTTTGTAACGTCAACTTCGTAATCTATTCCGGCTGCACTGTCAAAATTGAATGCCAGATTCTTGAACCCATAGCCGTTGTGCCCGTTTCCGTTGCGCTCAAGCAGCATGATATGGTCGCCTGGACCAGTCATTGTATTCGTCCAAAGGGCGTAACTCATTTCAAGGTAATCACGAATTTCCTTACCTGTCATGCGCAAAGCATAAACCTGATTTTCATATTTGTACAGATTGAACATGTCGCTGACGTGTATGTCGCCTGCATCAATGCTCGTGTCGAATGATAAAGGTGCATTGAAAGAAATGTCAGCTCCCGTTATTTTAAGCTGTATGGTATGTATGAAATCACAGAATGCGCTGTTGCCAAAATACGAATCGCGTGTATATATCGACCTCTTGAATGTCCCTATCTTGCGGTTAACAAAAGTGTTCACACTGTCAATGTCGCTCTTGAAACGCTCCATGAAACCATTGTCTATCGGCTGTTGCCTTATATCGACAATGCCTCCTTCGACATTTTTTGAAGCGATGTGACCGTCTATGTACGTGATTGTTATCGAAGCGTCGCACACAAATTCGGCATTTGATGACGGGTTAAGACACAACGTAGTTCCTAAAGCATTGTTGACAACTTCCTTATGGCTTTTATGGTCGTGGCCGTATAATATAAGGTCGAAGCCCGGCACCTCCTTTGCGATACGCAAAGATGCATTCTCTTCGTATTTGTCAGTTTTTATTCCTCCTTCCCATCCAGAATGAAACAGGCCGACAATTACATCTGGATGTTCTTTTGTCTTGATATATTCAATCCAGAATTTTGCACTTTCCGTCATGTCGTCAAAACGCATTCCACTCCACAATTGCTCGTTAAGCCAGTTTGGAATAGCTGGAGTAAGCATGCCTATCACAGCAATACGCACCCCGTCGCGAATAAATATTTCATAAGGTTTCAGGTGTGGTTTGCCCGTTGATGAACTGATAACATTTGCTCCCAACATAGGACATTCCACTTCATTAATCCATTTGTCATATACGGCATGCCCAGTTTCGATGTCATGGTTGCCCACAGTCTGTGCGTCATAGCCCATATAATTTATCACGGAAGCGGCGACATTGGGCATGGAGGGTTTTATGTAATTGCAGTAATAACATGTGGGTTGCCCTTGAAGGATGTCTCCGTTGTCAAACAAAAGCAAATTGTTACCGTATGTTTTGCGGAGCTCCTTCACATAGCTTGACACACGTGCCATAGAACCTTCGGCAGGTTTTAGGGTTATAAAGTCATAAGGGAAAAAGCTGCCGTGTACGTCACTTGTCTGCAAGATGCGTATTTCAACTGTCTTCGTCTGTGCCATTGTGATAATGTTGAAACAACCGAGCATAAGCAATAAGGCTGCCCGTTTGAGAAGGTAGGCATAATTAAGCATATTGAAGTTTGGTTTGTTATTCGACAATCCTTGACATCGACATTTCTGTTATTTTGCCGTCTGGATTGACTACCGCTGTGATATGGAACGTATTTGTCATTTCAGTTCCGTCAACATTGTTGACCTTCTGCTCGGCCATGAATGTAGTGTCATATTCATACAGTCCGTCGCCGGTTTCTTTTTTCCTTATTTCATAGCTGCCGGGAATACTCCAAACCATGCTTTCTACATTGTCTTTATACAACTTGTCCATGAAAGACACGACATCATTTCTCGTGGCATCTTGCTTTCCCAAAAAATTTATGGATTCTCCAAAATGTGTTGTCAGAGTGTTTTCGTTTCTTGTATTTATACTGATGAAGAAATCATGAAATATGCCGCTTATCGTAAGTTTCTCTTCCAAAGTGACCTCGCTGGCTTTGAGTTTGTTGAGAAATGTCAAGGCTTCTCCGTAATGCAAACCGTCAGAATGCGTGTCAATGTATGTCTGGTACGCTTCTGGGGTGTTTAGTTTTAGGCATTGTTCCCAGTCAATAGAGTCTATTTTGTCAGCAGCCTCTTTAGCATGGATACTGTTGGGATAAGCTTTCAGGAACTCTGCCAAAGCTGTTCTTGAACCGCTGACAACGGCGTCCGTCCAATTCTGGTTCTGTTTAAGCAATAATTGTAGATGTGCAGTTATAGAGTCAATGTGTTCTTGTGGAGCATCTTTGAAGTTGTAAAGATACTCCTTTGCAACTTCAATTTCATTGCTATTTAAGGCAAAATCATATTTTTCTTGTTCTTCTTTGCTTTTTGCATTTTGATAAACAACCATGAATACAATAACAATGACAACCGCTATTATCAATGAAACAATCAATATTGTCTTGCTTGATTTGTTGCATTTCTTGTCATCAGAGCCTTGTTTGTTGACCTTGTCCGTTTTTTGCGGTAAAGAAGTTTGCTTTTGGGAAGACAAGGCACTGTCTGTTTTTGCATCATTTTGCAATCCTATTTCTGAGTTATCAGATGCAATTTGTCTAATTTTTACATCTGAATTGCTAACCTTATCTGTTGCATGACAAAACGGGCAGGCCGTTTCTTCATTGAAATAAGTCTGTCCGCAATTGGGGCATTTAATTATTTTACCTGCAATTTCCACTCCGCAATGGGGACATGTCGGAGCTTTATCACTGATTTGATGACCACATTCAGGACATTTGATAATAGCCATTTCTAAATCCTCTATTTATGTTTTTCCTCTTATTTAAAAATGCTTGAACCTTATTTCTCTCATGCTATGCCGTCCCATGAAACGACTTTTATCAACAAACGTGTTTATGCCGTTGATTTTTCCTTTGGCGGTATATTGCCACATCGTATAATCCCGGCCGTCAACTAATTCTGGCTTTTCTTCAGAATATTGGGCTATCATCAAATGATAACCATCGATTTTACCCACAAGATGTTTGTTGTAAAAGTTTGTATAGGTGTATAATAGCGGCTTTTGGCGGTATGCTTTTTCAACCAAATCAAGGAACTTGAAAAGTGAATCGCAAAACTCTTCGGTATTCAAGCCGCCAGTGGATTCAATATCAATCATGGGAATTAGGTCCTGAGAACCGGGACGACATTGTGACATGAAATTATCAAGTTGTTTTGATAATTCTGTTTTTGGACGGAAAAAATGGTACGATCCTACTTTCAAACCATGTTGATGGGCCAATTCTATATTCCTTTCGTATGTCTCATCGATATGCGTGCTGCCTTCGGTCGCCTTCAGATATACGTATGCCATCTTACTGTTTTTACCGACTGTTTCCCAAAAAACATCTCCTTGATAATGGCTTAAGTCTATTCCGTGGACATGCCTACAAGTGTCTTCACACTGTATGGAACTTTCGTCCACCTGCCCGAATGCATGCTGCACACTGAATAAAAGAATGTTGATAAAGAAAAATATATATCGTTTCATTCAAAAAATCTTATTTTTGCAAAGGTACGCCATATCGCTTTGACAGCAAAAAAATTTATGGAATTTTAGTTATTCATCAATATTTGAAAGACTTTTGAATATGTTGGCACCCAAACGGCAGACTGCTTCCAATGGGAACAGTCTGGCATATTTCCACGGGTGCGCATTAAACTTGTGCATCGGGTTGATAGTTACTTTGTTGCTTTGTTTCTTTTTATCATGCTTTACAAACGTTACACCAAAGTGCATACTATTTTCAAACGTCTGCTGTATCGATATTAAATATTTATCATTTCCATTCTTTAAGAAAGGAATTTCACTATTCTCAAATTTAAAAAGAAAAATGAGATGACAGGCAATAAGATTACACATATTGACAATATTAAGTGCCTTTATCCAGTTTTCAACTTTCACAAAGTCAATCTTATTTCCGCAAGTCCTTAAATAAACGCCCAAATCTGCCAACTTGCGAATGTCTACTCCGCAGTCAAGAAAAGTATTGATATTGTCTATAAGCTTATTCAACAGAATCAACGAATTTACTGATGTGTCAATACTATGTATCTCATTGAATACCAACTTATTGTAACGTCTGTTCAAATATATGCTTGAAAACTTTTTCGTCTGCTGCTTGACCGAATATCTATAGTTTATGTCAGCCTCTTCATAAATGATTTTTAACGGGCGAGCATTCACTTGCGCTTCTTCCAAAATGCGGCTTGGAACGTGTTTGCCGCCTGTCAAGACTATTCCGGAATTGACGAAATCTGACACACCGTAAGCTTCTGCCACGGACAACAGCTTGTTCCACTTGTATTCAGACATGGCCTCAATGGTGCAATTTGTTCCCAATGCACCGGATGACAAAAGCCGTGTAAAGTTTCTGCATATTATTTTCATCGTTTCCTGTCTGATTTTCGATCCTATAAAAATTGAGGATGATGCAGGCACAATTTTCTACGGCCAAGCATCATCCCCAAATATTTTATTTTGGATAAACTATAATGTCACGCCGTTCTTGAAGATGGAAATTTCTCTATATCCATTCTTTTCGTTGCACGTCTGTTCGCCATTGGCAACCGAGATGATTTTGTTTATGAATTTTCTCAAAAGTGTTTCCATGCCTGTTCCGTCAACAAGTTCACCGGCATTGAAGTCGATCCAATTGGGCTTGTTGTTGAACAGATTGCTGTTTGTTGATATTTTCATCGTCGGTATGAAAGTTCCGAAAGGCGTGCCGCGCCCTGTTGTAAACAGTACAATTTGGCATCCTGCCGCTGCAAGGGCCGTCGCCGCGACAAGATCGTTGCCTGGCGCAGACAATAGGTTGAGTCCCTTTACTTGCAATCTGTCGCCATATCCTAATACACCACTTACCGGAGCGCGTCCACATTTCTGTGTACAACCGAGGGCTTTGTCCTCAAGAGTCGAAATACCGCCGGCTTTGTTGCCCGGTGACGGATTCTCCCCCACCGGTTCTCCATGACTAAGAAAATACTCTTTGAAGTCGTTTATCAATTTTACCGTCTGTTCAAACAATTCCTCGTTCTTGCATCTGTTCATCAAAATTGTCTCGGCTCCAAACATTTCAGGCACTTCCGTCAATATCGACGTTCCGCCTTGCGCCACGAGGAAATCGGAAAACTCTCCAACCAACGGATTGGCTGTTATGCCGCTAAGGCCATCGCTACCACCACACTTCAAGCCTACGCGCAGTTCGCTTAAAGGACACTCTGTACGCTTGTCGTTCTTTGCTATGTCGTAAAGTGAGCGGAGAATATTCATTCCTTCTTCGATTTCATCTCCTTTGACCTTCTGTGTGACGAGGAATTTTATCCTGTCCTTGTCATAATCGCCAAGCAATTCCTCGAACAGGTCGGGCTGATTGTTCTCGCATCCAAGGCTTAATACAAGCACAGCACCTGCATTAGGGTGAAGTACGATGTCGCGAAGTACTTTACGTGTGTTCTCGTGGTCTCCGCTAAGTTGAGAGCAGCCATAATTATGATGCCAGGCATGGATGGCATCAATGCTTTCAAGCCGCGTTTCTTCTTCAAGCATCTTTGCCAGTTTTTCGGCAATACCGTTCACACAGCCTACCGTAGGAACAATCCAAATCTCGTTGCGTATTCCAACCTCTCCGTTTTTTCTGCGGTATCCGTTGAACGTAAGATGCTCATCAGAGATGTCGAGTTTTTCATTTACAGGCTTGTACTCATAGGTTAAAGTGCCGGCAAGATTGGTCTTCAAGTTGTTTTCATTGACCCATTGGCCTGCCTTTAGGTCTTCTTTTGCGTGGCCTATCGGGTAGCCGTATTTTATTATGTCAGTACCTGCGGCTGTGTCACTGATTAAGATTTTATGTCCTATAGGAGTGTCCTGTGCCACAACGATGTCCTTGCCATCCACGTTGATGGTTTCCCCTTTGGTGTAGTTCCTAAGGCATACTACAACGGAGTCTGCCTTGTTGATTTTAATAAAAGAGGCTTTTTCCATAAGAATGATTTGTTTTAAAGTATTATAGTTACAATTGTGTCCTTCGGTAAAAATCTACGTTTTCTTTTGAAAGCAGTTCTATCGGCATATAATTTACAGGGTCGACTTTTTTCTTCAGTACAATGGCCTTGAACAATGTGTCAACGCAATTGTACCCTTGCATGAAAGCATGTTGGGCAATCAGGAACGACATCGACCCCAAGCGCAGGCATTTTGCATTGCGTTCAACCATGTCATATCCCATAATCTGTACGTCGCGTCTGTTGGTCTTCAGCAGGAACTCGCCGACAATATGCCCTTTTGAGCAGAAGGTTATGCAATGGTGGATATGCGGATGCTTTTCAAAGAAGTTTTCCAGTATGCCATCATACTTGTCTTTGTTTTCCCCTAAAGGCAAATCAAGTTCAAGTATTTTCACTTGCGGGAAATGGTCCTGCATGTAATGTCTGAATCCTACTTCACGGTTGTCCTGCTGCTTGCTTGCCACTTTTCCGTCTTTTGTCTGCTTCATAAGCATGATTTCCTTTTCCTTAGATGCAATCAGCATGAGCATCTTTGCTGCGAAATATCCGCTGCAAAACGAATCTTGTCCGAAGAAAGACAGAGGCTTCAAGTCTGGCATATACGAATCGAGCAAAATGAAAGGTATTCCCAATTCGTGCAGTTTGTCAGTGAATTTTTTTGTAATTCCGAGTTCACTTGGCACAACTATCACACCGCTCGGATTGCCGTCAAGGCACTCTTTGCACTTCTTGTTGAATGTGGCTGCGTTGAACCGCTCGTAATACATTATGTTGACGTGTATATGGAAATCGCGCCTTGCTTCGCATGCCTTGTTCGCCCCTTCCTCTATTTCGTCCCAATAAGCTTCCAACCCGTGTTTTGGAATTATGCAGTAGAATGTGTAAGACTTGTTATAGGCAAGTGCGCTTGCATACATGTTGGGCTGGTAGTTGATGTTTTTCAAGACCGCTTCAACCTTCTCCCGTGCCGACTTGGAAACGTTTGGGCGGTTGTGAAGAACCCTGTCTACCGTACCCACTGATACGCCCGATTGTTCGGCTATGTCTTTTATTCTTATCTTGTCCTCCATAATGCTACATTCGTTTCGGAAAAACTTATCTGCCTACAAAGGTAATCAATATTAGGCGTAAAACAAAAGAATGTGTCGTGAAACGAGCTTAATTTTAATTCTTTACCGTTTTTATCATACATCAATATCCACACGCATGGCATCATTTTGACAGCCTCTGTCTGCCGTATTTCTCAAAGGTGGCCTTTCATCGTATAAAAGACGGCTTTTGAGAAGCTAAAAGATGCCCTTTGGCACGATGAAAGGCCACCTTTTGGAAATACGGCAATAATGTGTCATGTTTCTCTTGCCGATAAAACATTGTAAAACAATTAAATACCTGTAAGCCAAGTGCTTGCACGCCAATATGCGTTTTGCGGAAAAAATATCGGAACAAAGCCTGTGGACACGAAATTTGATGTAAAAAACGGGCGCGTCTTCCGTCAGATATGGAAGGCGCGCCCGTTATGTTTGTGAATATAGTTGTATATCGTCAGCCGGCTTTATCCGAAATTATCGTACATTATAGCCTCCGGGTCAACCCCCAGGCTGTCAAGCATCTTTACAACGGCATTGCTCATTGGACCAGGGCCGCACATATAATATTCAATGTCTTCAGGAGCTTCAACATCCTTAAGATATGTCTCGTACATTACTTGGTGTACAAATCCCGGAGTATATTTTACGCCGGCTTCGTCGGCTTCAGGGTCGGGGCGATCGAGAGCGAGGTGGAAATGGAAGTTGTCAAACTCCTTCTCAAGCTCGAGAAAATCGTTCAGATAAAATACCTCCGACAGCGAACGCGCACCATAAAAATAATGCATCTCACGGTCTCTGACATTCAGCGTTCTTGTCATGTGCATGATTTGCGAGCGCAATGGCGCCATACCAGCGCCTCCGCCGACCCATATCATCTCCTTCTTGCTGTTGAATATTGGATGGAACTCACCGTAAGGACCGCTCATGACAACCTTGTCTCCGGGCTTGCGGCTGAAGATATAAGACGATGCTATGCCGGTAGGCACGTCTTGAAAACCTACCTGTGGCTTCGGCTTGAACGGCGGAGTGGCAATTCTGACGGTCAGCATTATGCGGTCGCCTTCGGCCGGATAGTTCGCCATGGAATAAGCCCTTATTGTAGGTTCGGCATTGTGCGCCTTTATGGAGAACATGCCAAACTTCTCCCACATAGGCAGATACTTGTCTCCTATGCTGCTCTTGTCGAAATCAGTGTCATAGTCGATGGTGTCATATGCCGGTATTTTTATCTGTGCATACGAACCGGGGACGAAGTCCATGTGCTCTCCCGGAGGCAGAGCCACGATAAATTCCTTGATGAACGAACTTACATTATTGTTACTGATTACCGTGCATTCCCATTCATTCACGCCTAGCACGCTTTCAGGCAACTTTATTTTCAAGTCGCCTTTAACCTTGCATTGACATCCAAGCCGCCAGTGCTCCTTGATTTGCTTGCGTGTGAAATGGGGACGTTCAGAGTCAAGTATCTCGCCTCCGCCTTCCAGCACCTGCACCTTGCACTGTCCGCAGCTTGACTTTCCGCCACATGCCGAGGGAAGGAATATGCCGTTTTCATTAAGCGTACTCATCAAAGACGAGCCTTGAGGCACGGATATTGTCCTGTCTCCGTTGATTTCAATGTTTACATTTCCACCAGGTGAAAGGTATTTCTTTGCAATCAACAACATCGCAACAAGCAATATGATGATTGCAAGGAAGACGCATATGCTCGTTAATATGAACTGTAACATATTTTTATTGTTGTGTTGTTTAGATTAGATTTTGAGACCTGAGAAACACATCATCGCCATAGCCATCAGGCCGACGGTGATAAATGTTATGCCTAATCCCTGCAATGGGCGCGGAACTTTGCAGTATTGCATTTTCTCACGGATTGCACCCATTGCTACAATTGCCAACGTCCAACCTATGCCGCTGCCCACGGCATAGGCTATTGCATCCCACACATTGCCGATGTATTGCGAGTTTGACGGGTCGAGGTTGATGCGTTGCTGCATGAACAATGAAGCTCCCATGATGGCGCAATTGACAGCTATCAACGGAAGGAATATGCCAAGCGACGCATACAACGACGGTGAAAAACGCTCAACGGCCATCTCTACCAGCTGGGTGATACCCGCTATCACGGCTATGAAGAGTATGAAGCTAAGATATGACAGGTCAACACCTTCAACAAGACAATCGGGGCCCAATACATAAACTTGAAGCAAGTAATCCACTGGCACGGTTATCAACAGCACAAATGTCACGGCAAGTCCCAGTCCCAAAGATGTTTTCACGTTCTTTGAAACGGCAAGAAAGGAGCACATTCCAAGAAAGAACGCGAATATCATGTTGTCTACAAAGATAGACCTGAAAAACAAACTTACTATATGTTCCATAATTTCTTTTTAAGTTTTATGGTTGTATTGCTTTGATGCTTTATATCTAACAGTTCCAACATCTTACTTGTTAAAATATGCCCTGTGTATCCAAATGACGCAGCCAAGGAGTATGAGCGCCATGGCAGGCATTGTCATCATGCCGTTGTTTATATATCCGACATCGTAGAAACTGTCAGGTATTATTTGGAAACCGAGCAGCGAACCGCGGCCGAAAAGTTCGCGGAAAGCCCCTACAATCACCAAAATGAAAGCATAACCCAAACCATTTGAAAGTCCGTCAATGAAACTTGGTAATGGCTTATTCATCATGGCAAAAGCTTCCAAGCGTCCCATTAGAATGCAGTTTGTGATGATAAGTCCGACATAAACTGACAATTGCACGCTTACATCATATGCAAAAGCCTTCAAAACCTGGCTGACAATCGTTACAAGAGCAGCCACAACAACAAGCTGTACGATAATTCTTATTCGGTTGGGAATGGTGTTTCTTATTACGGCGATGATTAAATTTGAGAACGCCGTAATGACAGCCACGGCCAATCCCATCACAATAGCAGGCTTAAGCTGTGATGTGACAGCCAACGCAGAACAAATGCCTAAGACCTGTACAAGTATCGGATTATCCGCACTAAGCGGCTTCTTGAATACTTCCTTGTTCTTTTTTGAAAACAATTCGCTCATATACGGCCTCCTTAAATGTTTTTGTCGTTCAAGAATTTAATATATTTGCCCAGGCAGTCTTGCAACATACGGCTGACGCCGTCGGTCGTAAGTGTGGCTCCGGTAACTGCGTCACATTGCACGGCAGGATTGGTAACCTCATTCTTCTTCACAACTTCGATGGCTATACCTTTCTGCCCTGGCAATGTAAGTTTCTTGCCTTGAAACTGCTCCTGCCATGCCACGTTGTCTTTAATCTCGGCCCCCAGCCCGGCGGTTTCGCTTTCATGTGTGAAATAAGCGCCGTAAACAGTGTTCTTATCTGAGTCAATCGCGATGTATCCGCTTATCGGTCCCCAGAGCCCCATTCCGTAAACAGGTATTACATATTTTACCTTTCCATCTACATTACATGTGTAAACAGCAAGTTTCCCGGCCTTGAAGTCGGCACTGTTAAGCTTGAAACCGGCATCCTCTCCACCTTGCGTGCCTTTAGCTATGACTTGATTGTCAGCGTTGATTATACCGTCACTTACTATTATCTGCTTGTACCTGTCGGCAACGGCATTGTCGTCGAGATTACGGATATTAAGCGCAGCCAGTATCTGTCGTTTCTTGTCCAAGGACACATTTACGTCTTGAGCCGGTTTCAATGCGCTCGATACGAACGCAAGCAGGAATGCGACAATGACTACAAGAACCGCCGAATAGAATATTGTGTAAGTATTTGAATTAGTATTTAATCTTTTCTTTTCATCCATGACGAAATCCTCCATTCTTTATTTCCGTACAGAACGTCTTGCCCTCTTTGAGATATTGCGTTGAACAACACAATAGTCTATCAATGGAGCAAACATATTCATGAACAAGATTGCAAGCATCATGCCCTCCGGGTAGCCGGGGTTCATCACGCGGACAACTATCGCCATGAAGCCAATCAGGAATCCATAAATGTATTTTCCGGTTTCTGTGCGTGCGGAAGTGACAGGGTCTGTAGCCATGAACACGGCACCGAAACAGAAACCTCCGAGGAACAAATGTTCGTACCAAGGGATTTCCGTCATACCGCCGGCATGGAACATGGATGCTGTTAAGGCACCGCCGACAAACACGCTTAACATGGTTTTCCAGCTTGCAATGCCCGTAATAAGCAATATCAATGCGCCTATAGCTATCGCAATAACGCTTGTTTCTCCTACAGAACCGGGTATAAAACCTAACACCATGTCGGGAATAGTATAGCCTGTTTCAATGCCTTTTGAAACAAGTGCAAGCGGCGTAGCCTGCGTAAAGGTGTCTGGCAATGTGTTTCCAAGGCCGAAAATCGTGTCACGTGCCACCCATACGCTGTCACCGCTCATTTCTGTAGGATAAGAAAAGAACATGAAAGCACGCGCTGCAAGAGCCACATTAAATATGTTCATGCCCGTCCCACCGAATATCTCCTTGACGAATATCACAGAGAAAGCCACGGCTAAAGCAAGTATCCAAAGCGGACAGTTCACCGGGATAATTAAAGGAATGAGTATGCCGCTGACAAGATACCCTTCCTGTATCTCCTCGCCTTTCATCTGCGCCCATGCAAATTCTATGCCGAGACCCACTATATAACTTACCAGAAGCTTTGGCAGCAAGGCAAGGAAGCCGTAAGCGAAAACTTCAAAGAATGATGCTTCGGCCAACGTTCCGGCCGCAACGTAGTTCTGATAACCGACATTGTACATTCCGAACAGCATTGCCGGAAGCAAAGCTATTACTACAATGCTCATTATCCGCTTTGAGTCTATGGCATCGTGGATGTTCGTTCCGCTTCTTGAAGTAGTATTTGGGACATACAAAAAACTCTCCATTCCTTCGAATACGCTGCGGAAGCAATGCAGTTTACCACCGTCTTCAAAGGCCGGTCTTATTTTATCAAGATAATTTTTGAGCATAATCTTATTATTTAGTAACGGGATTGCAAATGGCGGAAAGCCAAGACTGGAAACAGGCTCGTCCACATATTACCATTTTCATTCGTTCTCCTTTCTAATCATATCAAGTCCGTTGCGAATGATGGACTGCAATTCAAGCTTTGAAGAATCCACAAACTCCGCAAGCGCAAAGTCCTCAGGCGAAACCTCATAGATACCAAGTTGCTCCATCTTGTCTATGTCTCCGGCAATAATTGCTTTCACAAGATACTCGGCATAAATGTCCATCGGCAGCACTTTGTCGTATTCACCGCTCATAATCATGTGCCGTTCGCCGCCCTTTATCCTTGCGTCCAGCGTGTATTCCTTGCCTTTCATAAGCCAGCTGAAATAGCTATGACTGACAGAATAATGACCAAAACGCGGCATTATCCATCCCAAGAACTCGTCAGCATCATTTCCTTCGGGTATAACAGTTACTTCGGAAGCGTGAGCGTCAAGGAAATCCGATGCTTCGCATTTACGCCCGGTGAGCACATTACCATTGATAATCCTTATGTTTCCGTCTGAAACATTGCCGTCAAGGAACGACGAAAGCTGCTGTCCGACCATGGCTTCGACATACGCCGGGTGTTTTACCTCGCTTCCGACAACAGCCACTGTTCTGCGCAAATCCACCATGCCTTTATCGAACAGGCGGCCAAAAAAGATTACCGCAGTAGGCTCTACCGTCCATACAACCTCACCCTTGTTTACCGGGTCGATATGGTTTACCTGCACGCCAACGTTGCCTGCCGGACAAGGACCGTCGAAGATGTTAATATCTACATCCTTTGCACGGCGCAAGCTCTCGGCACTTTGTCCGCGTCCTATTCCGAGATAAGTTTTCGCAATCTTAGACAATGCAGTCAGTCCAGTTTGGAAATTGTGCTCGTTGCCTTGCAACTCAAATTCAAAATCTGCGGCTAACGGCTTGTCTCTCAACGCACTTACGAAGATTGACTTAGGCAAAACATCAGGGTTTGTTGATATGGCGTATGGCAACTGGTTGATGTAGCCGAACAAGCCTGCGGCAAGAAGTGAATCGATTACCTGCTTGCCGGAAAGGCTTTCAACATCTTTACAGCCGAAATCCACATGCTCCTGCTGCCCGTCAGGCTTTACCTTTACTACCAAAACTTTCCTCCTGTCACCCCTGGCAATCTCGGTAACAATGCCGCTTACTGGTGACGCAAAAGCAACCGACGGGTGTCTCTTGTCGACAAAAAGCGTGTCGCCTGCCTTGACATGGCAGCCTTCACGCACCGTCACTTTCGGCGACAAACCGGGAAACGACTCCGGCGACAGACCGATTTCGCCGCTAAGGGCGACAGAGGTCCTTGCCTTTTCGGCGGAACCTTTAAGACGGATGTCGAGTCCCTTGCGTGTTTTTATCACTTTCGTCATAACTTCATATTAATATGCTTGTTCGCATAAATCTTATTTACGATTTGCAAAAATACATAAAATAATGATGTAAAGAAAAAGTAATGTGGCAAAAATTGTAAATTGAAATGTCATTTTAACCATTTGGCTGATAAATTGTGACAATGGCAGCCATGATATGGCCGCCTCATTAATATCCCTGATTTTCCCAAAGGCCGTCTTTCGGCTTGCAATATGCCACAAATTGGAGGATAAAAGACCGTCTTTTACGAGCCGAAAAGTGGCCTTTTAGGAGGCATATCATAACCTGTTGAAAGTGAACAAGTTAGCATTTAAGACAAGAACCACGTCCAAACAGGCGGCTTTAACGGCGATGACGGTACGTATTGGCAGTTAAAGCCGCACGTTTGGACGGCTCTCAACATGCGCCTTTAGTGTGGACGTTGCTTGAAAAGGGTTCATAAATGCCTGATTGTTTGCATGTATTGAAAAAAAAACTTACCTTTGCACGCTAAATAATTCATTATAAATAAATTAAAGAAATGAAAGCATTTGTTTTTCCCGGACAGGGAGCACAGTTTGTAGGAATGGGTAAAGACCTGTACGACAGCAATCCTTTGGCAAAGGAACTTTTTGACAAGGCCAACGATATTCTCGGTTACAACATCACCGAAATCATGTTCAACGGAACTGACGATGAACTGAAACAGACAAAGGTTACACAGCCTGCCGTATTCCTGCACAGCGTAATCAGCGCATTGTGCATGGGCGACGACTTTGCTCCTTCTATGGTTGCGGGCCACTCGCTCGGTGAGTTCTCGGCACTGGTTGCTGCCGGCGCATTGAGCTTCGAAGACGGCTTGAAACTGGTATATGCCCGTGCAATGGCCATGCAGAAGGCCTGCGAGGCGGCTCCTTCAACAATGGCGGCCATCATCGGCCTGCCCGACGAGAAGGTTGAAGAAATCTGCGCGGAAGTGAACAAGGAAGGCCACGTATGCGTTCCTGCCAACTTCAACTGCCCGGGACAGCTCGTAATAAGCGGCAATGTAGAGGCTATCAACGAGGCTTGCGAGAAGCTTAAGGCCGCAGGCGCAAAGCGCGCGCTGCCCCTGAAAGTTGGCGGAGCATTCCACTCTCCGCTGATGCAGCCTGCAAAAGACGAGCTTCAGGCAGCCATCGAGAAGACAGAATTCAGCACGCCGAAGTGCCCCGTTTACCAGAATGTTGACGGAATGCCGCATACAGACCCTGCGGAAATCAAGGCCAACCTCATCGCGCAGCTCACAAGTTCGGTAAAATGGACAAAATGCGTACAGTCAATGATTGCCGACGGAGCTGACGACTTCACAGAATGCGGCCCCGGCAAAGCATTGCAGGGCATGATTGGCCGTATTGACAAGAACGTGGCGGCTCACGGAATAGACTGAATGTAGTAACGTCTTGAGGACAACAAGCAGATAGGAAATGAAGGAGCAAGTGGCTACAGACTAACGTCGCCGCGCTTGCTCCTTTATTGTTTTTATCCATTACACCTTATTATATATAGCCATGAACAATAAAATCATCATATACCAAGTGTTCACGAGGCTTTTCGGCAACAGCAATACAACGCGGGAAGAAAACGGGACATTGGCTGAAAACGGATGCGGAAAGATGAGTTTTTTCGACGCTGCGACATTGCGCAGAATAAAAAAACTCGGCGTAACACATGTATGGTACACAGGAATAATCCGCCATGCGTCAAAGACCAGCTACTCCGCATGCGGCGTTCCGCGCCAGCATCCGGCTGTGGTGAAGGGCAATGCCGGTTCGCCATACGCGATAACAGACTATTATGACGTAGACCCGGACTTGGCGGACAACGTTAACGACAGGATGTCGGAATTCGAACAGCTTGTGGAAAGGTCACACAAGGCCGGGCTGAAGGTAATCATCGATTTTGTGCCAAACCATGTGGCGAGGCAATATAAATCGGTGAAAAAACCTGAAGGTGTCAAAGACCTTGGCGAAACCGACGATACAGGCATGGGCTTTTCGCCGCGTAACAATTTCTATTATTGTACCAACATGCCGTTTGAACCTTACTTCGACCTGAATGACGAGACGGGTACACCCTACTCTGAATTTCCTGCGAAGGCGACAGGCAATGACCATTTCGACAATCATCCGGGCATAAACGACTGGTATGAAACAATAAAGCTCAATTACGGCATTGACTATTGTGATGCAGGAGGACGCTCATTCCACTTTGACCCGATACCTGACACATGGCAAAAGATGGCTGACATTATCGGTTTCTGGGCCAGTAAGGGGATTGACGGATTCCGTTGTGACATGGCGGAAATGGTGCCCACAGAGTTCTGGAGCTGGGCAATAGCTAAAGTCAAGTCTGCTCATCCAGACATACTGTTCATCGGCGAGGTTTATAACCCTTCGCTTTACAGGAGTTTTGTGGCGTGTGGTTTCGATTATCTGTATGACAAGGTCGGTATGTACGACTGCCTCTGCAGCGTTATGCGCGGCCACTGCTGGGCGTCGGAAATAACCCGGCAATGGCAGTCGGTTGACGACATAAAAGACCATATGCTCTATTTCCTTGAAAACCATGATGAACTTCGCATTGCAAGCGATTTCTTGGCCGGAGACGCAAGACGCGGAATACCAGCTGCAATAGTGAGCATCTTGATGAACAAAAACCCGTTCATGCTTTATGCCGGGCAGGAATTTGGCGAACGTGGAATGGACAAGGAAGGATTCAGCGGACTTGACGGGCGTACCACTATATTCGATTATTGGACTGTACAGTCGCTTTATCACGGCTATGTGAGCCGTCGCAAACTTACCGACGGAGAAAAAGCGTTGGAGAAAAAGTATTCCATGTTGCTGAATTTGGCGAACAAGGAGACGGCCATAAGCGATGGACAGTTCTTTGATTTGATGTATGCCAATCAAGACGGAAACCTTTTCAACCAATCAAAACTGTACGCTTTTTTGCGTAAATGTTCCACTGAGGTGTTGCTGGTTGTGGCAAACTTCTCAAAGGATGAGGTTGAATGCAGCGTGCGTTTGCCGCATCACGCCTTTGAATATCTGAATTTACAAGAGAAAGAAGTTACGGCGGTGGACCTTATTTCAGAAGAAAACACTATCACGTTCAATCTGAAGCCGGAATGCCTTGTAAGCATGTCAGTTCCCGGTTATGGAGGATGCGTATATAAATTCAAGGTCTAATCGCATAATAAAACTTGTACACAGCATCATGGAAGATAAGTTTAGTCTTAATGCCCACAATAAGGACGAGTTTCCTCCTGCGCACACCGCGGAGCATCTTTTGAACCAGACAATGATAAGGATGTTTGGATGCGAACGCTCGACCAACGCCCATGTGGAAAGAAAAAAGAGTAAAATCAGTTATATACTCAATCATAAGCCGAGCCGGCATGAAGAGAAAGAGATTGAAAAACGCATGAACGAACTTATTGAAGAAGACTTGCCTGTAACTTATGAGTTCGTATCACGCAACAACGTTCCAGCAGGAATATCGTTAGAAAGGTTACCGGATGATGCGTCGGAAACTTTGCGTTTGGTGCGTATCGGCGATTATGACGTATGTCCATGTATAGGTAAACACGTGCGCTCAACATCGCAAATAGGACGTTTTGAATTGTTGGGAACAAACTGGGACGAGGAAAAACATTCGTTCAGAATTCGCTTCAAAGTAGTTCAATAAAGAAGATATGCTTTCCAGCTGCAACAGACTCGGCTGATTGAAACTTATATCCTCAAAAAAGCAAGGCGTTGAACAGCCAGATTGATGACGGTTGTTCAACGCCTTGCTTTGAATTGCCTTCGGGTCTAAAGCATTTTAATCATTTATTGACACTGTCCAAAATTTTGTGTAAATGGAAACAGGATTCAGTTATAAGTTTCTTCCTATATCTGGATTCTGTTTTCAAAGATAAGCATAAACTGGTTCATAATCAATCCCCAGTTTGCAATAGGCATCGTCCATTTCTTCTCAATCTCCATAAGTGAAAGATACACGGTCTTTTTGACGGCATCATCCGAGGGGAATGAAAGCTTTGATTTTGTGTACTTGGCACTATAAAATATTTTGTGTAAATAAAAAATACGAGACTCTAACTTGAATCCCGTATTTTCCATTTACACAAAATATTTTATAGTGCCCATTTATTTAAAATTCTCCAATTCATAGTTATCAGGCTTTATTGCCGTGAAGTGGAAATCATTTTTGCCAAGTGTCTTGATGGAGAAATTGCCAGCCTTGACATATTTTTCTTTCATTTTCCTATATTTCTTCTCAATGTCTTTGCGCTTAAGTGCAAAGCTTATGATGCATGTCCTGTGTTCTTGACCGATACTTGTAAAATAGTTTTTCAACTGATATGAGTAATTGTCTCTACTTATAAGGAAATCTGTTTTATCGTTAATCCACGCACTATCGATTTCCTGTATTTCAGTGAAATATACAATGGAATCGTTGAAAGAAGCTGAAAACCCAAAAGCATACAGCTTCGCGACACATACTATTTTTGCCGAAACGCTAACAAATGAGCTTAATGCTATTAGCAATACGAATGCCGCAATAACGTTCTTATATGACTTCATACCTATTGTTTGTGTTTATATTTGTTCCTATCTCATTTTACCTTATTGTCCAAGATATGACTTCAAAAGTTTGTTTTTGGTATTGTGACGTAAGCGCCTTATAGCCTTTTCCTTTATCTGTCGCACCCTTTCACGCGTCAATCCATATTTGTCTCCTATTTCTTCCAGAGTCATTTCCTGTTGGTTTATGCCAAAAAACGCTTCTATGATATTACGCTCCCTCTCATTCAGGGTTTGCAAAGCACGGTTTATCTCCTCACGCAACGACTCTAAAACAAGTTTCCTGTCAGCCATGGGAGAATCGTTGTTGGGCAAAACATCCAGCAAACTATTGTCTTCTCCATCGGCAAACGGGGCATCGACCGACACGTGCCGACTGTTCACCTTCATAGCTTCCTCTATTTTGTCGTGAGGAATATCCACGTTATCCGCTATTTCATCAATGCTTGGACGGCGTTCATGCTCTTGTTCAAACTTGTTTAGTACGCGGTTGATTTTATTGACAGAGCCAACTTGATTTAGCGGCAGACGTACGATGCGACTCTGTTCCGCAATGGCTTGCAGAATGCTTTGTCGAATCCACCAGACGGCATACGAGATAAACTTAAATCCTCTTGTCTCATCAAACTTCTCGGCAGCCTTAATCAAACCGACGTTGCCTTCATTTATCAAATCAGGCAGACTCAGCCCTTGGTTCTGGTATTGCTTTGCTACGGATACGACAAACCTCAAGTTCGCTTTTGTCAGTTTCTCAAGAGCTTTGCGGTCTCCTTTCTTTATACGCTGAGCCAACTCTACTTCTTCTTCCACACTAATAAGCTCTTCATGGCCTATCTCTTGCAGGTATTTATCCAACGAGTCACTTTCCCTGTTGGTTATTGATTTTGTGATTTTCAGTTGTCTCATTAGCGTAATGATTTAAAGCACTTGCAAATTTAGTGATTTTTTGTTTAATCAACAAACTTTTCGTACCTTTTTCTTTATGAAATATTCATAGTGTAACAAGAATGACGAAATCCCCGTCCCTCCATCATCATGCAACAGGGGGGACGGGGATTGCCATAAACCTACGTTTGTCTTTTAGTCGTTTTGCAGTGGAACGGCGAAATAAGCCTTCTTTCCTGTCGGATAGATACCTTGTATGTAAAGTACCGGATCTTTGCTTGTCGAAGCATCCTTCACGGCCTTTTGCAGGTCTGATATGGTCTTCATCGGTTCATCGTTGACTTTCTGTATGATGAAGCCCCTGTTGATTCCGGCATCCTTCAATACACCGTTGTTAACCTTTATCACTACAAGACCGGTGCTGATATTGAGCTGCTGTTTTTCCGAATCGTTAATTTCACGGAAGTTTCCGCCCAGCACATCAAGGTCGGCATTTTTCACAATGCCAGTGTTTCCTTGCTGGTTCTTGAGCGTAACAGTGGCTGTCTTTTTCTTCTTATCACGCAAGTATGTTATTGTAACTTTGTCTCCCGGACGCTTGTTGGCAAGATATTCTTGCAGCTCTGCCATCTTTGTTATCTTCTTCTCGTCAACAGCGGTGATTACATCGCCCTCCTGCAATCCGGCTTCAGCTCCGGCACCACCATCCTCTACAGTATAGATATATGCGCCTTGCATTGTTCCGAGGTCAACATTCTCGCCCTTTTCTTTCATCATGTCGTAATAAGCGCTTACATCATTGCCGCTAACTCCGAGCACGGCACGCTGTACAGTTCCGTATTTCTTCAAGTCGTCAACAACCTTGTTCATAATCGTTGTTGGTATTGCAAAGCCGTAGCCTGCGAAGTTGCCTGTAGACGAAACCAGCATGGTATTTATCCCTACAAGCTCGCCACGGGTGTTTACGAGAGCGCCACCGGAGTTGCCCGGGTTTATGGCAGCATCGGTTTGGATAAATGATTCTATGGAGTTAGGCCTTCCACCGATATTACGCGCCTTGGCACTTACGATGCCGGCGGTAACCGTTGACTTGAGGTTGAACGGATTGCCTACAGCCAACACCCATTCGCCGACCTTCAATTCGTTGCTGTCGCCAATTGTTATGGCCGGCAAGTTCTTACCGTCAACCTTTATAAGAGCGAGGTCTGTGGTTTTGTCGGTTCCGATGATACGTGCCGAAAACTCGCGGTTGTCATCAAGCGTAACTGTCAATTCGTCAGCTCCTTCAACCACATGGTTGTTTGTTACAATGTAGCCGTCAGGCGAGATTATCACGCCGGAACCTGCACCTTCTCTTTTCGGCGTCTGGATCTTACGCTGCTGTCTGCCACCGTTTCCTGGATTTCCGAAGAAGAAATCAAACGGGTCAAAGCCCCACGGGTCTGATTCCATCTCTACAGTTTGCACCTTGCTGTTCTGCAGGTACTTTATATGAACAACGGCTGGCAGTGCTTTTTCAGAAGCAAATGTCAAGTCTACAGGTTGAGCCGCCGGCATGTTGTTGGTTTTTGCATTCGCGTTGATGAACGCTCCGGCGGAGAACACTACTGCGATAAGACATATCGCATAGACAAAGTAATTAGATAACTTTTTCATTTCCATTGCTTGTTTATTTTAATTTAGTACTTTCATTTTGATTTTCGTAACTGCAAATTTAGACGCAAAATTTGTTAATCTGCCATTTTGTCCTACATATTTGTCCTCTTTTAACACTAAAAATATCACTATTAACGGCTCTTAGTGAGAAGGGACGGTAATTTTACATTAGTTTGAAAAACGCACGATGAAAATACCCCTATAAATCAGTCGATTTATGAAACATGGCTTTTTGTTTTGCAAAAGACCGTCAATGGCACGCTAAAAGGCCGCCTTTTGCAAGCTAAAAGACGGCCTTTTATAACTTATTGGAAATCTGTTTGTTATATCATAGGAGAGATTTTGAGTCCAGACAAATGTCTGGCGCAAATACAAGTAAGAATGTCATACTCTGTCAGATGTGGAAACGGTGCTTCCGTTTTGCCTTGCGTGGAGTAAACGGACTGAACGAACCGTTGGGACTTTGCTTCCCATCCCATCCTTTGACTGACGCGCCTCCATATGGAACTCCCCTGTATTGGGCGTAACGCTGGCGTATTCCGTCTACATAACCGACTGTTTCCGAACCGCGCATATATCCGTATTTGACAACTGGGTCATTGTAAAATTCAGGTTTTTCCAATGCCAAAATGTAATACGCCACGTCCTTCCACCTGTTCGGGTTGCGCCCGTTCTTGCGTGCAAGAGCCATGGCGTCTTGCACGTGGAAGTATCCGCCGTTATAAGCTGCAAGCACAAATAATTGCCACTCCGCCCTGTTCTGCACGCTACGGAAATATCCCGACAACTCACGCAGATATTCTGCCGCAGCCCGTACATTTTGTTCCGGGTCATAAATTGATGCTCTTGAAAGTCCGAGATGGTCGGCTGTTGACGGCATTATTTGCATTAGTCCGCACGCTCCTGCCCACGAACGGGCCTTTGGGTCAAAACAAGACTCCTGATAACATTGGGCGGCCATAAGCCTCCAATCCCACCGGGCAACAGGCGCATACTTCTTGAACAGGTGGTCGTAATGAGATATTATTCCGCCTTGTTTGTTCAAGAAAGGCGAATATACGTGTCTCTTTACACTTTGTGCGGAAAGCATATAACGTTCTTCTTTCCGTATTTCATCATACATAGACGGTTTGAACCAAGTGTCAAGACTGTCAGCCAACTCCCTGTTGCCGTCTGCTACGGCCCATTGTACGCCAAGGCTGTCAACCCCAGCACCACAAAACAACAGCCCTTTATCCTTATTTTTATCCTTTGGCAGAGGTACGGCAATAAGGTCGGCGTCACCATTGTCAAGCCTGCTTACCATTTCAGCCGTATCCTTACACACTTCAACGCGTAACGAAACTCCTAATTTCTGTGCAAACTTTTCGCACAACAGATATTGCGTACCCATTCCGCGTCCGCGATAGTCATAGTAAGTTTCCGGCCCGTAAAGCGTAAGTATTATAAGTTCTCCGTTACTTATGATGTCGCTTACAGTGAAATCGGTCGTCTTAGGGATGCTGTCTCCTCCCACTTCTCCCCACGGGGTAACAATCTTCTCTTTCTTATTGTCAGAACAAGAAGAAGCCGTTGCAAACACAGCCGCCAACAACAGGTACGATAGCAGCCGCATGACACCCCGTTTGATAAGAATACCTTTCATTATAAAGGCAAAAGAACTATTGCTTTTAGGACACATCCTTATGTGACAAAAATACAGGAATATGCTGTTACTTTTATTTATTTGCGTACAAAAATACAACAATCCTTGCAAATGTGCTTCAAAAAACTTACTTTTGCCAAACATTTTTAATAAATTTATAATTATGTTGCGCATAGCTGTACAGGCCAAAGGCCGTCTTTACGATGACACCATGAACTTGTTGAACGAGGCGGACATCAAAATCAGTTCAAGCAAAAGGACATTGTTGGTGCAGTCGTCCAATTTCCCGATAGAAGTTCTTTACCTTCGCGATGACGACATTCCACAATGCGTTGCCACCGGAGTAGCCGATGTGGGTGTGGTTGGCGAAAATGAATTTGCCGAGAAATGCGAGGATGCAGACATTGTCGACCGTCTTGGTTTTGGCAAGTGCAGGCTTTCATTGGCTATACCTAAAATAATAGACTACACCGGGGTTGAATGGTTTAACGGCAAGAAAATAGCTACGTCCTACCCCGCCATATTACGTAAATATCTTGAAAAAAAAGACATAAAGGCCGATATTCATGTCATAACGGGTAGCGTTGAAATAAGCCCAGGCATAGGTTTGGCTGACGGAATATTTGACATCGTAAGCAGTGGTTCTACCCTTGTAAGCAACAACTTGAGGGAAGTAGAAGTTGTGATGGAAAGCGAAGCCGTACTTATAGCCAACAAAAGCCTTACCCCGGAAAAGCGCGGAATTCTCGACAGGATGCTGTTCCGCATCAAGGCTGTACGCAATGCGGAAGACAAGAAGTATGTCAGGATGAACGTGCCGAAAGCGCGTTTGGATGAAATCATCAACGTATTGCCAGGCCTGAAAAGCCCCACAATAATACCTCTCGCCGACAATGAATGGTGTTCTGTCCATACAGTGCTCGATGAGGCGCGGTTTTGGGAAATCATAGGAAAGCTCAAAGAGCTTGGAGCTCAAGGAATATTGGTAACTCCAATAGAGAAAATGATATTATAAGAGACCCAAAAACAAAGGGACTTTATTATGGAAAGATATAGATATCCGTCACCAGACGAATGGAAATCGATAACAGAACGTCCTCACATCGATACGGTTGCATTGCATTCGACTGTGCGTAACATACTGGAAGATGTCAAGGCTAAAGGTGACAAAGCGATAATACAGTATGAAGAAAAGTTTGACCACGCCATATTGGATACTCTTTCAGTCAGTGCAGAAGAGATGGAAAACGCAGTAAACAGCGTACCAACGGAATTGTTGGAAGCATTGACTCTGGCGCATAAAAACATTTCTACGTTCCATGCCTCGCAACGTATTACCACACATAAAGTCGAGACTGCACCTGGAGTAGAATGTTGGCAGAAAAGCGTCCCGATAACAACTGTCGGGCTTTATGTTCCCGGAGGCACAGCACCTCTGTTCAGTACGGTGCTCATGTTGGCAACTCCGGCGAAAATAGCAGGCTGTCCCAATATAATAATGTGTACTCCGCCAAGGCGCGACGGCAGTGTTAATCCTGCAATATTGGCCGCAGCAAGGATCGCTGGAGTAGACAAGATTTACAAGGCCGGAGGCGTACAGGCTATCGCAAGCATGGCTTATGGCACGGAGAGCATCCCCAAAGTATTCAAGATATTCGGCCCGGGCAACAGCTACGTCATGGCAGCAAAACAGATTGTTTCGCTGCATGATGTAGCCATAGACATGCCGGCAGGCCCGTCGGAAGTGTGTGTTATAGCCGATGAAACGAGCAATGCGGCGTATGTTGCAGCCGACCTTCTGTCGCAGGCGGAACACGGAACAGACTCACAAGTGCTGCTTATCACCACGTCTGAAGATATGGCCGACAAGGTTGAACTTGAAATAGAAAGGCAATTAAAAGCATTGCCTCGTATGGAAATAGCGGCCCAAACACTTTGCAACAGCAAGATTGTAATAGTGAAAGACAAGGAAGAGGCATTGTCTTTGAGTAACATGTATGCCCCTGAACACCTTATAATAGCCACTGACGACAATGCAATACTTGCCGAAAAAGTTGTCAATGCAGGGAGCGTATTCCTCGGCAAATACGCCTGCGAGAGTGCAGGTGACTATGCAAGCGGCACAAACCACACCTTGCCCACACACGGATATGCCACGGCATATAACGGAGTCAACCTTGACAGCTTTGTAAAGAAAATCACTTTCCAGCATATTACGGCGGAAGGCATAAGGCAAATAGGCCATGCGGTAGAGGCAATGGCCGAGAACGAAAAGCTTTATGCGCATAAAAATGCCATGACATTAAGGATTAGAGACACTAAAGACGAATGAACGCAATGAAACCATTAAGTCAGTTAGTACGCCCCAACATACTTGCACTTAAGCCTTACAGCAGTGCCCGGAACGAGTTTGACGGCAAAGATGCTACCGTGTTTCTCGATGCCAATGAAAACCCGTTCAACAACCCGTTCAACCGTTATCCAGACCCTTTGCAACGAGATTTGAAAAAAAAGTTAGCTTTTGTAAAGGGTGTTGAACCGGAAAATATCTTCCTCGGTAACGGTTCCGACGAGCCGATAGATTTGGCATACCGGTGCTTTACGCGCCCGGGCATCGACAATGTTGTTGCAATAGAACCTACATACGGGATGTATAAGGTCTGTGCGGACATCAACGACGTGGAATACCGTACAGTCTTGCTTGACGATTGTTTCCAGACAACGGCGGACAAACTGCTCGCCGCATGCGACAAGAACACCAAGCTTATTTGGATTTGTTCGCCCAACAATCCTACGGGAAACAACATCAACCGTAACGAAATTATAAGAACATTGGAGAGGTTTGACGGTTTGGTAATCGTAGACGAAGCTTATTCTGACTTCTCGTCAGAACGCCCTTTGCGACTTGACCTTGACAAATATCCCAACCTGATTGTGCTCAACACTATGAGCAAAGCATGGGGATGTGCAGCCATAAGGCTTGGCATGGCCTTTGCGCAAAGGGACATTGTTGATGTGTTTAACAAGGTGAAGTATCCTTACAATATCAATCTCCTGACACAGGAACAGGCCAAAGAAGCACTGAAAGAACCTTACGTAGTGGATAAATGGGTGAAAATCATACTGCTTGAACGTGACCAGATGATTGATTCTTTCCATATGTTGCCTTCGTGCAGGAAGGTTTATCCGACCGATGCTAACTTTTTCCTTGCAAAGTTTGACGACGCCCAAGCAGTTTATGACTATCTAAAAGCCAGAGGTGTGATAGTCAGGAACAGGACAAATGTCAGTCTCTGCGCCAACTGCCTGCGTATAACTGTAGGCAACAAAGAGGAAAACAGCATCATGCTTGGTGCGCTAAGGCAATATTGACAATGCCTTCATCAGGCGAAAGCAACACTGCATGAATATACGGCAACTCGGTTATGACGCTTTATGATAGCGTTTTTCCGGCTTGCCGTTTTTGTTTTTGGACTTCAAATCCAATTTGTGTACACACATCTTTCTTTTTGACTTGAATTCGGTTCGATGGCTTTCTTTTTGATTTCGCATGACGCTCCACAGAGCCGTTGTTCTTAATTATAAGCCAACTGAACGCAAATACCGCAGTATAGAGTGTGCAATTACAACGACCTTTAATTCAGAACGTTATACAGAAAGCACATGTTTGTGTGCAATCTTAAATTCCGTTTTGGCCCCACTAAGACGGCATTTCATAATCTTTAGGACCGTATGAACAGTGTGCATTCATGCTCCAAAAGCCCATCATTTGCCGCCTTTAACGATGCAAAAGACCAGATTTTACACCGTAAAAAGCCATGTTTTGAAAGATAAAACGCCGTCAATCATACTTATAAATACGGGCAACGGGCTTTTTAACATTCTGTTTATACAGAAAAGACAGACTTTTTCGATTTGACAATTTGCAATGAAATCCATCGAAAAAGTAAATTGCCATAAAATCAAGAAAACGTCAAGGTTTTTGACCTAAACATCGATATAAGCGTCTGTAAATTAGAACATAAACGCAAGAAAATCCTTGTTTTACCATTAAATTTGGTATATCGGATAAATTGTTGTAATTTTGCGCCGCAATATATAATATTTAAGGTAAATAAAGAATGATAACAGTCACAAACCTTGCAATCCAATTTGGGAAAAGAGTGCTTTACAAAGATGTGAACATAAAGTTCACCAACGGCAACATTTACGGCGTAATCGGAGCCAACGGAGCCGGCAAATCCACACTGCTGAAAGCCATAAGCGGAGAGCTTGAACCTAACAAAGGCAGCGTTGAACTCGGACCGGGCGAGCGCCTTTCCGTATTGGATCAGGACCACTTCAAATACGATCAGTACAGCGTCATGGACACCGTGCTCATGGGACATCAGCCGCTTTGGCAGAACATGAAAGAGCGCGAGGCCCTTTATATGAAAGAAGACTTTAACGACGAAGACGGCAACCGTGTGGCCGAACTTGAAGAGAAGTTTGCCGAAATGGGCGGATGGAACGCCGAAAGCGACGCGGCACAGATGCTCTCAAACCTTGGCGTGAAGGAAGATTTGCACCAAAAGCAGATGAGCGAGCTGTCCAACAACGAGAAAGTTCGCGTAATGCTGGCAAAGGCTTTGTTCGGAAATCCTGACAACTTGCTGCTCGACGAGCCAACCAACGACCTTGACCTTGACACGGTGCAGTGGCTGGAAGAATATTTGAGTAACGTTGAACAGACCGTACTCGTTGTCAGCCACGACCGTCACTTCCTAGATGCCGTCAGCACACAAACCGTGGATATAGACTTCGGCAAGGTGTCCGTGTTCGCCGGCAACTACTCGTTCTGGTATGAAAGCTCGCAGCTCGCCCTGCGTCAGGCACAGAACCAAAGGCAGAAAGCAGAGGAGAAGAGGAAGGAATTGGAGGAGTTTATCCGCCGGTTCTCCGCCAATGTGGCAAAGAGCAAGCAGACAACAAGCCGCAAGAAGATGCTTGCAAAGCTTACGGTCGACGAAATACGCCCCTCTTCACGTAAGTACCCGGGCATCATTTTCCAGATGGAACGTGAGCCGGGCAACCAGATCTTGGAGGTTGAGGGGCTTAAGGCGGTTGACACTGACGGCACGGTACTGTTCGACAACATCAACTTCAATATTGAGAAGGGACAGAAGGTAGTGTTCTTGAGCCATAATCCAAAGGCCATGACGGCATTGTTTGAAATCATCAACGGTAACCGTCAGGCTGATGCTGGAACATTCAAATGGGGCGTGACAATCACCACGGCGTACCTTCCTCTTGACAACACGGCATTCTTTAACAGCGACCTGAACCTTGTAGACTGGCTAAGCCAATTCGGAACAGGCAACGAGGTAGTGATGAAAGGCTTTCTCGGCCGCATGCTTTTCAGCGGTGAGGAAGTGCTGAAAAAAGTCAACGTGCTAAGCGGTGGTGAGAAAATGCGCTGCATGATAGCCCGTATGCAGCTGAAAAACGCGAATTGCCTTATTCTCGACACTCCAACCAACCACCTCGATTTGGAAAGCATACAGGCGTTTAACAATAATCTAATCTCCTTCAAGGGCAACATCCTGTTCAGCAGTCATGACCACGAGTTCATACAAACCGTGGCAAACCGCATCATAGAGCTTACCCCGAAGGGAACTATCGACAAGCTCATGCAGTATGACGACTACATCTATGACGAAAAACTGAAGGAACAACGAACCAAAATGTATGAATAAATGACATGCTGCACAGCGTTGGCAAGATTTTTGCTAAGGCATTTATAAAAATAATTGCATCATGAAAAAAGAGGAAAAGGAAGAAATAAAAAAAGAAGAAGCCGTCAATGAGGCTTCGGAAAAAGAAACCGACAATACCGGCAACACTGCGACACTTGAAGGTGACGACTGGGAAAACAATGATGCCGACACACAGACGGAAAGCGGCAATGAAGGCGGAAATGCCGGTGAAAATACGGCAAAAGACCCATTGGCTGAAGCCAAAGATGAAATAGAACAGCTTAAAGACAAGTACCTGCGGTCGGTCGCCGAATTTGACAACTACCGTAAACGTACATTAAAGGAGAAAGCCGAGCTTATATTGAACGGCTCGGAAAAAGCTGTGCAGGCCATCCTCCCGGTAATTGACGACATGGAACGTGCCATAGCCAATGCCGAAAAAACCGAAGACGTTGACGTGTTGCGGGAAGGCATGAAGTTGATCTACCAGAAGACAAACAAGATAATGGAAAGTCTGGGAGTTAAAAAGATAGACACTGAAAATGCCGATTTTGACACAAACTTCCATGAAGCCGTAGCGATGGTTCCAGGCATGGGTGACGACAAGAAAGGCAAAGTACTCGATTGTGTGCAGGCCGGCTACACCCTTAACGACAAGGTGATAAGGCATGCAAAAGTTGCTGTAGGACAGTGACAAGGCGACAAGGAGAGAAAGCGAGAGGCAAGAATTATGGCAAAAAGAGATTATTACGAGGTACTTGGCGTTGGCAAAGACGCCTCTGAAGACGAAATAAAGAAGGCTTACAGGAAAATAGCCATCAAATACCATCCTGACAGAAATCCGGGCAACAAAGAGGCTGAAGAGAAATTTAAGGAAGCCGCTGAAGCGTATGACGTACTGCACGACCCTCAAAAGAGGAAACAATACGACCAGTTCGGATTTAACGGACCTGGCGGCGAGGGCGGATTTGGCGGCTTTAGCAGTGCCGGAGGTTTTAGCATGGATGACATATTCTCCATGTTCGGAGACATATTCGGCGGACGTGGAGGTTTCGGAGGTTTTGGCGGAAGCGGATTCAGCGGCGGCGGACAACGTCGTCCGGCACAGCATCGCGGCTCTGATTTGCGTCTGAAAGTAAGGCTTTCGCTACAGGAAATATCAACAGGCGTAACAAAAAAGTTCAAAGTAAAGAAAGACGTTACGTGCAATCATTGCCACGGAAGCGGAGCAGAAGGCAATAGCACGAAGGAAACATGTCCGACATGTCATGGCAGCGGTGTTGTTACACATACAACGCAAAGTCTGTTTGGCATGATGCAGACACAAAACGTATGCCCCACTTGTGGTGGTGAAGGAACCGTTATCAAGAACAAGTGCCGTGTGTGCGGAGGTAGCGGTGTTGTAAAAGGTGAAGAGGTTGTGGAAATAAACATTCCGGCCGGAGTATCGGAAGGCATGATCGTCAACGTTCCCGGCAAAGGTAATGCAGGAAGACACAACGGCGTGCCCGGCAATATTCAGGTTTATATCGAAGAAGAACCGGACGACACGTTCGTACGCGATGACAACGACATCATATACAACCTGCTGCTCGATTTCCCTACGGCCGCCCTTGGAGGTACGGTAGAAATACCAACAATTGACGGCGGACGTGTCAGAATAAAGATAGAGCCTGGCACCCAGCCCGGCAAGGCGTTAAGGCTAAGAGGTAAAGGACTGCCTGCTGTACAAGGATATGGCAGAGGTGTTGGCGATATGGTTGTCAACATTAGTGTATATGTGCCGAAGTCTCTAAGTTCGAATGAACGTACCGTACTTGAAGGAATGAGGGACAGTGCCAATTTCAAGGGAGACAACGCAACAAAGCAAACGATATTCCAAAAGTTCAGAAATTACTTCAACTAAAGGAAACAGTTGCAAGGATGACATACAGCGAAACGATAGAGTATTTGTACAACAGCGTCCCTATGTTCCAAAAAGTGGGCGCTGTTGCTTATAAAGAGGGGTTATACAATACAGTCAAGTTGGATGAGTACTTCGGGCATCCACACCTGTCATACAAGACAATCCACATAGCCGGAACCAATGGCAAAGGCTCTTGTTCACACACCATAGCCGCAATATTGCAGGCGCAGGGATATAAAGTCGGGCTTTATACGTCGCCGCATCTAAAGGACTTCCGCGAGCGCATACGGATTAATGGAGAATGTATAAGCGAAGAATACGTGGTTGACTTTGTGGAAAAGGAACGCAGTTTCTTCGAACCTTTAAGCCCAAGTTTCTTTGAGTTGACTACAGCTTTGGCTTTCAAGTATTTTTCAGACTGTAAAGTTGACATAGCCATAATCGAAGTTGGATTGGGCGGACGGCTTGATTGTACCAACATAATCACTCCGTCGCTGTCAATAATAACCAATATCAGTTTTGACCATACACAATTTTTGGGCGACACGTTAGAAAAGATTGCATACGAAAAGGCCGGTATAATAAAAAGAGGTGTGCCGGTTGTTATCGGTGAAAGCGTTGACGAGACTCGTTCCGTATTCATTACAAAGGCCAAGGAAAACGGTTCGAAGATTGTTTTTGCTGAAGAAGATGACGACATTATCGACACAAAAATGTCAGCCCAAGGCGGAATATACTATGACACTAAAAGTTTCAGTCGAATATATGGCGAGTTGGGCGGAATATATCAAAAGAACAACACACGGACAATACTTTGTGCGATAAAACAACTTCAAAAAGCAGGTATCGACATAAGTAATGAAGCTGTCGCCAATGGATTTGCCAATGTTTGCGGACTTACCGGGCTGCTTGGCAGATGGCAGAAAGTGAAAGACCACCCCACTGTGATATGCGATACGGGACACAATGTAGGGGGATGGGAATATTTAAGTCGGCAACTAAGAATGCAGCATTGCAAACAGATGAGGATTGTTTTCGGCATGGTTGACGACAAAGACCTTAATACAGTAATGGGACTTCTGCCAAAAGATGCGGTATATTATTTCACCAAAGCAAACAACAAACGGGCCATTGATGAACACGAAATAATGCGTTTGGGTGAAAGTCTGCACTTGAATGCCACCTGTTATAAAAATGTAAAGAGCGCGTATTTAAAAGCCGTTGAAGAGGCAGGTGATGACGATTTTATATTTATAGGAGGGAGCAGCTATATTGTTGCAGACTTTCTGAATTGTTGCATTTAATCGTTTTTAACAATAAACTGAAATATTTTCATGTGTTTCGTTCGTGTTTCTCAACTATTTTAAGTTACTTTGCAGATAAGTTTTCCACTAAAAAGTAATATTATGAACACAAATGAAACACATTGTCTGTGTGGTTTGAAACGTGAAGACTTTCAAACCACAATAAACGGTAAAAATACAGATTTATATATCCTTAAGAACAAATGGGGTAATGAAGTTGCCATAACAAATTATGGAGGGGCTATTGTCGCCATAATGGTTCCTGACAAAAACGGTAATTATGCCAACGTAATACAGGGACATGATAATATTCAAGACGTAATCAACAGTCCTGAACCGTATCTCTCGACACTCATTGGCCGCTACGGGAACAGGATATGTAAGGGTAAGTTCCAGCTTAACGGAAAGGAATACCAACTCGCCATAAACAATGGCCCGAACTCCCTACATGGAGGTAAAGCTGGCTTTAATGCTAAAGTTTGGGATGCGTTGCGCATGAACGATGAAACATTAATCCTCAGTTACGTTTCATCTTATGGTGAAGAAGGCTATACAGGAGAAGTCAAGGTGACGGTTGCTTACATTTTCAATGACGATAATGAATTGATTATCGACTATATGGCAACAACAAACAAGAAAACCGTAATAAACCTTACAAGTCATGGATATTTCAGCCTTGCAGGCATAGCCAACCCCACTCCTACTGTTGACAACATCATTTGCGAAATCAACGCAGACTTTTATCTTCCAATAGACGAAACTTCCATACCTACCGGAGAAATAAGATTTGTCAAAGACACACCGTTCGATTTCCGTACTCCCAAAGCTGTAGGACAAGACATAAACGCCGACAACGAGCAGATACGTAATGGTGCTGGATATGACCACTGTTTCGTACTCAACAAAAAAGAGGAAGGAGAATTGAGTTTCGCCGCACGTGTAACAGAACCTGTTAGCGGACGTGTCATGGAAGTTTACACAACAGAACCCGGCATGCAGTTCTATACGGATAACTGGGCTGACGGTTACAAAGGGCAACACGGTGCTACATTCCCACGTCGCAGCGCTGTATGCTTCGAGGCACAACACTTCCCCGACTCTCCTAACCGTCCATACTTCCCCTCGGTAATCCTCAAACCGGGCGACCAGTACAAGCAGAAGACAATATACAAATTTAAAGTAGAAAAATAATACTAATCAATTAAATCAACAACAATCATGGACATAGAATTCGTAAGAAGCCGTTTCATTAAGCACTTTGACGGCAAGACAGGCAATATATATGCTGCGCCGGGTCGTATCAACCTCATCGGCGAACACACAGATTATAATGGTGGTTACGTATTTCCCGGCGCCATCGACAAAGGCATAATGTGCGAGATACGCCCTAACGGTACAAACACTGTCATGGCTTATGCTATTGACCTGAAAGACCGGGTAGAGTTCAAAGTTGACGACCCGAACGGTCCACGTGCAAGCTGGGCGCGTTATATCTACGGAATAATACAGGAAATGAAAAAGCTCGGTGTTGACGTAAAAGGCTTCAACATTGCATTTGCCGGCGATGTTCCACTCGGCGCAGGCATGTCTTCATCTGCTGCAATGGAAAGCTGCTTCGCTTACGCACTGAATGACTTGTTTGGTGACAACAAGGTTTCAAAGTGGGACATGGTGCTGGCTGGACAGGCAACTGAACACAATTATTGTGGAGTAAACTGCGGCATTATGGATCAGTTTGCAAGTGTCTTCGGACAAGCAGGTAAGCTGATGCGTCTTGATTGCCGTAGCCGTGAATTCGAATATTTCCCATTCGAACCGAAGGGTTACAAGCTTGTTCTTCTTGATTCCGTAGTAAAACACGAATTGGCTTCATCTGCATACAACGACAGACGCAAGAGCTGTGAGAACGTTGTTGCAGCGCTTAACGCCAAGTTCCCCGACAAACATTTTGACACCCTGCGCGATGCAGACTGGGATGAACTTGAGGCTGTTAAGGCTGACGTAAGCGCCGAAGACATGAAACGTGCGATATTCGTACTTGGCGAGAAAGACCGCGTACTCGCAGTGTGCGATGCTCTCAATGCAGGCGACTACGAAACCGTTGGCAAAAAGATGTACGAAACACATGCCGGCTTGAGCAAAGACTACGAAGTATCTTGTGAAGAACTTGACTTCTTGGTAGACTTGGCTCGCAAGCACGGTGTCACCGGCAGCCGCATCATGGGTGGCGGCTTCGGCGGATGTACAATCAACCTTGTCAAGGATGAGCTTTACGACAAGTTCATTGCTGACGCAACGGCTGAATATAAAGAGAAATTCGGTCGTCAGCCGAAAGTTTATGACGTAGTGATAAGCGACGGCGCACGCAAGATTTGCTAAATTACAGTCTATCATTTAATATTAAATCCGGTCACTTCATGCTGTGAAGTGGCCGGATTTTTGCATATTCCATTTCGTCAAATTGCTATTGGCAAGTCCACTACCCGATCGGGAAAAAAGCATTATTTCTTATGCAACAGATTCCCAATCCATGTCATAATGTTAGCTTTTCTTTCATTATCACCGCATTGGCCAAGTATTTTCATTGCCTTATCAACATCTTTCTTTTGTAATCCTTTCTTTCCGTTTGTCTTTATAAAGAAGTCTCTTTGGTTGTCAAGAACCACATCTTGGTCGTCAATAATTATATACGAGCGGTATTGCCGATTGTGTTTCAGCCATTGGTCAATCTCATATCCTTTCCATTGCCAAGTAGAACGAATACCATAAAGGGCAAACAGGTCATCAGGTGTAAGCGTTGGCGTGATGTCAATTATGTCACCAGGCAGCTTTCTACGTTCCCATATTCCCCTCATTAACGGCAATGCATTTTCACAAAATCTGCTGTCTTTCCATGATGACGAAATAACAATTTTTGCTTTAGTCGCATTTATCAAATATTCAAAGGCTACAATACAATTTGGGTCAAAGACTGCTCCATCTTTGTCAAAACAATCAAAATTATGGTTTGTGAGATATTCTTCGTAATTGAATGAATGCAACACTCCGTCGATATCGAGGAATATTATAGGACTAATATATTTTGACATTTCTGTTTCTAAATTCTTTTAATATATTGTTTTCATTGTATAAGCTCTCCTTTCTTGTTTATATATTGCCATTTATTGCTAACCCATTCGTGATGTTCTCCGTCTGGCATTGTTTTTTGTCCTCCTGTAAAAGTGATTTTTGCTTTGCTTCCTTCAAACGGAAATGCGAATTTATATTGAGGCTTAACAACTACATTTCCCAATAAATCGGCAAAGCCTATCAATCCATTCTCATCCATGATACGGAAAAGCCCTTCGCGGATATAATCGGGGCCGTTGTCGTATTTGAACACATAAAATAATTCTTTGCCTTGATTGTCTATACAAATAATTCGTGCGTCCGGCTTGTTCTCATAAACAAAGCCGATATTCCGTATGGTGTCTGTTTGGCAAAACTTGTATTTGCCGTATGGCACGATGGTATCACCACGTTCATTCAAATAGCATACCGGGACGCCGATTTCAAGATGCTTTTCAAACGTATGGGCTATCAGGCTACTTTCCAATGACTTGTCCAAACCAAATATACCACTGGGCACATCAAAACGCCAAACTTTACCATATTTGCCATCCAAATAATCAAAAACTTCTTGATTGTAGGCTGCCAGCATAAAGTTTGGCACTCCCAAATAGCAACCAAGGTGTCCGTCATTTTTTAAGGGATAATAATCATTATAATTGACACCGTATTTTTTCCAAAACGGATGTTCTCTGATTTCTCGCTCCTTACCTTCCGGAATAATAAGCTTTATATAAGAATGTCCCTGCCGGATATTAGCCTGTGATAGTTCGGGAGAACATTCGTATTTGGAAATATATTCATACCACAAAGGCAAGACTAAACACAATGTGTCTGCATGCCCCGCCAAGACAATAAGCGTATCACATGAACCAAAACCAACATATGCAGCTTTTAGATGATAGGCTCTCTTTTCCAGATTGTCTATTCGGAAACATCCAGTAGAATCAGTAAGCCAACCTTGTTTAGGTAATTCCGAAATAGAAAGGTTTGAGCCTACCAAAGGTATTGTCATGACATCATAAGGTGGAACTTGACGGACGCATTCGCCATATACTTTACCTATGATTGAATATTTTTCAGGTAATTTTGTAGAATCACATGACAATTCTGTTGCTTTTACTTGTATAACAGCCAATAGTAACAAAATAGGAAATATATATATTCTTTTCATAATTTACGCCCCCAAAGATAGCAATAAAGAAGTATCTAATCATTTTGACTATTCCGCTCCAATTAGGTTTAAGCAATTTAACCTTTATTGCCTGGTTTCTTTCCTGCTTAGAGGAAACATTCCATTCTTCATAAGACATAATATTACGCAGAGTAATGCCATGAAACAAAAATCTGTGTTTTACTTGCACATTGATTTCTGTTGACGCTCTGCAGTGCCGTTGTTTTGTTTTTGAAAATGCTTTATCGGAAAAAACGCGAGGAAAAGCGTGCAAACGTAAGGCGTTGACATTGTGTTGTTTGCGTCGATACATGGCTGTTGTGTGCAATAACAACAACCTTGAACAAAGGTAAAAGCGGCTTTTTTTGTTATAAAAACCGTCTTTTGAAACCGAAAAGGCCGTCATCTTGTGTCAAAAAGATGGCTTTTTAGAACGTAAAAGGGCACCTTTTACATTGATAAGTGCCATCTTTGAGCTTCTAATATGCCGCGAAAGGCTGCATGGATGATGTTTTATACGGCAACGGGAAACCTGTTTCACAGGCTTTTCCGTACATTTTCATTTTGACACTTTGCTTGCTTTCGTCTTATTAATCTTACCTTATGACATGCGAGCGTACAACCGTGATAAGGCATAAAACTTGTGAAAAAACATTTTAATAGTATAAAACGTGAGGGGCAAAGGTACAACATAACGGAATAAATTGTACTTTTACACCCATAATCTAATTGCTATTAAATTAATACTTAACACCTAAGCGAAATGAAAGGCACAGTAGCATTCATCGCAAGCATGGGCATGGCGCTGGCAGCAATATCCTCGTGCACAACGGAAACAGGCGGCAGTCTTACCGTATCCGGACTTGACCCGGCCGCTTTCGACACAACAATCAACCAGAAGGCTGTAAAGCTTTACACCCTGAAAAACGCCAACGGCATGGAGGCGTGCATAACAAACTTCGGCGGACGAGTAGTTTCACTCGTTGTTCCCGACAAGGACGGTAAGCCCACCGATGTTGTGCTTGGTTATGACAACATAGCGCAGTATGCCGACACGGTGAACAGTCCAAGCGACTTCGGCTCGTCGGTAGGCCGCTACGCCAACCGCATAAAGCACGGAAAGCTGACTGTGGACGGCAAAGAATACCAACTGCCGACAAACAATTTCGGGCACTGTCTGCACGGAGGGCCTACAGGTTGGATATACCAAGTGTATGATGTGACCGAAGCTAACGACTCTGTGCTGAAACTTGCAATAACTTCACCCGATGGCGACAACGGCTTCCCCGGTACGGTGAAAGCGGTTACAACATACCGGCTGACGGCCGACAATACGCTCGACATTACCTTTGAGGCCACTACTGACAAGGAAACAGTGGTGAACATGACAAACCATAGCTACTTCAACCTGAACGGCGATCCGTCGAAAGAGGCTATGGACATGGTGCTGTATATCAATGCCGACAACTATACTCCTGCCGACTCGACATACATGACAACGGGGGAAATAAGCAAGGTTGAAGGCACGCCGATGGACTTCCGCAAGCCGCACGCAATAAGCGAGACGATTAACGACACAACGTTCGACCAGATAAGATATGCTTCGGGCTATGACCATAACTGGTGCCTGAACACGTACAAGAACGGTAAGGGTGATGACAAGACAGTAGCTGCATCTCTGTATTCTCCTAAAACCGGCATACTGCTGGAAATGTTTACAAACGAGCCGGGAGTGCAGGTGTATACAGCCAACTTCCAAGGCACAGGCGTGACATGTAAGCACGGCATCAAATACCCCAAGCATGTTTCGGTATGCCTGGAAAGCCAGAAATATCCCGACTCCCCCAACAAGAAAGACTGGCCGTCGCCATACCTGAAACCGGGCGAAAAGTACTACAGTCATGTGGCATACAAGTTCTCTATTAAATAAGAATATATGACCGCATAACCGTATAACCCAATAAACGTAAAACCTTAAACTACAATGAACTGGAATACAAATGAATTCATCTGGCTTGACTGGGCCGTATTAGGCATCGGAGTCGTAGCCATAATATGGGCTGTGTACCATGCAATAGAGAAAGACAAAAGAAGAATGAAGGGGGCAGACAGTCAGGACTACCTCTTCGGAAAGGGCGAACCTTGGTACGTTATCGGTGCGGCAATTTTCGCGGCAAACATCGGCTCCGAACACCTTGTAGGACTTGCCGGCACCGGAGCAAAGGACGGCGTGGGCATGGCACACTGGGAAATGCAGGGCTGGATGATACTGATATTGGGATGGCTCTTCGTGCCGTTCTATCAGTTGCTTAACAACAAGTTGGGCAAAATCATCACGATGCCCGACTTCCTGAAGTTCCGCTACACACAGCGCACAGGCTCTTGGCTGTCGATAATCACGCTCATAGCATACGTGTTGACAAAGGTATCAGTAACAGCATTCACCGGCGGCATATTCTTTGAATACCTGCTTGGACTGCCGTTCTGGTATGGAGCAATCGGACTGATTGCCATAACGGCTGTATTCACCGTATTCGGTGGCATGAAAGGCGTGATGACACTCTCCGCCATACAGACACCTATCCTTATTATAGGTTCGTTTCTCGTGCTGTTCCTTGGCTTGAGCATGCTTGGAAACGGAAGCATTACTGAAGGGTGGGAGCAGATGATGGCTGTTTGCAACGCCGCACATGACGGTTTCGGAACAACGCACATGTTCCACACTGACCCCGCCGACCCGATGTATCCGCAGTTTCCGGGCTACGTTGTGTTCCTCGGCGCGTCAATCATAGGTTTCTGGTACTGGTGCACCGACCAGCATATCGTACAGCGTGTGCTCGGACAGACTAAAGGGGAAGACAACGCCAAGGTCATGCAGCGTGCCCGTCGCGGCACAATAGCCGCAGGCTACTTCAAACTGTTACCCGTATTCATGTTCCTCATTCCAGGTATGGTGGCTTTCGCCTTGTCGCAAAAGACAGGCAGCGGCATCGTGATGGACATAACAAATACGCACGACACAGACGGGGCATTCGCCATGATGGTTAAGAACATTCTGCCTGCCGGCGTGAAAGGATTGGTTACAATCGGGTTCATCTGCGCACTTGTGGCTTCGCTGGCAGCGTTCTTCAACAGCTGCGCCACGTTGTTTACGGAAGACTTCTACAAACCGATGAAGAAAGGCATGAGCGAGAGCCATTACGTATTCGTAGGCCGTGTGGCAACAGTTGTTGTTGTAATACTGGGTCTTGCTTGGATGCCGATAATGATGAACATGGGCAACCTGTACTCTTACTTGCAAGACATACAGTCGCTAATCGCTCCAGCCATGGTGGCGGTGTTCACTCTTGGCATATTCTCAAAAAGGATAACGCCAAAAGCGGGGGAATGGGGACTGATCGGCGGCTTCCTTATCGGTATGTTGAGACTGCTCACCAATGTCATAACCAATTCCGGCAAAGCCGTTATGGATGGCGCATTTTGGGAATATACTACATGGTTCTGGCAAACAAACTGGCTCATTTTCGAGGTTTGGCTGCTCGTCTTCATCATCGTACTCATGGTTGTTGTCTCGATGTTTACGCCCAAACCAAGTGCTGAACAGATTGAAGCCATCACATTTACAAAAGACTACAAGGCATCAATACTCAAGAGTTGGAATAAGTGGGACGTAATCGCCACGCTTGGAGTCATTGCTTTGTGCGCGGCATTCTATGTCTATTTCTGGTAATTATGACGAATAAAGACTAAAAAGATAAAGATGACACGATATTATAGCGAGCATTCAAAAGTTTTCGTCTCCGTTGACTGCATAATCTTCGGATTCGAGGACAGGAAACTGAAACTGCTACTCGGCAAAAGAAAAATGGACCCGGGAAGGGACGAATGGTCACTCTACGGCGGTTTTGTCGGTGAAAACGAAAGCCTTGACGATGCCGCGAACAGGGTTCTCTACGAACTTACCGGATTGAAAAACCTATACATGAAGCAGGTTGGAGCATTTGGTGCTATAGACCGAGACCCGGGAGAAAGGGTTATTTCTGTAGCATATTGCGCCCTTATCAACGTAAAAGATTACGACAAGAAACTGCTTGAGACGCATGATGTTGAGTGGGTTAACCTTGAAGACATGCCAAGATTATATTCAGACCACAACGACATGGTAAGGAAAGCCATCGCCTTGTTGCGCAGGAGAATATCCACAGAACCGTTGAGTTTCAACCTTTTGCCTGAAATGTTTACCCTCACACAGCTGCAATATGTTTACGAGGCGATACTCGGTGAGCCAATAGACAAGCGCAATTTCAGGAAAAGGATAAAGACCATTGAATACATAGAGAAAACGGATTTCATAGACAAGCTGTCGTCAAAACGCGGTGCAGCACTATACCGTTTCAACAAAGAGGCTTACATGGAAGACCCTATATTCAAACTATAAGATTATGCTTGAAGAACTAAAGGAAAAAGTGTTTAAGGCCAACTTGGACTTGGTCAAACACAATTTGGTGATATTCACATGGGGCAACGTGTCAGGAATTGACCGAGAAAAAGGTCTTGTGGTAATCAAACCGTCAGGAGTTGACTACGACACGATGAAAGTTTCTGACATGGTTGTTGTCGATTTGGAAACAGGAAAGAACGTGGAAGGCGACTTGAACCCGTCATCCGACACACCTACACATTTGGCTTTGTACCGCGCATTCCCTGAAATAGGCGGCGTGGTACACACTCACTCGACATACGCCACGGCATGGGCGCAGGCCGGCAAGGACATTCCCAACATAGGGACAACCCACGCAGACTATTTCCATGACGACATTCCATGCACCGCAGATATGACCGCTGAACAAATGGATGAATACGAAAAGGAAACCGGAACGGTAATTGTCGAGCGTTTCAAAAACCTGAACTACATACACACACCGGGCGTTTTGGTTAAGAACCACGGGCCTTTCTCATGGGGGAAAAACCCTGACAACGCTGTATACAATGCCGTTGTAATGGAACAAGTGGCAAAAATGGCGTTCGTCTCACTGTGTGTCAATCCTGAAACGACAATGAATCCTCTGCTTGTGGAAAAGCATTTCAACCGCAAGCACGGGCCAAACGCATATTACGGACAAAAAACAAAACAAAAACACTAATTAAACAATACTATGGTTAAAGCATTTGAAAACTTTGAAGTGTGGTTCATTACAGGAGCACAACTTCTTTATGGAGGTGAAGCAGTGGCACAAGTTGACGGCCACTCGAAAATTATGGTAGAGGGACTGAACAATTCCGGACGCCTGCCCATCAAGGTAGTGTACAAGGGTACAGCAAACAGCAGCAAGGAAGTTGCAGACCTCTTCGCCGCAGCAAACAATGAAAAGAAATGTATCGGAGTGATAACTTGGATGCATACTTTCTCTCCTGCAAAGATGTGGATACACGGACTGCAGATACTGCACAAGCCCCTACTCCACCTGCACACTCAATTCAATGAGGAAATTCCATGGGACACTATCGACATGGACTTCATGAACCTTAATCAAAGCGCACACGGCGACCGCGAATTCGGTCACATAATAGCACGCATGCGCCTGCGCCGCAAACTCGTTGTTGGCTACTGGAAAGAGGCCAAGACGCAAGACCATATCGCCGTATGGGAACGTGTGTGCGCCGCATGGGCAGACTCACAAGACATGCTCATACTGCGTTTCGGCGACCAGATGAACAACGTTGCCGTAACAGACGGCGACAAGGTTGCGGCTGAACAGGTGCTTGGCTATCACGTTGATTATTGTCCTTTCAGCGAGGTTCTTGAATACCTGAAGAATGTAAAAGATGCAGACGTTGACGCTCTCGTCAACACATATTTCAAGGAATACGACCATGACGCAGAACTTGAAGACAAATCAACCGTGGCATACAAGAAGGTTAGGAACTCGGCTAAAGCCGAACTAGCCCTGCGCGCTATACTGAAGGACAAGGGAGCGAAGGGCTTTACAACAAACTTCGACGACCTTGGCGACGTTGATGTAGAGCATAGCGGCATGGGATTCGACCAAATTCCCGGCCTTGCATCACAGCGGCTCATGGCTGAAGGCTACGGCTTCGGAGCGGAAGGTGACTGGAAGTCGGCTGCACTTTACCGCACCGTATGGTTCATGACACAGGGAATGGAGAACGGATGCTCGTTCCTTGAGGACTATACACTTAACTTCAACGGCGAACAAAGCGCCATCCTGCAGTCGCACATGCTTGAAGTTTGTCCGCTCATCGCCGCCTCCAAGCCACGCCTTGAAGTGCATTTCCTCGGCATAGGAATAAGGAAGAGCGAGACAGCACGCCTTGTGTTCACATCAAAAGTGGGCATGGGCGTAACGGCTACAATCGTAGACATGGGCAACCGTTTCCGCATGATAGTGAACGATGTCAAGTGCATTGAGCCAAAACCGCTTCCCAAACTTCCCGTCGCATCAGCCCTATGGATACCGCAACCCAACTTCGAGGTCGGAGCGGGATGTTGGATTTACGCCGGTGGCACACATCACAGTTGCTTCTCCTACGACCTGACCGACGAATACTGGCAGGACTATGCAGAGATAGCAGGTATCGAATGCCTGTTCATCAACAACGATACAAAGGTGGATGAATTCCGCAAGGAACTCCGCTTCAACGACGTTTACTACATGCTCAACAAGGCGCTGAACTAATTAAGAATTAAGAGTTAAGAATTAAGAAAATATGCCATGCTGTGAACAATGCGGCATGAAGTAATTTTCTTAACTCTTAATTCTTAACTCTTAATTGAAAAAATGACAATCTTATGAACAAATATGTAATCGGACTTGACTACGGCAGCGATTCGGCACGCGCCCTTGTCGTAAACGCCGGAACAGGAGAAATACTTGCAACGAGCGTAAAGTATTATCCGAGATGGAAGCAAGGATTGTATTGCGACCCTATGGCGAACCAATGGAGGCAGCACCCCAAAGACTATCTTGAAGTGCTTGAAGCCACTGTCAAGGATGCTTTGGGAAAATGCGAGAATGATGTTGCCGGAAACGTTGTCGGCATCGCGTTCGACACGACAGGCTCTACACCTGCTTTTACCGATGAAAGCGGCACGCCGCTTGCGATGCTTCCCGAATTTGCCGAAAATCCTAACGCGATGTTCGTGTTATGGAAAGACCATACAGCGATAAAGGAAGCCGAAGAGATTAATGCAGCTTGCGCCAAATCAGACGTGAACTACATAAAATACGAGGGTGGCATATATTCGGCTGAATGGTATTGGGCTAAGGCTTTACACATTCTCCGTGAAGACCCGGAGGTGGCCAGGAAGGCATATTCCATCGTGGAATACTGCGAGTGGCTGCCAGCAGTACTCACCGGAGTAAAATCGGCCAAGGACATTGTGCGCAGCCGTTGCGCCTGCGGACACAAGGCTATGTGGCACACTGACTGGAACGGACTGCCGCCCGAAGAGTTCCTCACGTCGATTGACCCGAAACTTGCAGGCTTCCGCGACAGACTGTTCACAAACACAGAAACGGCCGACAAACCGGTAGGTCATCTTTGCAAAGAATGGGCCGACAGGCTCGGACTGAGCGAAAACGTTGTTGTTGCAGGCGGAGCTTACGACTGCCACATGGGTGCTGTGGGTGCAGGCGTTACGCCGCACACGCTGGTGCGTGTCATCGGTACATCCACATGCGATGTCATGGTGGCATCGTATGACGAGATTGGCACAAAGTGCATCAAGGGCATCTGCGGCCAGGTTGACGGCAGCGTTATACCCGGCATGGTAGGTCTTGAGGCCGGGCAGTCGAGTTTTGGCGATGTGTATGCCATGTTCAAACGCATACTTGAATTCCCCGTGCGCAACATACTGCCACAGGCAATAGGCGGAAAACTGCATGAAGAAGAGATAGACAAAGTTGTTGAAGATACATGCGACAAGATAATAGTCAGCCTCACGGAAGAAGCGGAGAAAGTACCTGTAAGCGAAAGCACCATGATTGCCACCGACTGGATTAACGGGCGGCGTACACCTGATGCCAACCAACTGCTTAAAGGAACAATTGCAGGCTTCACGCTTGGATCCACCGCCCCGCAAATATTCCGCGCATTAGTAGAGGCTACGGCGTATGGCACAAAGGCCATAGTCGACCGCTTTGAACACGAAGGCGTAGTGATTGACAACGTTATCGGTATAGGCGGCATAGCGTTGAAGTCGCCATTTGTGATGCAGACCATGTGTGACGTAATCAACAAGCCTATCAAAGTATGCAACACCGACCAGGCATGCGCCCTCGGAGCTGCAATGTTCGCTGCGACGGCGGCCGGTGTATATGCCAAGGTTGAAGACGCGATAGCCAACATGAACAGTGGCTTCTCAAAGGAATACAAACCAAACCCAGACAACGTAAAGGCTTACACCGAGCTATACAAGAAGTATCTGGAATTAGGGAAATTCACCGAAAAAGAACTTTTTAACAAGTAATACCGATATTGCCGATTGTCTGACAAACAGTCATTTTGGTACGACATGCCGACAATACATGGCAGAATGCGACATGAAAGGCCGTCTTTTACAATACGAAAGATGGCCTTTTACGTTGTAAAACATGGCCTTTTGCAGCCTTCATCGCTATAAGATCGTAACTAATTCACAATCAGTCGTTTGCGAAAATCGTCTTATTGTAGCATTTACTGTCAATATGGCAGAGCCATGCTATGTGCCGGATGTAAGCTAAAAACACACTTGTAACAGGCCAAACTGCCGGATATGGCAACAAATAAAGAAGCCGCTCGCTATATCGAACATGCAAAAGGAGCACTGAATGAAACCAAAAACAACAAAAATGAAACGAAAACAAACACAGGCAATACACATTCATACTTCTGGAGTTTTTAAGCTGTCATTTCTTTTGTAATTAATACAAATTTTCTTATCTTTGCCAAAGGATTATGCGGGCTTACGCGGCACAAGAACGCAAATGGGCTGCGGACGCCGCTTGCAGAATGCAATAATAAGTTCCGCCATGTCACAGGCATGGCAATACCAACCACATGTTTACTAACGTTTAATACTATTTTATACCAATGAACGACAAAAAATTAATGAACAAGGCTGCTGACAACATTCGTATCTTGGCAGCCTCAATGGTTGAAAAAGCGAAGTCAGGACATCCAGGTGGCGCCATGGGAGGTGCAGACTTCATCAATGTACTTTTCTCTGAATTCTTAGTCTATGACCCTGAAAATCCGTCATGGACCGGTCGTGACCGCTTTTATCTTGACCCGGGGCACATGTCGCCCATGCTTTACAGTGCACTTTGCCTGCAAGGCAAGTTCACACTCGACGAACTGGCTGAGTTCCGCCAGTGGGGTTCTCCTACACCCGGACATCCAGAACGTGACATAGAGCGCGGCATAGAAAACACGTCAGGCCCGCTTGGACAGGGACACACGTTTGCCGCTGGAGCCGCAGTGGCCGAGAAATTCCTCGAAGCGCGTCTCGGCAAAGAGGTGATGCAGCACAAAATCTACGCATACATCTCTGACGGAGGCGTTGAAGAAGAGATTTCACAAGGCACAGGACGCATCGCCGGAATACTCGGCCTGAACAACCTTATTATGTTCTATGACTCCAACGACATTCAGCTTTCCACAGAATGCAGCGCCGTTATGGACGAGGACACCGAGGCTAAATACAAGGCATGGGGATGGAATGTCATCAAGATTAATGGCAACGACCCCGATGAAATCCGCACTGCGTTGACCGCCGCACAGAAAGAAGAACACCGCCCCACCCTCATCATCGGCAAAACAGTCATGGGTAAAGGCGCACTCAAGGATGACGGCTCAAGCTACGAGCACAGCATCAAGACACACGGCGCACCGCTTGGTGGCGACGCCTATGTAAACACTGTGAAAAACCTCGGCGGCGACCCTGAAAACCCGTTCCAGATATTCCCTGAAGTAAAGGAACTTTATGCTAAGCGTGCTGAGGAACTGAAAAAAATCGTAGCAGAGCGCTGTGCAGCCGAAGAGGCTTGGGCAAAGGCCAACCCGGAAAAGGCCGCTTTGATGAAAGAATGGTTCAGCGGTAACGCGCCTAAAGTTGACTGGAGCGTGCTTGTACAAAAAGAAGGAGCTGCCACACGTGCCGCATCGGCCGCTTGCCTCGGCGTATTGGCAGAACAAGTGCCTAACATGATATGCGCATCGGCTGACCTGTCTAACAGCGACAAGACAGACGGTTTCTTGAAAAAGACAACATCTCTCACAAAGGACGATTTCACTGGAGCATTCTTCCAAGCTGGTGTCAGCGAGCTTACAATGGCCTGCATGTGTATAGGTATGTACCTGCACGGCGGAGTGATACCTGCATGTGGTACATTCTTCGTATTCTCCGATTACATGAAGCCTGCGGTACGCATGGCCGCCTTGATGGAGGTGCCAATCAAGTTTATCTGGACTCATGACGCGTTCCGCGTAGGCGAAGACGGCCCTACACACGAGCCCGTTGAGCAGGAAGCCCAAATTAGACTTATGGAAAAACTCAAAAACCACCACGGAAAAGACAGCGTCCGCGTATTCCGTCCTGCTGATGCGGACGAGACTACTGTATGTTGGGCAATGGCGATGGAGAACACCGAAACACCTACAGCCCTCATCTTCTCACGTCAGAATATAGCCAAGCTTCCGGCAGGAAACGATTATGAACAGGCACGTAAGGGTGCTTATGTCGTTGCAGGATCAGACGAAGACTTTGATGTAATACTGCTTGCCGACGGTTCAGAGGTATCGACCCTTGTGGCCGGAGCCGAGCTGTTGCGCAAGGACGGCATTAAAATCCGCATCGTAAGTGTACCGAGCGAAGGCCTTTTCCGCAGCCAAAGCAAAGAATATCAGGAAAGCATACTTCCTTCCGGGGCTAAAATCTTTGGAATGACGGCAGGTTTGCCAGTGACACTTGAAGGTCTTGCAGGTTCAAACGGAAAGGTATTCGGTATGCAAAGTTTCGGCTTCTCCGCTCCTTATAAGGTGCTGGACGAGAAACTTGGATATACCGCCGAGAATGTGTACAAACAGGTTAAAGAATTTATGGAGGGTTAAGTCATGGAAATTAAGACTGTCGGAATAGCTAGCGATCACGCCGGTTTCCCATTAAAGAAATTCGTATTGCAGTATCTGGAACAGCACGGTTACCAGTACAAAGATTATGGTACGTACAGTGATATGAGTTGTGACTATCCCGATTTCGCACATGCTTTGGCCGAAGGAATAGAGAGCGGTGAAGTATATCCGGGCATAGGCATCTGCGGAAGCGGAGAAGGTATGGCCATAACCCTAAACAAGCACCAAGGGGTAAGAGCAGGTCTCGCATGGTCTCCTGAAATCAGCGAACTTATACGCCAGCACAATGATGCAAACGTTATAGTTCTGCCTGGACGCTTTATTGACAACAATACCGCCGGAAAGATACTCGATATATTCTTCAAGACATCTTTTGAAGGCGGACGTCACCAGCGCCGTGTAAGTAAAATACCTGTTCAATAAGGGTGTAAAAACGTAAAAGGCCGCATCTTAGATGCGGCCTTTTACGTTTCAATATTGATAAATTTACCTGTACATGTTGGGTAAATGAAACTCATAAGTACGGTTGAAGACATCGCATACTTTGTTTATTTCCAAGAACGATGTACCCCCACCCTTGCCGAAACTTCCACTCAAATAGGCAATCTTGTCATCCATGCTTATATAACCCTTTTGCCGTAACATACGCAATGCGGCAAGGAATTGCTGTTGTGGTCCGATTTGTTCATGCTGGGCAACAGGTATTACACCATAACTCAATGCCAGCCAACGCTGCACTTTTTCTTTATAACATATAGCCAAGACAGGATTAGGGCCACGGAATGAGGCAAGATTTCTAGCTGTACGTCCGGTCTTGCTGTCTGTGATTATGCCTTTAACACCAAGCAATTCCGTAGCCTCGATGGCGTTACGTGCCAAAAATTCTGTCACGTCGCAATTGGTACTTATGCTAAAGTCGAAGTCATGGTCGAACATTTTATCTTGTTCAGCCTGTTCGGCAATGGAAGCCATAGTCTTGACTGCTTCCACTGGATATTTGCCACTTGCCGTTTCACCACTAAGCATAAGCGCGTCTGTACGGTAATAAATGGCATTTGCAATGTCTGTAACTTCCGCACGGGTTGGCCTCGGGTTGTTTATCATTGTGTGAAGCATCTGCGTTGCCACTATGACCGGCTTTTTAGCCATGCGGCATTTACGTATAATCATGCGCTGTATGCCCGGAATTTTCTCTATCGGAACCTCAATTCCAAGGTCGCCACGGGCTATCATAATGCCGTAAGAAGCTTCAATTATCTCGTCAATGTTGTCAACCCCCTCTTGGTTTTCAATCTTAGAGATTATTTTTATATCGCTCCCATGCTCGTCAAGGATTTTCTGTACAGCCAGAACATCGTCTTTGCTGCGCACAAATGAATGCGCTATGAAGTCAATGTCTTCTTCAATTGCAAGAAGAATATTGAGCTTGTCCTTTTCAGTCAATGCCGGCAAGTCGATATGTACTCCTGGAACATTTACGCTTTTATGCGAACCAAGCACTCCGTCATTCTGCACTTGCGCAACAACCGCCGGGCCATTAATACCTATAACTTTCATGTCTATAGCACCATCGTCAAACAGGATGTCGTCACCTATATGGACATCGTTCGCGAAATTTTCGTAAGAAAGGTTTAGTATGTCATGCTCCGTTTTCATTTCCGGCCGTCCGAAGATCTTTACCACATCTCCGGTCTTGTAATCAATCGGCCCGTCGTTATCAGTTGTACGCACTTCAGGTCCTTTCGTGTCAATCAATATCCCGATATGCTTGCTTACGGCACGCGTGTTTCTTATTATCCTCCTAATACCTTCTGGTGTGGCATGAGCCGTATTCATCCTTACTACATTCACACCGGCATCAAATAATTGACGGATGAAATCCACATCACATCTACGGTCGCTTATCGAAGCTACAATCTTAGTCTGTTTCATCTTGCAATTTTATTTGATATTTTTTTAATCGATGCAAAATTAATAAACAAATTCTATAAATGCAAGCCAACAACCAATTAAAATAACACTATCCCTTGAAGTCAAAATTCCCCTCAACCCATTCTCTACGCTTTCCTGTATCTTGTGGATTTGAAACAGACAGGCCAATAAGCCTTACCGGTTTGGCAACACAATCAATATGCTCAATCAACTGCTTGGCCATCGGTAATATGTCATCTTTGTTTTTCAAAGGGCTGGTACTTGTCAAACTTCTTGTAATCTGTGTAAAATCATAAAACTTGACCTTCAATGTCAGAGTACAACCATAAAAGCCGCTTTTATACAGCCTTCTTGAAAGCTCTATTACGATATGGTATAGTTCTATTATTATGGCAGACTTTCTATTTAAGTCCTCATGAAAGGTTTGTTCACAACCAACAGATTTACGTTCCCTTACCGGCTCGACCATGCGGTTGTCTATTCCGCGTGCAAAGCTATAATATATTTCTCCAGACTTGCCAAACACATCCACCAAGTGCCCCAACGAACATTGACGTAATTGTTTGCCGCAGAATATCCCCATCTTGTGCATCATCAACGCAGTCTTTGGCCCTACTCCCCAAAACCTTTCAACTGGCAATGCGTCGATAAAATTCTGCGCCTGCTCCCTGCTTACCGCAAACATTCCGTCCGGTTTATTATAATCCGACGCGATTTTTGCCAAAAACTTATTATAAGATACGCCAGCCGAAGCTGTAAGATGCAACTCTTCCTTTATGCTATGCCTTATTTCTTCAGCTATTTCACAAGCAGACAATTCACCGTGACTATCCGTTACATCCAAAAAGGCTTCATCTATTGAAAGTGGCTCTATAATGTCAGTATACCTCACGAATATCTCATGTACCTGCATGGAAACTGCTTTATAACGGTCATGATCAGAAGAGACGACTATTAGCTGTGGACACAGCCTCTTTGCCTTTGCCATTGACATAGCCGAACGTACTCCGTACTTTCTCGCCTCATAGCTTGCCGTAGCCACAACTCCACGTGGCCCGTCAAATCCAACTGCGATAGGTTGGCCGCGAAGTTCCGGATTGTCCCTTTGCTCTATGGATGCGAAAAAAGCATCCATATCTATATGGATTATCTTATGTTCAGACATAATTTAAAAGACTTACTTCCAACGCCAATGTTTCGCCAGCAGATGTCCGAAACGTCCTGCAACCATAGTTATGCGGTTCAGCGAAATCGAATTGCCAAGAACTATCAATACTACCGCTGAAAGTATGAGCATTATACCCACGGAAAGACCTACCGTAAGCCTTTCACCAAAGAGCGTAACACCCAGTATCACAGCCGTTAACGGTTCAAGTGCTCCAAGTACGGCAGTCGGTGTTGAGCCTATCTCATGAACGGCGACAACCATTAGCAGAAGTGAAACAATGGTTGGGAAAACAGCTAAAATAGATGCGTGAAGCCACATACCCGGAGTCGTAAGGAGTTGTATCTTGGCTTCATTACTGCCCAAAAGCGAACAAGACACTATCAACAATACACCTACCAAAAGCACATAAAACGTAAGCTTTACAGACGACATACGCAAAGACGACTTGTTTACAACAACTATATACAATGCGTATGTCAACGATGACAGCATGACAAGCAACACTCCTGTAGTATTAAGCACGCCACCATCACCGCCGCGGTAAAGCAATGCAATGCCTGAAAGAGACAATAGTATCGACACCACGGTGACAAACGTTATGCGTTCCTTAAAGAACATCGCCATTATGACAGCAACCATGACAGGATAAACAAACAATAATGTGCTGGCTACTCCGGCATCCATAAAATGAAAGCTGGCAAACAATGTCAACGACGAAAGGGCAAACAATATTCCCAATGGAACCAGTACGGCAAACTCTTTCAGCGTAATAGAAAAAGATTTCCGCCCCATTGTCATGAAAATTCCAAGCAATATGACCGCAAGTCCGTACCGATAAAACAGCACTGAATTTGTATTTATCCCATAAGAATACAACGGCAATGCTCCGAGAGGGTTCATTCCATAACTGACGGCAGCCCCCACACCACACAAAACACCTTTCAACCTTGAACTCATTAACAATAGATATTTTTTATGTGACGGAAATATAATGGGTGCAAAGATAGTGATTTTAATTATAACAAAAAACTTTGAGCTGTCAAATGAATACATGCCGATTTATAAAAGGCCGCATTTTGACGTGCGACACATGCCAAATCAGCAAGCAAAAGGCCGTGTTTCGCGAGATGAAACACGGCCTTTTAAACATATACTTGAAAATGCTGGAAATAGTAGCCGTAAGCTATGCCAAGACAAAGCACGGCAAGCCCAAATCTATTTCTTGCGATTCTTGTTGGCTGTACGCTTGAACATCTGCCTGTGAAACTTGTCTTCGGCATTAAGAATGTCATACACTTTTCGCGCCGGGAGAATCATTACAAACTTATCATGATAAGTTTTTTGTATCTCTTTCATTTCAATTTCAGCCTCGTCACACATCTTTATGTTTTTCTTGCACTCCGCATCTGTTACAGGCTTTACACGTTTCATGCTTTTTAGCTTTTTGTGGACGAACCTTTGCTTGTCGCGCATCTCGCGGTAAACCGGAAAAAAAACAGACGCCTCTTTGGGTGTCAGGCATGCCTTTTCTACGATATATTGTTCAAGTTCCGCCTGGAAGCGTTCCGGAGTAAACCTCTTGTGCTTGCCTTGCGCATCAACACATAATACAATGCAAAGCATTACCAAAGAAAACAATAACCGCTTAAGAAACATATCACTCATCTGCTATAAAAGAATAATAATCGTCATTGTCAAACATGGCATAGTCTGACATTTCATCCATAATGTAATCCGTATTTGCTGAAATCATGACGCCGCCGAACTCTGTCCCAGACATACTGCCACCGTCCACACCGGATTTGCCCATACATAAAATACCCACGGCTATCACGGCAGCCGCACAAACAGCCCATGCCGCAGGACGCATGAAACGCCCAATGTTACGCTTACGCGTATTGCCCATGTGCACGACTTTGCATATAACATCGTCCTGTACATATTCAAAATACCCTTCAGGAATTTTAAACGGCCGACGTTTGCCAAATTTCTGTTCCAGCAAAAGTTCTTCTGTCATAGCATTTTCATTTATACTTATGATGTTTCTTTGTATAAAAAGTTTAATCCATGCGAACAAAATCATTCATGCAGGTGTAAATACTCGGTAATCTTTTTTACTGCGATATGATAAGATGCCTTCAAAGCCCCTTCTGACGTATTCAGAACCGCGCTCATCTCACTGTATTTCATATTGTCAAAATAACGGAGATTGAACACTGTACGCTGCACATCGGGAAGCGTAGCCACAGCCTGCATAAGCAAAGCCTGAGCCTCGTCGCCGTCAAAGTATTCATCAGCCATAAGTTTCCCCGCAACTGATATGCCATCATCACCCCCTCCTACTTTCAACGCGTTTTTGCTCTTACGCAGATTGTCAAGAGCCTCATTTATGGCAATGCTGTAAAGCCATGTCGACAGTTTGGATTTGCCTTGAAAAGAATCTATATTGTTCCACGCTTTAAGGAATGTATTTTGTAAAACGTCGTCGGCGTCTTCATGAGTGAGCACAATATACCGTATCTTCCAATACAAGCATTCGCTATAAGACTTTACTATCATTTCAAAAGCCTTAAGCTTAGTTGTTTCAGATGCAAGCAATTTACATATATGTCCGTCGATTTCAGCCATATTTATTCCACATACGGTTTCAACTTCTCTGCCAAAGCTTTATCATATCCGTAAACATCTTGAAAATCAGTGAGCTGTCCGTCTTCACCATAATAAATAGTGAAATATGTGATAAACAACGGGACCGTGGGCTTGACATATAATGAGTTTACAAGACGTTTCCTGTCTATTTTTTTCTTCACCAACGAGTCATTATCATTTACGAACTGCACCGTCATTGAATACTTTAAACGCTCCTCCGTTTCCGCATCAATATCTCCTAACAAAAACATCGCCAACTCATACGGTTTCTCAACCCTTACGCAACCATGACTCGCAGCCCTCCGCTCACGTTGGAACAGCCAAGGCGATGATGTGTCATGAAGGAACACGGAAAAATTATTGTCGAAACGGAAAATGATTCGCCCTAAAGAATTCTTCGGCCCTCCAGCTTGGATAATATATTGTTCCCCACACATCAATTTTTCATAAGAAGCCTGCTCTGGTGGAAGTTTGCCGTCTTTCTTGTCAAATACAAACATACCCATCTTGTGCATATACTCATAATTGTTGGCAAATCCTTTGGATATGCTTTTAGGCACTATCCATTGCGGATTGACGTCCATGCGTGTTATTCTTGATGCCAATAAAGGAGTTTTGTTTTTAACCGTTCCACAAACGACACGCATCTGCAACATTTTCCCTTCATCAGCAGCACGCAATGAAAACGACGGGATATTGACTTCTATATGTTTAGCAGGGAAAGGTTGGTTAGACAAACACTTCAACCTCCACCTGCAACGCTCTATGTTGCAAATGATTTTCATGCGTTCGCTATATGAAATCCGCCCATTGCTTAGCCGTTTTGTCAATTTGTCATAAAGCTCGTTATGCGGCTGCAAATCAGCAAGAAAACAACTCACACAGTCATTAAACGCTTTTGTTACAGCAAGTTCATAAAATGCGTTGTCAGGACGTTCAGCATGCAGTTCGGAAAGATTTTTATATTTTGCTGATATGGAATCTGTTTCAAGTTTCTCAAAGTTATTATAAAAATAGTCCGGATTAATAATCCCGAAACGCATATATGTGGCATAACGGAAATACGCCCTTGTTAGATTATATTCCAATCGCGCTAAAACCACATTTATATTTTCTCCACCATCTACGCCAACATGCAGTTGACGGATACGCTCCATATCTTCCTGTATCTCAGCTATCCTCAGCATCCCTAAACCGAGCCCATACGCTGAAGCTTGGCTGATTATTGAAAAAAGTGTGTCTGTACGGCTGTATAGCCCGTTGCGGTTAATCCAGATAAAAGGGTTGTTGCCCGAATAATATTTACTTACTTGCCGTTCGGCAGACGATATGGAACTGTCATCTCTTATCTGTATAGCAATATTATCCCGGATTTTATGAATGTCAATACGGTAACGCTTGTCTTCCAATTCAGAAAAAGCGTCCAACGTAAGTCCTTTGTTTGGATTGCCCACTTTCTTATGACAAGAAGACAACATAAGAATAAAGAGCAACAAAACGGCTGCTATTCTATACAAAACAAAAGAGTGCTAAACAGTAAATACTTGTTATTTGATTGATATTTTCCTTGTAGTCCTACCAACCTTTACTATATAACAACCTTTTGGCAAGTTCAAATCATAATACCAATCCTGGCTACCGACCTTAATGCTCATGACACGCACACCTGCAACATTATATATGTGCATGGTATCACCCTCAGCCCCAGTAATGTGTATTTTTGAAGCCTTAACTGAAATATTGACTTCCTGATAATCAAAATCAATTATTTCTACCGCTGAAGCTGTGTGACTATATGCCGGAATGACAAACGATAAAGCCACAACAAATGGTATTATGAGTAACTTTTTTGTCATAAGTGTTCGATTTATCAAGGCAAAGATACATTAAATTTGTTACTAATCAAAATTTTACGAAAGTTTTTTACACTTTTATACGTCAAAAACTTCCATTTCATTGGCAAGGTATGTATTTGAAAATATCGAACGGGCTTCTTCAAGTAAATTATTCTCATTTTCGTAACGGGCTGAAAAATGTCCGAGAATGAGTTTTTTTGCTTGAGCTTTAAGCGCCACTGTTGCAGCTTGGCAGGCAGTACTGTGATAATATAATTCGGCCCTATACTCATTCTCGTTTGCGTAAGTGGCTTCATGATAAAGCAAATCAACACCAAATAATGATTTGTATAACATTGGAATATACTTCGTATCGGAACAATAAGCATAAGAGCGCGGAGGGTCACTTGGCGTTATTAAGCGTGAATTGGGAACCACACTCCCATCAGGCATCACCCAGTCTGCTCCGTTTTTTATATTGTTTCTGTAGCATTCTGGAATATTATAGAAATCTATCATATCCCTTCGTATATGTGGCAATGTCGGTTTTTCGGAAAACATATACCCACAACAAGCGATACGGTGGTCAAGAGGTATTGACTTTATGACTACGCTTTGATCTTCATATACAACATCCTCACGGGCAGTATCGACACTGTGAAAAAAGACTTCATATTCCAATCCTTTACAAAAAAAATCCATTTGCATGTTTAACATTTTCTCAAGCTCTTTCGGTGCATATACATGTAATGGAGCTGTGCGTCCAAGCATGCCGAATGTGGAAATCATACCAATCAACCCAAAGCAATGATCACCATGTAAATGGCTGATAAATACAGAAAGAACTTTATCAAAATGTATCTTCGCCTTCCTAATCTGGATTTGCGTGCCTTCTCCACAATCCACCATAAAGGTTTTGCCTCTCACTTCAACAATTTGCGAAGAGGCAAAATGCCTTAAAGTTGGCAATGCGCTCCCACAGCCAAGAATACGGACTTTAAATGGTTGCATATAAACATTTGATTTTTTTATTTGTCATTCTTCACATCGGTTATTGTGATGATATGTTTTTGTATGCGCTTATAACCATAAATGCCTTTGTCATTTTCCAAATACAACGAATCCGGTCCTAACTCATAAATGTCAAATGTATCGGGTGTAAGTATCAACTTGCCATTCAATATTTTCCATTCGGAATAAGGAGTTGGCTCTCCCGTATTGCTTATGACAGCCCCTCCCTCTGCTATCTCAAACTTTTTTTCAAGGCTGCTCCATGTGCCAAGTAAAGATGTAAGGTTTATGACCTTTTTGGCAAACATCTCTTCATTTAAGCCTTCTGCCTTTTCTCCTATCACTGCAATTCGGTCTCCAACAAAAAGGCCTCCTTGTACATTTGCACAAGTGTCAACACCCTCAAGTGTATAAACAATGGTGTCACCTTTGTCTGTAACAAGCTCAAGTGTGTGCATCGCTGTTCCCTCTCCACATTGGCCGTAAACCGTAGAATCAACAACTGTACTATCACCAGCGTTTTTTATTATCGGAAGATTTTTTTTCTTATCGGCACAACCAATAACAACCATTGCGCACAATGATAAAAATAGAAACTCAAATGTTTTCATTTCCTACTCGCTTTTATTGTTTTTCAAATCCTTTCGCTTCATTCCATAATTTATCCATTTCTTCTAAACTCATGTCTTTCAAAGGTTTGCCTATTTTTATCGAATGGTCTTCTATATAATTGAAACGTCTTATAAATTTTTGATTGGTATGCTCTAACGCGTTGTCAGGATTTAAATGATAAAGCCGTGCTGCATTGATGACACTGAAAAGGAAATCCCCCAACTCTGCTGTCGACTTTTCATTATCTTCTTTACGTAGTTCCGTCTCGAGTTCGTCAAGCTCTTCACGTACTTTCTTCCAGACATCTTTTTTGTCTTCCCAATCAAAGCCTACATTTCTTGCTTTATCCTGTATTCTATAAGCCTTTATTAAAGAAGGCAATGCGTCAGGAACACCTGAAAGGACTCTTTTATTCCCGTCTTTTTCTTTCAACTTGATTTGTTCCCAATTTTCTGTTACTTTATCTGCTGTATCAGCTTTTACGTTTCCATATACATGAGGATGTCTGAATATAAGTTTGTCTGCCTCACCATTGCATACATCAGCAATATCAAACTGGCCAGATTCATTGCCGATAAGAGCATAGAAACATACATGCAATAATACGTCACCAAGTTCTTTGCAAACATTTTTTGTATCTCCCTTCATCAGGGCGTCACATAACTCAAACGTCTCCTCTATGGTATTTGGCCTAAGACTTTCATTTGTCTGTTTCTTGTCCCACGGGCATTTTACACGCAAAGTATCCAACACATCAAGAAGCCTGCCGAAGGCTTCCAATTTTTCTTCTCTTGTATGCATAAATAACATTTTAATAATGCAAATGTAGATATTTTCCATGAATATTTAGTAAATTTGCATCGTTTTTTATTGAATAAAATAATATCACAATATAAAAATGGAATTAGCAAGCAAATACGCCCCGAAAGAAGTTGAAGCGAAATGGTATCAATATTGGCTTGACAATAAGCTGTTCAGCAGTAAACCTGATGGTCGCAAGCCATACACAATTGTAATACCTCCACCAAACGTCACAGGAGTTTTGCATATGGGACATATGCTTAACAACACAATCCAAGACATTCTTGTCAGACGGGCAAGAATGGAAGGTAAGAATGCGTGTTGGGTGCCAGGAACTGACCATGCGTCCATAGCGACAGAAGCAAAGGTCGTCAACAAGCTGGCGCAACAAGGAATAAAGAAAACCGACCTTACACGTGACGAGTTTCTTAAACACGCATGGGACTGGACTCATGAGCATGGAGGAATAATATTAAAACAGTTAAGGAAACTCGGTGCCAGTTGTGATTGGGACCGTACAGCCTTCACAATGGACGAAAAGCGTTCTGAAGGGGTTATAAAGGTTTTCTGCGACCTTTATAACAAAGGGCTTATCTACCGTGGTGTACGGATGGTCAACTGGGATCCAAAGGCTAAAACCGCACTTAGCGACGAAGAGGTTATTTACAAAGAGGAACACAGCAAATTGTATTATCTTAGGTATATGGTTGTGGAGGAGCCCGGAAAATATGCAATTGTGGCGACAACACGTCCTGAAACAATAATGGGAGACACAGCCATGTGTATTAATCCCGATGACCCCAAAAACGCATGGCTGAAAGGCAAACACGTAATAGTTCCGCTAGTAAACCGCCAAATACCAGTCATTGAAGACAGTTATGTGGATATTGAATTTGGTACAGGATGCCTCAAAGTAACTCCCGCACATGATATCAATGACCATGCTTTAGGCTTGAAACACAATCTTGAAACAATTGACATATTCAATGATGACGGCACAATATCCGAAGCTGCCGGTCTGTATGTTGGCATGGACCGTATGGATGTGCGCACGCAAATAGAACAAGATTTGAATGATGCCGGACTGATGGAAAAAGTAGAAGACTATACAAATAAAGTCGGCTTCTCTGAAAGGACGAACGTACCCATAGAGCCAAAGCTTTCAACGCAATGGTTCCTGAAGATGCAACATTTCGCAGATCTTGCTCTTAAGCCTGTTATTGATGACGATATCAAATTTTATCCTTCGAAATATAAGAATACATACCAGCACTGGCTTGAAAACATAAAAGACTGGTGTATCAGCCGACAATTGTGGTGGGGACACCGCATCCCTGCGTATTATCTTCCTAACAACGCAGGATATGTGGTTGCTGAAACTCCAGAAAAAGCGCTTGAACTGGCCAAGAAAAAATGCGGCAACGACAATCTTACTGTATCTGACCTGCGCCAAGATGACGATTGCCTTGATACATGGTTCTCATCATGGCTTTGGCCCATATCGGTATTCGACGGAATAAACAACCCTGAAAATGAAGACATCAAGTATTATTATCCAACTTCCGACCTTATAACAGCGCCTGACATTATATTTTTCTGGGTGGCCCGTATGATAATGGCTGGATATGAATACCGTGGTACGATGCCTTTCAAAAATGTATATTTCACAGGCATTGTACGCGACAAACTCGGCCGCAAGATGAGCAAAAGCCTTGGCAACAGTCCTGACCCGATTGAGCTTATAGAGAAATTCGGGGCTGACGGCGTGCGTATGGGCATGATGTTGTCCGCACCTGCTGGAAACGACATATTGTTTGATGAAAGCCTGTGCGAACAAGGACGTAATTTCAACAATAAGATTTGGAACGCCTTTCGCCTTGTAAAAGGTTGGGAAGTAGCGGACAAAACACAACCAAATGAAAACAGAATAGCGGTAAAATGGTTTGAGTCAAAACTCAAGACAACAAATGCCGAACTTGACGATTTGTTCAAAAAGTACCGCATATCAGAAGCGCTTATGGCTGTATACCGCCTCTTTTGGGATGAATTCTCCAGTTGGTATCTTGAGATGGTGAAACCGGCTTATGGGTCGTCTATCGACCGTGAGACATACGATATGACGCTAACTTTCTTCAACAACCTGCTAAAAATGCTTCATCCGTTCATGCCGTTCATCACAGAAGAACTGTGGCAACACATATACGACCGCAAAGATGGAGAAAGCATCATGTTAGACCACCTTTCTATCGCGGCCCCGACTGACGAAGACAAAAAACTTGCAGACGACATTGAATGCGTTAAACAAATTATAAGCAATGTCAGGACAGTAAGAAACCAAAAGAACATATCTCCAAAGAAGAGCCTTGAATTGCTGGCGATAAATGAGAACAAATACGCCACTTACAACGACGTTACAATCAAGATGGCCAACTTGACGGCAATAAACATTGTAAATGAAAAGGCTGCCGATACTGTGCAATTCATGATTGGAACAGATGAATTTGCCGTGCCTGTGGGCAATCTTATTGATGTTGCTGCAGAAATAGAGAAACAAGAGGCACAGCTGAAGCATCTTGAAGGCTTCCTTGCCGGAATAAACAAAAAGCTTGCCAACGAAAAGTTTGTAGCCAATGCGCCAGAAGCTGTCGTTGCATTGGAAAGGAAAAAGAAAAGCGATTCGGAAGAAAAAATCGCCGCTTTGAAACTTTCTTTGGCTGAGTTGAAAAGCAAGAAGTAATACATGTCACAGCCAACCGTGCCGAGATATAAAACTTCTCAACACGGTTGGCGTTTGTCATTTATACAAGGTAGACATAAATCTAAGATAGCATGAAAACATCAGAATTTTTATCAAAAGCAGCTTTGTTCATGCTTTTAATGGTATTTTCTTTATTTTTAATATCATGCAACGATAACGATGATTATTTTGAAGAAGATGATAGTGACATTCCTGGGGTAACAATACCTGCCAAACAAACAGTTTTTATGTATATGCCATGGGCGGAAAACTTATATTCCATTTTTTTTGACAACATCGAATATTTCGAGTATTCCATAGAAAAAAATAAAGGAATGGATGGGAATGCATTGATTGTTTTTATATCTCAAAACAAGCAGACATCAAATCTGATACGGATTTATTATCATGATGGAGAATGCTTACGAGATACGTTAAAACAATACGATTTCAGCACATGCGACTATACAGAAACCGAAGGTATCGCTGAAATTATAGATGATGTCATTGATGCTGCTCCTGCTGAAAAATATGCAATGGCGATAGGTTGTCACGGCACAGGATGGACACCAGCCGGTACAAACATCGGCGCACGGGCTGCAATGATGAACATAAAAAACAAGCAAATACCACAAACACGTTTCTTCGGCACAGGCGATGGTGGCGACCCTTTTTATCAAACAGACATAACAACTCTCGCTGAAGCTATCGCAAGTTCAGGAATAAAAATGGAATACATCTTGTTTGATGCATGTTATATGTCAAACATTGAAACCGTATATGAACTGAAAAACGTCACTAACTACTTGATCGCATCCACGTGTGAAATCATGTCTATCGGTATGCCCTATGCTGAAATTGGCATTGATTTACTAAAAAACAACTATAAAAATATTGTCGATAAATTTTATGAATACTACTCTAATTATGGAAATTACCCATGCGGAACAATTAGTATTGTTGACTGTCGCGAAGCCACAGCAATGGCAGAGATTATGAGGCAAATCAATATAGCTTGCCCGGATTTACCTTGTGACGTTACTGATATACAAGACCTTGACGGATATGAAAACACTATATTTTTTGACTTTGGTGATTATGTTTCACATCTGTATTTAGACCAGTCATTGATTGATGCCTTCAATGTCCAACTCGATAAATTAGTTCCGTATAAATCAAATACTGAAACATATTATTCATCGTACACAGGCAGGCAATACCCAATAAACACATTCTCTGGAATAACCATATCCGACCCATCCGTTAACAGGAGCATTGCAAATGTAAAAACGCAGACAAACTGGTATATGGATACCCACCAATAATTTATTTATAAAGTACAAAAAAGAGGATTATGTCTTGTGACATAATCCTCTTTTTTGTCGGGGCGACAGGATTCGAACCTGCGACCACCTGGTCCCAAACCAGGCGCGCTACCGGGCTGCGCTACACCCCGAAAAAAACGTACCTTCGTTTTGCGGATGCAAAGGTACGTTTTTTCTATAAAACCTGCAAGTTTTTCAAGAACTATTTGATTATACCTTGTTCTACAAATATCTTTTTCAAAGCCTGCACTCCACGCTCAACTTGTTCTGTTGTATGAGTTGCCATAAGGGCAAAACGTACCAGCGTATCTTGTGGCGCACAAGCAGGGGGAATAACCGGATTGATAAAGACACCTGCGTCAAATGCCAACTTTGTAACCAAGAATGTCTTTTTCACATCACGTACATACAATGGAATGATAGGACTTTCCGTATCACCGATTTCAAAACCTTCTTCCTTGAAACGCCTCAAGGCATATTTGGTTACATTCCAAAGTTTCTCTATTCTTTCAGGCTCATTCTTGATAATGTGTAAAGCTTCCATTGCTGCAGCTGTTGCAGCCGGAGTGTTCGAAGCGCTAAATATATATGTACGGCATGTATGGCGCAAATAATTAATCGTATCCTTGTCGCCAGCAATAAATCCACCTATGCTGGCAAGACTCTTTGAAAAAGTGCCCATTATAAGGTCAACATCGTCAATCACTCCAAAATGGTCGCATACGCCCCTGCCCTGTTTGCCGAAAACACCTAGTCCGTGAGCTTCATCAACCATCACTGACGCATTATATTTCTTTTTAAGACGGATTATCTCCGGCAAATTAGCCAAGTCACCTTCCATTGAGAAAACGCCGTCAACGACAATCAATTTAATTGCTTCCGGCCTACACTTCTGCAACTGCTTCTCAAGGTCTTCCATATCGTTATGCTTGTATTTCAAGCAAGTCGCAAATGAAAGACGGCGTCCATCAACAATACTTGCATGGTCGCGATCGTCACATATTATATAATCCTCGCGTCCGCAGACTACAGCTAAAACTCCGGCATTCACAGAAAAGCCTGTAGAGAAACACAAAGCATCATCCTTATGCTCAAACTCGGCAAGTTCCTTCTCCAATCTGACATGAAGGTCAAGCGTTCCGTTCAAGAATCGACTTCCTGCACAACCGCTACCATACTTGTCAAGCGCAGCCTTCGCCGCAGCTTCAACGCGTGGGTCTCCAGTGAGTCCTGTATAGGCATTCGAACCAAACATAAGCACTTTGTGCCCTTCCATTTGCACTTCTGTACCTTGCTTGCCTGTAATTTCACGGAAGTAAGGATAAACACCTGCATCCATGAACTTTTGCGGCTCACGATAACTTTTGTATCTCTCTTGTAATAATCCCATAATTAAATAAAGGTGCAGTTTTACTACATTAAACGGTTTTGTCAGCGTGTGATGGAATAAGTTTTTGTCTTATCCTACAACATCAAGCCACACTGTAACTTCCTTAATTAAATCAGGCTGCAAAGATACAAAAAAATGGTGAACGCATAAGAAAAAACGCGGAAAAGTGTCGTAAAAATGAAAATATTGTCCTGCTGAAAATGTATTTATATCGAATATTATTAATTTTGCAGCACATATGGCGGCAAAAAAGAAAATTCTATTCATAATGAATCCCATCTCGGGAAATGCCAAGAAAACAGGCATTCCTAAGATTATCGAAACAACTCTCGATACGAGACTTTTTGACTTTGAGATCGAGCAGACAAAATACGTCGGCCACGCTTGCGAACTGGCCGACAAAGCCAAAGATAATGGATATGACGCAGTTGTCGCCGTTGGAGGTGACGGTACTGTAAATGATGTGGCAAAGGCTCTCACACATTCAGAAACGGCGCTTGGCATCATTCCGTGTGGCTCCGGAAATGGGTTGGCCAGGCATTTGATGCTTCCTATGGATATAGCAAAGGCCGTTGAGGTAATAAATGCCTTCACTATACATGACCTAGATTACGGTGTCATCAACGACATTCCCTTCTTCTGCACTTGCGGCATGGGGTTTGACGCTTTCATCAGCATGAAGTTTGCCGAATCCGGCCGACGAGGCCCTGTTACATATCTGGAAAACATACTGCGCGAGGGAGTGAAATACAAGCCGGAAACTTACGAGATAAAGGACGAGAGCGGTTCTTCCTTGTGTCGTGCATTCCTTATATCATGCGCCAACGCTTCACAATATGGGAACAACGCCTATATAGCTCCGCAGGCATCGATGAGTGACGGTTTGCTGGATGTCATCATCATGGAACCTTTTGACATTCTCGATGCTCCGCAAATCAGCATCGACATGTTCAACAAAACGCTTGACAAAAACTCCAATATAAAGACTTTCAAAACCAAGCACATACAAATACACCGTCAGAAACCAGGCTTTATTCATTATGACGGAGAACCTGTAATGACAGACAGTGACGTGGACATATCGATAAGAGACAAAGGCATAAAAATCATAATAAACCCTTTTGCCGACAAAACGAAAAGAATGCCGAATGCGATGCAAAACGCATTCAGTGTATTTTTCAATGATATCTTCAACGCCAGGACAGACAAAAAACTTATGTCATCTGACGACAAGACAACAAAAGGATAAGTTATAAAATCAACAAGCGGCAGGTTTGCAGTTTGCAAACCTGCCGCAAAACAATCAACCTATATATTCTTTCACTGCATCAGCGCACCGTTCACCGTCAATTCCGGCAGAAACGATGCCGCCGGCGTAGCCTGCACCTTCTCCACACGGGAAAAGGCCATGCAAACGGACATGCTGCAATGACATGTCGTCACGCAGAATACGGACCGGTGACGAAGTCCTCGTCTCGGCAGCAATGAGCACGGCCTCGTTGGTAAGGAAGCCCCGACTATACTTGCCGAAAATCCCGAAAGCGGTTTGCAGACGTTTTCCCACGATTGGCGGAAGCCAAAAATGCAGAGGACTTGAAATCAAACCGGGGGCATAAGAACTGGTTGGCAAATCGTAACTAAGCCTTGAACGCGTAAAGTCAACCATGCGCTGTGCCGGAGCTGTCTGCCGCATGTTGCCCTGTTGCCAGCACGTCCGTTCCAACTCCTCTTGAAAACGCATCATGCAAAGAGCATCGCCGGATTCGTAAAGATCTTCAGGATGCACCTCGACTACCATCCCACTGTTCGACCACTTTGAACCGCGATTACTCGGACTCATGCCATTTACAACTATCTGTCCCGGCCCAGTTGCGGCAGGAATGACAAAGCCACCGGGACACATACAGAATGAATACACGCCTCTCCCTTCAACCTGTGTGACGAAACTGTACTCTGCTGCCGGCAACCAGCGTCCGCGCCCGTACTTGCTGTGATACTGTATCCTGTCAATCAGTTCGGAAGGATGCTCCAGACGGACACCCACGGCCAAGGCTTTGGCCTCAATCTCTATGCCGTTGTCATAAAAATAACGGTATATATCGCGTGCAGAATGCCCTGTCGCGAGTATTACCGGGCCGCGGAATTCTTTTCCCCCACCCGTCTGCAAACACTCCGCCTTAACCCCGACAACAGTCTCGTCCGCATCAAGCAAAAGCCCCGTCATCTTCGTTTGGAAATGAACCTCACCGCCACAACTTATTATCGTATTACGCATGTTTTCGATAACACGCGGCAGCTTGTCCGTTCCTATATGCGGATGGGCGTCGGCAAGTATCGAAGTGGAAGCTCCGTGCTGGCAAAACACGTTTAGTATTTTGCGTATATTGCCGCGCTTCTTGCTGCGAGTGTACAATTTTCCGTCAGAATACGCTCCTGCGCCTCCCTCGCCAAAGCAATAATTGCTCTCGGGGTCAACCTTGTGCGTCTTCGTGATTGAAGCTATATCCTTCTTCCTTTCACGCACGTCCTTGCCCCGTTCTATGACAACAGGGCGCAGCCCAAGCTCTATAAGCCGCAGCGCGGCAAACAGTCCGCCAGGGCCACAGCCGACCACAACCACAGACTTTGCCGACGACACGTCATGATATTCAATGTGTTCATACTCGTCGTCACAAGGTTCTTCGTTCACATACGCCCTTACTTTCAGGTTCACATATATCGTCCGTTGCCGCGCGTCGATGCTGCGGCGCAACACCCTTACATGGGTTATCGTCCTTACGTCAAGCCCCTTGTCACGGGAGATGTATTCCTTTATTGTCGTCTCATTGGCCGCCTGCTGTGGAAGCAGCCGCAACTGATATTCGTAAATCATATCTTTTCAATTAAAAATAAATAATGAATAATGAAAAATCTATCGCTTCAGGCATCCGGATTTTTCATTATTCATTATTAATTATTCATTTTTTCAGGTGCTTGTCAAAAAACTCCAGCACACGCTGCTGCGCCTTGACTCCGCATGAATGCGGTATAGGCCACAGTTCAGTCTCAAGATTTTGCCCCGCTTTCTGGCTGTCCCATACATCATGCATTATCTTGAACGCCTTTTCAACGCCCGGCACCTTGAACAGCTTGTCCTGCGTACCGTTTATAAACAAAGCAGGCTTCGGACATGCCAAGCTGGCTATGTGGGGATAGTCGAGATACTGGCGAAGCGCCGGTATGCAATTGGCAAAGCCTCCGTTTTCCTTCCGTCCGTACTTCCACGTCATCTGCACGTCCGTCGTCACCATCCAGCACACAGCCGCGCTGGCGGCAATCTTGTCAGACAAGGCCGCCAGCATCCATGCGCGGTAAGCTCCCATCGAACAGCCTGCACAGGCTATCCGCGACGGGTCTACTTCCGGGAGCGTGGCAAGAAAGTCGGTTGAGGCGATGTCGTCATACGTCATGAACGCGCTGAGGTCACGCCCGTACATCATCATGTTGCCGGCTATTATGTCATACTTGTTCCTGTCTACGCCCTCTTTGCGACCACGCTCGCCCCACATCGGAGCGTCGGTTGAAAAGACAACATAGCCGTGGCGTGCAAGATAATCACCCAAGAACTGCCCTTCGTAGAGGTCGGCCACCCACTTGTCAGCATCGGCAATGACAAGCGAGTCGTCGTCAAACGGACGTATCATCTTCTCCTTTCCTATATACAGATGCGCCCCGTGGTCGTGCAGCAGGTTTACCGCAGGAAACGGCCCTTTGCCGTCAGGCACAAGCACATACGCCCTTACACGGTAAAAATCGGAAAGGTTGAACTCTATCTTGCGCGCCGTGTATCCATCACGCCGCTCCTCTCCCATCACCGTCATGTCATAGCTCTTCGGTGCCGGGGGCGGAGTCATCATACACTCCAGCACTTTCTTACGTGCGGCGTCCTTCCATTTGCTGAAATCCTTTATATCGCTGTTTCCCCATGCGAGGGGATATGTCAGTTGCGCCAACAGCTTGTCTGCATAAACGGGAAAATCCTTGTAAAACTCGTAATGCTCCCTTTTCTGCGCCGAAACAACAGTGAAGGTAAATAAAACCGAAATGAATAAAATACTACGTTTGACTTTCAATAATGACATCATCATATCTGTTTTAGTGCAAAATTAACGATTTTACGGACAAACAAATGTAAAAACAAACAAAAAACATACTTTTCAACATCAGAACGGGCTTAGCGACATAAACCGTGTGCTGCGCAAGCACTGGTTTATAGCAACATTTCATCAAACCGGAAGTGTATAGTTCCTCTGCCCAAAATAGACACACAACACCAGCACTATTGTCCTTCTCATCCATCTGAAATCACAGATATTGTATTTACGAATCGGAAAACAAAATGCGAAACATGACCTTTTACGCTACAAAAAGCCATGTTTTGTAAGACAAAAAGCCATGTTTCATACAGTAAAACACGGCCTTTTGCAAATCGGCCATTATTCAATCATACCATAATAACTTGCCCAACAGATTTCGGATGAAGTAAGAGCAATTTATTTTTGCCAAAATAAAATTCCACACATAACGCTTACAAACGACAAATAAAAAACGGGATGCTTCTTTGAAACATCCCGTTTCTTTCGAATACGTATGGTATTACAAACTGCTTTCAAGTTGGTTAGAACGGCAAGTCGTCCTCACTTCCACCTTCTTGTTGTGGGGGAAATGGTGTTGCTTCTGGCGCAGAAGCCGGTGAAGCTTCACCCTGTACAGGCATAACAGGGGCAGGCTGTTCAAAAGGTGCCGGCTGAACCGCAGGCTGTGCAGCATTAGGGTCTATACGTTCTACCTTCCATGCACGTATCTGATTGAACCAACGGCCTTGATACTCATGGGCGTCAATATCAAAACTGACACGTAACTCATCACCAGTCTGTATGTTAAACAACTGTATCTTATCGGCTCCAAATACGTTGAAACAGCAACGGCGTGGATATTGGTCATGTGTCTCAATAACAAAATCCTGAGACTTCCACGAATTGCCGGTTCTTGGTGATACTCCCTCCCTTGCCGGGACAACTGCTATGATTTTACCTTCTATTTCCATAATGCTTCATTAGTGTTGATTATTTTTTTTGATTGCGAAATTAGTAAAATACTCGCGAATAAAGAAATTTTTGCACATTTTTTTTGTTTCGCCGCACGCTTTTTCGTATTTTTGTGTCCAATTAAGAAGCGGACAATAAAGGGCAACGGATGAAAACCGGAATACAAGAAACAAGCCGTTTCAAGTAAACAGGCATGAATAAAAGCCCGAAAAACAACCAGATTAATATAGAAACCTAATTAAAATAAACATCAACATAATGAGACTGACCGTATCAAGCACATCCTTGGCGAGCCGCCTGTCGGCTCTGTCAAAGGTTTTCAACAGTAAAAATTCAATGCCAATATTGGACTGCTATCTGTTTGATGTCAATGAAAACACCCTGACGATAACCGCATCAGACAGTGAGAATGTCATGACTACGCAACTGCAGTTGGACGATGTCGATGGCAAAGGAACATTCGCAGTCAACAACCGCACCATACTCGATGCAGTGAAAGAATTGCCGGAACAACCGTTAACGTTGGACGTAGACATGTCATCATATGCAATAAAAGTTGTCTATATGAACGGCATCTACAACTTCACAGGACAAAGCGGCAACGAGTTTCCACGCCTGCAGCTGCTGAACGACAACGCGGCATCAATCGTCATTGACTCCAAAACACTGGCAAATGACATCTCACGTTCTGTGTTCGCAACTGCAAACGAAGAGTTACGCCCTGTAATGAACGGCATATATTTCGACTTGACAGCAGAAGCTTTGGCTATTGTTGCCAGCGACGGGCACAAACTTGTACGCACACGGAACAAAACAATAAAGCAGGAAACGCCGATGTCGTTCATCATGCCTAAGAAGCCTGCTACACTTCTGAAAAGTGTATTACAGAAAAATGACGACGAAGTGCTGATACGTTTTGACGAGCGGAATGCCTCAATAAATTTCCCCGGAGGAACATTATTATGCAGACTGATTGAAGGCCGGTATCCGAACTACAACTCCGTAATACCGCAAGACAACCCCAATCGCATGACAATAGACCGCATGGTGCTTATCGGAGTCATACGGCGCGTATTACCGTTTGCGAGCGACAGCAGTCAACAAGTACGCCTCCACATAGAACCGGGCAAAGCCGTCATATCGTCAGAAGACATCGATTTCTACACAAGCGCCAAAGAAGAAATCGTATGCGACTATGCAGGCATTCCTATGGACATCGGTTTCAAGGGTACTTCACTCATGGAAATACTTGGGAACTTGGACAGCGAAGAGGTGGAGCTTCAGCTTGCAGACCCAAGCCGTCCATGCCTGATACTTCCAACACAGCAGCCGGAAAATGAAGATATATTGATGCTCATAATGCCAATGCTGCTTAACGACTGATTTTATTTTCAAAGTATATAGGTTGAAGTCATGCTGTTTTACGGTTAACAGACACACGGTTTTAAACATAAACCGTAAATCCGTAAGGCCGCATGGCTTCAAAATTATACTTTACAATGCGATAAAGACAGATGAAACTCAACCTTACAAAACCGCTGGTTATATTTGACCTTGAAACAACAGGACTTGATTTGGTTAAAGACCGTATCATACAGATATCATATATAAAGGTTTATCCAGACGGTAATGAAGAACGATGCAACTTTTTCGTCAATCCGGGAAAGCCGATACCTGCCGAAGTGTCACAACTCACAGGCATAACAGATGATATTGTCAAAGACGCGCCTGTGTTCAGAGACTTGGCTGCCGGACTTGAAAAAGAATTCAAAGGATGCGATTTCGCAGGGTTCAATTCAAACCATTTTGACATTCCTATGCTTGCGGAAGAATTTTTACGTGTAGGTATAGACTTCGATTTCGGCAAATGCCGCCTCATAGATGTTCAGACAATCTTCCATAAGATGGAGAAGCGAAATCTTGCCGCTGCATACAAATTCTATTGCGGACGCAAAATGGAAGACGATTTCACTGCTCATAAGGCCGACGAAGATACAGAGGCAACTTACCGTGTATTGCAAGGTGAACTTGACATGTATGCACCTGGCAGGCAAGAAGAGCCTGAACGTCAATTGAACAATGACATGGACGAATTGGCCGAATTTTCAAAGACAAACAACAATGTCGACTTTGCCGGACGAATTATATGGAAAGAAATGAAAGATAAAGACGGAAATATTCTGCTTGACGCTTCTGGCAAGCCACGGATGTATGAAGTGTTTAATTTCGGCAAATACAAGGGATGGGGAGTTGCCGATGTTCTCCACCGGGACCCAGGATATTACAGTTGGATGTTAAGCAGTGATTTCACATATAATACAAAGCAGGTATTGACTCGCATCCGGTTAAGGGAATTCAATAAGAACTAAAGATTTAAGGAAATAAGTTTCAAAAAACAATAACAGGCTTTTATCAGCTCCATTAAAATGTTGAAAGGTAAGAAAATAATTCTCGGAATAACAGGAAGCATCGCTGCATACAAGGCTTGCCTAATCATACGCGGCCTCATAAAAGAAGGTGCAGAAGTTCAAACTGTGATAACACCTGCGGGAAAAGAATTCATTACTCCCATTACTTTGTCTGCATTGACACATAAACCTGTAATCAGTGATTTTTTCTCCCAACGTGACGGAACATGGAACTCACATGTAGATTTAGGTCTATGGGCTGATGCCATGATAATAGCTCCATGCACAGCAAACACGATTGGGAAAATGGCTAACGGCATAGCCGACAATATGTTGATCACCACCTACCTTTCAATGAAGGCACCAGTGTTTGTCGCACCGGCAATGGACCTTGACATGTATGCACATCCGTCAACCCAGCAGAACATTGAAAAGCTGCGCTCTTTCAAAAACATCATAATTGAGCCCCAAAGCGGTTTCCTTGCAAGTGGCCTTGAAGGCAAAGGTAGGATGGAGGAACCTGAAACCATAATAAGGGTCTTGGATGATTTCTTTTACGAAAAAAAAGCACAGTTCCAAGGCAAGCGAATTATGATTACAGCCGGGCCTACTTATGAGAAAATCGACCCGGTAAGATTCATCGGCAACTATTCAAGCGGCAAAATGGGATATGCCATAGCCGAGGAATGTGCAAGACGAGGAGCGGAAGTGATATTGATAAGTGGCCCCACAAGCCTTGAATGTTCGAAAAAGATAAGGCGTATAAATGTCGAATGTTGCAAAGAAATGTACAATGCGGCAATTGATGAATTTAAAACTTGCGACGCAGCAATATTATGTGCAGCTGTTGCAGACTTCCAACCCACCAATGCCGTAGAACGGAAAATCAAGCGTGAAAAAGACGATTTAATTATAAAACTAAGTCCTACGCAAGATATAGCAAAAGAATTGGGACATAGAAAAAACAACAATCAAAAGCTGATAGGTTTTGCATTGGAAACGGACAATGAAGAAACAAATGCTAAAGCCAAGCTGAAAAAAAAGAATTTTGACTTCATCGTGTTGAATTCCACACGCAACAAAGGCACCACTTTCCGTACAGATGACAACCAGATAAAAATAATAACAGGCACAAACGTGAAAGAATTTGAAAAGAAAAGCAAGTTTGAAGTCGCCCGTGACATAATAGACGAGCTTGTGACATTGCTGAACAAATAACCTAAACGTAAAAAATGAAACCGCTATTAACCATAATATGCCTTTTCGCCATTCTTACAGGAATTAACGCCCAAGAGCTGCAAGCCAAGATTACCGTCAACCACAATCAAATACAAGGCACAGATGCGAGTGTATTTGAAAACTTGCAACAGACGCTTGAACAGTTCATAAACGACAAGCAGTGGACATCTTTGCAATTCCAAAAGAACGAAAGGATTGTGTGCAACTTTAATATAACGGTAACAAAATACGATCAATCGGCCAACTTGTTTACCTGTACCGCACTGATACAGGCAAACCGACCAGTTTACAATTCGGCTTATACTTCTACTCTATACAACAACCAAGACGCTGATTTTAATTTTGAGTTCGCCCAATTCGACCAGCTTGAGTTCAACGAAGAAATGGTTGACAATCAGCTTACGGCGCTTATAGCATATTACGCATACCTTATTATCGGGCTCAACCTTGACAGCTTCTCTCCTATGGGAGGAGAAGATGTTTTACAACGTTGCTTAAATCTTGTAAACAATGCGCAAAACCTTAATTTTACCGGTTGGAAGGCTTTTGACAATGACCGCAACCGTTTTGCCATAATCAATGACTACATGGATGGTGCAATGCAGCCTTTCCGGCAATTCCAATACGACTATTACCGCACAGGACTTGACGAAATGGCAAACAATGCTGACCGCGGACGGACAAACATATCCACAGCCATACAAGAGGGACTCAAGAAGGCGCATGAAAACAAACCTTTAAGTTTGCTGCCGCAGATATGGACCGACTACAAGAAAGACGAACTCGGCAATATATATAAAGGTAAAGGAACTCCAAAAGAGAAAGAAGCTGTCTATGACGTTCTTTTCTCCATAAACGCATCACAAAGCAATTATTGGGACAAGATAAAAGAATAATCCATAAGACAAAACAATGCTGAAACAACTATATATCAACAATTTCACGTTGATTGATACGCTCGACATACAATTCAGCCCAGGTTTTTCCGTCATCACGGGCGAAACTGGCGCAGGCAAAAGCATTATCCTCGGAGCCGTAAATCTGCTTCTTGGGCAACGTGCGGATACGAAATATATCAAACAAAACACAAAGAAATGTATAATTGAAGCCCACTTCGACATCAGTAGGTATGAGATGCAAGGCTTTTTTGATGACAACGGCATTGACTACGACGCGGAAGACTGTATCCTTCGGCGCGAAATCAGTTCCACAGGGAAAAGCAGGTCATTCATAAACGACACACCTGTTCCTTTGACTTTAATCAAGAATATTGGCGCACAGCTAATAGACATTCACAGCCAGCATCAGAACCTGTTGCTGAACGAGGAAAATTTTCAATTAAACGTAATTGACATTATTGCAGACAACAAGGCATTGCTTTTGAAATACAAAAACAAGTTTTCCGAGTACAAGACAACCAAGCAGATAATAAAACGCCTGCAAAACGAAGCTGATGAAAATAAGAAGAACGAGGATTTTATCCGCTTCCAATTGCAAGAACTGTCAGAAGCGAAATTGACCCACGGCATCCAAGAAGAACTTGAACATGAAAGCGACATGCTAAGTCATGTGGAAGATATAAAAACCACATTGTATAATGTCGAAAACATTTTCGTACGTGAAGATGCAGACGGAAGCATACCCGATAAATTGAAAGAAGCTACCCGTTCTCTCGATAACATCACAGGAGTTTATCCTGAAATAAAGCCTATAGCAGAAAGACTGGAAAGCTGCTACATAGAATTAAAAGATATCTTGCAAGAGGTAAGCACTGAATCTACCAACATCGACTTTGACCCACAACGTCTTGAAACAGTAAACAATGCCTTGGACAAAATTTACACACTTGAAAAAAAACATAATGTAACAAGTGTTGACGAACTTCTTTCCATCCAAGCCGAACTCGAAAAAAAACTTGACAGGATAGACAATGGCGACGAAGAAATTGCCGCCATGCTTGAGCAAGAGCAGAAGTTGGCTGATGAATGCGGACAACTTTCCGCCCAATTGTCATCGTCAAGGGCCAAAGCAGCAAAATATATAGAGCGAGAAATACCCGAAAGGCTTATACAGCTCGGCATCCCTAAGGTCCGTTTTGCAGTCAAATTAGAGCATAAAGAACTAGGAGAAGACGGCTGCGACCGTGCGTCTTTCCTTTTCAGCGCAAACACAAGCACCCCAATGCAACCTGTCGCCCAAGTTGCTTCTGGAGGTGAAATCGCACGTGTGATGTTGTCTCTTAAGGCAATGATAAGCGGTGCCGTAAAATTGCCGACAATCATATTCGACGAAATAGACACAGGTGTCAGTGGCAAGGTGGCCGAAAAGATGGCCGACATAATGCAGGAAATGGCACACTCCGAACGGCAAGTAATAAGCATAACACATCTGCCACAAATCGCGGCAAAAGGTTCTACTCATTACAAAGTATATAAAGAAGAAGGGATTAATGGCACCATAAGCAAAATGCAAATACTCACAAAAGACAAACGCATAGAAGAAATAGCGCAGATGCTTAGCGGTACAGAAATAACAAAGGCGGCTATAAGTAATGCCAAAGAATTACTTAAACAACAATAACAATTTTAGGATGAAACGAATAAATACATTAATAGCAATAGCAGTAATAGGCTTGACCCAATGTCTGGCACAACCATCGTCTGTAAAAGACGCGGCCAAATCTGTATTCAAACTTTCCACCTACAAAGCTGACGGCTCGCTTTTGGCTGAAAGCAACGGAATATTCGTATCGGAGGACGGCACTGCCGTCAGTTCATTGAAGCCTTTTCTTGGAGCAGACAGAGCCACGATAACCGACATGAAGGGCAAGCAGGCAGAAGTTTCACGCATACTTGGAGTCAACGAGATTTACGACATGGCGAAATTCAAGGTTGAGGGCATAAAGCCAGAACCTGCACAAATAGCCGTAACACCAGCAAAAAGCGGCGAAGAGGTATGGCTCATAACATACAAGGGAAAAGCCACGCAGACGGTTGCCACAACAGTGAAGAGTGTGGAAACATTTATGGACAAATACGCATACTACATTTTCACCATGCAAGCGCCAGACGGTACCAACGCCTGCCCTTTCGTAAACAAGCAAGGGCAAGTCATAGGAATGCTGAAACCATCCAATACATCTACAGACACGCATGCAACCGACGTAAACTATGCCTTGACCCTGCAAACAAACGGTTTCGCCCTTAACGACCCATTGTTAAAGCAAATAGGCATTCCGCCTGCTCTTCCAAAAGACGAAGAACAGGCCCTTCTTACACTTATGATGGCTGAAAGCGCAGACTCAGTTAAGCGTTCTGCCATAGTCAGTGACTTTGTAGCACAATATCCCAACCGTGCCGACGGATATTCAGCAATGGCACGCATACAAGTCTTGGCAAACAAGTTTGACGATGCAGCCGAAACAATGGAAACGGCCATCAAACAAGCCGACAACAAAGACGAAGCACACGCCGGATATGGGAAAATCATATATGACAAACTTCTATACAAAGCCGATGTGCCATACAAGGCATGGACTTTTGACAAGGCCGAAGAGGAAACAAACAAGGCGTATGAAATAAAGCCGTTGCCTACGTACCGTCACCAGTTGGCGCAAATCACTTTCGCAAAAGGCGATTACCAAAAGGCATACGACGAGTTCACGCAACTGTTAAACACAACTATGCGCAATCCTGAACTGTTTTATGAGGCAGCACAATGCAAGACGATGCTGAAAGCGCCACAGCAGGAGGTCATCGCACTGCTTGACAGCGCAATCAACAACACCGACACATTGCGCATACGCGAAACTGCGCCATACTTCCTTGCCCGTGGAGACGCATACAACGCGATTGACAGTTTCCGCCAAGCTGTATTTGATTACACGCGGTATGAAATCTTGTCCGGACAACGCATGAACTCACAGTTTTATTACATACGCAGCCAAGCGGAAATCAAAGCCAAGCTTTACCAACAGGCATTGGGTGACTTGGCCGCTGCGATAATACTTTCGCCCGAAGAACCGACTTACTACGCAGAAATGGCATCACTGCAACTAAGGGTTAACATGATCGACGAAGCCATAAAGACCGCCGGTAAGTGCGTTGAGCTTGCACCAGAATATTCAGATGGATATTTGTTACTCGGCCTTGCGCAGGTAAGGAAAGAAGATACAGCCACCGGTCTTGCCAACCTTGAAAAAGCCAAGGAGCTCGGCAATCCACAAGCACAGCCGCTCATAGACAAATATTCTAAAAAATAACAGGTTGCAACATTATATCCGCCACCAACATGACGGTGAAAGGCACGAAATTTGTCTTTCACCGTCTTTCATTTTACACAAAATCTTCGCATAGGCAAGTTATGCTTATACCTTTTTCCAAAAGGCCATCTTTCGGTTTACAATATACGGCAAACAAGACGCTAAAAGGACGCATATCGAGAGCCCAAAGGCCATATATTACGATGCCTGACGCAATGACTTGACATTCAACAACTTAATAGCTTCGCTCTTGATGCGATGCAAATACATCGGTATCAAGCCGTGCAAGCAGTCCGGCTTTAATCACCATGCATCTAAAATGCCGTTCAAACGCATTGCATAAACATCATATTGAACAAACCAAGGCAAACGCCCCAAAATGGTTTCCTTGAAAGGCATTTCGATAATCAAATGCACAGAAAAAGAAGGAAAACGTTATATTTAGACATTATTTTTCAAAAATAATTGTCATTTTATTTGTTTTTCGCACTAAAAAGTGTATCTTTGCAAAAGTTTTCTGCAAGCTAATGACAGATAACACAACAAAATAACAAATAAAAGTCAATAGGTAAATTATGAACGCAGCCAAAGTAGTAGAGAACCTTAAGCAAAGGTTCCCCAACGAGCCGGAATATATCCAGGCCGTAAGTCAGGTATTAGGAACGATTGAAGAGGAATACAACAAACATCCTGAATTTGAAAAAGCCAACCTCATCGAACGCTTGTGCATCCCTGACAGGGTAATAGAATTCCGCGTTTCATGGGTTGATGACAAAGGCAATGTCCAGACCAACATGGGTTACCGTGTGCAGCACAACAACGTAATCGGCCCTTACAAGGGCGGTTTGCGCTTTCACCCGTCCGTAAATTTGGGCATACTCAAATTCCTTGCTTTTGAACAGACATTCAAAAACTCACTTACCACCCTTCCGATGGGAGGTGCGAAAGGAGGCTCCGACTTTTCTCCGCGAGGCAAAAGCGACGCCGAAGTTATGCGTTTCTGCCAGGCATTCATGACTGAGCTGTACCGCCATATCGGAGCCGACGTTGACGTCCCTGCCGGCGATATTGGCGTAGGCGGACGCGAAGTCGCATACATGTTCGGTATGTACAAGAAACTTACACATGAATGGAGCGGCATACTTACAGGTAAAGGCATTCAGTTCGGAGGTTCGCTTATCCGTCCTGAAGCCACAGGCTACGGCAACGTTTACTTCCTTGTGAACATGCTCAATACACGCGGAATCGACATCAAGGGCAAGACGGTTCTCCTAAGCGGTTCAGGCAACGTTGCACAGTACACCATTGAAAAGTGCATCGAACTCGGTGCAAAAGTATTAACATGTTCTGACTCTGACGGCTATATTTACGACCCGGACGGCATCGACCGCGAAAAGTTGGATTACATCATGGAGCTTAAGAACATAGAGCGCGGACGTATAAGGGAGTATGCCGAAAAGTACGGAGTCAAGTATGTTGAAGGCGCAAAGCCTTGGTTTGAGAAAGCCGACATAGCACTTCCTTCAGCGACGCAGAACGAAATCAACGAAGAAGCGGCTAAAGCCCTCGTTGCTAATGGCGTAATCGCAGTAAGCGAAGGTGCGAACATGCCTACCACACCCGAAGCAATCAAAGTTTTCCAAGATGCCAAGATTCTCTATTCTCCAGGCAAGGCGGCAAATGCCGGAGGCGTAGCCGTTTCAGGATTGGAAATGAGCCAGAACTCCGAACGCCTTAGCTGGAGCAGAGAAGAGGTCGACGCAAAGCTTCACGGCATTATGAACAACATCCACGAGAACTGTGTAAAATACGGAACGGAGCCTGACGGTTACATAAATTATGTCAAAGGTGCAAACATTGCAGGCTTCCTTAAAGTGGCAAAAGGAATGATGGCACAAGGCATCGTGTAATCATCCAAATTTTGTAAGATTAAAGTAGAAGGCACTGTATATCAGTGCCTTCTATTGCTTTTAGCCACGCCCACGTGTTAAATTTTCATAAACCAGCACAAATATTTCCTTTTCGTCAAAAAGAAAACAAAGTCTTGAAATACCTTTGCATGCAAAAAAACAAAGATGTTTAGGACACCTTTAACAACCAAACGGACATTTTTAGTATTAGTTGCAGTTTGCATCTGTTTTTTCACCGCACTTGACTTGCTTTCGGAAACACCACTGATTGGCAAGCTTGACAAGGCAGACAAGGCCGTCATGGTGGCCCTTAACTTTGATGGTGGCTTTGCCCTTGACCGGTTTTGGTATGCTGTTTCCGCAAAAACGACTTGGATTCCAATAGCAATAGCACTGCTAATGTCGTTTTCATACGGCAAACAAGATTGGCTCATCCCTGTTTTCATTGTTGTCGGGCTAGCATTGACCGTAACCGTTGCCGACCAGATTTCATCTTCATTCATAAAGCCTTATTTCTCACGCTTTCGCCCCTCGCACAACGATGAAATATCCAGCTTGCTGCATTTTGTCAACAATTACAAAGCCGGGAGATACGGTTTCGTTTCAAGCCACGCGGCTAACGCTTTCGGAGTGTTGGCATTTCTTACACCAATCATGCGCCACAAAATATCGATTGTTGTGCTTGCAGTATGGACATGTATGGTAAGTTATTCACGCATATATCTCGGCGTTCACTATCCCGGCGATATTATAGGTGGGGCTTTAGTCGGCTTTACTTCTGGTTTGGGTGTCCAAATTGCAATGCAATGGCTATACTTCAAATTAAGAAATGGATACAACAGGATGTTGGCTACAAGTGGATTGAAACAAAGTTTCAATCCACTGTATGTAACAATTGCTGTAATAGGCACTGCCGTTTACATCCTTTTATACAACTTCGGGCAATCAACAATGCTGCCAAACATCATATCCGATTACATCGCAATGATGTATTGACATTCCATGAATCGATACATTAATGTACGAAAAAGGCCGGTTGCTTAATACAACCGGCCTTTTTCGTACATTAATGTGATATCAAAGAAAAAATGTTTACAACGACAATGCCTTGTATTTTGTTGTGAATACAACCTTAGACTCGTCATCCTTTTCCATTGTAAAAGGTATGAACTTTTCTTCGCCTGGAGCCAGTTCGTAGTGTACGGCATCACCAGACCTTACACCATCAACATACATTTCAACTTTGCCTGTATCCATAATCGTACCGTTGTTCTTGACAGACACGTATACAGTTTTCTTGTTCTCGTTCAAACTTTCTTCCTGCTTGGCAAGTGAAAGGTCGAAGTCTGCCGCAAACTCGTGAGCGTAATTAAGCATTCCTGATACTCCAGACTTGCTGTCCTTGTATCCGACGCTGTCCTTTATCTTGTCTTTTGCCACATACTGCGGACTTGTTCCACCGACAGAAATCTTAAACTCGCCTTTCTCCACAACCCTGTCCATATGGTCGTTAAGCAATGAAATCTGATAAGGAGTAAGTTCAAAATTTACGATTTTTGACTCACCCGGCTTCAAATGAATACGCGTAAAGTCCTTTAATTCCATTACACGTGTCTTCACACTTGCATACATGTCCGTTACATACAGCTGCACAACTTCATCACCTTCGCGCTGACCGATGTTCTTGACCGTTGCCTCAACAGCAACATTACCATTCTCTTTCTCAGCAATTTTGAGTCCGGAATATTCGAATTGTGTGTAACTCAAACCGTAACCGAAGCTGTAAAGCGGATAAAACGGCATATCTGAATACTCATAGCGACGGCCAGAAGTCTTGAAGTTATAGTAAAGCGGCAGCTGTCCTACATGGCGTGGGAATGTCATCGGCAGGCGACCAGCCGGATTATAGTCGCCGAAAAGTACATCTGCAGTTGCATATCCACCCTCTTGCCCGGGGAGCCAGTTTACCAATATTGCCTTACAAAGTTCAGAAGCCTTGGTCAAATTATACGGGCGTCCTGCCTGTAAAACCAGTATGACAGGCTTGCCTGTCGCGCAAACGGCTTCAAGCAGCTCTTGTTGTTTTCCAGGCAAAACCAATGTCGAATAATCATTGTTCTCACCGGATGTCTTGTAAACATCTGTGGTTGATTCACTGGTGGAGCAGTCGCCAAGCACCATTACAACTACATCGGATTTTTTTGCGGCCTTAACTGCTGCCGGTATCATTGTTGCGTCATCACCTGTAAATTCGCAACCCTTTTCAAAAATAACTTCTGTTCCATTGCCTACAGCCGCCTTTATTCCCGTAAGAACAGATTTCAACTGTCCGGGCTGAAGCTTCGGAGTATAGTCTCCAGGCTGCAAATCATCAGCTCCCGGGCCGATAACGGCAATCTTGCCAACTGATTTTGACAATGGCAATATCGCTTCCTTGTTCTCCAACATCACGATTGACTCTCGTGCGACCTGACGCGCCAAAGCTTTATGGTCGTCCGAATTCCAGCCCGGATAAATCTTGTTCCAATCCAATGATTTGTTAGGTTCCTTCTCGAACAATTCATTGCGGAACATCATACGCAACATAGAACGGCACACATTGTCAAGATTTTCCATATTTATGCGCCCGTCCTTTGCCGCCTGTATAACCTCCTTGTCGTTATAAGTGTCACCGCAGTTGGTGGCAATTCCTGCCGCCAAAGCCTGATTGGCAGCCTCAATCTTGTCCTTTGCCGTATAATGCTTGCGCGCCGTAAGGTTGCCTATTGCTCCGCAGTCACTGACAATGAAGCCGCTGAATCCCCACTCTTCGCGCAAAATATTTTGTAGCAATTCCTTGCTTTTTGCAACCGGCACACCCATATAATCAGAGTAAGCCATCATTATCGACTGACAATCATAGTTCCTTATTACATAACGGAACGGCACAAGGTGAACTTCACGCATTTCACGTTCAGACAAACCTATATCGTGAGAATCGCGTCCACCTAACGGCACACCATGTCCTCCGAAATGCTTTGGAGTAGTGAACAAGCCTTTAGATTGGTAGCCCTTTATCCATGCACCTCCTATCTCGGAAACCAATACAGGATCTTCACCAAAAGTCTCTTCGCAACGTCCCCATCGTGCATCTTGAGCAACATCGAGCACAGGAGACCATGCCTGCATGGTTCCTGCGGTAACCGTTTCGTCGCCAATCACCATGGCCGTCGCCTCAGCAAGCTTTTTGTCAAACGTAGCACCCAATGCTATGGCTTGTGGGAAGATGGTTGCACCGCTGCCATACGAGAATCCATGAACAGCCTCTACCTTTGTTATTGGCGGCACATATAAATGAGGTATGCCAGGTATACCCCATCCCTCGCGTATCAGTTCCATCTTGTCTTCCGGCTTCATCACGCCGAGCAGGCTCTCGACACGCTGTTCAACAGGCAGTTTCGGATCCATATAAGGAAGATCGGTTTTGTTGCCTTTACGGTCAGTCATTTCTTTTTTGGCAAGTACCACCGACACCTCTTTTAGAGAAAAAGGCTTCATTCCGTTTGCACAATTAAACCCGAAACGGATATGCGCTCCGTATTTTGGCTCAAACTTAAGCACACAGTTCTTGTTATCGCCTTCTACAGTGTAATTTACAGGATCACCCAAATTCATCGGGTCATAAGTCACAAACACTTCAAGCTGCTTTTTCAAATCGTTTTTCGACAGTCCTTGTGCCTGTAAATCAACCTCGCAGACGTCTCCTGGAGTCTGGAGTGTAAACATAAGCCACTGTTCGTTTCCCAACTTGGACTTATCCAAGCTCCACGCTGTTTCTGTTTTTTTGTCAAAAGCGAAAGACGCTTCTTCCTGGTTTGTCGATGCCGAAACTGACGAGATACTTGTCGTCTCTTGAGCCATGACGCAAGAACATGCCAGCATTCCAACACAAAACAAAAGATGTTTCTTAAATTTCATAATTACTTTTAGGTTTAACTTAGGTTTATTTTCTTGCTACAAAGTAAACTTTTTGACATTAATAAACACACAAAAAGGCTATTAATTACAAATTAAAATATGGTTAATGCTTAATCCGTCAACAGATTTTGCGACAAACAACAATAATTCAGTCAGTCAACAACAAACTGTGACGCAAAAATCTTTCAATATCCCAATGCCGGCATACATCTGCGTTACTTGACACAAACAAGAAAGACGGAACACTGTACTATAATATAAGTACGTGCTCCGTCCCTCAATAAAACCGTTCTGTCAATATGTCCTAACTGGGTAAAACAGGAAACATATTTTTTGCCTTAAACCGACATATCATTTTGTTACGCGGAACCAGTCTGCATCAATCCAGCCACGATTGGCCTTACCTGCCGGTTCTGCGGCAACAAAACCCATCTTTGCGCCAATCCATTTACCTTCACGCATGGTGAACTCTTTACCGGCATTCTTATACTTCTTTCCGTCAAGACTATAGTAGAAATTGCACTTACCGACATCCACCTTCATACGCAAATATATGTCTTCGTGTATTCCTGGCTGATAATCAATTGTGTCGACAAATGTCGGCTTCAACGTTGCGATAACCTCAACGGTCTCGGCCTTTCCCTTGTCGGCGCTCTTGCATGTAACCCTCTGCAACTGGAACTCGTCACCAACACGTTTCACCACGAGTGCCGAATAATCAAGCCCCATCATTATCAATCCGCCAAATTGATTTTGGTCTTTCGCGGTAAAGCGGATTTTCGTCGTAGCCGTGAACTTGTCTGCCGGGGTTTTCTGCAACAGGAGATTGGGAACTTCCCACAAATTCACAAAATCCTCGCTTACCTTATGCGTATAAATTCTAAATGTGCCAAAAGCCGTAGGCATGCCGAACATCTGGCTGTAATTGGCATGCCACTGCCACTGCTTGCCTATAAAAGGAGAGTTGAACTCGTCGCTCTCAGCAGGGTTCTGCACCTCAACCTTTACTGAAGTCTTAGGCTTGCGGTAAGTCATCACCGGGTCACCACAATAATCACCGTCCTTGTCCACTCCCATAACAGGCCAGTTGTCTTTCCACGTAACAGGTTGCAAATGTACTACGCGGCCATAGCAGCCCTTGTCCTGAAAGTGAAGGAACCAGTCTTCACCGAAAGCGGTATGCACCCAAGCTCCCTGATGAGGGCCGTTAACACTGCTTTTGCCCTGTGCAAGCACAATCTTGCTTTCATACGGACCGTAGACATTCTTCGCTCGCATGGCAACTTGGAAACCTGTCGGCACACCTCCTGCCGGAAACATTATCCAATACCATCCGTCACGCTTATAAAACTTCGGTCCTTCCGCAGTACGGCTTTCTGTTCCGTTGCCATCGAACACAATTACGGGGTCACCTATAGCCTTTGTACCGTCTGCCGAAAGTTCGCGCACAACGATAACCGATGCGAAGCGCGAGCGGCTGTTTGCATAGGCATACGTAAGATAACAGCGTCCGTCTTCATCCCAAAGCGGTGTCGTATCAATCATGCCCTTTCCGGGAATAACACACAAGGGCTTGCTCCATTCGCCTGCCGGGTCTTTTGCCTTTACCATCATGACGCCATGGTCAGGGTCTCCCCAATAGATGTAAAACTCTCCGTTGTGATGACGTATTGACGGAGCCCATACCCCGTTTCCGTGTGAAGGCTTGTCAAATTCCTCTGTAGGATATTGCGTCTTGAGGGCATGTCCGATTATTTCCCAGTTCACAAGGTCTTTCGAGTGCAATATCGGCAGCCCTGGAATACAATTGAACGAACTTGCAGTAAGGTAATAGTCCTCCCCTACCACGCAAGCATCAGGGTCGCTGTAGTCGGCGTTTAAGACCGGATTGGTATACGTTCCGTCTCCATTGTCAGGACACCACACTTCTGATTTGTACTGCGCATTGGCAAAGAAAGGGAATAATGCCAATGCCAACAAGATTTGTTTTTTCATGTGTTTTTATGTTTTTTTGGTTTGTTTATTTATTCTTTCTAACGGTTTAAAAGCCAATACCTTAACAGGTGTTCCGTCCTCCATGTCATATCACTTTTACAAAATTGTTTTCCATCCTGTCAAACTTCAGCCTGTAGTTAACGTCATGCACAATGTGCATGAGCATGGCCGGTTCGGTGGCTGGAGTATTGAATGAGTTTGCCACATGTCCCATGGTACGCCTTACATTGATTTCCACGCACGGATGCAGCAGGAAACCGTTTCCGCCTTCTTTTGCGACAACCATCATGTCAACACCCAATGGACCGGAATAATCACGGAATGCGCTTTCGGAAAAATATCTTTCAAGCCTGCGCCTTACATCAGACATAACCTCGCCCGGCAAATAACGGCGAAGCCGTGCGGCCTTTTCTTCTTCCGCAGCGACAATGTTGCCTGTATAGCTGCCCTTGTTTGTCTCAAACAGCGAAAGCCCTACATATTCCACACGCCCGTCACCATAAGCATAAAACTCATAAGCAAAGTCTTTTACCTTTTTATAATAAGGCTCAACCATCACACCGCCTTGCCTCGCAATAGTGTTTGCCACCCAGCCTGCAAAGGATGTACCCCATTCGCCGTCAGCATAGCGTACCCCTCGTCCACTGCTGCTCCACAAAGCTTTTACAACCACAGAGCCATGCCTGTGCAACTCTTCATAAACACCGTCCACAGTATCACAGAAACGACTTTCGCCGCATGTCACATCTTCAACACCACTGCGCACCCAGGCAAGCGCATCCACAGTGTTGCGTCTGTCGGCCAAGCCGCGTATATACGCCAAATAACCGTCTGAAGGCAACAGGCCGCCATCAACACCTGCATCAACCAACAACTGCCTCACAGCCCTGTCCCATCCCCACGGAGCATAACTCGTAAACGTCAAGCTTCGTAGTTCCTCAGGCGTAATGAAAAGCACTTCGGCATGCGGCAAACGGCATTGCGACAAGGCCTTGATGGCAAACGGAACATCGTCAACCAATACAAAGTCACCGTCTTCAGCCCACAAAGCTGGCAGAAATCCAAGGTTTGTCTTGAATTCCTGTATCGCATGAGGCAACGACACGCGCACGGTGTCAGCAGCCAAAGCCATTTCATGTTCGGGATTAAAGATATGCAGCTTCACTTTCAGAAAAACTTTTCCGATGCAAAGATAATGCAAACCGAGCGCAATGCAAAAGAAAAGTGAGAGAAACGAACTTTTCTTTTCATTGCAGATGTGCAGCTTATCTTATGTAAAGCTAATGCAAACCTGACGCGATGCAATATATTTTTATGATAAGTCAAAAATGCCAAATGCCTTGCAGGATGTTTATAATGGCGGCATCAGCACCGATTTCTTTTAAATTCTTCATTCTGTAAGCACATGTTTTCGGCCACTTTTACCGTAGCGCGTAAACACCTGTAAATCAACAACTTACTAATACTTCTGCAAAACATGGCATATTGGGCTGCAAAAAGCCATCTTTTACATGGCAAAAGTCCACATATTACAAGCCCAAAAGCCACCTTTTGAAAACCGCTTGATTTCGACACGTTGAAACACCGCCATCAAGTCGGCCTTTCGCCCCACACAGGCCATTTCTATAAAAATAAGTGAAAAATATGAGTTTTTGTAATGTTCGGTTTGCAAATAAAGAAGAAAATATTATCTTTGCAAAAGATATTTACATGCTGCGGACAATGAACGGTTTTCCGCAGCAGTGTCTGTATTCTCATCACACCTGACCGATGCATTAAGCATAAAGCAAATTGAAAAAAGAATGGAAGCCTTCTATCGCACCCATACTTATCTGGTAGAACATACCAACGTTCCTGTACGCCGCCTGCTTATGGACGAAATAAACTGGAACGACAGGCTCATTGGCATAAAAGGCACACGGGGCGTGGGGAAGACTACATTCCTGCTGCAATACGCAAAAGAGCACTTCGCTCCTAACGACCGGCGCTGCCTTTATGTGAACATGAACAATTTTTATTTCCAAGGGCACGGCATAGCCGACTTCGCAGGCGAATTCTGTAGAAACGGGGGCAAGGTGTTGCTGATTGACCAAGTTTTCAAAGAACCAAATTGGAGCAGCGAACTGCGCAGATGCAATGACGAGAACCCTGAGCTGAAAATAGTATTCACGGGGAGCAGCGTGATGAGGCTTAAAGAGGACAACCCAGAACTGAACGGCATTGTAAAGAGCTATAACCTGAGAGGGTTCTCCTTCAGGGAATTCCTGAACCTGATGGCAGGCACTGATTTCCACGCATACTCGCTTGATGACATACTGCGCGACCACGAACACATTACGCGACAAATATTGCCGAAAGTTTCTCCGAACAAATATTTTCCACTATATTTGCACCACGGATTTTATCCGTTCTTTCTGGAAAACCGCAACTTCTCCGAAAATCTGCTCAAAACAATGAACATGATGACCGAAGTTGACATACTGCTGATAAAACAAATCGAACTGAAATACTTGACGAAGATAAAAAAACTGTTCTACCTGCTCGCCGTAGGGGGTTCAAAAGCGCCCAACGTAAGCCAGCTTGCCAACGACATAGAAACAAGCCGTGCCACGGTGATGAACTATATAAAATATCTGGCAGAGGCGCGACTCATTAACGTCATCTACCCCAACGGCACCGAATTCCCCAAAAAACCGAGCAAGGTGATGATGCACAATCCCAACCTGATGTACGCCATCTACCCTATTATGGTTGAGCAGCAAGACATAATGGAGACATTTTTCGTCAACTCAATGTGGAAAGACCATACCGTAAACCAAAGCAACAAAGACAACTACTACATAATAGACGGCGGAAGGAAATTCAGAGTTTGCGATGCAGCCGGTAACGGGAAAATACGCATGAACCCCGATACCGTTTACGCACGGTACAACACTGAAATAGGCAAAGACAACCAAATTCCACTGTGGCTATTCGGATTTCTATACTAACAACAAATACATTAACATTAATATTTTATTAAAATGGCTAAAGAAAAAAAGTTTATCACTTGTGATGGAAATGAGGCAGCCGCGCACATAAGCTACATGTTCAGCGAGGTTGCAGCCATTTATCCTATCACACCGTCGTCACCTATGGCGGAGCATGTTGACGAATGGGCCGCAAAAGGGCGCAAAAACCTTTTCGGACAGACGGTGTCCGTACAGGAAATGCAATCTGAAGGAGGTGCGGCAGGCGCCGTACACGGCTCGCTTCAGGCAGGAGCTTTGACAACAACGTTCACCGCTTCGCAGGGATTGCTCCTCATGATACCCAATATGTACAAGATTGCAGGAGAACTGCTGCCTTGCGTATTTGACGTTTCGGCGCGTACACTTGCATCACATTCTCTCTGCATCTTCGGTGACCATCAGGACGTTATGGCTTGTCGCCAGACTGGTTTCGCTTTGTTCTGTGAAGGCTCTGTGCAGGAGGTTATGGACCTCACAGCAGTCGCCCACCTTGCTTCGCTCAAGACATGCGTGCCGTTCCTCAACTTCTTCGATGGCTTCCGCACATCTCATGAGTATCACAAAATCGAGCTTCTTGAGCAAGAAGACATCGCTCCGCTGGTTGACATGGAAGACATCAAGCGCTTCCGTGACCGCGCACTGTCACCCGAACGCCCCGTCACACGCGGTACGGCGGAAAATCCGGAGACTTTCTTCACACACCGTGAGGCATGCAACGAATATTATGACAAGGTTCCTGAAGTTGTAGAGCACTATCTCGGCGAAATAAGCAAAATCACGGGCCGTGAGTATCATCTCTTCTCTTATTACGGAGCGGAAGATGCCGAAAGGATGATAATACTCATGGGTTCAGCAACCGAGGCTGCGCGTGAAGCCATCGACTACCTTAACAAGAACGGAGAGAAAGTCGGCATGATTTCAGTTCATCTCTATCGTCCGTTCTCTGTAAAGCACCTGCTTGCATCTGTACCTGCAACGGTAAAGCGTATCGCTGTGCTTGACAGGACCAAAGAACCTGGAGCTGAAGGCGAACCACTGTACCTTGACGTGAAGAGTGCTTACTATGATGTTGAGAACAAGCCGCTCATCGTTGGCGGACGTTACGGCCTTGGCTCGAACGACACTACGCCTGCACAGATTATAGCAGTATTCAACAACCTGAAGCTGAACGAACCGAAAAACCACTTTACACTCGGTATTGTTGACGACGTAACATTCACCTCACTGCCGCAGGTTGAAGAAATGGCGCTTGGCGGCGAAGGCATGTTCGAAGCTAAATTCTACGGACTTGGTGCTGACGGTACTGTCGGAGCAAACAAGAACTCGGTGAAAATCATCGGCGACAACACCGACAAGCACTGCCAGGCTTATTTCTCTTACGACTCTAAGAAATCAGGTGGATTCACTTGCTCGCACCTCCGTTTCGGCGACACTCCTATACGCAGCACATACTTGGTGAACACGCCTAACTTCGTAGCTTGCCACGTTCAGGCTTATCTGCACATGTATGACGTGACCCGTGGATTGCAGAAGAACGGGACATTCTTGCTCAATACAATATTCGACGGTGAGGAACTTGTCAACTTCATACCTAATAAGGTTAAGCGTTACTTCGCACAGAACAACATCACCGTTTACTATATCAACGCTACAAAGATAGCACAGGAGATTGGACTCGGCAACCGTACCAATACAATCCTCCAAAGTGCGTTCTTCCGCATCACAGGAGTTATTCCTATTGACCTCGCCATCGAACAGATGAAGAAGTTTATCGTCAAGTCTTACGGCAAAAAGGGACAGGATGTGGTCGACAAGAACTATGCAGCAGTTGACCGTGGCGGAGAATACAAGCAGCTTACAGTTGACCCGGCATGGGCAAACCTTCAAGACGACGCTGTAGTTGAAGACGATGCTCCGGCATTCGTTAAAGAGCTTGTACGTCCTATCAATGCGCAAGCAGGTGACTTGCTCAAGGTTTCCGACTTCATCAGCCACGATACGGTAGACGGTACATGGCAGAATGGGACAGCCGCATACGAGAAGCGTGGTGTAGAGGCATTTGTTCCGAAATGGAATGCTGAAAACTGTATACAATGCAACAAATGTGCTTACGTTTGTCCTCATGCAGCCATCCGTCCGTTCGTTCTCACAGACGAAGAACTTAAAGGTTTCAACGGAACAACACTTGAAATGAAAGCTCCCGCTGCAATGAAGGGTATGCACTTCGTCATCGAACCGAGCGTTCTCGACTGTCTCGGATGCGGAAACTGTGCCGATGTTTGTCCCGGAAACCCGAAGAAGGGCAAGGCTCTCACCATGGTTCCATTTGCAGGCGACGACGAAGAAGCTGCACGCTGGGATTATCTTGTAAAGAACGTTAAGAGCAAGCAAGATTTGGTTGACATCAAGTCGAACGTAAAGAACTCACAGTTCGCGCAGCCGTTGTTCGAGTTCTCCGGAGCATGCTCTGGTTGCGGTGAAACTCCTTACGTAAAACTGATTTCACAACTGTTCGGCGACCGCGAAATGATTGCCAATGCAACAGGTTGTTCATCAATCTATTCTGCATCAATACCTTCAACCCCATATTGCACCAACGACAAGGGACAAGGACCTGCTTTCGACAACTCTCTGTTCGAGGATTTCTGCGAATTCGGTATGGGTATGGTACTTGGCAACAAGAAGATGAAAGAACGCATCACCATGTTGCTTAACGATGCTATCGCTAAGGACAGCACATCAGCCGACTTCAAGGCTGCCGCCGAAGAATGGATTGCCAGCAAGGAAAACGCTGATGCGTCAAAGGTCGCAGCAGCCAAGCTGAAACCGCTCATTGCTGCCGGTGCAGAAGCGGGATGTGAAATATGCAAAGAACTGAAGACTCTCGATCACTATCTTATCAAGCGCAGCCAGTGGATAATCGGTGGCGACGGTGCTTCTTACGACATCGGTTATGGAGGTCTTGACCACGTTATCGCAAGCGGCGAGGACGTTAACATACTCGTGCTCGATACCGAGGTTTACTCTAACACCGGCGGTCAGTCATCAAAGGCTACACCTCTTGGCGCCATCGCACAATTTGCGGCTCAAGGAAAGCGTATCCGTAAGAAGGATCTTGGTCTCATGGCGACTACATACGGCTACGTTTACGTTGCCCAGATAGCTATGGGAGCTGACAACGCACAGTGCCTTAAGGCTATCCGCGAAGCAGAAGCTTATCCAGGACCTTCTCTTGTAATCGCTTACGCGCCATGTATCAACCACGGTTTGAAAGCAAAGGGCGGCATGGGCAAGAGCCAGGCTGAAGAAGCTAAGGCCGTTGAATGTGGCTACTGGCATCTGTGGAGATACAACCCCGAACTGGCAGAACAGGGCAAAAACCCATTCTCTCTTGACTCTAAGGAACCTGACTGGAGTAAATTCCATGACTTCCTGATGGGCGAGGTTCGTTATCTCTCTGTAAAGAAGGCTTATCCTAACGAGGCTGAGGAGCTGTTTGCCGAGGCTGAACGCATGGCTAAACTGCGTTACAAGAGCTACATACGCAAGTCCAAAGAAGACTGGAGCGAAGAATAAGCTTGACTAAGTTAAGAATATGCAATAAAAAAAAAGAGGCTGTGTCTATTTTGACACAGCCTCTTTTTATGCCGTTACATGCCATAAAGAAAACTTATTTGTAACAATAATACAACAGTAAATCTATTTACCGATACGCCATAATCCACTCGCCTTCAACAAGTTACCATGGACAGTAACAGTATAACAGTAAATAAAAAAACAATTAATCATCACTTGGCTTCCCAAAGACCACTTTTTGCAGTGTAAAAGGACACATATTACACTGCGTTTTATGGCCTTTTGTAAAGCATTTGTCCTTTAACTCTCTGAACGAGCGCAACAAGCAACAGGTCCTGCAAACTACCAACAACTTCATACATTTTTGAAAATGCAGATATACATTTAAAGTTCAACGTTGCAGGCAACTTTTTAATTATGAACAAATCATATTTCAAGAAAAACAAATTGTTAAACTCAAAAATCAAAAATTGTCGTTTTTTGTTAAATAAAGCCAACATCATCTAAGTAAGAACAAACTCATCATAGACAATAAAAACAAACTTCTATAGCTATATACACATTAAACAACTGAACAAGGAACACACTACGCCGTCAATATCCAACTGTGAAAACACAAGTAAACAAGGATGAAAAATAGTAAAATTAATGCAAAATAAAGTACCTTTTACACAAACATATTAAAATAAGGAGTATTTTTGTCGCAAAAATTCAAATAATAAAAGCCAAAATGAAAAAAGTTCTATTAATGTCGCTCATGCTGATGCTGTCATTGGTGTATGCATCAGCACAAAAAGAAGCGGAAATCAAGTTTGAAAAAACAACATACGATTTCGGCACTTTTTCAGAAAGCACACCCGTACAGAAATGTACTTTCACGTTCACAAACGTAGGAGAAGCTCCGCTTATCATCCACCAAGCCATAGCCAGTTGCGGATGCACCGTGCCACAATATACAAAGAAGCCCATTGCACCTGGTGAAAAAGGCACATTAAGCGTAACTTATAACGGAAAGGGTCGGTTCCCTGGACATTTCAAGAAATCAATAACAATAAGGACTAACGGCAAGCCCGAGATGCTTAGGCTATACATTGAGGGCACAATGGAAGAAGCGAAATAAATTAAGAATCGGAAGCTAAGACTTAAGAAAATATGCCTTGCAGTATTTCATAATAAGCAGAACAAACTTTTTAAGTCTTAGCTTCTAATACTTAACTTCAAAATGCGTAGGCAAAGCCTATTGACAGATACTCTTTAAACTGCCAATATCCAAGAGAGGCATCCTTGTTGGCTGTACTATCATCAAAACGCGGATAAACGAACAAGTTGGAAGACAAGTATTTGTTGAATTGAAACGTCACCGTGTTCTCCCACTCCATCTGCATTCGCTTATAAGTTGTATAAGCATAAAGGCGGGTCTTCCATTTTATCAAGTCTGAAAACGTCCAGTTCAGATCGAACGTGCATCCAGAACCAAATTCATTCTTCGTATGCCTACCAGCTTCAAGGCCGTTATCCGCCGCAAGTTCACTCCTGCCTACATATTTGAAGTTGTACGCCAGCGGTGCAAGCTGTATAGAACCTTTTAACTTGCCCTTGAACACGTCCACGTTATAACTCATACCGAGCGAAAAGTTAAGGTTCAACGGCGACAGAATGTCCGAATACACCTTTGCGTCATTGCTTTTATAACCACGCATAAACTGTGTCTGCGCTATCAATTGCAAGGTATAATACCAGTTTTTTGTTGCCTGTAAGCCAAGTTTTCCTGTGTAACGAATAAGGTCTTCCGATGTCCGTACACTATGCAATGTGTCGCCGCGGGATGTAAGCAAGCCAAGTTTCAATTCCAATTTGTTCTCGAACTTGACTTTCTGTTTATTATTATAATTTGCCTGCAATGTTACGCTGGACAGCATTGAGTAATCACTTTCACCGCCCTTATACCAATTCCCCGACACAAAATTCTGCAGAAACTGAAGATAATAATCACCGCTGAATGTCCAGAAATTCGGCTTGGCAACCACAATTTCAAGCGGAACATCAGGATGCACCTCCGGCACATCCTCGCTATCCGTTGCATATTCAACTTTGTGACGCAGAGGCTTTGTTATCTCTTCATGCAATTCCCCGGCCTCGGCAAGCTCCATATCTGTAAATTCCACGCAATCAGGACATTTCAGATAAGCATCAATCAAGACCGAACCTACGGCCTCGTCAATTCCGTCCATACCGTCTTCACCAAGCACCATGCTACGTCGTATCGCAGAGCTATAATACGTAAAGGGGCTGAACAACAGAGAGAAACGTGAATCAGGGACCGGCCGCACCAACGAAGTGTCGGCATACAACCTCAATGTATCGGCCTTGACCTTATACGCTTTCAACGAGTCAACATATGCAACTACTATTGAAGTATCGGGCTTTTCACGATGATATGCACGCCGTTTATACCGGGACTGGCTGAAAACAGAACCGACAACGCACAACAATATGACCGTTAATAAAAGCTTGAATTTCATTACAGCGGTTTTACGTTTTGTCTGCAAAGTTAGCATTTATTTTATACATACACATCGGTTACTGTTTTTTTCGCCTAATAAAGATGCTATAATTTTGGCATATCAGCAAATTTTCTTAATTTTGCACGTCATATTTTTATTTTGTATTTAGTAATCAAAACATTATAATCGTGGCAGAAACAAAATATATCTTCGTCACAGGCGGTGTGGCTTCCTCGCTTGGGAAAGGCATCATCTCGTCGTCAATCGGGAAACTCCTTCAAGCCAGGGGGTACAATATCACAATCCAGAAATTCGACCCGTACATTAACATAGACCCGGGTACACTTAACCCATACGAGCACGGCGAATGCTACGTAACGGTTGACGGGCATGAAGCCGACCTTGATCTCGGACACTACGAGCGTTTCACCGGCATACAGACCTCCAAAGCTAACAACCTGACCACAGGACGGATATACAAGTCGGTAATCGACAAGGAACGCCGCGGAGACTACTTGGGCAAGACAATACAAGTGATACCACATATTACGGACGAAATAAAACGCAACGTGATGCTGCTCGGCAAGAAGGACAACTACGACTTCGTTATAACCGAGATCGGCGGAACTGTCGGCGACATTGAAAGCCAGCCGTTTCTCGAAAGCATAAGGCAGTTGAAATGGGAGCTCGGCAAGAAAGCATTATGCGTACACCTTACATATATACCATACCTTGCTGCGGCAAAAGAATTCAAGACAAAACCTACGCAACACTCCGTAAAAGAACTGCAAAGCGTTGGCATACAGCCTGACATACTTGTACTCAGAACGGAACGTCCGATAAACGATGGCATACGCAAAAAAGTGGCAAACTTCTGCAACGTCGATTTCGATGCCGTAGTGCAGAGTGTCGACATGCCCACCATATATGAGGTTCCAGTAAGAATGCAGGAACAGAAACTTGACGAAACTATACTCCGCAAGATGGGAGAGCCCATTGGGGAAACGCCTACGCTCGGGCCATGGCGTTCGTTTTTGGAACGCAGACACAGGGCTACGGAAGTTGTGAACATCGGACTCGTAGGCAAATATGACCTGCAGGACGCTTACAAGAGCATTCTTGAAAGCCTGTCACAGGCTGGTACATACAACGACTATAAGGTAAAGGCGACATTCATAAACAGCGAAAAAATAACAGAGGACAATGTCGCAGAAAAGCTTGACGGCATGGACGGAATAGTGATTTGCCCGGGCTTCGGACAACGAGGCATAGAAGGCAAAATTGTAGCGGCTCACTATACACGCACCCATGACATACCTACATTCGGAATTTGTCTCGGCATGCAGATGATGGTTATTGAGTTCGGTCGCAATGTACTCGGTTATGAAGATGCAAACAGTCGTGAGATGGATGAGAAGACTGAGCACAATGTCATCGACATCATGGAAGACCAAAAGAACATAACCAACATGGGTGGCACTATGAGACTCGGTGCCTACGAATGCATTTTGAAACAAGGTTCTCGTGTGTTCAACATATACAAAAAAGAGCACATACAGGAGCGCCATCGCCACCGTTACGAGTTCAACAACGATTTTGAGCAGGAATACGAGCGTGCCGGCATGAAGTGCGTAGGGCGTAACCCGGAAAGCGACTTGGTTGAAATTGTTGAAATTCCCGGGTTGAAATGGTATATAGGAACACAATTCCATCCCGAATATTCAAGCACGGTACTGCATCCCCACCCCTTGTTCCTTGATTTCGTGAAAACAGCGATTGAAAACAAAAACAGTAAGAATAAACAATAATCATACAAGTTTTTCAAGATGGACAAGAATACAATTATTGGGTTTGTTCTAATCGCAGCCGTTTTGATAGGCTTCAGTTGGTGGTCAAGACCATCAGAGGAGGAGATTGCACAACAAAGGATACAAGACTCGATAACAGCCATAGCCAAACAAAAGGCAGAACAAAAGCTTAAAGCAGAGCAGGAAGTTGCAAAGGCAAATTCCGCAAGCCAAGCCGTAGAAGATACGACTGCGGCATTTTATAAAGCTATGAGCGGCAAAGCCCAAAACGTTGTGCTTAAAAACTCAAAAGTGGAACTTACGTTCAACACAAAGGGAGGTGTCGTTGAAAAAGCTGTAATAAAAGGTTTCAAAACCAACGACGGTAGCAATGACCTGACATTGTTTGACAGTAAGAACCAATCTTTGAAGTTCATGCTGGCCGGAAAGGAGACCAACATCATAACAAGCGACCTCTACTTCACTCCATCAAACGTTACAGACACAACAGTAACGATGACAGCCGATGCCGGCAACGGAAAGTCCCTTGTGATGAACTACAGGCTGGGCAAAGACTATATGCTGCACTTTTCAATGCAAGCAAACGGCTTGAGCGGCATGTTTGCGCCGAACTATGACAAGATGGACATTGAATGGACAGACCTTTGCCGACAGCAGGAGAAAGGCTTTACATTCGAAAACCAACATTCGTCATTGACCTACCACCTTACCGAAGGAGGGACAGACAACCTTAGCGAGACAAGCGAAAAGGTTGACGAGAAAATAGAAGATGTGATTGACTGGGTTGCATTCAAAAACCAGTTCTTTAGTGCTGTAATGATTGCCAAGGACGATTTCGGTGCGAACTCGCTGATGACAAGCATTCCACAGGAAAAAGGCTCAGGCTTTTTGAAGCACTATGCAGCGAAAATGAAGACGTCTTTCGACCCGACAGGAAAAACCCCCACCGAGCTTGAGTTCTATTTCGGGCCAAATGACTTCAACTTACTGAAGAAAGTAGAAAAGCAAAGTACGTTCAACAAAGACCTCGAACTACAACGCCTTGTCTATCTTGGCTGGCCGCTATTCAGAATAATCAACCGCTGGTTTACAATCTACGTGTTCGACTGGCTTACAGGCATGAACATCAACATGGGCATTGTGCTCATACTGATAACCCTGTTGCTGAAAGTCATAACCTATCCATTGGTTAAAAAGAGCTATATGTCTTCAGCCAAGATGCGCGTACTGAGGCCGAAAATAGAAGAAGCCACCAAACAGTATGACAAGCCTGAAGACCAGATGCAAAAGCAGCAGGCCATGATGGCATTGTACTCTAAGTACGGCGTAAGCCCATTGAGCGGATGTCTCCCCATGCTGATACAACTGCCTATTTGGATTGCCATGTTCAACTTCGTACCTAACGCCATCCAACTGCGCGGAGAGAGTTTCCTTTGGATTAGCGATCTTTCAACGTATGACCCCATCATCGAATGGAACAAGAATATCTGGCTAATAGGCGACCATCTAAGCCTGACGTGTATATTATTCTGCGCAGCCAATGTGCTTTATTCCATAATGACAATGCGTCAGCAGAAAGACCAGATGATTGGAACGCAGGCTGAACAGATGAAGATGATGCGCTGGATGACCTACCTAATGCCTGTATTCTTCTTCTTCATGTTCAATGATTATTCAGCCGGACTTAACTTCTACTACTTCATCTCATTGTTCTGTAGTGCCGCAATAATGTGGATTTTACGTAAGACCACAAACGATGAGAAGTTGCTTGCAATACTTGAAGCACGCTATCAGGAAAACAAAAACAATCCGCAGAAGATGAGCGGACTTGCAGCAAGGCTTGAAGCCATGCAGAAACAGGCCGAAGAACTGAAGCGTCAGCGTGAACAGCAAGAGAAAATGAGACCCAAGAAATAGCAACAACCTTATAGGGGCGGACATAAAGTCTGCCCCTATATTCAAAATCAAAATATTATGAATAAAACAATAATGGTTGCAGCTGCACTTGCCTTAGGCTGCAGCACATCAAACGCACAAGAAGCACCCGGCTTCATAGGGAAAAGCGACATTACACTTAATAGCGGCTTGATGACTCCAGAAGCACTTTGGGCTATGGGACGCATTGGAGGGCATCAGGCATCACCTGACGGTAAGCGCATCGTTTACCAGGTAAGTTATTATAGCGTGAAAGAAAACAAGAGCCATTCGGTAATTTATATTATGGACGCCAACGGCAAGAACAACAGAATGCTGACAACAAGCTCTAAGAACGAGAGCGATGCAGTATGGATTGCCGGCGGACAAAAAATCGCATTCCTTTGCGACGGCCAAATATGGGAAATGTACCCCGACGGAAGTAACCGCAAGCAACTTACCAACGACAAAACCGGCATAGACGGCTTCATATTCTCTCCCGATGAAAAACACGTATTGTTAGTAAAACAAATACCATACCACGAAATCATAAAGGAAAATCCATCCGACTTGCCAAAGGCTACAGGCCGTCTTATAACTGACATGAATTACAGGCATTGGGACGAATATGTTGAAACAATCCCCCACCCCTTCCTTGCCGAAGTGTCTACAAGCGGCATTGATGAAGGCATGGACATAATGCAAGGCGAACCTTATGAAAGCCCTGTAAAACCGTTTGGCGGCATTGAACAACTGGCGTGGAGTCCGGACTCGAAGAGGATAGCCTATACATCACGCAAAAAAACAGGCGTAAAATATGCCACCTCAACCGATACAGACATCTTTATCTATGACATTACCACAGGAAAGACTGCAAACATCTGCAAACCAGACGGCTATATTGAACCTGAAACCGACCTTACAAAGTCAATGAAACATCAGGCTGTCAACGCGGAAAGCAACCTAAAGAACAACCCTGGATATGACACCAATCCGCAGTTCTCGCTCGATGGAAAGTACATTGCATGGCAAAGCATGGCGCGCGACGGCTATGAAAGCGACCGCAACCGCCTTTGCATATACAACACCAGCACCGGAGACAAAACGTATGTGACAGAGACTCTCGACACAAACGTTGACGCTTTCTGCTGGGGCGCAAACTCTGACGACCTTTATTTCCTTGCCGTATGGCATGGCTGCGAGAACGTTTATAAGACAAACCTCAAGGGAGAGGTGATGCAGCTGACCGACGGCTGGAATGACTATGGCTCGATACAACTTCTTAATGACGGAAAGAAACTTCTTGCTGAAAGACACAGCATGTCACAAGCTTCAGAGCTTTACATCATCGAACCGAGCAAAAAGGAAAAGCAGTCTGATGCCGAACAGATTACGTTTGAAAACAAACACCTGTACGACCAGATGACTTTCGGCAAAATACAGCAGCGTTGGGTTAAGACTACCGACGGCAAGGACATGATGTACTGGATTGTACTGCCTGCGCATTTTGACGAGACTAAGAAATATCCCACGCTTCTTTTCTGCGAGGGCGGACCGCAAAGCCCCGTGTCACAATTTTGGAGCTATCGCTGGAACATGCAAATAATGGCGGCCAACGGCTACGTAGTAATAGCTCCCAACCGTAGAGGACTGCCCGGCTTCGGCAGCGAATGGAACGAAGAAATATCAGGAGACTGGACCGGCCTGTGCATGAAAGACTATCTTACGGCCATTGACGATGCCTGCGAAAACCTGCCGTTCGTCGACAAAGACCGCCTCGGCGCCGTCGGTGCAAGTTTCGGAGGCTTCAGCGTCTACTATCTTGCCGGACACCATGAAAAGCGTTTCAAGTGCTTCATTGCACATGACGGAGCATTCAACCTTGAGTCGATGTACACCGACACGGAAGAGGGATGGTTCAGCAATTGGGAATATGACGACGCCTATTGGAACAAAGACCAGACAGAGAACGCCCGTCGCACTTACGCCAATTCGCCGCACAAGTTCGTCGACAAATGGGACACTCCCATCCTATGCATACACGGAGAGAAAGACTACCGCATAAACGCAAATCAAGGAATGGGCGCATTCAACGCCGCGCGTATGCGCAGCATACCGGCCGAGCTGCTGCTTTTCCCCGACGAGAACCACTGGGTTTTAAAGCCGCAGAACGGTATACTGTGGCAGCGCACATTCTTCAATTGGCTCGACAAGTGGCTTAAATAATTAAGAATTAAGAGTTAAGAATTAAGAAAATATGCCCTGCTTCTTGTTATGATGGTATTTTTCTTAATTCTTAACTCTTAATTCTTAACTCCCAAAGTATAAACAATCAATATCAACAATATGACAAACTCTGTTCAAAAAACACTTCGCGACTCCGCCGCCACAAGGTGGATGGTGCTGTTCTTCCTCGCGTTTGCTATGTTCTGTTCATACATCTTCATGGACATTCTTTCGCCAATCAAAGACCTTATGCAGTCGACACGCGGCTGGGACTCTACCGCATTCGGAACGATGCAAGGCTCGGAGACGTTTCTAAACGTATTCGTGTTCTTCCTCATCTTCGCCGGAATAATCCTCGACAAGATGGGAGTGCGCTTCACGGCGGTACTCTCCGGTGCGGTGATGCTCGTCGGTGCTACAATCAACTGGTATGCCGTTACCGAGGCATTCCAAGGCAGCAGCCTTGAAACATGGTTCACCGAGAACCTCAACTACATTCCGGGCTTCGACGAACTTGGCATCTCACCCTTCTATCTTGGTATGCCGGCGTCGGCCAAGTTTGCAGCCGTCGGCTTCATGATTTTCGGCTGCGGTGTCGAAATGGCCGGCATCACAGTGTCACGAGGAATAGTAAAATGGTTCAAGGGGCACGAAATGGCGTTGGCTATGGGGTCTGAAATGGCACTCGCGCGCCTCGGTGTCGCAACATGTATGATATTTTCTCCTGTGTTCGCAAAACTCGGCGGCGACATCGACGTGTCACGTTCTGTAGCCTTCGGCGTTGTCCTCCTCATGATAGCTTTAATCATGTTCATCGTCTACTTCTTCATGGACAAGAAACTCGACGCACAGACCGGCGAGGCGGAAGAGAAAGACGACCCCTTCAAAATCAGCGACATCGGCAACATCCTGCGCAGCAGCGGCTTCTGGCTTGTAGCCCTCCTGTGCGTGCTCTATTATTCGGCCATCTTCCCGTTCCAGAAGTATGCCGTCAACATGCTCCAGTGTAACCTCACGTTCACCGAGCTTGAGCCGGGTTCATTCTGGGCAGGCAACACCGTAACCGTAATCCAATACATCATCATGCTTGTTGTCGCCGCAGCCGCTTTCGCCAGCAACTTCTCCAAACAGAAAGGCATGCGTACACTGATGCAAATCATTGCCGTTGTGGCGTTGGTGGTGTTCTGCTATATGGGCTACATGCGCCAAAGCGCGGAGACCGTGTTCGCCGTGTTCCCCCTGCTCGCCGTCGGCATAACGCCAATCCTCGGCAACTACGTCGACCACAAAGGCAAGGCGGCCTCGATGCTCGTCATCGGTTCGCTACTGCTCATCGCCTGCCACCTCACTTTCGCCTTTATCCTGCCCATGTTCAAGGGCAATGCCGTAGGCGGAGTAATCGTTGCATACATCACAATCCTTGTACTCGGTGCAAGCTTCTCGCTCGTGCCCGCATCTCTGTGGCCCAGCGTGCCGAAGCTTGTCGATGCAAAAATAATCGGAAGCGCCTACGCCCTCATCTTCTGGATACAGAACATCGGCCTGTGGCTGTTCCCATTGCTTATCGGCAAGGTGCTCGACAAGACTAATCCGCAGCTCGTCAGCGACCTGCAAAACGGCCTTATCACACCGCAAGAGGCAGCCGTGTCTTACGACTATACCGCTCCTCTCGTAATGCTTGCTTGTCTCGGCGTAGCCGCCCTCATCCTCGGCTTCGTTCTCAAGGTGGTTGACAAGAAGAAGGGCTACGGCCTCGAAGAACCTAACATCAAGGAAAATTAAGAGCTAAAAATTAAGAGTTAAGAAAGGATATGTAGCGACCGGTTACACGGCTAACATCCGCTTCTTAATCCGTTCATTTTCAGCACATTGCTAAAACGCCGTGTTTTGCGCTGCAAAACACGGCGTTTTACATTCCAATTCGTGACCTTTTACAATGCAAAAAGTCATGTTTTACAATTCATCCGGATATTTTGCGAGATAACAAGTTGGTTATACGTGTTAAACATATTCCCAATCTTATTGCAAAACATTACACACATGCACCATAAGCCAGCATCCGATGAATTGACACAGATAAACAAATAATGCAAATCATCCGTCACCTGTCACATCAGCATATAAAGCATTGATATTCAACACCATGCGTTGTGACAGATAACCAAACCTCAACCGTCACATCTGTCACAGCATCACCAATGACACATCAGTGTGACAGATACTCCAATTCATCTGTCACACCGTAACAAATTGTCAGTCAATGTGTTACGCCGCAACGTGACAGGTGACGGATGATTTGCATTTTTCTTTTCTTGTTTTATATATTTATCACATATTATTTTTATACATACGTTTCCTAAACATGTAAGGGCAAACATAAAATGTAAAATAAATACATTTCAAGCGTTTTATTTTGTGAGACAATTGATTTGCACTATCTTTGCAATGTTCCCTTTGCAGAAGCCACGCAAGTGGTGGAATGAGGGAGCTATATATTGGAAAAGGCGTTTATCTGACGCTTTGTGCTTGACACTCTGAAATCTCGCAAATTTCAACCTTGTCAAAGACAAAGCAACGGTAGATGCTCTATGTGGGTATGTACAGCCCTTATTATGCGCGTTTGTTCTTAACGGACGCGCTGATAATGGCATTAATACATATCGGCGTGGGCTTCTGCGTTGCTCGTTTCGACAAGGTGGGCAATGCGAGAGCCTCAGAGTGTGGGACGGGTAACGGATGAGAACTCCCACGCTTTTTTCGTATATAACCGTTAGCAATCAACATTCATTCGGCTTGGGAGTTTACCGGATTATAAGTAAACAGTAGCGATATGGAAAATAAAAAAATTCCCGATTTTGTGTATCATTACACAAAAATGCCGACATTAGTTAAATTGCTCGACACACGCAATCTTGAAAAAACAAAGTTACCAATGCTTGAATTTCATGCTTCAGACATTGAGACTTTCAATGACAGGTCTGAATACAACGGCATAAGAAAACTGCTACAAGATATAAATAAAAGCAAGACCGATGTTATGTTTCAAAAAGCTTTGAACGGATTAGTATTCGTCATTTCATTCTCGCTTAATAATGACAACATGTTTATGTGGCAGCAGTATGCGGATGAAGGTAGAGGTATTTGCTTAAAATTCAACACCCAAAAGCTGTATCAAAGCTTGATACCCCAAAAACAAGAACCGTATGAATACATCAGGCTTGGCAACTGCATCTATGAGGAAACCGAAGATTTAAGATGTAAATATGAAAAACTTAAATGTTTTTACGAGAACAAGGTCGTGAATAAAGACATATGGGACAGGCAAGACGCTTTTATCGATTTTCAATTAAGCTCTTCGCTATTGAAAAACAAAGGTTTCAAGGATGAACGAGAATACAGACTTTTGAAAACAGAATCCAAATATCACTTTACGTGCAGTGAACACGAATTCCATGCTTACACAACCGTAAACATACCTTTTGACTGTCTTGAAGAGATACAGGTCGGTCCATGTGCAGATTTTGAGATAGCCAAACATAATATTGAAGTTTGGGCAGAACCTATCACGCAGACTGAAACCCATAAAATAAAAATAACAAGATCAAACGTGATTTTCAGACAATAAACCTTGACAACGTATTAATCAAATTTTTAACCAACTAATTATGAACAAAAATTTATTATTAGTAATTTTGTCAACACTTATTGGGCTTACAACATATGCCCAACGGACATCTATGACTATTGACAACCAAACACCCGGATGGCTGTCAAGTATGATTGAATATACCGATCAGCAAACACTTGAAAACTTAAAAGTCACAGGGTATATCAATGGAACCGACATAAAATTCATAAGAGATTTAAACATTAATCGTACGTTGACAAGCTTAGACTTATCCGAGGCACATATTGTTGCAGGTGGAGAACCTTATAAAGGTACAACTTATTATACTGAAGATGACGAAATCACCGTCTATCTTTTTTTCGATTTCAACCACATGAGAAAAATTATTCTTCCATTAACAACAAAAGAAATATCAGCATCTGGTTATGCGTTTTCAAACGAAGGCGTTGACACCCTAATTGTCAATGGAACGTTTACAGATTTCAATTTATATAATACTAATAATTGTAAAAACGTCTACCTTCCTAACGGCATTAGTAAATTTAGGGGGTCATTATCTTCTTCTGTTACAACCCTTGCACTATCCAATAATCTTACATTTTTTGTGGGAGACGGAGGCAGTAATTCAACAGCAACAATAATCAGTCATATTAAAGAACCTGGGGTCATACAAATTCTAAAATTTGATGATGGAAACACTGTTATTGTTGATGACAAAACCAATAAGGTTGGATGGACTGGAACTATCTATATACCTAAAGGAACCATTGAAAAATATAAAGCATCGGTATTTAGGAACATGACAATAAATGAAATACTTGATGCCGAAAATATAGACCTTAATAGTAAAAAATTAGTTCTATATAATGGAGATACGGAACAACTCACTGCAACTATAACCCCTAATGAAACATTTGACAAGTCTTTATCATGGCGAAGCTCAAACGAAGCCATCGCAACAGTTGATGCGAACGGAAACGTTACAGCTGTTTCGGTGGGAAAAGCACTGATTACTGCGGAAACAAGCAACGGATTGACTGCAACCTGTGAGGTTCCGTTTACGACCATACCACAGGAGTTACAATGGACGAAACGGCAGAAATAAACATTGGTGAGCAGCTACAACTTACGGCTAATACATTACCACTCGAAACGTCCGACGGACTTGTAACTTGGAGCAGTAGCAACAAAGACATTGCCACCGTCACTGACGGAGGCTTAATTACGGGCGTAAATCAAGGTACTTGCATTGTTACAGCAACAAGCGTTGACGGTGGTTTTATCGCAACGTGCCAAGTAAAAGTATTGCAACCGATAACGGCTATACAGCTTGACCGCCATGACGCAACAATAAATGTTGGTAACAGCATACAAATAGGTGCGGAAATATTGCCTGCCAACGCCGACAACAAGGAAGTTGTATGGACTTCAAGTGATAAAGACGTTGCAACTGTCAGCAAAGAAGGCATCATAATAGGCAAAAATGCAGGCACTGCAACAATAATCGTAACTGCTGCTGAAAATGAGGATATTAAAGACGAATGCGAAGTAACGGTACTGCAACCAGTCACAGGCATCACATTAGACCGCAACGAATTAACATTTGCAAATATTGGCGAAACAACGCAGCTTACAGCTACAGTTTTGCCGGCAGACGCATCAAACAAGGAAGTACGCTGGAGCAGCTCCAAGGAAAATGTATGCACGGTTTCAAGCAATGGTACAATAATTGCTTTAGACAACGGCGTATCAGTAGTAATGGCAACAACTGTAGACGGAGGTTTCGTGGCCGTTTGCACCGTAACTGTTGATACAACAACAGGCATCAGCGTTACAGAATTTGCCGCCAAAGACAATATCGAGGCATATTATACTATCAACGGTCTCCGCCTTGCATCCCCACAAAAGGGCGTTAACATTGTAAAGATGAAAGACGGAACGACAAAGAAGGTTGTAATAAAATAACATGATATTATAAAGAACGCAGCAAATGAAAATGCCCATAAAAGTTTTGTAACTTTTATGGGCATTTTTTATTCTTAAATGTCCAAAGTTTCATACAGCATACCGAAAACATCGGCTACTGCCTTATAGACTATTTTGCCGTTTACAATGTTCAAGCCTTTTGCCAATGCCGGGTCGTCAGCACACGCCTTGCGCCACCCTTTATCGGCCAAAGCCACTGCGTATTTGAGCGTGGCGTTAGTCAAAGCCGTGGTTGACGTGTTTGGCACAGCTCCCGGAATGTTGGCTACTGCATAATGCACGATGCCGTCAACCTCGTAAACAGGCTCACTGTGGGTTGTCGGATGGGATGTCTCAAAGCATCCGCCCTGGTCAATCGCCACGTCAACGAGAATAGAACCCGGCTCCATAAGTTTCAACATATCGCGTGTTATAAGTTTCGGAGCCTTGTCGCCCGGTACAAGCACCGCACCAACCACGATGTCGGCATCCTTGATTTCACGGCAAATATTGTTGTGTGATGAGTACAATGTGCTTATGTTTGCCGGCAAAGTCAAATCCAATTCATGAAGAAGCGGAAGCGAAATGTCTGTTATTATAACCTCTGCTCCCATTCCTGCTGCAACACGAGCTGCGGCCTGTCCGACGATGCCTCCGCCAATGACAACGACCTTGGCCGGTTTTACTCCAGGCACACCACAGATGAGTTTGCCCTTCCCGCCTTTTGTCTTTTGCAGATAATACGCTCCGTTGATTGTCGCCATACGCCCTGCAACCTCGCTCATTGGCGTAAGCAGCGGCAAGGAGCCGTCGGCCAGCTGCACCGTCTCATATGCCAGACATACACCGCCGCTATTGAGCATTGCTTCGGTCAGTTCGCGGCTGCAAGCGAAATGGAAATACGTGAAAACCAATTGGTCTTTTCGTACAAGTGAGTACTCAGGGGCAATAGGTTCCTTTACTTTTATTATCATGTCGGCAATGGCATAAACGTCTTCAATAGAAGGCAATATCTGTGCGCCTACTTCTGAATACATCTCGTCAGAAAAGCCGCTGCCATGCCCTGCCGTAGCCTGCACATATACAGTATGCCCATGCTTTACCAACTCGGAAACTCCCGCCGGTGTCATGCCGACGCGGTTCTCATTGTTCTTGATTTCTTTTGGAATACCAATTTTCATAGTCTAAAAGGTTTTAAAGTTAATATATGGGGTTTTACGGTTATGGGGTTTTACGGTTATGGGGTTTTACGGTTATGGGGTTTTACGGTTATGGGGTTTTACGGTTATGGGGTTTTACGGTTATGGGG
>URUK01000005.1 GCA_900551055.1 uncultured Prevotella sp. | reverse complement strand
CATCAGTCATGGGAATGGATGTTTTTATGTAACTTATTGATTGTCAGCTATAAAGATACTAAAAATATTTCATCCCCACAACTTTTTCAATCGTTTTCTTATACCTAACTCACGTGGTTTTAAGGTTTTGCGGCATATCGCTATAAGTACAGCAAGGCCGAAGGCACAAACAACCGCCACCATAAACAGTATAACCCTACAACCTAAAAAACATAACCGTATAACCTCATAACCGTTAAACCACACAACCGTATAACCCCATAACCGTAAAACCGTATAACCCAAATAAACACCCAATGAAAACAATAACACTTAACAACGGCGTTGAAATGCCGGAGATGGGCTACGGAGTGTTCCTCGTAAGCCCCGAAGACTGCGAACGGTGCGTGCTCGACGCCATAAGCACGGGCTACCGCCTTATTGACACGGCGCAGGCATACTATAATGAAGAAGGTGTTGGCGCGGCGATAAGCAAATGCGGAGTGCCGCGCAGCGAACTGTTCATCACCACGAAGGTGTGGATTTCAAACGCGGGAGAGGAAAAGGCCGCGCGCAGCATTGACGAGTCGCTGCGCAAGTTGCGCACCGACTACATCGACCTGCTGCTAATCCACCAGCCCTTCGGCGACTACTACGGCTCTTACCGCGCAATGGAACGCGCGCTGAAAGCCGGCAAGGTGAGGGCAATCGGCCTCAGCAACTTCTACAGAGGACGCTTCATTGACCTTGCAGAGAACATGGACGTTAAGCCTGCCGTTGTGCAATTGGAGACTCATGTGTTCTCGCAGCAGCGCGAAATGCGCGACATCGCCGCCGGATACGGCACTCGGATAATGGCCTGGGGGCCGCTGGCGCAAGGCAAGAACGGAGTGTTCGGAAACGAGACTCTTAAGAAAATAGGCGAAAAATACGGCAAGAACAATGCGCAGGTGTGCCTACGCTTCCTCGTTGACGAAGGCATAATACCAATCCCTAAGTCAACCCACAAGGAGCGAATGGCAAGCAACCTTGACATCAGCGACTTCAGCCTGACCGAAGAGGAGCGTGAAACCATACGCCGCATGGACACCGGGCAGCCGTTCACAGCCGACTTCAACGACCCCGGATTAGCCAAGTTCCTGCTAAATTACGACAAGAACTTCAATCCGGACGGCAAATAAGCCGAAACCGTAATATCGTTACAAAATCAGGTAAAAGGGATATGCCGCCGCGCCGGAGAATGCCTTACCTTTGCCGACAGATAAGACGTATGACAACAAAAAACAGAAAAAGGCAATGGAAGACATTTTCAAGAAAGACCTGTCCGGCGCGATGGTGTCGCCCGACGAACCCGGTTACGACAAGCTGATTGGCGCAATATTCGACACGATGAAGACGGCCTACGAGCTTAACCAGGGCTACCACACACCCGAAGAGGTGCACGAATACATGGAACGCATCATCGGGAAGAAGCTCGACCCGTCAGTAACGGTGCTGCCTCCGTTCTACGTCGACTATGGCAAAAACATCACATTCGGCAAGAACTGCTGGATACAGCAGGGCTGCACGTTCTTCGACCGCGGCGGAATAACCATCGGCAACGGCGTATTCATCGCGCCGAAAGTGAACCTGATAACCATAAACCACGACCCGAACCCAGACAACCGCAGCGCCACTTACGGGCGTCCCATAGTGATAGAGGACAAGGTATGGATTGGCATCGGCGCAACTGTGCTGCCCGGAGTGACAATAGGTTACGGCTCAATCATCGGCGCAAACAGCGTTGTCACCCATGACGTGCCGCCAATGACGGTAGTAGTCGGCAATCCGGCAAGGTTCATCAAGAAGATTGAAGTGAAATAAACTACTGCTTATACATATATAAAAAGACGGGCGCAGCGGCCTTCCTGTTTTGCATTCGGCAAACACGGATTGTCCCTGCGCCCGTATTTTTCAGTCTATATTGCCGTCAGAGGCCGAACACACGGCTGACATTGGCGTTCGTAACACGGGCAACCTCGTCCTCGCTCACGCCGTAACACTCGGCAAGACGCTTCAGGACGTACAGTGCAAAAGCGCTTTCGTTGCGCTTGCCGCGCATCGGAACGGGCGCCATATACGGCGAGTCGGTCTCGATTACAATCCGTTCAAGCGGCACTGCGGCAGGCAACACCTCGGGCAGATGCGACTTTTTGAATGTCAGCACACCGCCAATGCCAAGCACGAAGTTGTCGAACTGCAGCAGTTCGGCTGCCTCTTTTTCGTTCCCGGTGAAGCAATGGAACACTCCGCCCGGCAGGTCTTTAGCATAAGGACGCAGCAAACGGACCATCTCGTTCTGCGCCTTGCGGCAGTGAATCATCAACGGCAGGCGGTATTTTACAGACCAACGAACCTGCGCCTCGAAAGCCTCAAGCTGCTCTTTCTCAAACTCGCGGCTCCAATAATAATCCAAACCAACCTCGCCAACGGCTATAAACGGACATCCAGGTACATCCAGGCGCACCTCCATCCGCGCCAGCACGTCGCTCCAGTCGGCCTTCACGTCTTCCGGATGAAGGCCTATCATCGGATAAGCGAAGCCCGGATAACGTGCACACGTTGACAACACAGTGTCAACCGAAGGCTGATTGATTGCCGGAATGAAAACCTTGCTAACTCCTGCGGCCTTTGCACGGGCCACAACTTCGTCCCTGTCGGCGTCAAACTCCTCGCCGTCAAGATGCGTATGCGTGTCGATGAAAGTCATTGGCTGTTATTTAGGAAGGAAGGAGTAAGGAGAGAAGGAGTAAAGAGATATGCGCTTTAACATTATGTCAAATGGCAGAAAGACATATCTACTTACTCCTTCTCTCCTTTCTCCTCTAATACTTTATTTTCATTCTTACGGTAATAATACACCACGCCGAACTTGCGGCACATGTCGAAACGCGTCTCCGGAGGTTCGTCTTTGAAATGAGCCTCTATCTGATTCCATAGCTCCAGTATCACATCGTCAACCTCGGGGCGTATTCGTTTAAGGCTTTCCAAGGCACGCCCAATGTTGTCCTTAAGGTGTTTCTGCTGCTGATAACAGTCGTTGAAGATATCGATATGCGTGCTTACCATGCCGATTGTAGGATTGTAAATGGGCCGTCCGCCCTGCTTCACACGTGCTTTCTCGCCTTCAACGGCCAGCCGTCCCCAGCGAAGAAGCCCGCCGATGCTCTTCATGTTGGGCAACGTCGACGTGCCTTCATCCATACCGTAAAGTTTCAAAGCCGACCTTTTGATTTCCCCTCGCTCGACCGCCATCATCAGAACTTGCAGAAAATGGCTGACATACATCGAGGCGTTGCGCTGCAGCTTGTCGATCTTGCCCACTCCCCTGACCCTTGCCGAACATGCAAGCCGATACTGCTCGGAAGCCGTCAACAGCCTGTCGTATGCCGGCCGGGCGCGGTTTATCGTCTGCCAGTCAACAAACCTGTTGCGCACAGTGTACAAATCGTTGCTGTCGAGCACCGTTTTCAACGCACGCAGGCGCGCCGCGTCAGTTTTTGGAAGTCTACGGTAAGGCATTTGTCAATTCATAATTCACAATTCATAATTCATAATTCGCACAGCATAAAGAGGTTATTGATTTAATAATCATGCATTGTGAACTATGAATTATGAATTAAATCAGTTTTTACGTGTCATCATCTTGTCCGTATATGCGTCAAGTACGGCCTTGCGTTCGTCAGGCACATTCACCTTGGCAAGGTATTTTCTGCTTTGTGCAAAATAATACCCTATCTTCTCCTCGGCAACTTTCCTTATCCCCACATTGTCGTAGATGGCGGTCACCGCAGCGATTTTCTCCTTCGGATCGTAGTCTTTCGCCGTTACCCATCGTATCAGTTCGGCGCGCAGGGAAGCATCAGCACGGTTGAAAGCGTTGATGAGCATATATGTCTTTTTGTTGCAAAGAATGTCGCCTCCGACGGCCTTTCCGAACACAGAAGGGTCGCCGTAAACGTCAAGATAATCGTCTTGCAGCTGGAAAGCAAGCCCCATCTGTTCGCCGAACTTGTACAGATTGTCGGCATCTTCGTCAGGCGCACCAGCCAAAATCGCGCCGACTTTAAGCGAGCATGCAAGCAAAACGCTTGTTTTCAGACGTATCATCTCGATATATTCGTCCTCCGTTACGTCGGTACGTGTCTCGAAATCCATGTCATACTGCTGTCCTTCTCCGATTTCAAGGGCTGTCTCCGTGAAAAGGTCAAGCACCTGTTTCAGCTTGTCTGGACGGCAGTCAAGAAAATGACGGTACGCCAATACAAGCATACTGTCACCCGAAAGGATTGCCGTATTGTCGTTCCACTTCACATGTACGGTCTGCTTTCCGCGCCTCATGTCGGCGTTGTCCATGAGGTCATCGTGCAGCAATGTATAGTTATGGTATGTCTCGATGGCGCACGCCGACGACAATATGCTCTCCGGGTCGTCCTTATACATGTTGTAAGCCATGAGCATCAGCGACGGACGTATGCGCTTACCGCCCATGGAAAGGACGTATTTCACTGGTTCATAAAGGCCTTTAGGCTCGCGGTTATATTGCAAACTGTCAATATATCGGTTTATTTTCTCAAGAATTTCATCAGCTGTCAACATAATATTTGAAGTTTATGAATACGCTGGTTGTACATTTGTCACAATTTGAAAACTATCGGAATGCAGATATACGTGCGGCAAGGCTGGCCGTGGTCTTCGCCCGGTTTCCACTTCGGCATCAACCGCAATACGCGCAAAGCCTCACGGTCAAGCTCCGGACTGACAGACTTCACCACCTTGCGGTCGGCTATAGAACCGTCCTTGTTGACAATAAACGACACGAGAACCGTACCCTTCCGCTTTGCACGTTGTGCCGTCAAAGGGTATTTCAGATTCTTTGTGAGCCACTGAACGAAGGCCGACATCCCTCCGGGAAACTCCGGCAGGCGCTCTACAACCTGAAAGTTCAGAGGATTGTCTTCATCCACATTTACTGTTGTCGGCTGCAATTTAACGTCCGAGACGGCGGCAACGTCGCCGAAGCCTACACCGAGAAGCCGCTTAAGAGCCTCCTTGTCTGCCAGCGGATTGCTTTCTTTTGCATCCTTTACGGGCTTGTCCACCACATTGATTTCATCCGAAACGGAAGCTCGGCTTCCACTCGGCGCGGCAGCAACCATGTCGTCACGGTGTACGGCAGGCATCATCTCTATGTCCTGTGACACATCGTCGAGCAAATCCTCGCCAGCCTCCGGGATGCCGCCTTGCGATGAAAACTCGAGAGCCACAAGGAAAAGCGAAAGCGCAACCACAAGCCCAACGAGAAACCCGGACACCCTACGGTTGTCCGCACTGGTACTATATGTATTCTTTACATCCACAAGCAACAAAGAGAAATTGCAACCTTGGCCTGTCAGAGTTATACTAACACGCCGTTTTTTGCGTTATTATGAAAACCCAATGCGTAAAGCACCGCGTTTTCATTATGCAAAAATAACTCTTGTATTTGAAAAAGATGTAACTTTGCGCCAAAATTAATTGATTTGGATGAAAAAAAACGTTTCCACGCTATTGCTGGCATTTTTCACCGCCGCCGCACTCGCACAAGAAAGCCAGACGGCATATAACTTCCTTCGTCTGCCCGTCAGTGCGCACGCCGCCGCACTCGGTGGAGACAACATCACCATAATAGAAGACGACCCTACGCTCATATTCAACAATCCCGCACTGCTCTCATCGGTAAGCGACAAGAGCATAAACCTTAACTTCATGACGTACATGGCAGGGGCGAACACTGCCAGCGTATCGTTCACCAAAGTCATAAAAGACAAGGCTTCAGTGGCCGTCATGGCACAGTACATGGACTACGGAACGATGAAAGAGATGGATGAGAACAACGTGCAGCTGGGCGAATTTTCAGCCAAGGACATCGCCTTGAGCGGCGTTTTCAGTTATATGCTAAGCGAAAGGATTGCCGGAGGCATAACGGCCAAGATAATAAACTCTTACATTGGCAGTTACAGTTCGTGGGCGATGGGCGTAGACCTTGGACTGAACTATTACGACCCTGAACGCGAATGGTCGGTGTCGCTCGTGGCGAAGAACCTCGGCGGACAGTTGAAAGCATACGACAACGAGTACGAAAAAATGCCGCTCGACGTGCAGCTCGGCGTCAGCAAGAGGTTCGCTGCCCTGCCGTTCAGGCTCTCGGCAACGCTCGTGGACATGACGGACTGGGACTACGGCTTCTTCAACCATATCGTAGCAGGAGTCGACATTCTCTTCTCGCAACAAATCTACGTGGCCGCCGGATACAACTTCAGACGCGCCGACGAGATGAAAACGCTGAAAGGAACCGACCAGGAAAGCACCCACATGGCCGGCCTTTCTTTTGGAGCGGGGCTTCAGCTTGAACGTTTCAAGCTGCAACTTGCATACGGCAAATACCACGTTTCGTCAAATTCCATCATAATAAACGCTACATACACCCTTTAAAAACATGAAAAAAATCACGATAGCCATCGACGGCCATTCGTCGTGCGGCAAGAGCACCATGGCCAAAGACCTTGCCCGCAAGATAGGATACGTTTACGTTGACACCGGCGCGATGTACCGCGCGGTGACTCTCTACGCGCTGCGCAATAACATGTTCGACACCGACGGCGGCATAAAGGAAGACGAGCTGAAAAGCCGCATGGGCGACATCAGCATCTCGTTCAGGCTCAACACCGCCACCGGACGCCCCGACACATACCTTAACGGGGAGAACGTAGAGCAGGAAATACGCACGATGCAGGTGTCAAACCGCGTCAGCCCGATAGCCGCACTGCCCTTCGTCAGGCAGGCGCTCGTGGCACAGCAGCAGGCCATGGGCAAGGAGAAGGGCGTTGTAATGGACGGAAGAGACATCGGCACGGTGGTGTTTCCCGACGCCGAACTCAAGGTGTTTGTAACCGCATCGGCAGAAGTGCGCGCCCAAAGGCGTTACGACGAGCTGAAAGCCAAGGGCATGGAAGCCGACTACAACGACATTCTGAAGAACGTACAGGAGCGCGACTACATCGACTCACACCGCCCGACAAGCCCCCTGCGCAAAGCCGACGACGCCATAGAGCTTGACAACAGCAACATGACCGTTGACGAACAGAACGACTGGCTGATGGAGAAATACCGGCAGGCGGCAAACAGTTGAAAACCAATTGACGACCTTTTGCATTCCAAAAGGCCGTCTTTTACAGTGCAAAAGGTGGCCTTTTAGACGGTAAAAGGCCACCTTTTATAACGCATTCATTATCAAGCAGTTACACAATGGGTAATCGTATGCTTGAAAAAACACCATATTTTCACGCAAAAAAGCCATGCTTTTTTGCGCTTTTTTGTACTTTTGTACATCGTAAAATACCTGTTTCCAGCATACAAGACATTATGAATAATATGAAAGTAGGACTTTTCATCCCATGCTATGTCGACGCCCTTTATCCCGAAGTGGGCGTCGCGGCATACAAACTTCTCAAGCATTTGCAGGTAGACGTGACGTATCCGATGAACCAGACGTGCTGCGGACAGCCCATGGCCAACGCCGGTTTCGAGCAGAAAGCCGTGCCTTTGGCAAAGCGTTTCGACGACATGTTTGCCGGTTTCGACTATGTTGTGGCCCCTTCGGCCAGCTGTACCGCCTTCATCCGGCTCAACCATCCGCGCCTGCTCGGCGGCAAACACCTGTGCCAGTCGGCAGGAAAGACGGTTGACATCTGCGAGTTCCTGCACGACGTTCTGCAAGTGAAATCCCTGCCGGGCAAGTTCCCCCACAAGGTGAGCCTGCACAACTCGTGCCACGGAGTGCGCGAACTCGGTCTGTCGTCGCCATCTGAACGCAACGTCCCCAAGTTCAACAAGATAAAGGACTTGCTGTCGCTTGTCGAGGGCGTGACCGTAGTCGAGCCTGAACGCGTTGACGAATGCTGCGGCTTCGGCGGCATGTTCTCCATCGAAGAGCCTGCGGTGTCAACGCAGATGGGCATAGACAAGCTGCAAAGGCACATCGCCACTGGCGCCGAATACATCACCGGGCCTGACAGCTCGTGCCTGATGCACCTCGAAGGCGTGGCCAGACGCCAGCGGAAAGACATAAAATTCATCCATGTTGTACAAATATTAGTGGCAGGACTATGAGCACACTACATTCAAAAGCGGCACAGCAGTTCCTTGAAACGAACAAGGACGCAGGCTGGCACGACGATACTTTCTGGTCGCTCCGCGCCAAGCGCGACGACATGGCGCACGGACTTGACGAGTGGGAACAGCTGCGCGACACGGCCAGCGCCATTAAGCGGCACACCGTGACGCACCTTGACACATACCTTGCACGCTTCGCCGACAACACCGAACGCAACGGAGTACACGTGCACTGGGCGAAAGACGCGGCGGAGTTCAACAGCATCGTGCTGTCAATCCTTCATGAACACAACGCCAAGAAACTTGTAAAGAGCAAGTCGATGCTTACCGAGGAGTGCGAAATGAACCCCTATCTCGAAAGCAACGGCATAGACGTTGTCGAGACAGACCTCGGTGAACGCATACTGCAACTTATGCACAAGAAGCCCAGCCACATAGTGGTTCCGGCGGTACACATCAAGCAGGAGGAGGTGGGTCGCCTCTTCGAGGAGAAACTCGGGAGCGAGAAGGGCAACTATGACCCGACATATCTCACCTACCAGGCACGCCTAAGTCTGCGCAACGAGTTCATGACGGCCGACGCGGGAATGACCGGCGCCAACTTCGGAGTTGCCGAAACGGGCGACGTTGTGGTATGTACGAACGAGGGAAACGCCGACATGTCAACCTCCATGCCGCGGTTGCATATCGTGGCGATGGGCATAGAGAAAGTGATACCCGACTACCGCTCGCTGGCCGTTTTCCAGCGTCTGCTGTGCCGTGCGGCCACGGGTCAGCCAACGACTTCGTTCACGTCGCACTTCCGCAAGGCGCGTCCGGGAGCGGAGATGCACATCGTCCTCGTTGACAACGGCCGTACAGACATCATCGCTGACCCGTCACACTGGGAGACGCTGAAGTGCATCCGCTGCGGCTCGTGCATGAACACATGCCCCGTCTACCGGCGGAGCGGAGGCTATTCGTACACCTACTTCATACCCGGCCCTATCGGGATAAACCTCGGAATGCTGAAAGACAAGGCGCGCTATGCCGACAATGTGAGCGCATGTACGCTGTGCTGCTCGTGCGACAACGTGTGTCCCGTAGAGGTAAACCTGTCGGAACAGATATACCGTTGGCGGCAAGGGCTTGACGCGATAGGCAAGGCCGACCCGATGAAAAAGGCCATGTCGGTGGGCATGAAGTACCTGTTCAACCATCCGAAGCTGTACAACACGGCGCTGAAGTTCGCCCCGCTGGCCAACCATGTGCCGCGCGCGCTTATGTACAACAAGCTGAACGGCTGGGGCTACGGCCACGAAATGCCGCAGTTCCAGAAACGTCCGTTCCATGAAATGGCAAAAGAACTATAAGGATTATGAGCACGAAAGAAGACATACTGTCAAGATACAGGCGCAACATGAGCGTAAAAGAGGAATACGCCATGCCCGACCTTGACGCGCTGAAAGGCGTTGAATACGCCGACCCTGTGAGCCAGTTCACAAGCATGAGCAAGGCCGTTGGCGGCAATGTGGTGGAGCTTCAGGCCGACGGCGACATAAACAAACTGATAAAAGAGGCTTATCCGGAGGCAAAGGTATTTGCCAGCAACGTGCCGGGAATTACCATTGCGCAGCGCAATCCCGACACAGTGGCCTCGGCGCAGGAGCTTAACGGCACCGACGTAGGCATTGTGCAGGGCTATGTCGGAGTGGCCGAGAACGGCTGCATCTGGGTTCCGCAGACGATGAAGGAGCGCGCCGTGTGCTTCATATCGGAGTATCTGGTAATACTGTTGAGCCGCAAGAACATAGTGAGCAACATGCACCAGGCGTACAGCCGCATACAGATGACCGGTTACGGGTACGGCTGTTTCATCTCCGGCCCGTCCAAAACGGCCGATATTGCACAGGCTCTTGTCATGGGAGCGCAGGCCGCACGCGGAGTGACCGTTGTCCTGACAGACTGACGGAGCACACCTGCCGAATTACGAAAGGCCACCTTTTGCCGTGCAAAAGGTGGCCTTTTAGCGTGCAATTGGCCGTCTTTCGGAAGCTAAAAGACGACCTTTTGCAACGCAGCTTGTAACGTATTGATTTTCAAATTGTTAGCAATCAGGTTTTTATATGGGTGTTTTCATTTTCCTGAACACAATTATTCAATCGTCATCCACCGGTTTCCAGCAGCCTCGCGCGATACTCCGATGGCGTACATCCCTCATGCCGCTTGAAGTAACGGCTGAACGTTGACTGGTCGGGAAAGTCCATGCTGTCGGCTATTTCCTTGATGCTTATGTCCGTACACTTGAGGTATTGGCGGATGAACGTCATCGTTACGCCCTCTATCCATTGCAGTGCGCTGCGCCCGCTCCTATCCTTTATGATTGACGAAAAGTAATAAGGCGACAGGTGCTGCTCGTCGGCGTAATACTGAACGGTGCGACGGCGACGGCAGTTTTCGTACAGGGAGACGACAAAACGGTTTAGCACAGCGTCGTCCCTGCCCTGCGGCACGGCGCTGACCGGCGTGTTGCTGAAGTACGCGTCGAGCACTTTCAGACACAGGGCGTAGTACAGATGGCGCAGGTAAGCTCCGCGGATTGACTGTCTTACTCCCTCGGTGCCCGGCTGCTTGGGCTGCGTATCGCAGCCATCTGCGCCGTCATTGCCGCCGCTGTCAAGCTCTTTTGCCGTGCCGATAACGCCCATAAGCGCCACTATTTCATCGGCCTGACGCTCTGAAACCACAACGCACGGCCTGCTGCGTATTGCCAAACGGCGGCGTATGTCAATCATGCTCACCACCGGATAGTAAGCGTCAACGTCGTCTTCTTCAAGTATTCCGTCAAGCTCCGCGCTCCTTTCTATTATGTGGAGAAACGTATTCGGGGTGTATATGCACAAATGGTTGCGCGATATTTCGTATGTTTCTGACCCGAGAAGAACCTTCGCCCGGCCCGTCCTACATAAGAAAAAGCCGTACTTGTGAACCGAAACCGTGGTGTGGTTGGCCATCAGTTCGTCAATGTCCAAAGCCTTGTTGTAATGTAACATGATTTTGTCTATTGCATAATCCTTTGCTGCAAAGTAAGCAAATAAAAAGCATTTAAGCGCATTGCAGCGGTAAAAAATCATGCAGCAGTTGGAAAATTGCACAGTCTTCGGCTAAAATTGTATGCAACGGTAATATGTAAACGCCCTACCTTTGCAATTGAATAACAACGAAAAAGGAAATTGCACAATGAAGCGTTTATACATTTACATCATCTGTTGCGTGGCCTTGGCCGCGCCAGCCGCAGGCCAGACGGTGTCGCTGAAGGAGTGTGTTGCCGTAGGGATTGCCAACAACCTCACCCTCGACAACGCCCGGATAGGCATGCAGAAGGGCCGCACCACGCTGTCGCAAAGCCGCTCGCGGCTGCTGCCCACGGTAATAGGCACGTTCCAGTTGACCGACTATCTGAAGAGTCCTGTCAACGTTACGACCGGCACTTTGCTCGGAAGCGACTTTCCCGAAGACCCGACGTGGCAGACAATCAGGAGCACACAGTACAACGCCAACGCAGGCATTCAGCTCTCGATGCCGCTCTTCAACTATACCGTTTTCGCCGCTATTGACGCTGCCAAGACCGTTGAGGGCATAAGCCGGCTGACGTATGAGAAGGCCGTCGAGGACCTTACGATGAACATCAGCCGCACTTACTGCTTGGCGCAAGCCTCGCTCGAACAGAAGAAACTGCTTGAAAAGAACATCAAACGCATGGAGGAGCTGTGCGAAATAACCGACGCGCTCTACCGACAAGGCGTTGTAATGGAGGTTGACTTGAGCCGTGTGCGCATAAACATGCAGAACCTTGAGGCGCAGCGCGGCCAGTACCAGACCCTTTACAAACAGCAGCTCAACCTGCTGAGGTTTCTCATGAACGTCGGCGCGGACTATCCGTTGGACGTAGAACGCATGCCCGGCAACATCACGCCGGTGCAGACCTTCGGCGTAAGCGACGGCCTGCCGGAGCTGCGTTTGGCCGAAAAACAGAAGGAACTGGCCGAGAAACGCATCAAGGTTACACGCGTCGGATACGTTCCGAGCATATCATTCACCGGCTATGCTGGCGGCATAGGCTATCAAGAAAAGTTCCACCGGTTCTTCAACGGCAAGTCAGCCACCGACAACTGGTTCGGCAACTGCTTCATCGGTCTTACCGTAAAGATACCCATCTTCGAAGCCAACGCAAGGAAACTGCAGGCAAGGCAGTACAAGCACGACGCCCGTCAGGCCGCCAACAACATTGAGCTGAAACGCCGGCAAGTCAGTGAAAGCTATGACAACGCTATGCTCCAGCTGAACCACAACATACAGGTGTTCCGCACGCAGACCGGCAGTTACCGTCAGGCCGAGGCCGTATATGACATCACGGAAGAGCAATACAAAGAGGGAGTGGCCTCAATGAGCGACCTGCTTCAGGACGAAATGCAGCTGCGGACGGCACAAGCCGCATGTGTGCAGGCGCACTGTCAGTACAACATTGCAGAGCTTGAGTTGCTCAGACTGTCGGGCAACTTGAGCTTGCTGACCGAATAACAAAGAACAACTAACAACCGAACAGCATCATGGAAAAGAAGACTTTGGGCAAGGCGGCAGCCATATTGCTGCTCGCCGCAGGAGCTACCGTCATAGCAACGATGTTCACCGACAACGGCGTTGAGCGCACTGACGACGCCCAGATGGAACAATACATCTCGCCGGTGAACGTCAAAGTGGCAGGATATATCAAGGAGATACGCTTCACCGAGCACCAGTTTGTACACAAGGGGGACACCCTTCTCGTCATCGACGACCGCGAATACGCCATCGCATTGAAGCAGGCGGAGGCGCAACTGATGGACGCTCGCAGCGGAAAGAAGGTGGTTGGCAACAGTGTCAATACCGCTTCGAGCAGCGCCACGGTGCTGGACGCATCGATAAAGGAGGCCGAACTCCGTGTGGAAAAGCTGGAACGCGACTATCACAGGTACAGCGTGCTGTTGGAGAAGAAGGCGTCCACGCCGGTAATCGTCGAGCAATACAAGACCGAACTGGACATGACGAAAGCCCGCGTGAGCGCATTAAAGAGGCAGAGGGAGGCCGCGCAGTCGACCGTAAGTGAGGTAAGTCAGCGTCAGGAGAACGCCGACGCCGCCATACTCCGCGCCGAAGCGGCGGTCGACATGGCGCGGCTGAACCTGTCGTACACTGTCATCACCGCCCCGGCCGACGGATACTTAGGGCGCAGGACGATAGAGCAAGGCCAGCTGGTTAGCCCCGGTCAGACTATAACAACACTCATTCCGAGCGGCAGGAAGTGGGTTGTAGCCAACTTCAAAGAGACCCAGATGGCACTCATCCGACCGGGACAGAGCGTGCAGATAACCGTCGATGCCATGCCCGGAAAGCGGTTTACGGGCACGGTGACGGCCATCAGTCAGGCCACGGGTTCTAAGTATTCGATGGTTCCAACGGACAATTCGGCAGGCAATTTCGTCAAGATACAGCAGCGCGTTCCTGTCCGTATAGACTTCAACAGCAGCCTTTCCGCCGCCGACAACAGCCACTTGGCGGCAGGCATGATGTGTGAAATCAAGGTGGACGTAAAAGACGATTGAGCATGGAAAAGGAAAGAAACAACTACCCGTTCCGCCCGTCCGTGCCGCGGCCTGTAGGCATACTGGTGCTGCTGTTGATGTTCATTCCACCCACATTCTCGGGCGGAGCCTACCTCTGCAACGTCGCCGAGATGTCAGGCGGACTTGCAGTGAGGACGGAGGACATACAGCTTGCCAGCTTCTTCACAAGCATAGGGATGTGCCTGTTTCCGCCGTTCATGGTGCGTTTCCTGCAAGCACGCAGGCCGAAACATACCTACCTCGCATGCTTCATGCTGCTGATACCGCTCAACTACGTGTGCGCCGTAACAACGTCGGTGCCCGTATTGCTGGCCGCCTGCCTGCTTACGGGCTTCGTGCGCATCGCCGTCATGCTTAACTGCACGTTCACAATAGCCCCTTACCTGACGGGAATGGACACGCTGGCGATGTTCACAATGAAGACAGAACCGCCTGCCGACATACAATATGGACTTGAACGGAAGCGCACCTTCCTGATGCCGGTGCTGTATTTCTACATCCTCGTTATCTCGCAGTCGAGCAACCTGCTCACCGCCTGGTTTGCATACGAATACAGCTGGCAGGACGCTTACTACGCCGTCATCGGCATGTTGCTCATTGCCTCGCTGCTTGTAATATTCACGATGGCCGACGAGGAGAAAAAAGAGAAATGGGAAATAGAGTGGACTATGGTGCCCGACATGCTGCTGATGGCCGCCGCCCTGTGCTCAATGGCTTACGCATTGGTGTACGGCAACGTGCTCGACTGGTTCGACTCGATGTACATCCGCGCCGCCACGGCTGTGTTCCTTATATCCGCAGGAGCGTTCATATATATGGCATTCCGCCACAGGGAGCACTATTATCTGCCGTTGGAGGTGTTCACATACCGCAACGTATGGATGTCGATGCTGCTGTTTTTGCTGGCCATGACGTTCAATTCGGCCAACTCGTTCGTCACCGCTTTCGCCAAAATCGCCACCCCGATAAACAACATGCAGGGCGCGTTCATCAGCCGCTGGGCCATAGTGGGCAGCCTCATTGGCCTCATATTGTCGCTGCTGATGGTGCTGCGCAAGGCACGTTTCCGCACAATCTTCGCCACGGCACTGCTCATCATGGCGTCGGCCGACGTGTACATGTACTTCCAGTACAGCACGGTGGGACTGCTTGAGAACATGACTTTGCCGACGATACTCAACTTCACGGGCTTGCTTGTGCTGTATTCGCTCGTGGCGGCGTTCGGCATGAAGAGCCTGCCTTCACGCTATCTGGCGACGTTTGTGTTCCTGATGATATGGATGCGCAACGCCATCGCGCCCGTCGTAGGCTCTTCAATCTACTCCAACTGGCTTACGGAGCGCCGCCAGCATTACGTGACACGGCTGGCGCAGGCCGTTGACGGCGAGAACGACGCTGCCGCACGGACATTCACTCTGACCAAACTTGCCGGACAGGCAGGCGGCAAGGGCACGCTTGAGGCCGAGCAGTTGGCCTCCACTTCGCTTAAAGGCAGGGTGACAGTGCAGGCCGCCATCGTGGCGATGAAAGACATAACGGGGCAGACCGTGCTGCTGATTGCAGGGGCTGTGGTGCTCGTTCTCATACTGCCTTACCACAAGGGAGAAACCGCCTGACGGCCATCACGCAGACAAGAAGCCATCACACGTTTTCCGAAAGGCCGTCTTTTGCATCGCAAAAGGCGGCCTTTCACCGTCTAAAAGGCTACCTTTTACAAGCCGAAAGGCCACCTTTTGGCACGGCGTTTATAATATGCTGATTATCAAGAGGTTACTTTTAGCATATAAGTTTTGCTTTGTTTTATTTTGAAGTCAACACGTTTTGCCGTATCTTTGCATAACAGTCATTTATCAAAAACACTGACAACAGCTATGAAAAAGAACAGAATAACCGAACTTTTCGGCATAGACTACCCCATAGTACAGGGCGGAATGGTGTGGTGCAGCGGCTGGAGATTAGCCTCTGCGGTAAGCAACGCAGGCGGACTTGGGCTGCTCGGGGCAGGCTCGATGCACCCGGAGACGCTTGAAGAGCACATCGCCAAGATGAAAGAGGCCACCGACAAGCCCTGGGGTGTGAACGTTCCGCTGATGTATCCGGAAATAGACCGCCTGATGAAGCTCATCATCGACAGCGGCGTGAAAATCGTTTTCACCTCGGCAGGCAGCCCGAAGAAGTTTACTCCGATGCTCCACGAGGCCGGAATAAAGGTCGCCCACGTGGTGTCGAGCAGCAAGTTCGCGCGCAAGTGCGAGGAAACCGGAGTCGATGCGGTGGTGGCCGAAGGCTTCGAAGCTGGCGGACACAACGGCCGCGAGGAAACAACCACAATGACGCTTATCCCCCAAGTGCGCCGCGCCACAAGCCTGCCACTCATCGCCGCAGGCGGAATTGCGTCGGGTGAAGCCATCCTCGCGTCGATGGTTCTCGGCGCGGAAGGCGTACAAATAGGCACACTCTTCGCCCTGACCGAGGAGAGCTCGGCAGCTGAAGCGTTCAAACAAAGGTGCGTCTCGCTTGAAGAGGGCGACACGATGCTCTGCCTGAAAAAGCTCGCCCCCACCCGATTAATCAAGAACTCACTGTATGATAAGGTGAAAGAGGCCGAAGACGGCGGAGCGTCTCCCGACGAGCTGCGCGCCATCCTCGGACAGGCCGCCTCAAAGCGCGGCATCTTCGAGGGCGACACCGACGGCGGAGAGCTTGAAATAGGACAGATTGCCTCGGCCATAAAAGCCGTCAAACCCGTGGCAGAAGTAATGAAAGAGCTGGTAGAAGGATATGAAAAGGCGAAAGAAACTATCATAAGTTAATTCTTAGGAGTTAAGGAGTTATGGAGTAAAGGAGTTAAGACAAATGCCTGGTTGCTTGTCAAATAAATATCGGAAACATGGGTATTGTCTTAACTCCTTTACTCCATAACTCCTTAACTCCTTTATTACTTAAACCCCTTCTTCAGCCACTTGCCGCTGAAAAGGCGGATAAGGAAGATGGTTCCGCGCAGCGTCAGCTCGATGGCCATTGCCATCCAGACGCCACGCAGGCCGTAAATCGGTGCGAAATGGGCGGCCAACGTAAGGCGCACAAGCCACATAGAGGCAAGGTTCATGGTAGCCGGTATGAGCGTATCTCCTGCCCCGAGACACACGCTGTAAGTAACTATTGCGGCGGCAAACATAGGCTCGGCAAACGCCTCTATGCGCAAAGACTGCGACCCGAGCAGGCGTACCTGCTCGTCGGGAGTCATAACCCCTATCATCTCGGGTGCGAAAACGTACATCACCATGCCCATGAACGCCATTACACCCATGCCCATGAACACCGTGCGATACGCAAAACTGCGTGCCAACCGGCTCCGTCCGGCCCCGATACTCTGCCCGACAAGCGTCGTCGCAGCATCCCCGATACCGTATCCCGGCATGTAACACAGGCTCTCAGCGGTTATCGCAAGCGTGTTGGCCGCTATCGCAATGTTGCCCAAAGGGGCGACAATCATCGTGCTGACAATCTGCGCTCCACTCATCATCATGTATTGCGCACCCATCGGAAGGCTTACTTTCGCGGCGTTGCGCAAGTAGTTCCACATCGGCGCAAACGACCATTTCTCGCCCTTCAACGACAGTTCTGGCGACTTGACCGTGGCAAACCATATAAGCATCACGCCCGTAACGACGTATGCCAGGGCTGTTCCCAAAGCCGCGCCGGGCACTCCCATGCCTGCTCCGGGCATTGTAATGTCGACGCCGAACAGCGTCACGGGGCGCGTCTCGTAAATAAGGAAGAAGTTGAAAACAACGTCCAGCAAGCACATCAGTATGCTCATAATGCTCGGGATGCGCATGTTTCCGGAACACTTGAGCATGCTTGACGACAGGATGCCTATCTGATATACGGGCAAAGAGAGGCAGTAAACGGTAAAATACGCCGTAGCGTCGCCGCAGATATCCGCCCCGCCACCCAGCCATACAGGCAGAGGCTTGGCTATGCAGACGCAAATCGTAGTGAGGATAACGGTGAACAAGGCCGTAGCCATAAGTCCCTGGCGGAACACCTGGCGGGCTTTCTCGAAGTCGTTTGCGCCTATGAAGTGGGCCGCCTGCACCGAAAAGCCAAGCGCGGCGGCCGATGTCAAACCGCCGAAAAGCCACGTTGTAGACTCCACTATGCCTATCGACGCCGACGCCCTTGCACCGAGCGAACCGACCATAGACGCGTCGATGTAAAACATCATGATTGTGGTAAGCTGCGCGAGGATGGACGGAACACTGAGCTGTACTATCAGATTGAACTTCTGGCTGCCGCTCATCTCCTGTCCGTTGCGTATCATCGCCAGCAACGCATTATCCTTACTGCTTGAAAACATGGTGCAAAATTACTACTTTTCAAGTAATTGGCAATGCGCAAAACCATAAAAACTAATCTCTGATAACGGCGTGACTGACAAACATACAACGGCACATTGAAGAACGGCCGTAGCCATAAGCCGCTGCAAAAGGCCACCTTTCGCATTGCAAAAGACCATGTTTTGCACGCTAAAAGGTGGCCTTTTACAAGCTAAAACACGGTCTTTTACACGCCAAAAAGCAACCGTCCGCCAACTGCCTGACTATCAAGCGTTTGGCGGACGGAAATAAAAACGGCGGAAACTCTTAAACAAAGCTCCCACCTTTCTTATCAACATTAACCATGAAACTTTCTCTTTTGTGAAACCGGAGGCCGTGTCTTTTTATGCTTTCCCTCACCCCCGGAACCTGTTGCTGTGATATACAGCAAACAGGGTTGTACATCTTTGTTACCTAAATCAATCTTCTTACCTATACCTATGAAAACTTTTCGTGATGCCTCACGGCATGTCTGTCATCCTTACTTGTTACAATCTTTACCTTTCTTTATAACTTAATACCTAACAAACTAACACCTATTGTTTTGTTTTGACGATGCAAAGATACGGCTGTTTGCGTACACAGCAAAGAAATACTACCGTTTTTTATGTAAAAACGGGGTATTTTTGACTTAGGTCAAAATAACCGGCAGGCAAGTGTTTTTTTACCCTGACGGCTGTAACAAAATGCCGGCAGCATGGCAAACATGCAAAACCGGCAACAAAAAAGGCACGTAACAGAACATCCGTTACGTGCCTTCCACATTATATTATATATGTGTCATTCGGTTATCCACACCCCTTCGACAGCGCGTGACTCGGGCACATTCGTCCCCGCACGATAGTAAGCGACAAGCTCTATATCGAATATCAACGTGCTGTAAGCCGGAATTGTAGACGAGCCTGACGAACCGTAACCCAGCGCATAGGGAATGTACACGCGCCAATAGTCACCGATGTGCATGTGCTGCAACGCCGTGGCGAAGCCGTCAATGAAACCTCCGACATACATGGTTGCCGGATATGCCGTTGCCGGATTGTACTCGCCTTTGTACGACTGGTCGACTACGTAGCCTTCAGGGTACGATGTCGAGGGGATAAGCCGGCCGCGGTAGTTAATCTTTACCGAGTCGGTGAACATCGGACAACCGCTGCCCGTGCCCTCCCTTAACACCTGAACGGCTATGTAATCGTCATAAGTCGTCGGGATGGTGTCCTCAAGCGCGTAACTGAGAAACATCTTCCAGGAACCGTCGGAGTTAAGTTGCGCCGTGTTCCAGATATTCGAAAAGTATTCCTCATTGCGGTTACGCCAGTCAGGAAACTCCTCAACAGTGTTATCTTCCTCGCTGCACGATGCGAAAACCGACACCAGCACAAGCGCGAAAACGGCGAATATCAAATTGGATTTCTTCATTTACTATAGTTTTTTAAGCAAGCTCGTGATGCTTACCTTGTCCTCTATTATGCCGCAAAGGTCGGCAATGTTGACACGCTCCTGCTCCATCGTGTCGCGGAAACGCAGCGTTACGGTATTGTTCTCGAGCGTGTCGTGGTCTACCGTTACACAGTACGGAGTGCCTATCGCGTCCTGACGGCGGTAGCGTTTGCCGATGGAATCCTTCTCGTCATACTGACAGTTGAAGTGGAACTTCAGGCCGTTGATTATCTCGCGGGCCTTCTCCGGCAGTCCGTCTTTCTTCAAAAGAGGCATCACGCAGAGCTTTACGGGAGCGAGAGCGGCCGGCAACTTGAGCACAACACGCGTCTCGCCGTTCTCCAACTTCTCCTCGCAGTAAGAGTGGCACATGACAGAAAGGAACATACGGTCAACGCCGATGGATGTCTCTATGTCGTAAGGAGTATAGCTTTCGTTGGTCTGCGGGTCGAAGTATTTTATCGACTTGCCCGAGAACTTCTCATGTTGCGACAGGTCGAAGTCGGTGCGGCTGTGTATGCCTTCAACCTCCTTGAAGCCGAACGGCATGCGGAACTCGATGTCGGTAGCGGCGTTTGCATAGTGCGCAAGCTTCTCGTGGTCGTGGAAACGGTAGTTTTCCGCACCGAAGCCGAGTGCCTGGTGCCACTTCATACGCAACTCTTTCCACTTCTGGAACCACTCTATCTCCGTGCCGGGCTTGACAAAGAACTGCATCTCCATCTGCTCGAACTCGCGCATACGGAAGATAAACTGGCGCGCAACAATCTCGTTTCTGAACGCCTTTCCTATCTGTGCGATGCCGAACGGTATCTTCATGCGTCCTGTCTTCTGTACGTTGAGGTAGTTGACGAAGATGCCCTGCGCCGTCTCCGGACGCAGATAAATCTTGTTTGTGGCGTCAGCGGCCGAACCCATCTCCGTCGAGAACATCAGGTTGAACTGACGAACGTCGGTCCAGTTCTTAGTTCCGCTGATGGGGTCAACGATGCCTTCGTCAACAATTATCTGCTTCAGCTCGGCCAGGTCGGGTCCCTGCATGGCCTTGGTGTAACGCTCGTGCAGGGCGTCACGCTTCTGCTGGTGCTCCATCACACGGGGATTAGTCTCGCGGAACTTGGCCTCATCGAATGCGTCGCCGAATTTCTTGCGCGCCTTCTCCACCTCCTTCGTAATCTTCTCCTCGTATTTCGCTATCTGGTCTTCGATCAGTACGTCTGCGCGGTAACGCTTCTTCGAGTCGCGGTTGTCTATAAGCGGGTCGTTGAATGCGTCAACGTGGCCGCTGGCTTTCCATATTGTAGGGTGCATGAAGATGGCGGAATCAATGCCGACGATGTTCTCGTGCAGCAGCACCATGCTTTTCCACCAGTATTCCTTGATATTGTTTTTCAGTTCTACGCCGTTCTGTCCATAGTCGTAAACGGCTGCGAGACCATCGTAAATGTCACTGCTGGGAAACACGAAACCATACTCCTTGCAGTGGGAAACTATCTTCTTAAAAACATCTTCCTGTGCCATTTGTATATATGTTTGCTTTAATTAAATCGGAACCAATACCTGCGAAAAGATAGAAAAACACAACATCTTAACGCCTTTAGGCTGCAAAGATAGTGCAAGTTAGGCGAAATGCAAAATAAAAGCGTGAGAAACAAACTTTTATTTGCATTTCGCCCGATGCGTTACACCTTATTTAATAATAGGGCGTAAAAATCCGATTAATCCGGGTTTTAACGGCGTGCAAGCTATTTCCGTCGGTGAAACATCCAGTAATCGAAATACATCAGCCGTCCCGGCTTGTCTCCCTTGCATACGAAATACAGGTCATGTACGCCCTTGACACTTGCAACATCCGCAGTGACAAGCGCCCAGCGGTTGTCGCCTCCGGTCATCGGAACGTCCATCTCGGCAAGAAGCTCGCCCTGCAAACCGTCCGCACGCACCTCAAACTTAACTCCGCTGTGATGCGTAGTGCCAATGCGGACAGTCACCCTGGCAGCCCCTTCACCGCCGAAGTCAACGCCCTTCACCTTTGTGTACGCACCGTCGCGCATGGCGTTGACGAACACTCCCACCTCCGCATTTTGCCGCGCTTTCATCCATTCGGAATAAGCCATAGTCTCGGCCTCGGTCTTGCGGTAAGGGTTCAACGGCACAAGGCCGTCGCGTATGCCGTCGGTCATCTTCATCTGCTTGATGGTGCCGTCGCCGTTGAACTCCACCCTGTCGACGCATACCGAGCGCGTAAAGCCCGAACCGCCGGGCAGTGCGCCGTTGTGGTAGAACAGATACGTAGAGCCTTTATAGTCGATGATGCCCGGATGGTTGGTGAAGCTGCCTCCTTCGGTCGGCATCAGCGTTCCGGCATACGTCCAAGGGCCTGTCGCGCTCTTGCCCATCGAGTAGCCAAGATGCTCGGGTATCGGGCCGCCTGCCCACAACAGATAGTACCAGTCGCCGCGCTTGTAAAGCCAGGGAGCTTCCTCATAGAGCGTGGGACGCTCGGGAACGTTGCCCTCGCGCAGGCCGAAAGCCTCAACGGTCATGGGCACTTTCACGATGTCTCCAGTGTAAGAAATCATGTCTTCGTTGAGTTTCACGTAGTAACAGAACGGGTTTCCCCAGTACAGATAAGCCTGTCCGTCGTCGTCAATCATCACCGTAGGGTCGATGTCTCCCTTGCCGCTTGACACCAGCGGCTTGCCCAACGGGTCGTAAAACGGCCCGTATGGACTGTCGGCCACGGCCACGCCGATGGCTCCGCCGCCGTCTCTCGCAGTAACGGGCACATACGCATAAAACTTGCCTCCACGCTCGATGCACTGCATCGCCCAGGCATCTCCCTTGGCCCAACTGAACGTCTTGTATGACAGCACCGCACCATGGTCGGTCCAGTTCACCATGTCCTCGGTGGAGTACAGCTTCCAGTCGTTCATCGTGAACCATGTAGACTCGTCCTCGTCGTGGCTCGTGTAAAGATACATACGCCCGTTGTAAACCATCGGAGCAGGGTCGGCGGTGTACATGGTCTGTACTATCGGGTTCTGCGCCGCGGCCTGGACGGCAAGCATGGCCGGCACCAATGCCGGCAAAAACTTCTTTAGATACATTGTACTAATCGGTTTAAGGTAAAAATTTCGCGCAGCAAATATAGTACAAATAGACTACAACGCAAAGACAAAGAGTGTGAAAATTACATTTTATTTGCATCCTCCTGCCGCCCCATGCCTTGCCGACTGTAAATCAAACAGCAACAAGCGGTTTTGCAAAAGGCCGTCAACGGCGTTGCAAAAAGCCATGTTTTACACGCTAAAAGGCCACCTTTTACAATGCAAAAGGTGGCCTTTTGGAACGCCGTTGGCAAGTAACTGATTTTCAACAAGATACAAAACGCACTGCAACCGCGCGTCATTTCATGAACCGCGAGGTGTCAACCTCCTTGTGTTCCTTCTCCTTATAGCTGCCGAAAGCGTAACTGAAGGTCACTCCTACGTGGCGGAAGCTCGACATTTTCATGCCGAAATCCTGCCCACGGAAGCGTATGTAAGGATCGATGTGCGACGTTTCGAACATGTCGTTGCAGTACACTTTCAGCGTGGCGCGCTTGTTTTTGAGGAACTTCAGCTGCACGGCGGCGTCAACGCGGCCAGCCGCGGGCAGATCGTAGTTGCCTTGTATCGCCTTCGTCTGCACCTGGCCATCAAGCGAAAGCACTATTTCCGGCTTCCGGGAGATGGTGAACTCGTTTTTCAGCGTGAAGATGCCGAGCAGCTTGGAGCGGTCGAAAGGAATGTCGTAGAAGTCGCTGTCCTTATGCCTTAACCACACTCCCGTTGCCGTAAGGTTGCCGCTGTACCAGCCGCCGAGCCTCAACGGCACCGCCGCCATAAGCCCTGCCTGTTGCTGGAAGTCGAAGTTCACCCAGCGGAAGGTCTCCGTCAGCTCGTCGGAACGCTGGTAGAGGGTCTGCATAAAGTGGTCGTCGGTGTACGAGAACCAGCCTCTGAAGACATATTTGTTCTTCATCACGTATGTCAGACTTGCCGAATATTCGTGCGAAGGCTTCAATGCCGGGTTGCCGACGATTTCGTCATATCCGCCGTTGCTGTACGTTATGAAGTCCTGCACGGCCCAATATTCGGGGTAACTCGTGTCGCTGCCGACCGACAGTTGCAGCACATGGCCCTCCGCAGGCAGGTAAGTCACGTTGAGCGTGGGCAGCCAGTTCCATTCGTTCCACGCCGTACTGTTGTAATATTCGGCGGCAAGCGATGCGTCAATGATGAGTTTATTATTGAAGTTTTTATTGAAACCAGCATACAAGTTCACTGTATTCTCGCGCTTTTTAGCAGACGAGTTACGAGCAGACAAGTCGACAAGGGGATTTGCATTGTCATTTGATGACAATAAAGAAAGCATATCTCCTTGTCTGCTCGTCACTTGTCCACTCATCAACTCCTCATACTCCTGCCTACTGTCGTCCGTGCTCCTGATGTACGACGCACCGTAGTTGAGTCCCCAACCGCCTTTAAGCGAGTGCTCCTGCCTGGCATACACGCGCCAGATGTCAAGCCTTTGGCGGTTGTTTACGAGGTAGTTCAGCTCGCGGTCGGTCAGCACACTGCTGAGCCTTTGCGTCTGCGGACTGTTGTAATAGGTGTATTCCGCGCCGATGTTCGTGCCTGACGGCATCTTGTAATCAAGCATAACGTCGTGCAGCCACGGCTTTGAGTCGAGGTCGTTGCGGCCCGTTATCGCGCCCGTTATGCGCTGACGGTTGTCCGTTGTGGCGTAATTGCCGTAGTAAGTCAGGCTCAAACGGTGGTTGTCGGAGAAGCCGTAGCCTGCCGATAGGCGCAGCTTGTGGTTGTGGCCGGTGGCGAGCGTGCGTTCAAACGACTGTATGTCGTGCAGGCTTCCGTCGTCAAGCGCATGGTGAGAGGTTATCTCACGTGTGTTGAAAGAGTCGCCGTGACTGTGCGAATACATCAGGTCGGCACTCAGTCTCTTGCCCATATACACAACGCTTGCACGCTCCTGGAAGGTTGCGTGGTGGCTCTGGTCGTACAAGCCGAACACCTCTCCCGTAAGCGTTTGCCGCTCGGCGGTCTCGTGTCTGAAGCTGATGTTGATGCAAGCGCCGCGCACCTGATACTTCGCCGGTGCGTTATACATCACCTCTACGTCGCCAACCCTGTCCTTTGGGACGCTCTTCAGCACCTGCGCAAGCTGCTCCTGACTAAGGTTTGTCACCTGTCCGTCCATGATAACGGTAACCGACTGACCGCCAAGTGTCAGCTGTCCGTCAGTCTCCACCAAACCGGGCAAAGCCTTCAGAGCGTCGTATGCGTTGTCAGTCGTCGCGCTTCCGGCCAGCCGGTTGATGTCATACACTAATGCGCCGCCCCTTACTTTCACCACGGGACGCTCTCCGCTGACCATCACTTCGGGCAAAGTGCGCACTATGCTGTCAAGCCTTAGCGAGTCGTCGGCCGCCGTCTGCGCCGCCACAGCAAGGCAAACAAATAACAAAAGGAAAGAAACAAATGTTTTCTTCATCGTCGTATGGATATTGGTTTACGCCGACAAAGGTATTGAAACGCCATGAAACGTACTGCAAAACGCCGCCCGTCATTTTCTACAATATTCTACAACGCCCTGTTTATGGGCGTTGTAGAATAAGGAGTTAACAGGAGTTAGGCGCTCCGCGCCGGAGTTATAGGAAGTTAAAGGACAATAGTTTTGCTCATGGCAGCAAAGCATTTGTCCTTTAACTCCGGCGAACACAGTGAGCCTAACTCCCCTTAACTCCCTCTAACTCCCCAGAAATCACCTGACAATCCCCATGATAAAGTCGTCAAACTCGCCGGGTTTGCCGTCGCGTCCGAGCACCTTTTGCAACAGTCTTCGGCGCATTGCGGACACGTTCTTTTGTGAAATGCCGGTGAGGTTGCTTATCTCCAAGGGCTTGAAATGCAGGCGGAGGAGCATACAAAGGTTGTATTCGTCGGGGCGCAAAACGTGCCCGTTGTTCAGCGTAGAGTAAAAACCTGGGACTTCGGAGTTGACCATCGAGCGCAGTTCTTGCCACTCCTCGGCGGTTGGTTTTGCCGTAGGATTGAGGGCCATCTGCCTGAAACGCCGGGCTATGCCGGTGTCGGCGAGACGTTCTTCAACGGTCGCTTCGTCAACGTGACGCTGCAAAGTCTCAAGGCTTTGCAGGCGTTCTATGGCCTCGCTCTTCTCCTTTGCGAGGGCGTCGCGCTCCTCTTCGGTGAGCGTAAGGAGCTGTTGCAGGTCGGTTTGGGCGCGCGTCAGGGCGTCGATGTCCTGACGGTGACGCTGTTCGCGGCGGCGCATCTCCTCGCGCCTTTTCCTTATCATATATGTAAATACCGACAAGACAGCCAACAGCACGAGGGCTACGGCCAAGGCTGTTGTCTTCATCCGCTCGACTTCAAGAGCCTTGTCGGCCACCTGCCCGCGAAGGTTCGTGCGCTCATACTGCGCCTGAACCACCGAGCAAGTGTTCTTCATAATCTCCTTTGTCAGGCTGTCTGACAGTTCACTGCTTACCGCCGCGTATTTCAGTGCGGAGTCCTTTGCGCCCATCTTGTCGTACATCTGCCACAGGCCGTAAGCCAATGCCTCGCGGATGGCAAGCGTCGGCTGTTTGATTTGCCGTATCTTATTCAGCCAGTAGGCAGCGGAGTCGAGACGGTTGGTACATACCGAATAGATGGCTTTTACGTAATAAATGCCTTGATAGTGGGGTTCGGCGTTGCCGTCGACGCCGATTACGCGCGAGTCGCGGTCGAACACAGCCATGCAGCGCGCAGCGTTGGCGGTGTCGCCGCGGTCAAGATATATCTCGATGAGCTTCGCCTGCGATATGGCCGAAGCCTCAACATAGCCGCTCTCGCGGAAAAGACGCGACGAACGGAGGGTTACAGCCACGGCGGAATCGGGCTGTCCCATGAAGATGTAGGCGTTGGATATATGGTCGAGACCGCTCAACGCCGTGAGCGTATCGCCCGCTTTCATGGAGTATCGGTAACAAAGCTGCGAGGCGCGGATGACGTTGCGCGGCATGTATTCGTCAAGATAAACCTGCGAAAGATGGGCGTACACCTGTCCGAGCACAGCGTACAGGCAGTCGTCAGCCGTCGTATCGGCGCTGGCTGCCGCCGCTTCGAGGTTCAACATGGCCTCCGTGTTGTCGCCCATGCTGCGGTTCACGCATCCCAGCAACAGCTTGGAGAACATCCGTTGGTTGTCGTCGCCGTGTCTGTCATAGTAACCGGCCACGGCGCGGATGGCACTGTCCGACGTAAAACGTGCCCCGGCGTTGAGCATATACTTGGTTCTCATCAGCCCGTAATACGCCTTTATGCGCCCGGGAGCGTCCCCGATGCGCGGCTTCATGGCCTCAAGCAGGCGCAGGGCGCTGTCGGGCCGTTCCTTGGCGAGGCTGTCAATGGGGCGGAACATGGCGTCGTACTTGGCGTACCTGTCGCACGAAAGCATCAAGAATGACAGCAATATGACGAGCGGGAAAAGTCGTTTCATGCCGCAAAAATACACATTTTGCACCACATCCGGTCACCCACCGGCGCAAAACTTGCCGCCTGCCGCCATGGCGCGGCGCATCAACGGATTTGCAAAAGACGGCAAAACGCCGTGTAAAAGACGGCCTTTCGCGCTGTAAAAGACCACCTTTCGCAAGCCAAAAGACGGCCTTTTGTGACGGTGAAGGTAACATGCTGATTATCAGCGGATTACGTCTGTATCAAAAATCACGGTCTTTTCGTGTTGTATAAAAGGTGTTAATTCTTGTGCGTTCAGAATATTTGGACTATATTTGCACCTGTTTTTTTAAGATAAACAGGACAACTTACATTACAAAAAGATTGTTTTTATGGCAGGCTTAAAACATTCTGCCGCAGCCTCGACGGCCAATAAGGCCGGGCTGGCGGGATTGCTGATGACGCTCGGAATAGTGTTCGGCGACATAGGAACGTCGCCCCTTTACGTGATGAAAGCCATCGTAAGCACGGGCGAAGTGCTTGACACCGACTATATACTCGGCGCGCTGTCGTGCATAATATGGACGCTTACGTTGCAGACTACGGTAAAATACGTGCTCATAGCGCTGCGCGCCGACAACAACGGCGAGGGTGGCATACTGGCCCTGTACGCCCTGCTCAGGCGGCACAGGCGCAGGTGGATTTACGTTATTGCGGTCATCGGGGCGAGCACCTTGCTGGCCGACGGCGTGATAACACCGGCCATTACGGTTACGACTGCTGTCGAGGGACTTGAGGGGATAAGCCCTGACATACCCGTAATGCCCGTGGTGCTGGCGATAATAACAGTGATTTTCTTCGTCCAAAGGTTCGGAACGGAGCATATAGGGCGTACCTTCGGCACGTTCATGCTGCTGTGGTTCCTGCTGCTCGGGGTGGCTGGCGCGGCTGCGCTGACGGCCTGTCCGCAGGTGCTTAAGGCTTTTAACCCGTATTATGCGGTGCGTTTGCTCGTCGAGTCGCCCAGCTGGTTCTTCATTCTCGGCGCCGTGTTCCTGTGTACTACGGGTGCCGAGGCACTGTACTCCGACCTCGGCCATTGCGGACGACGTAACATAACGATAAGTTGGCTGTTCGTGAAGGCTATGCTGATACTTAACTATCTGGGGCAGGGAGCATGGATACTGACCGACGGCGGACGGGCCGCCGCAGGCGTAAACCCGTTCTACGCCATCGTGCCTGACGGCCTGCTGCTCTTCGCCATAGTGATGGCCACAGGCGCGGCTATCGTAGCCAGCCAGGCGCTTATCAGCGGTTCGTTCTCCATATTGAGCGAGGCCATGAACCTGCACTTCTGGCCGCGCATGCGCATAAAGCACCCCACGAACGTGAAAGGACAGCTGTTCATACCGGCGGTGAACCTGACGATGTACGTCGGAGTGGTGCTTACGGTGCTGCTTTTCCGTGACTCGTCGCGCATGGAGGCTGCCTACGGACTGGCTATCACCGTTACCATGCTGATGACTACGCTGCTGTTGGGCTTCTACCTGCGCATGAACGGCACGGCACGCATTGCCGCCGCGGCGTTCGTCGGTGCCTACTGCGTGATTGAAGGGATATTCCTTGCCGCCAATCTGTCGAAGTTCATGGCCGGCGGTTGGTTCACGCTGCTTATCGGCGGGCTGCTTTGCTTCATCATGTTGGTATGGGTTGCCGCGCTGAAAATACGCCGGCGGCACCTCTCATCCAGACGTACGAGCGACTATTACGGCATAATTTCCGACATCAAGGCTGACGACACAATACCTAAGTATGCCTCTAACCTTGTATATGTGAACCATTCGCGGGGCGAGGGGAGCGTTGACGACAAGCTGGTTTACTCCATAATAAACAAGCAACCGAAGCGCGCCGACCACTATTGGCTGCTTAACCTTGACTTCGTAGACACTCCTGACACGCTGGAATATACCTTCACGCCGCTCGTTAAGGACACTCTTTTCAGCATAACGATGCGTATCGGATTCAGGATTGAGCCTCGTGTGAGCCTTTATCTGCGGCAAATTGTTGAGAATCTCGTGGCCGACGGCAAACTTGACCTTACCAGTACGTACCCCTCGTTGCGCAAGAACGGCATACCGGGCGACTTCCGCTTTGTCATAATACACCGCGTGTATTATCCCGAAGACTCGCATAACCGCCGCCAGAACCTGCTGATGAGCCTCTACGCCATAATCCGCAAAATCGGCATTGACGAGCCTAATGCGCTCGGACTTGACACCTCTGTCGTGGTGGTTGAGCGTGTGCCGCTGATTATATCAGGGCGTGCTAAGCATTTGAGGCGTATAGAAAGGGTCGTAGAAGAAGAATAAGTAAAGGACGTTGTAGAAATAAAAGAAGTCAGGGAAGTTATAGCCAAATGTCTGGTTGATGACAACCGGTAAAGGTGATGGCTATAACTTGCCTGACTTCTTTTAATTATCTGACTTTTAAAAAGTCGTTATTTCTTAAATATTTTCATGACGGCGAATCCGCCGAATACTTGCATCAGGATGCCCGGCCAGCCCAAGCGGACGTCTTGAAGGGCGGCCGTGAGCGAGCCGGTCATGCCCCACTCCGCCAGCATTCCTATTCCCTGATAAGCCACAACGGCAAGAGCGACAGCCCAGAAAGCCACGCGGCGAACCCTTGAAGCTATGAAAGCCGCCGCCAAAGCGAGCAATACCGACTTGGTAAGGATTACAGGCAGCACGGTTGCTGCCGGCATTCCGAAGAGCAGGCTGTTGACTACCGGCGAGGCGACTGCCGTAAGCAAGCCTGCCGTAAGGCCGTACTTGTAGGCCGCAACGAGCGTGAAGAAATAGATGGGAAGCCACACCAAGCCGCCCTGCGGCATGAGATGGCACAGCTGGGGCAGCAGGATGTTGCCCACGACGAACAGCGCAGCGGCTGCGTAAGTCTTGCTTTCGCGGTAATTCAACGAATAAACCGCAGTTGATGTTGTTGTTTTCATTGTTGTTATTGGTTGTTGAATATTATTTTTTTAAGGAGTTAGAGAAGTTAAAGAAGTTATCACTCGCTACGCTCGTTAGGAGTTAAAGCCAAATGTCTTGCCAGTTGTGATACCTGCAAAAGGTAATGGCTGTAACTTCTTTAACTTCTCTACATTCTATAAATTCATGGTTTTCAAGAATTGTTTTACCCTCTCATACGCCTCGTCGGGCGACGACGTGGAGGCCGTCAGCTTCTCAACAGGACAGATGTCGGTGCCGGTGCGGTTGATGATGTTGGGCACTTCCTTGCCGAATGAAGTCTCTATGCCCGCACTGCGGAGCACTTCGAGCGCGCCGGAGCTTATCACTTGGGCGTAGACCTCACGTGCGCCGCCCTTTACAAGCAGCAAGGCCGCGCCACGACCGATGACCCTGTCGGCCACTGAAGCACCGCGCAGAAAGTCCGGCTCGTCAGCAACGAGGTTGAAAAGGTCGGCTACGCCGCGGCGGCTGAACGTCCTAAGTTCACCTTGAACCGAACGCACAACGCCGCGGCAGCCTTCATCAACCAACACATTTATCAATTCTTTGTCCATCGTATCTTAGGAGTCAGAGGAGTTAGGGAAGTTATCACTCGCTACGCTCGTTAGAAGTTAAAGCCAAATGCCCTGCTATTTATTAACCATAAGAGTAATGGCTGTAACTTCTTTAACTTCTATACATTCTTTAAATTCACAGACTACACGTCCTGTTTCAACGTCTCCACAAACCTGTCTATACGTTGCATCTCCTTCGGTATGTCTATACGCTGGGGGCAATGGCCCACACATTGGCCGCAGCCTATGCAGTGGCTGGCCTGGCGGAGACGAGGAACGCTGCGGTCATAGCCCACGAGGAAGGCACGGCGGGCACGCCTGTACTCACGTTGTTCAGCAGACGAGGCACGAGCAGACGAGTTGACAAGTTCCTCTTGCTTGTCTGCTTGTTTACTTGTCTGCTTGTCTACTACAGGCATGTTGCCCTCCTTTATGCACTTGTTATAGTGCGAAAGCACCGCCGGAATGTCTATTCCGTAAGGACAAGGCATGCAGTAGTTGCACTCGTTGCACGGTATAGTCTTGAGGTTGTAGATGTCGTCGGCTATCTCCATGAGGAACTTCTGCTCGTCATCGGTCAGCGGTTTGAGCGGCGAATAGGTGCAAAGGTTCTCGCGGAGGTGCTCCATATAAGTCATGCCCGACAGCACGGTAAGCACTCCGTCGGGTGTTCCGGCGAAGCGGAAAGCCCACGATGCCACGCTCTTTTCAGGCTCGCGCTCCTTCATCTTGGCAACGATATTGTCGGGAACGTTGGCCAGACGGCCTCCCAGCAGCGGCTCCATGATTACCGCAGGTATGCCGCGCTTCTTCAGTTCGCCGTACAAATACACGGCGTCAGTGTTCCTCGGGTTGATTTCATCGGCATAGTTCCAGTCGAGATAGTTCAGCTCTATCTGTGCGAAGTCCCAGTGGTAACGGCCCTCGTCGTGCCACTTGAGCAGCATGTCATATATCTTCACGTCGCCGTGATACGAGAAGCCGAGGTTGCGTATGCGGCCTTTCTCGCGCTGCTCTACGAGCCAGTCGAGTATGCCGTTGTCCATATAACGGTGATTGAACTCGGCAAGCGCGTCGTTGCCCATGCCTATGCCGTGAAGCAGAAGGTAGTCAATGTAGTCAACCTGAAGCTCTTTCAGCGAGTTTTCGAACATCTCTATCGAGCCTTCGCGCGTCTGGGTTTCGGGCGAGAAGTTCGACATCTTCGTGGCGATGAAGAACTCCGAACGCTTATGACGGCTCAAAGCTATGCCCGTAGCGTGCTCAGACATGCCCTGGCAGTAAGCAGGTGACGTGTCAAAATAGTTCACTCCGTGCTCGATGGCGTAGTCAACCTGCCGGTTAACCATCTCCTGGTCAATCGGCGTTTCTTCCAGTTCGCGCGCCGAAGCCTTGTCTTCGCCCTGCGCTGGCAGGCGCATCATGCCGTAGCCTAACAGCGAAACCTTGTCCTTTGTCTTGGGGTTCACCCTGTATGTCATCTTCCCTTTCTCCGGCTCTTGTGCCGAAGCCGAAGCCTGCCTTCCGTCCTTGCACGCCGTAAGCAGCGCCGACGAAGCCACGGCACCGCCTCCGAGAGCCTTGAGGAAGTTGCGTCTTGATATGTCTTTTGCCATGATTCTTTTATTAGAAGTTAAAGAAGTTAAGGAAGTTATCGCTCCCTTCGGGAGCTTAGGAGTTAAAGACAAATGCATTGTTGGATGCCTGCCATGTACTCACTTCCATCCTTTTTGTTTATGTTTCGTAATCCCCTGTATTTCAACGCCTTACGCATCGGCTTCTAAAAGGTGGCCTTTTGTCGTCCGAAAGACCGTGTTTTAGGGGCTGAAAGACGGCCTTTTACAGTGTGAAAGACCGTCTTTTGCACGGCGCCTGTACAATGATTGCTTTACAAGTAATGTTATATGAACCAAAAAGCGGAATTAACCTGCAATTTAATTCTTCACTCTTCGTTATTCATTCTTCACTTAAATCTCCCTATGCACCTCGTGACCCTCAACGTAGATTGCGCTGAACGGACGCGCCGGGCACAGGTTCTCACACGCTCCGCAGCCTATGCAGCGGGCCTCGTTGACAAGCGGTATCTTAGGCGATTGCCCGTTCTTGGGGTCTGACGGCACCATCTGTATAGCACCGGCAGGGCAATGGCGTGCGCAGTTTCCACACTCAACGCCGTCTGTCAGGGGCACGCAGTTCTTCTTAATCCATACCGCGTGACCTATTTGCGTTGCCGACTTGTCCGCCCGTGTGATGGGCTTGATTGCCCCGGTGGGACAAACTTCGCCGCACTTGGTACACTCCGGACGGCAATATCCGCGCTCATAAGACATTGTGGGCTGCATGAACTTCGACAAATCCGTCGACGGACGCAGCACGCCGTTGGGACATGTTGACACGCAAAGCTGGCAGGCCGTGCAGTGCTGGGCGAAATGCTGCGCCGACATCGAGCCGGGAGGCGTCAGCGGTGTGAGCCTTTCGGGGGCTATCTTGTCCTCTATGGCAGCCAGTCCGCCGTCAACCTTCTTCTTCTCCTGTGCCAATGCTGCACCCGTCGTGGCAATGGCTGCAGCCAAAAGGAACGAGCGGCGGCCATTGTCAGCAGACGAGTTACGAGTTGACGAGTTGACCAGGAGATTTGCATTGTCTGCTTGTCCGCTTGTCTGCTTGTCCACTTGTTGACTCGTTAACTTGTCTACTCGTCCACTTGTTGACTTGTCTGCTCGTCCACTCGTAAAGCTCAATGCTCCCTTGTGGCACTTGCCGAGGCAGTCACCGCACACTACACAGCGGCTATAGTCTATCTTATGGTTCTTGAAGTCGATGGCCGACGCCTTGCAATTCTTCGTACACAAGCCACAGTTTACACACTTGCTGCTGTCAATCCGCACCTTGAACCACGAAAAACGGGCAAGAAAGCTGAGGATTGTTCCTACCGGACAGATGGTGTTGCAGTATGTCCTGCCGCCTCGCCAGGCAAGGATTACGATGGCGACGAACGTCACCGAAGCGATAATCAGCGTGGGCAGGCTCTTCATCCACACGTCAACGCTGTAGAAAGCGTAGCTGTTGAAGTGCTCTGCGATGCTTGCCAGCACGTTGTTTCCTGCCTCATAAACCGGCTTGAACAGGCTGCTTGCGATGCGTCCGTATGAACTGTATGGAGCAAGTAACGACACGATGGCGTTAATTCCGGCGACAGCCGAGATGATGAACACGCCCAACATGCCGTAGCGCAGACATTTCTTTTCCTTTGAATAAGTAAACCTGTTGCGCTTCCGGCGGCCATGCAGCCACGAAACAACGTCCTGCATGATGCCCAAAGGACAGATTACAGAGCAGTAAATGCGCCCGAACACAAGCGTAAGGACGACCAACACCGCCACAACACCTATGTTCAGGGCATAAAAGGCAGGCCAAAACTGTATCTTGGCGAGCCATCCCAACCATGCGTGCAGCGTGCCCGTAACGTCTAAAAACAGCAGCGTTATAAGCACGAACACCACCAAAGCCAAGGTTGTCCTTATTTTCTTCAACATAATGTCATTGTATTTTTATTGTCGTTTAATGCTTTCTTTTTCTCTGTAAACCTGACTATCACAACGCTAACCTCGTACAACAGCCAGATTGGAAGCGACACAAGCAGCAGCGTGAACACGTCAGACGTGGGCGTGATTACCGCCGCCACCGCCACTATTGCAATCACAGCATGCTTGCGGTAACGGCCCATCCATGCGGCCTTCAGCAGACCGAAGCGGGCCAGAAGCCAGCAAACAACCGGGATTTCAAAGACTATGCCGAACACAAGGCTCATCATTGCCAGCGTGTCAACATACGAACTGATAGTCAGTAAGTTCTCAACATCGGCACTGACGGAGTAAGTGCCGAGGAAACGGACGGTCAACGGGAAGACAACAAAATAATTGACGAGCAGCCCGACGAGGAACATAGCGTATGCAGCGACGGTCAAACACACCGAATAACGCCGTTCGTTGTCGTAAAGCGCTGGCGAAATGAAGCGGAACAGCACATATAATATATAAGGTGAAGCCATCAGCACGCCAGCGACAAGCGCCACCTTCATATGTATCATAAACTGTTCGGTAAGCCCGGTGTTGACCAATTGTATGGTGAACGGCTCTACACCAAGCAGCCTGTACGTGACAAACGTTCCGTCGGCAGGCGCAAGCACCACCGCAAACAGCCAGTCCTTCAACACGAAAGCCACGACACCTGCGGCCACGGCGGCCGCCAACATGCGGATAAGACTGCCGCGTAGCACGTCAAGATGCTCCCAAAACGTCAGCGCGCCGTCGTCATTCATCCTTCTTCTTTGGCTCTTCCTGTTCGTCGTCAAGCTTTCCGTTCATCCCGTCCTTGAAGCTCCTTACACCCTTGCCCAAGCCCTTCATCAGTTCGGGTATTTTCTTTCCGCCGAAAAACAGCAGCACAAGCAGTGCGATGACGAGGATTTCCTGCATACCTATTCCCATAATGTTTCCTTTTAGTTGACAAGTAACAAGTTACAAGTTGACAAGGTTTTTACCTTTATCGAGTATGACTTCAAAGCACTTCATCTTGTCTGCTTGTCCCTTGTTGCTTGTCTGCTTTTAATTAAATATTAATATTCACGCCACCCATGAATGTCGCCTTAGGCATCGGGTAGCCATAGTTGATTTCGTATTTCTGCGCCAGCAGGTTCTCGCCTTTTGCCCAGATGTTGAGCCAGGGCAGCACGCGGTAACCGGCAGTGACGTTCAACAGGAGGAAGTTCTCCTGTATTTCGGCAGGGTCAACCTGCGTGTACAGGCCGTCGATATACTGCAATCCGCCGGTCAATGTCCATTTTCCGCAGCGGTAACCGGCACCAAGATACGCCTTATGTTCAGGCGCGGCGAGCACCTTGTTGACCATGTGCAGATAGCTGTAGTTGCCGTCCAAGCTCCAATAGCGGTTCACTTTCCATGCAAACTCGGCCTCAACGCCGCAGTTCTCGATGCTTCCCGTGTTGACGTTCATCGGCCTGTTGTCCACCACTGCGGTCTGTATTATGTTGTCGCCCTTGATGTAAAACAGGTTCACACCATACGAGAAGCCGCCTCCCATGAGCCTTTGCTTCCATGAAAGCTCGTAATTCATCGTGCGTTCAGGACGCAAACCGTCGTTTGCCGGACGCCAAAGATACATCTCGCGGATGGTCGGATTGCGGAAGCCTTTGCTCACCATGGCCTTCAGTTCGCCGTCACGTACTACGCGGAACACCAGTCCTCCCTGCGGCACCCATTCCGTTCCGCTCTGCGAATGATGGTCAACACGCACCCCGGCATCAACCGTGAGCCAGCTGAACAAGTCCTGCCGGAAGTCCAAGTAGCCGGCAATCTCGTTCTCGTGGTGGTCGCCGATGGTGCCGGTCTCGGCTCCCGTGAGTATGTCTTCATTCCAAGCCTTGCCGTAGATGTGCTGATAGTCAAGACCAACGGTGATGCGGTTGCCCCTGAAGAACGTCGCGCTCTGGTATATCGAGAAACCCGTGAGGGCGTCGTCTGACAGGAAAAAGTCGGTCTGCGCATCCTCGCCAGGCGCGTGTCCGTCGTTTATGCGGTGATGGCCGAAGTTGTGATATACGCTTATGGCACCCGAAGTATTGCCGTAGTGGTTCTCAACCACAGCCGAAGCCACACCACGCGTTATCCACTGGCGCGCCTCTTGCAGCGGCTCGTGAGTGCTGCCAGGATACGACGAGTTGAAATGCGTCACGTCAACGTCAGCGTATGCCGTCCAGTGCGGCGAGAAGTCGTAACCCAACTTCAGGTAACCGCCGTACTGCTCGAAGCCCATCGATGGCCGGTTGTTGTCGCTGCGGCCGTACTGTCCGGCAACAACGCTGTAGAAGCCGCCCTTCCTCACGCGGTTGGTAAACTCCCCTTGAAACGTACCGTAAGAGCCTGCGCCGAGGTTAATGTCGGTTTTCGAGCCGTCGGCACGCATCTGCCGGGTGACGATGTTGACAACTCCGCCCATGGCGTTTGAGCCGTACAGCACCGAGGCCGGCCCCCGCAGCACCTCCACGCGCTCCGCCATCATAGTCTGGTAAGAGTCCGCTATGGAGTGGCCGAAGATGCCTTGATACTGCGGATGGCCGTCGATTAGCACCATCATGCGGCCCGCTCCGCTGCCCAGTCCGCGCAGGCTGATGCCTCCGGCGGCACCGTCGCTTACGGCGTAGCCCATCATCGAGCGCGAAGTAACAAACAAGCCGGGCACCTGTTCTGACAGAGTCGGCAGCACGTTGACGCGCTGGTTCTCGGTAAGCGTCCGCCTGTCAACCACCGATATGGTCATGGGCAGGTGGCGGACGTCGGTCACCGAGCGCGTACCCGTCACCACAACGTTGTCGAGCGAGTAGCTTGTGGTGTCGCTCTGGGCGCACGCTGCGCCCCTTGCGGCCAACAACACTGCTGCTGCAAAAATAAATCTTTTCATCAAAAACAGAGTATTTTAGGTATTAAAAAAATGTTATCATGAAAGCATGTACCCATACGCTTCGCGCTGATGCCGGGCCTGTAAACGTGGCGGCCCGCACTCACTGCGAACCGCCACCCATTGAAGAAGTTATTGATTGTCTATATCTATGAGGGTGTAAGCCTTGCTGCCAAGGCCTATCTTCTCCGCATAGTCAACTATGTGAATGCCGTGCTGGCGGTTGATGCGCTCGATAAGAGGCTTCGCATCGTCGCCTTCCACGGACTTGTGGCCGAACACCAGGTCAAGGCAAGCCTTGTCCAAGGCCACCGGGTCGAGCGAGGCCAGCACGCCCATGTCCTTCAGCTTCGGCTCGTCGGGGTTGCTGTCACAGTCGCAGTCAACGCTCATATTGTTCATAACGTTGATGTACACCACGTTGCCTTTCATGTAGTCATGCACGCCCTGCGCGGCGGCAGCCATGCTTTCGAGGAAATAATCCTGTGCGGGCAGGTTGCTCCACAGCTCCGCCGGGCTTTGAACCTTGCCCGCGGTGTGTATGTACGACTTGCCGTTGCTCGACGCCACGCCGATTGACGCGTTCTTCAGCACACCGCCGAAGCCGCCCATAGCGTGCCCCTTGAAGTGCGCAAGGTTCACCATGAAGTCGTAGTTGGCAAGGTGCGAGCCTACGATGTCATACTTGATGTGCGTCGTATCCCTCACCGGAATGCGCATGTCGCCCTCCTCGTCCATGATGTCCACACGGGCAATCTTGTCGAAACCGTGGTCGCGTATCACCTTCCAGTGGTCGGACGAGGTCATGCGCTTGCCGGCGTATGCCGTGTTGCACTCCACTATCGTGCCGCCAACCTCGCCCACCAGCTTGCCTATCAGCTCAGGCTTCAGGTAGTTGTGGCCTCCGGCCTCGCCCGTGCTTATCTTCACGGCGACGCGCCCCTTTGCCTCCTTGCCAAGCGCCTTGTATATCTTCACGAGCGCCTCGGGCGTGATTTCCTTCGTGAAATAAACCTTCGATTGTGCCGCCGCGCCCACAGCCATTACAGCCGCCACGGCCAGCAATATAAGTTTCTTCATTTTGCTTGTTTTTTTGTTATATTCTTACACGTTGCAAAATTACAACAAAATATCAGCCCAATGCGTATATCATTTACCGAAAATCTTACCAATTTTACAGCCACTAATATTTTTAGCTTTTGTAAACAATTTCGCACTCCGCCGCCATGCGTTTTCCAATACGTGGCCTTTCGCCTTGCAAAAGGCCGCATATCGCAATGCAAAAGGCCGTCTTTTACAAGCTAAAAGGCCACCTTTTGCACAGCCCCTGTTTTCCAAGCAGGCTGACAGCCGGCTGGCATGCCGCAACAGCCACACTGCAAACGGGATATTACCGACAACGCCCGGTATGCCGACATTGCCGTCCGGACAAAGTCAATCGTCAGCAATATCTCCGCGAGAGACCTTTTCCGCCTCCTCGAAAACCATTTTCTGATAAAGCGACGGAGGCATGCCGGTGATGTTCTTGAACACCTTTATGAACGTGCCGTATGACGAATAACCCACGCTCTCGCCGACCCCGCGTATCGTAATGTTGCCGTAACGCTCTATGTCCGCCAGCTTGCGGCAGGCCAGACGCACACGGTATTCGTTTACAAAGTTGCTGAAATTCTTGCCGTACACGGCGTTGATAGTCTGCGACACGTAACTGCTGTTCGAGCCTACGAGCCGCGCCAAAGCCTCAAGAGAAAAGTCGGGGCGGCAAAATTCCGTGCCGTTGTCCATTGCGTCAGCTATTGCCGAGGCCAGCCTGTCGCGCAGTCCGTCATTCAGGCTGCTGCCCCTGTATTTCGTGTCGTCATTTTTCCCATCCGTAGCCGTGGCCGGCGACTCCGGCGGTACAGGCTGTGCCTGCGGCGTTCCGGCCTTATTGCGGTCGTCGGAGAGCTTATGGCCGGCGGCGAGCTGGCGGTTGAGACTGAACAGGCTGCGGTAGTTCTCGTCCAGGCGGCACTTCTGCCGGTAGACATACAGCAGCAACAGCAACACAAGGACGATGCCCACCGTGACGCAGGCGATTATCGCACGCTGGTGTTTTATCACCTGGGTTCTTTGCTCCTCGGCACGTTGCAGTTCGGAGATTTCACGCTGCACCTTCTCCGTTTCATACAAAAAATGCTGGTTCCTCACCATGTCAAGCTCGCGGAGGTCCAACACCGAGTCTTTCACTGCATAATATTTCAGCCTCATGGCGAGAGCCTTGCGGCTGTCGCCTTTCCGTTCATAAAAGTCGGCAAGCGACTTGAAATCGTCCACGAACATGTGTTGCAGGCCGCTTTTCTCGGCAAGCTGGTTGCAGAGGTTCAGGTAAACGAACATTGAATCGCCGTTGCCCATCTTCCCGTAAGCGTCGTACACCTCCTTGTAGGCAGAGCACTCGTAGCGCGGACCGAGACCATCGGCTACGGCCCTGGCGGCCAAGCGCTTGAATATCGATACGGCTTCGGCCGACTTTCCCTCGCCTTTTAGCACAAAGCCGTGCGTATAACCATCCATAAACCGGCTAACAGCCGTTGACGTATGTGGCGTATTCCGCAACTCGGAATAATAGCGGCGGGCACTCTTTATGTCACCTGTATAGATGTTGGCCGCGGCCAGGTTATGGTATATTTTGTAAACGGTCTCGTTGTCGCCCACTTCTTTTCCGCATTCCACGCCTTTCTTGTAGAGGCTCATGCCGAACTCATAATCCTCGAAAGAGCAGTACACATTGCCCATGTTCTTGTAGAACACGGCCGAATAAGGCCTGCCGCTGCCACGCTCGCTCACCTTCAGGCCGTCGACGTAAAACAACAAGGCCCTGGAGTAGTTGCCGCCTTCGTAGTATATGTCGCCGGTCTTGAGATGGGCCAAAGCACACGCTTCGACATCGGCATCCGACATCCGGGGCTTCACCCTCTCGCACACCATCATGTACATCACGAGAGCTTTCTCGTTGTCGCCCTGCCGCTTGTATCCGTCGCCGGCGGCTATTATCCTGTCACTCGTCCAGCTGCGGCATTTCTCTATAAGGCTGTCATACTTGCTTATGTCAGCCGCCGAAGCCCTACCGCACAAAACAAGCAATGCCAACACCAGCAGGCATGCCGGCGCAAGCACAGTCTTAACACATCGTAGAAGCTGTTTCACAGGATGCAAAAATAAGAAAATTATCTTTATTTCCCCACGATTTGTCGAAAAAAGGGGCTTTTGCCGGCAACATGGAGGCTTTTCCACTTTATTCGTCCATCCATAAATGAGGCATGCAACAATCAGCAACAGAGTGGCTTTTCCAATTGGAAACTGATAATTGAAAACGGTAATTTATAATTACCTTGAGATTGTCTGCCGACAAGGAAAATGACAATCAGCCTAACGTTGGCTTTCAGTTCTCCATCCTCATTTTTCCATTCTCAATCTAAAACACGGCAAATTGCAATGCAAAAGACCGTATTTTGCAATGCAAAAGGCCGTCTTTCAGCGTGTAAAAGACGGCCTTTTGGAAAGCGTTTCGTAAGTTGCTGTATGTCAACGGATTACAGATTTGTCAACCGTTATGCGCAAAGTGTCCCTGTCGAAGACTATTCCCGTGCGCTCGATGAAGGCCGAAAGGCGGCCCGAAGAGGCCAGTCCGTGCGGCGTGCCGGTATGTATGCAGCCGTCACCGGGCATCAGCCAGAGCGTGTCGGCAGCCTGCAGGGCAAGCTCGAGGTCGTGGGTTGACATGAAGATGGTCTTGCCCGTGTCGTGACTGAGGCGTGCAAGAAGAAGCATCGCCTCCACCTTGCTGGGATAATCGAGGTAAGCCGTAGGTTCGTCGAGGAAGATTACCGGCGTCTGCTGCGCCAAAGCCTTGGCTATCATCATCTTCTGCCTCTCGCCGTCGCTCAACGTCGATATTACGCGCCACGCCAAATGGGATATTCCCACCTGCTCCATCGCCTCGCCTACGATGCGCCTGTCGTTGGCGGAGAGCGTTCCCCAAAAGCCGGTATAGGGCGTGCGGCCGAGCGAAACGGTCTCTTCAACAGTCATGTTCATGGCCTCCGGGCGCGCTGTAAGCACCACGCCTACCGTCCGCGCCATGTCCTTGGCCGTAAAATCGGATATCTCCTTACCTTCTATATATATGCTTCCGCCCAGCTTCGGCAGGAACCCGGCAAGCGTCTTGAGCAGCGTTGACTTGCCCGCCCCGTTCGCCCCGATAAGGCAAGTGAAGCGTCCGCCCTCGATTTCGGCGTTAATGCCCGAGGCCACAAGACGGTTGCCGCCACGCTGGCGGTAGCCGATGGAAAGGTCTTTTATTCCTATCATTATTTTATTTTAATTGAGAATGGAGAGTTGAGGATGGAGAATTATGATTACCATTGCACGTTAAAACAGCAAGGCAAATCATAATTCTCCATTCTCAACTCTCCATTTTCAACTATTTATTAACTTTCTCGCATACTCGATTATCGTGTCCTCCCCCTTCTGGAAGTCGTCGTCTGTCAGGCTGACGCTGTAATCCGGCTCGATGCCGAACTCGGTACACTGCATGTCTTTGTCGTACATCGGACAGGCGCTGAACCTCACCGCCCAGCCGTTGGGCAGCTCACTGCTCATCGGCATGCCTGCTCCGCCGCCCGTCTTGTCGCCCACCACGGTGACGTTGGGACAACACCTCATGTACTTCACAAACTCGTTGGCCGCGCTGAACACCTCGCGGTTGGTAAGCACTACAACCTGTTTGTGCCACCGTATGCCGCTCGACGGCTTCAAGGTCTGCTTCTCCGGCTCGGAGAAATCATCATGCCCCGGCCCCGTCTTGTGCTGTATGTAGCCTACGTGGATGCTCTCGTCGGTAAAGCGCGCCGCCAGTTTCTCCGCCATTGTGAGCATTCCTCCACCGTTGCCGCGCACGTCTACAATCAGTCCCGTGCATGAGGCGAGGTAATAAAGCACCTCGTCAAGGTTGCCGTCGCCGATGCTGTTCTCGAACGAAGGACAATAGATGTAGCCTATGTTGTCGTCGAGCTTGCGGTATTGAAGCCCAGAGGCAATCCTGTAATCAGTTCCGAGATAGCGGCGGAGAAGTGAATCGCTGAAGTTGGTGGGATAGTCTTCCTTCCAGCTCCAGTACCTCGCGTTGTCGAACGGAGAGTAAAGGTTCACGTGTCCGTCGCGCAGTTCGCCGAGCATATTGCCCAAAACCTCGAACAGCTGGTCGTCGTTCATCCTCTCGTCCACTTGCAGGCTGTACCTTGCACGCACCTCGTTCCAGTCAAGTCCGTACTCGTCGGCCTTGTAGCCGAAGAAGCAATAATGCTCGTCCATTATCTTCCAAAGCGCCTCGAAGTTACCTTCCGGACTGTCGGAAAACTCTTCCTCGTCAACGCACGATGCCGCAACGAAGGCCGCAAGAAGTGGAATTATGACGTAAAACAGCTTTTTCATGGGATGATGTTGGTAAGTTTGAACGTCCTTACAAAACCTATAAGGAACATGTTTGAATATGTATGATACTTCAGGTTGTTGACTTTGGCCTGGCGGTAGTCGCCGAGATAGCCCACGCGGAGCGTCGTCCTGCCGAGCGTGAAGTCGACAGTGAGCATCTGACGGAGCGACGGCGTGGTGGCGACTGTCGTAGGAACGACGTTGTGGTCGTAATCGCCGCGCGAGAAAATCTCGTAATATGACTGCCCGTAATTTGGACTGAACATCACTCCGAACAGCGGAACGCTGGCCTGATAACGCGCCGACATGGGCACACGTCCAAGCCTGAAGCGGTATGTCGCGGCTGCACTCGGGGCGACGTTGAGCGCCAGACGCGCCTGCGCGGGGTTGTTCCCGTTGCGCGTGTTGTAAAGGAAGCCCACGTCAAGGTCGGCCTGCGCGCCTGCCATTACGTTGAGCCTGCCGCCCATAAAGTCCCAGTTGTAATGCACTCCGTAGGTAAACGTGTACATGCCGGCCATCTCGTTGCCGTTGCCCGAACGGTTGTCGGCGTATGCAAACGAGCCTTGGTGCATGAGCATGCGGGACCAGCGGCTGCCTTCGCGGCGACGGATTGTATGCGAAACATAACGCAACTCCCAGCCGGAATACTCCTCCGGCGACAGGTAAGTGTCAAGAATGCTTGCTCCGCCAATGCCCAGCATCTGGGCGTTTGTTATCACCTTATTACTATATAAGGTGTCGCCGCCCTGACCGAAAACGGCCAGCGGCAGGACGAAAAACACTGATATGCAAATTAAACGTATCGCTTTCATCATCCAATATGCAGCCCCTCACTGCCTTTCACATGTGCAGGGGCATGGTTAATTATAGTTGCTTGCTAATCCACTCACCACGTGTGCTTGGCAGGGACAGGTTTTCAGTCTTCGCCGAAGAGGCTCAGCTGCCCTGTAATCTCGTCGATAACCTGCTGCTGGCTCTTGCCTGCATCGGGGTCAAGGTTCTCGTCTTTCGCTTCATCAGACGGCACTTCGCCTTCCTCCTCATCACCATCCGCATCACCGTCGGCACGCTCCAACGGCTCAAGTTGCTCTATCTTGTCGACAGTCCACGTGGTAAGGCGCTTGCCCTTGGCCTTAAAGCCCTTTACGGCGATGAACTCCGCAGCGTCGACTTCCATCGGGTCGCGGAACGAATCGTTGCCTCCGAAGGTTATGCGGAACCGCGGATAAGGCTCGTCTGTAAGGAAAACAAGACGGCTGCCGGGATTTTCGCCGATGTAGTTCTGTTTTCTTTTCGAACCTTCAAGCATGAAACGCTTTATGTAAGGATAGCCTTGCTGGTCGGCATCGTAGAGCACCGCCGTCCACACCTTGTGCTCGTCGTACTTCTCTATGATGCGTATGTTGTCCTCATAGTGGTTGTTCACGTCGAAGTTCGACAGGTAGAAGTCGCCTCCCTCAAGCACAACGAGGATGCTGTCGCCTTCGTTGAACTCGCCGAGAAGCCGTCCGTGGTCGTCGTAGTTGAGGCGTTTCACGTCGGGGTCGAACCAAACCTTGCGTCCGCCGAGCGTGCTGTGGCCGTGGCTCTTCAGCGAAATGCGGTGTACGTTGAAACGGGTCATCACCACGCCGCGCGCCGAACGCCCCTTGATTGCCACCTCCGAGAAGTCTTTTTCCTTAAAGATGTTCTTCAAGCGGGGTGCCGGGTCGAGGGTGACCTTTATCACTTCGGCCTCGCCGTTGGGGTTGGCGGTAAAGTAAACGACACGCGAACCCGGCGTGCCCATCGTCAGGTCATACTCGCGGTCGCGCGTAACGCTGGTGACGTTAAAGCGTTTCATGTAGTACTTGCCGAGCTTTCCGTCGCGGTAAACCACGTTATATATAGTGCGCTTGTCGTTCTTCTTGAACACGGACACATGCAGGATGTTCTTCCCGACGAATATCTTGTCGGCCACTTTCACGACCTTATACTTGCCGTCCTTGTAGAAAATGATGATGTCGTCGATGTCGGAGCAGTTGCAAACAAACTCGTCTTTCTTCAGCCCCGTGCCTATAAAGCCGTCGTTTCGGTTGATGTACAGCTTCTCGTTGGCCTCAACCACCTTGGTGGCCTCAATGGTGTCGAAGTTCTTTATCTCGGTAAGTCGCGGATGGGCGGCGCCGTATTTCTGCTTGAGGAACGTAAACCAGTCGGCCGTCACGTCAACCATATGGGCCAGCTTGTAGTCAATCTCCTCAACCTCAGCCTTGATTTTGGCCATCAGCTCGTCGGCCTTGTCCTTGTTGAACTTCAGTATCCGCGCCATCTTTATGTCCATAAGGCGCAGTATGTCGTCCTTGGTCACCTCGCGGATGAACTGCGGATAGAACGGCGTAAGGCGCTCGTCGATGTGCGCGCAGGCCGCGTCCATGTCGGGAGCAAGCTCGAACTTGCGGTCCTTGTATATGCGTTCCTCGATGAATATCTTTTCAAGCGAGGCGAAATGCAGTTGCTCCAGCAGCTCGCGCTTGCGTATTTCAAGTTCCTTGCGGAGCAAGTCCATCGTATGGTTGACCGAATAACGCAGCACGTCGCTTACCGAAAGGAACTGCGGCTTGTCGTCCTCTATGACGCAGCAGTTGGGTGATATGTTGATTTCGCAGTCCGAAAAGGCGTACAGGGCGTCGATAGTCTTGTCTGACGAAACGCCCGGTGCCAGGTGGACTTGTATCTCGACCTGCGCCGCCGTGTTGTCGTCAACCTTGCGCGCCTTGATTTTCCCCTTCTCGATTGCCTTCAGTATGGAGTCTATTAGGGTTGAAGTGGTCTTACCGTAAGGTATCTCGCGGATGACGAGGGTCTTGCTGTCAAGCTTCTCAATCTTTGCCCTTACCTTCAGAACGCCGCCCCGCTGGCCGTCGTTATACTTGCTTACGTCGATGCTTCCGCCTGTGGGGAAGTCGGGATATAGCATGAACGGCTCGCCGTGAAGGCAGCTTACGGCGGCATCGCATATCTCGTTGAAGTTGTGGGGCAGTATTTTCGACGACAGGCCGACGGCTATACCCTCCGCGCCCTGCGCCAAAAGCAACGGGTACTTGGCCGGAAGCGTTATGGGTTCCTTGTTCCTTCCGTCATAACTCAACTGCCACTCGGTGGTCTTGGGGTTGAAAACCACGTCCAAGGCGAACTTCGACAGCCTTGCCTCAATGTATCGCGGAGCCGCCGCACGGTCGCCGGTAAGTATGTTTCCCCAGTTTCCCTGACAGTCAACGAGCAGGTCTTTCTGCCCGAGCTGCACCAAGGCGTCGCCTATCGAGGCATCGCCGTGGGGGTGGAACTGCATCGTGTGCCCCACGATGTTGGCCACCTTGTTGTAGCGTCCGTCGTCCATGCGCTTCATAGAGTGCAGTATGCGCCGCTGCACAGGCTTCAGGCCGTCCTCTATGTGGGGCACGGCGCGCTCAAGTATAACGTAAGAGGCATAGTCGAGAAACCAGTTCTGGTACATTCCGCTAAGGTGATGCACCACCGAAGCGTCAAACCTGTTGACAGGCTTGTACACTTCGCCGCCGGCCTGCACCACGCCCTCTTCGGGCTGTTCCACGTCCTCGGCCTGCTCCTCGAAGCTCTCGTTGTCCTTTATCTCGTCGTCCATGATGATGTTGTTGTATATGAAGAAAATGCCGCCGGGCGGCATTGAATGCGGCGCAGAAACGTGTCCCGGCCACTTTGCAAGGTACAAAGATAGTGCAAAAAGAGCGAAATGCAAAATATTTTGGCAAGGAAGTTAAAGGGGTTAAAGAAGTTTCTCGCTACGCTCAACAACACGATTCACTCCGCTACGCTTCGTTAGAAGTTAAAGCCGAATGCCTTGTTGGTTGTCTGCGGTTAAGCTATTGGCTATAATTTCTTTAACTCCTATAACTTCTTTAACTCCTTAAATAAAGTGTTATAAAAGTTTTTGTCTTGCATAATAATGTTAACAAAAGCACAAACAGAAATCCGTTTAAGCCCTTGAGAAAGCCATTGATGAATACAAAAACACCGTTTGGCACGAAAAACGGCGTTTTACGGCATTTCACGTATAACGCTATAAACCAACGGCTTACGGTCAAAGCCTCAATAACACAAGTCCGGAAGCTCTGCAAAAGGTGGCCTTTCACACTGCAAAAGGCCACCTTTTGCAATGCGTTTGACCATCTTTCGCACCGCTTTAAGCCGCCGTTCTGCGTGAAAAACGCCAAAATCAGGCCTCAAAACCGCCATTTTCCGACTTAAAAAGTACGAAAAAACGGTCAGCAACACGCTTCAAACCACATTTCAACTTCTGGTTTATAAAAACACAATGTAAAGAAAAACGGAAACGCCATGTCTTAATAATCCTTAAGACGAAGCGTCCCTGCACGCCGCTTAAACCGGCCCCGACAATGCACAAAAGCACGCCAAAGCCACGCCAAACGGCACAAAACAAAATGCCAAGCGGCTGGACATCAACCACTTGGCAATCATCTTCGTGCGCCTGATAGGACTCGAACCTACACGTCGTGAGACACCAGATCCTAAGTCTGGCGCGTCTACCAATTCCGCCACAAGCGCTTTTTAAAAATGTATTCGGCTTGAAAACCGATGCAAAGGTAATACAAAAATTCGATTGAACGAAATAAAAGCGGAAATACTTTCAGCTTTCACCGCAGAGCAGGAAAGCAATGGACGCAAGGCGGCAAACGTATAGAAGCTGAGTAAAAACAGGCCTGCGACATGAGCTTTCGGATGCATCGGGCACGGTTTTCTTGCTTATTTGTATTACCTTTGCCGCCAGTTCCGCACGTTGCGGAACGTTAACCGTTTAATAATTATTTATGTACAAAACAGTTTTCAACAAGCGCGAGAGCCTGAAGTTCACGCACTTCAGCCGCAAAAGGTATGCCCTGTTCGCATGCCTCGGCCGCGAAGTGCTCATCGGAACGCTCAGCGTCGCAACGTTGACTTACGCCAAGGCTGACGGCGTAAGCGTGCGCACGGACATGGCCGGCACAGGCATGGCCGACTCGACACGCACCGTCATGCTCGACGAAGTTGACGTTACAGCATCACGCGCACCGCTGGCCGCCGGCCGCGCACCGAGAATTGTAACTGTGCTGGGACGCGAGGAGATTGCCGCCGCGCCTGCACAAAGTGTAAACGACCTGCTGAAATACGCCGCAGGAGTGGATGTCCGACAGCGCGGAGCAATAGGAGCGCAGACCGACATAGGCATACGCGGCGGAACGAGCGAGCATATAGCGATACTGCTCGACGGCACAAACATCTGCGACCCGCAGACCGGTCATAACGCCTTCGACCTGCCCGTAGACATCGGCGACATTGAAAGAATAGAGGTTATAGAAGGCCCTGCCGGGCGCATCTTCGGCACATCGTCGCTGCTCGGGGCGATAAACATTGTGACAAAGGCCGCGGCCGAAAGCGGCGGAAGCGTGCACGCAGGGGGCGGTTCGTTCGGATATGCCGACGCAGGAGCGCGCCTTTCACTGGCAACAGGCAAATGGAGCAACTCCGTAAGCGGCGGATATACGCGCAGCGACGGCTACAGCCGCAGTAAGAACGGCCACCTTAACGCCGACTACAGCGGCGGACGGGCGTTTTACAAGGGACGTTACAAGGACAAAGACCTTACCGTAAGCTGGCACGCGGGCATGAGCGTGAAGGACTGGGGCAGCAACACGTTCTACAGCACGCTGTCAGACGAGCAATACGAGCACACATTAAAGTTTTATACGGCAGTAAAAGCCGAGGCGGAGGCAGGGCGGTTCCACTTCCTTCCGTCTGTTTACTGGAACCGCTATCACGACCGTTACGAGTTTTACCGGGACGCACCTGAGCGTTCGCCGTTCAACTACCACCGTACCGACATCATCGGGCTTAACCTCAATGCGTGGTTCGACTGGACGTTGGGGCGCACCGCTTTCGGCGCGGAAACGCGCAACGAAGACATCATATCGACAACTCTCGGCGAACCGCTTGACACCCCCAAGCACATACACGGTACCGAACGTAACTACACCGTGGGGCTTAATCGCACCAACATAAGCCTATACCTCGAACACAACGTCACCATAGGACGCTTCACCGCGTCGGCAGGCTTCACCGCGGTGAGGAACACATGGAGCGAGATGCCTTTCAAAATCTATCCCGGCATCGATGCAAGCTATGCGCTGACAACGGCCCTAAAGGCATACGCATCGTTCAACATGTCGCTGCGGATGCCGTCGTTCACAGAGCTGTACTACTCGGTTGACGGCCACAAGGCCGACAAGCACCTGAAGCCGGAGGAGATGTCGGCCATCGAGGGCGGACTAAGATACGCAGCCGGGGGCGTGAGCGCCACCGTGTCGATATATCATCACTGGGGCAAGAACATGATTGACTGGATTATGGACACAAGAGAAGCAGACGAGCAAACAAGTGGACAAGCAGACGAGCCGGCAACAGAACAAGGAGCAAATGCCCTTGCAAACCCGTCAACTCGTTCCTCGTCACCATATAATGTGTGGACATCGGTCAACCATGCGCGCATCAACTCCACCGGCGTTGAAGCCAACGTCGCACTCGACTTCCGCCGACTGCTGTCCGGACAGAGCATGCTGCGCTCGCTGAACGCGGCCTACTTGTACATAGACCAGAGCCAACGGCGCGAAGAAGGCGTGCAATCACTGTACGCGCTTGAATACCTCCGCCACAAGGTTGTTGCCCGGCTCGGCCTCGACCTGCCGCCGTGCCTCGCCTTGGACATAAGCTACCGCTTCCATGAACGCGTAGGCTCGTACACCGACCCCGACGGCGTTAACCGCCATTACAAGCCCTATTCGCTCGTTGACGCGCGCCTCGCATGGAACAAGCCGCACTACACCATATACGTGGAGGCCAACAACCTGTTTGACACCGACTACGTTGACTACGGCAACGTGCCGCAACCCGGACTGTGGGTTATGGCCGGAGCGAAGTTTAACTTCAAACTGTAACGGAACAAAGGCTTACGGTTACAATTCCGAACCGTAATTTATGACACTGCAAAAGGTGGCCTTTTACATGCCAAAAGACCACCTTTCATACGATAAAAGGCCGCATTTTAGAATGTAAAATGCAGCCTTTTGAAATTGTAAATATTGGTAATTAACAACTGTACAACATTGCTTATCCGTCAGAACATATAGCCTAAGCTAAGCATCCAATTGCTATTTTTTACCGAAAAAACAGAAACGTCGTCATTAGCAATGTCGGTAAGGCCGAACTCGTAGGCAAAACCAAGATTGTAATGTTTTGCAAATGTAATCCCGGCACCTACTTGCAAGCCGCAATCGAAACGTTTTATCAAACCATCATCACCGAACAAATCGACTTCAGCTTCATACAAGTCGCTGCCGTCGCTGTACTTGGCCTTATATTTTCCTCCTATTCCATATGCGAAATACGGACCAAAATTAACCTGCAACTGTGTAGCCTCGCTAAAGTTGTAACGGTAAGATGCAAGTACGGGTATTTGCAAGTATATCGGGCTGGCACTTTCTTTGTACGATTCATTGAGTACGCTTACCGTATACTTCGCACCCTTGCTATGCACGTAAAGGCCAGTTTGTATGTATAAACTTTTCATCAACGGAATATCGGCTATTGCACCAACATGAAATGCCGTGCGGCTATCAACATCGTTGTCACCGTCATTCGTCCATGTAGAAAAGTTAAGACCTGCGCGCAGTCCGAACCTAACGTCATGGTCCGCCTTTTCCGTCGAAAAGAACGATGTTGACGCACCACTTGCATTTTGAGCAAATGCTGTGATAGTACTAAATATGCATGCTACTGCCAATAATAGTTTTTTCATTGTTGTCGTGTTTTTTATGTTAATAAATAAGTTTACGTTAAATACTGTCATATTGCACAGACTGCCAGCCATTCTGTACAGACTCATAAACATTCAGCTTGTCTCCTGTTATATTACGACCTCTTCCTATAAAAGAAAACCTTTCATAATTGGCCGTTATTTAGGGATTTTCTCTGTCGCAATAAGAATGCACGGAAAAAGAGTGGACATCTTTTTCACAATCCTTATCATCCCAAGGGAACGGCCAAGCACCCCGAACAAGATAAATAAAAGGAGAAAAACGCCCGCATCCGGGCGCATCTATTCCCTTCCATCCTCTTGTTCATCCCAAGTAATTTGGCCGTTATTTTGAGATGAGGACGAAGTTCATAAACACGTTAGTCATGCTCTAATTCCATGCCGCGCCTTGCAGGCGTGACAGTGCAAAGGTAGCAAAATAATCTTAACGCGCAAACAAATGCCACGATTTTGTGGCCTTAATACGGCGATGCCGCTGTGTCTGTACACTTTTCCGACACAGCTTCCGCGCCTTTGCTTACATTCCGTTACATTCCGGCGGCTTTCCCTTGCAGTTTTCATCCGCCAAGGACAGCCCTGCAAAAGGTGGCCTTTTACACGCCAAAAGGCCACCTTTCATACGATAAAAGGCCGCATTTTAGAATGTAAAATGCGGCCTTTTGAAATTGTAAGGAAATTCAAATTGTTTTTATTAAGCCACATGCGACATAATATCTCAGCAATTTCAACTTTGCAAAATATTGTATGAGATTATGCCAAACACTTACCATTGATAGCAAGAATACCTTTTTTTAATGTCGTACTATATTAAATTTTAAACCGTAGACTTGCCTATCTGACGGACACCCATTACGACTTGAATAAACCTTCGAGGCTCTTTCATCCTGTCCGTAATCACCTGATATTCTGCTCTTTTATACATATCGCCTACATTTTACTCAATGGAATAAGTATTTTTACTCATTGCAAAAATAAGAAATATATTCAAATTATAATCAAGGATTTACAAAGAAAAGTTGTATATTTGCATAAGCTGATTACCGGCAAAGCCTTTTATTCCTATTAAAATCTTACCGCCATGAGAAGAGTTGACAGCATAATGTTTTATCTGTTCTGGGTGATTTATTTCGTAACCCTCGTGTTCAGCAGCGAAAAAGTCGACAGATTGTTTGACGAACAGACGGGAGACATGCTGCAAACAGCCAACGCCGTATTCTTCGGGATTTACTTCCTGTGCCGCGTAGCAGTGCGTTACAAGGCGGAGAAGAAGGTTGCCGAAGACCATGTTTTCCTGCTGATAGTCGCCGCTTTCAACATTGTCGTGTACAATTCCTGTGACGTATGGCGGCGATGCCGCACATGACGGACGGCCTTAGGCGGCTTAATGCGTACCGGTTGAAGAAAAAGGGATGAACCGTCGGCGGTTCATCCCTTTATTGTTTATCGCTTCAGCTTAAACGAGTTTTCAATGCTCTGTATCTCGCTGCTGAACATCTTGTCTATTTTCAGCCGTGTCTCCACCTGCGTGCAGCTGTGGATTACGGTCGAGTGGTCGCGTCCGCCAACGAGCTTTCCTATGCGCGAGGCCGGCATCTTGGTGTATTTCTGCGCCAAGTACATCGACACCTGACGCGCCACAACATAGTCGCGCTTGCGGCTGCGGCTCATAACGGCGGTGGTGGAGACGTTGAAATGGTTGCACACGGTGTCGAGGATGTCGTCCATCGTAAGCGGTTCGTTGTCTATCTTGACGGCGCGTTTGATTACCCTTTCGGCCAGACGCATGTCTATCTTGCAGTTGTACACTACGGAGAAGGCCAGCAGCGAGTTGATAACTCCTTCCAAATCGCGCACGCTTCCGTTGGCTGTCTGTGCGATGAACTGCACCACGTCCTCTGGTATCCGCAAGCCGTCACGCTTGATTTTGCTTTTGAGTATGTCGACGCAGAGCTGTATGTTAGGCTTCTCAAGCTCGGCAATGAGTCCGCAGCTGAAGCGTGTCAGCAGACGGTCGCTCATGCCTTGGAGGTCGACCGGCGGCCGGTCGCACGCCAAGATGATGCGCTTGCCGTTGCGGAAAAGGTGGTTGAAGATGTGGAAGAACGTTTCCTGCGTCTTCGTTGCCGACACCCACTCCTGTATGTCGTCGACAATGAGCATGTCGATTGTCTGGTAGAAGTTGATGAAGTCGTTGGTGCAGTTCTTCAGCACGGCGTCTGTGTACTGCACCTGAAACAGCCTTGCGCTGATGTACAGCACGCGTTTCTGCGGATACAGTTCTTTTGTGCGCACGCCGATGGCGTTTATAAGGTGGGTCTTTCCGCAGCCGGAAGGGCCGTATATGAACATGGGGTTGAACTGGGTCGACTTCGGATGCTCGGCTATCGACAACCCGACGGAGCGCGGCAGCTTGTTGCTGTCGCCCTCGATGTAGTTGGCGAAGGTGTGGCGAGGGTCGAGCTGGGAGTCGATGTCCTGCGGCTTGGCAGCGTCGAGCGCCGTGGGCGACTGGTTGATGCGCGTTGTCCGCTGCGGCGTCTTGTCGATGTCGGCTATCGGTTCCGGCTCCACTTCCTGCGTCAGCCTGTGCGTCTTGTCCACCATTATGCGGTAGTTCAGCCTTATGTTGGGGCCGAAATATTTGGTCAGCACTTTGGTGAGCAGGCCGACGTAGTTCTCTTCAAGATATTCAACGAAGAAGTTGCTGGGCACTTGAAGGATAAGTGTCCTGCCCGCTTCGTGGAACGACTCGAAGGCTATCGGCCTGAACCAAGCGTTATATTGCTGCTCGGAGACATTTTCCTTTATAAGCAAAAGGCATTTGTCCCAAAGTGCGTTCGGGGTATAATCCATGTCAGGAAGAATTATTATATGTCTTTCGACGCTTTGTCTTTTTAAGCGTTTGCAAATTTCGTAAAAATTATCGAGACAAACAAATAAAACTTTTTGTTGGCAGAATGTCGTTTTTACGTAACTGTCGGTGTTACGGCACTTTATGTGTTTTTTTGTAACAGCGATGTAATATTTGCGCTTGCAAAAGTGCAAGTGCTTGTAAAATAAGATTTTATGTGCCACATGCGAATGGGGAACAGGAAACCGGACTGTTTGGTTTTCAGCCCTGCGAAACTGTTTGCCAAGGCGCGTTTCGGTGTTGTTCCGTGAACTTATCGGCTACAGAACCGCTATTTAGATGATTTTTAAATTAACCGGACAGGCGGCAGTTTGCCGCCGCCGGCGGGACATGTGGCGGTTTACTGTGATGCCGCTTGCGGCCAATAGTTTTGCAAAAGACGGCAAAACGCATCGTAAAAGGTCATGTTTTGCACGATAAAAGGCCACCTTTTGCATTGCGAAAGGTGGCCTTTTACAACTCGTTGGAAGTCAACGTGTTACGTATGCGGATATTTATTTGTCTTTCCTTCCGAACAAAGAGAAGTGTACATAACGCTTCGGATGGGCCTTGAGGTCGATAAGCAGCGAGTCTGCCGAGCGCATGGTGCTTGTAAGATTGTTGTAAAGCGACGGGTCGCGCATGAGCAGGCCGAGCGTTCCTTGGTTGTTGTTAAGCTGCTCGGTAAACTCCTCCACATTGGCAAGGGTCTCGTCCACACGCGCCACCGTTGCGGCAACGTCGACAGAACTCAGGTTTTTCGCCAGCGTGTTGGCGCTGTACAGTATGCTGTCGGTGCGCGTCATCATGCCTGGTACACGCCCTTCAAGTGTGGCGAGCAGGTTGTTTACGCGGCGTGTGGTGACAGTCAGGTCGCCAGTCACAGTCTCGACGTTCTGCAAGGAATGCGCAAGGGCAGGATTGGAAAGCAGCGCGTTGACACCTGTCAGTATGGAGTCGAGCTTCGGCAAAAGCTGTGTGACTGCCGGGATGATATCCTTGACCTTGCCGAGCGCGCCATCATTGATGTCTCCCTGGATTGTCTCGTCCGGATTGACACGCTCCCTCGGATTGTTGGCAAGCAGCAGGTTTACTTTCACGTTGCCGAGCATGTCGCTCACGATTTCGGCACTGCTGCCTTTCGGTATGCGCAGGCGGTTGTCTATTTCGGCCTTTACTGATATGCTGCCTGAATTGTCATAGCTGTATTGTATGCCGCTTACGACCCCGACCTGATAACCGTCGGCATATATCGGGCTTGACGCTGAAAGGCCGCTTATGTTCTTGAAGGATATGAAATAAGTGTTTGAAGTGGAGAAAAGGTTTAGCCCTTTCAGGAAGTTCATCCCGAAGAAAAGGATTACCAAGCCGCATATCGCCACTAAGGCTATCTTGACTTCTTTGCTAAAAAACTTCATATTGCTCTGCTTTATTTTGACTTAAACTCTCGTATTGCCTGGCTTACGTTCATCTTAGCGCCATTCTTGAAGGCTATGATAAACGCCTCCGGGAACTTGTCCAAGATGGACTTGCGCAGGCGGTAGACTTCGTTGTAGTCGGCGGATGCGCCGTATGTATATTTGTAAAGTCCGTTTTCCTCATAACAGTCAACGCCGTCAAGCCCCTTGAACTGGCTGCTCCCTGCCGCGATACGCTTGCTGCTGGCAAGTATCTGGACTTTGAATACCGGCTTGCCAGTCGTCTCCTGTCCGCCAAATGTATTCTCATCCACCCTTTCAACGGCCTTTCCGGTATCGCCTTTGCCGCCTTTCCCGGCCTCATCTACGTCAGTCCGCTCTGCGTTCTCTTCCGCAAACGTGTCGGGAATGTCATCACTCCGCTGGCTGTCGGCCTTGTACGGCACTGCTATATCCTTGTCGTATTTTCCTTTGTACTTGGCAAACGCCTCGTAAATGCCCCTCGCCATCTTGTCGATGTTCGACTTGTTGTTCAGGAACTTCTCCTCGTCCGGAGTTGTTATGAAACCAAGCTCGATGAGACAGGCCGGCATCGAGGTCTCACGAAGCACGAGGAATACGTCCTGCTTGACACCTTTGTTCTGCCGCTTCGCAATCGAGCACACGCTGCTCTGCACGTATTTGGCCAGCTCAACGCTGCGCGACATGTTCTTGTCGTGCATGAACTCGAACATGATTGTGCTTTCCGGCGAGTTAGGGTCATACCCCTCGTAATGTTCCTTGTAGTCTTCCTCAATCATGATGACCGAGTTCTCGCGCTTGGCCGCACTCAGCTTCTCGTCCGAACGACGCATACCCATTGTGTAAGTCTCAAGCCCGCGTGCGATGTGTCCGTTAGGAAGGGCGTTTGTATGGATTGATATGAATACGTCGGCCTTGTTCTTATTGGCGATTGAAGCGCGTTTGTGCAACGGCACAAACACGTCGGTCTTCCGCGTATACACGACCTTTACATCGGGACAATACCGCTCGACATACCGGCCGAAAGCCAAAGCCACATTGAGATTGATGGTCTTTTCGTAAGAGAAATCACCCTTCGCACCGGTGTCATGGCCGCCATGCCCGGCATCGATGACGAGCGTGAAACGCTTGTCTGCACACAATGCCACGGCAGAGAAAGAGACAAATGCCAGTAAAACGAAAATCACCTTTTTGCCCATGAGTGCTCTTTTACGGATGCAAAGGTAGTTTTTTGTCGTTAAAAAACTGCCAACCATCAAAAAGTTTTATCATTTATTAAGTGTAATTCCACGGACGCGCTGCGTATGTCAGCCCCCATAGGTGGATTCAACTTCTCAAGAGTCACGTCGAGAGCCTCAATCATAGGCATCTTCTCCATAATGCTTCCGCCTATCCTGCCTGCAACATGTTCGAGCAGGCAGGACGGCGTCTGCATCTCCTTATTTATGATTTCAAACATCTCGGCGTAATTAAGCGTGTCGGCGACATCGTCGCTTTGCACCGCCTTATCGAACAAATACTTGGCACGTATGCTCACAACATACTCGCCGCCAGTCACCCTTTCCTGCGGCAGAACCCCGTGGTTGGCGTGGAAACGCAGGCCGTTGAGGCACACGTAGCCTGATTTCAATTCATAACTCATAATTCACAATTCATAATCGGGTTGCACTATGGCGGCTCATAATCCACAACCCACCTTTCATAATATTGTCCTGTACGCCCCGGCTTTTGCCATTACATACAACAAGGAACGGCGTATGCCACGATTATGAATCATGAATCATGAATTATGAATTGTCAATTTATCCGCACCTTGACGCCCCGCAGTTCTTGCAGATGAGGCATCCTTCCTGGTAGACAAGCGTCTCCTGTCCGCAAGCCGGGCATTTCTGTCCCTTCGCCTCGGTGCCGTCGGTGATGTATTTCTTTAGCGCACGCTCCACACCGTTCTTCCAAGTGTTGATGCTTTCGCTCTTAAGCTGAAGCGAGCTGACAAGCTTTATGACGTGCTCGATTGGCATGCGGTAACGCAGCACGCCTGATATCAGCTTGGCATAGTTCCAGTATTCAGGGTTGAATTTTTCGCTAAGGCCCTCCACTGTGGTCTTGTAACCGCGCTTGTTCTCGAACTGGAAGTCATAACGTTTGCTTCCGTCTTCGTTCACCTGCTTGATTATTTTGCCCTTGGTGACGGTCTTCGGCAATACGATGCCTTCGTCGTCATCCTGCAATCCGGTAAAGATTTCGTATGGATAGCCGTCCAACAGGCCGACAAACGCCACCCACTTTTCCTTGTTGTTCTGGAACCTTACCACATCGCATTCAAGCTCCTTGGGCCTTACCTCGGTAACTTCCGGATGGCGGCAGGGCGGCAGTTGCTGCTGCGTAGTGATTTCCTCGCCGCCTTTTTCCTTTTTCTTTTCAACCGAAAGCATCACTCCCGAGCGCGAGCCGTCACGGTAAACGGTGCATCCCTTGCAGCCTGACTTCCATGCTTCTACGTACAGGCGGTTGACAAGAGCCTCGTCAACGTTGTTGGGAAGGTTGATTGTCACGCTGATGCTGTGGTCCACCCATTTCTGGATGGCCCCCTGCATGCGCACTTTCATAAGCCAGTCAACATCGTTGGCAGTGGCCTTATAATACGGCGACTTCGCTATGAGGTCGTCTATTTCCTCTTGGGTGTAACGCTTGCCGGTGTCTATTCCGTTCACCTTCATCCACTCGATGAACTTGCGGTGGTAAACGATGTACTCCTCAAACGAGTCTCCCACTTCGTCAACGAAGTCAACATGCACGTCGGTATCGTTCGGATTTACCTTGCGGCGGCGCTTGTACACTGGCATGAACACAGGCTCTATGCCGCTTGTTGTCTGCGTCATGAGGCTTGTTGTGCCTGTGGGGGCGATGGTAAGGCAGGCAATGTTGCGCCTTCCGTACTTCGCCATGTCGGCGTAAAGCCCGGGGTCGGCTTCGCGCAGACGGCTTATGAAGGGGTTGTTCTCTTCCCTCTTGGTATCGTACACGGCAAAAGCGCCGCGCTCTTTGGCCATCGTCACCGACGAGCGGTAAGCCGACAGGGCCAGCGTCTTATGCACTTCAACGGAGAAGTCGGTGGCCTCCTGCGTGCCGTAGCGCAGCCCCATGGCGGCGAGCATGTCGCCTTCAGCCGTTATGCCCACGCCTGTACGGCGGCCCAATCCGCTCTTGTGCTTGATTTTTTCCCACAGGTGATACTCCGTGAATTTCACCTCTTCGCCCTGCGGGTCGCTCTTGATTTTCTCCATTATGAGGTCAATCTTCTCAAGCTCCATGTCCACGATGTCGTCCATTATGCGCTGCGCCAGCCCCACATGCCTGCGGAACAGGTCGTAATCGAAGTACGCCTTGTCGGTGAACGGGTTGACAACGTATGAGTAGAGGTTGATTGACAGCAGGCGGCACGAGTCGTAAGGACAGAGCGGTATCTCGCCGCACGGGTTGGTAGACACGGTGCGGAAGCCGAGGTCGGCGTAGCAGTCGGGTATGCTTTCGCGCAGGATGGTGTCCCAGAAGAGCACTCCCGGCTCTGCGCTTTTCCACGCGTTGTGTACAATCTTGCCCCAAAGCTGCTTCGCGCTGATGTTCTTTTTCACCATCGGCTCGTTGCTGTCAATGGGGAACTGCTGCACGTATTCCCTGTCTTCCACAGCCGCACGCATGAACTCGTCGTCGATTTTCACCGACACGTTCGCACCTGTGATTTTCCCTTCAGTCATCTTGGCGTCGATGAAAGCCTCGCTGTCGGGATGCTTTATGCTTACCGACAGCATCAGCGCGCCGCGCCGTCCGTCCTGCGCCACCTCGCGCGTGGAGTTGCTGTACCTCTCCATGAAGGGTACAAGTCCGGTTGAAGTGAGCGCCGAGTTGTTTACCGGCGAGCCTTTGGGACGCAGGTGCGAGAGGTCGTGGCCCACGCCCCCGCGGCGCTTCATCAGCTGCACCTGCTCCTCGTCGATGCGCAGTATGGCGCCGTAAGAGTCGGCATCGCCGTCAAGGCCGATGACGAAGCAGTTTGACAGCGACGCCACCTGGAAGTTGTTTCCAATGCCGGTCATTGGGCTGCCTGCAGGTACTATGTATTTGAAACGGTCAAGAAGTTCAAACACTTCTTCGGCCTTCAACGGGTTGTCGTATTTGTTTTCAATCCTGGCAACTTCGTTGGCGATGCGCCAGTGCATGTCGGCGGGTGTCTTTTCAAACAAGTTTCCGTAGCTGTCTTTCAGCGCGTACTTGTTCACCCACACCCTTGCGGCCAGTTCGTCGCCGTCGAAATAAGCCAAGGATGCCTGGTATGCTTCCTCGAACGAGTAAGTTTTTCTATTTTCCATGATGACTTAGGTAAATTGAACAATGCTGCAAAACTACGAACATTTTTCGACAAATAAAAATACTTTTCTGATTATTTGCAAATAAATTTTCGGCCAAAAGTTTTCCAAAAAGGCAAACTTTTAATTGCACAAAACCGCAAATGTTACTGTAATAGAGACACTACGGGTACGCAGAAAGATGACAAAAAACGACAATCCGGCGAACGGCAACAACAAAAAAGAATTGAAAATCGGAGCTTGGCGGAGAAGGGTGGGAACGCCGGACAACGCAAACAGCACATCATAGATGCCGCATCGGCGTGCGGCATGACTATTTCCGGGTGCCTCGATTGTAACTAAAAAAGTACAGGCAACCAAGCTCCCTCCCTTCGGGAGAGCCGGGGTGGGTCTCCGGTTTGGTCAGGGCGGGTTTTCAATATGCCACCTTTTGCAAGCCAAAAGGTCACCTTTTACCTTCCAAAAGACCACCTTTTACGTTGCAAAAGACGACCTTTTGCAACGCGTTGAGTATCAACACGTTACGCAGGAGGCCGCAAACGGCGGCGGAAACGGTGCGTAAACGCCGCCCAAAAAGCCTGCCGGCACGGCCGGAACGCTCGCCATGCAGCCTTCCGCCACACGCTGGAAGGCTGCCGGAAGGACGTCGGTTGTTAATAGTAGTTAAACCGTTGGCTGTGCGGATAATTTTTTGTTACTTTGCACCAAATTAGGTGTGTTATAGCCACTAAGTAATGGGTAAGAGACGAAAAAAGTCCCGTGTCCGCCACGGATTACAAGGGATAACATTATGTATAAGCACCGCGTTGGTGCTCATTCTATTGGGAATGGTGGTGTTCTCCGTGCTTTCGGCACGCAACCTTTCCGCATACGTAAAAGAGAACCTTACGGTAACGATGATGCTCGGCGAGGACATAACCGACCCGGAGGCGCAACGTCTGTGCAAGGAATTGGGCAAACGGCCGTACATCAACCACCTTATTTATATTAGTAAGGAGCAAGCCCTGAAGGAACAGACCGCCGCCATGGGCACCGACCCGAGCGAGTTCATCGGCATGAACCCCTTTGTGGCCTCCATCGAGCTGCAGCTGAAGGCGCAATACGCCAACACCGACTCGCTGAAATGGATTGCGTCGAGCCTCAAGAGCGACAAGCGCGTAACCGACATAGTATACCCCCAGGATCTTATGGACAGCGTAAACCGCAACCTCGGGAAAATAAACATCGTGCTGCTTGTGCTCGCAGTGCTGCTTACGTGCGTATCGTTCTCGCTCATCAACAACACTGTGAAACTGGGAATGTACGCCCGTCGCTTCACCATACACACGATGAAGCTTGTCGGCGCTTCGTGGGGCTTCATCCGAAGGCCATTCCTCGCCAACGCCGTAGGCATCGGACTGCTGGCCGCCTTGCTGGCCGACGGGGTGCTGGCCGCCGGCATATACGCCCTTTACACTTACGAGCCGGGCGTCATGACGGTGATAACGTGGCAGGTGATGGCCGTTACGGGCGGCTCGGTGTTCCTCTTCGGACTGCTCATCACGCTGTTCTGCGCCTGCGTGTCGGTAAACAAATTCCTGCGCATGAAGGCCGGCGACCTGTACAAAATCTGACAGGCGGCACGATAAATTAACAAGTAACAATTAAAAATTAAACGGCGGGGCTGGGAGCAAAGAGCGGCCTTCAAGGCATATCGGCTTGTCTGCTCGTCACTCGTTCCTCGTCAACTAACAATAAAGAAATGGACAAAAGAAACTTTGCATTCGACCGTATGAACTTCATCCTCGTAGCCGTGGGGATGGCGATTGTAATCATCGGCTTCCTGCTTATGAGCGGCGGAGGCACTGAAGACGGCTCTTTCAACCCGGAAATATTCAGCCCCTTGCGCATAAAAGTGGCTCCGGCGGTATGCTTCATCGGCTTCGTGTCGATAGTCTACGCCATCATACGCAAGCCCAAGGACAACGCAACCGACGACATCGACAACGCAAAAGAATAAACACTGACGACTTATGGATTTGTTTGAAACGATAGTCATCGCCATCGTAGAAGGCCTGACTGAGTTCCTTCCCGTGTCATCTACGGGGCACATGATAATCGCACAGAGCCTTTTGGGCGTGGAAAGCACACCGTTCGTAAAGGCTTTCACCGTTATAATACAGTTCGGCGCCATCCTTTCGGTCATCTGCCTTTACTGGAAACGCTTTTTCCGACCCGACACCAAGCGTGAAGGCAAGTCGTACTGGCGCGCCATGTTCGACTTCTACGCACGCCTCGTGGTGGGCGTGTTGCCAGCCGTCGTGCTTGGCCTGGCGTTCAACGACTTCATTGAGTCCAACCTCGGCAACGTTCAGCTCGTGGCCTGGATGCTCATAATCGGCGGCGTGTTCATGCTGTTCTGCGACCGCATATTCAACAAGGGAAGCGAAGAAACGCGCCTGACATACAAGCGCGCCCTGATAATCGGCCTCGTACAGTGCATCTCCATGATACCTGGCGTGTCGCGTTCGATGGCAACCATCGTGGGCGGAATGAGCCAACGGCTCACTCGCAAGGCCGCGGCCGAGTTCTCGTTCTTCCTCGCCGTGCCGACAATGTTCGGCGCGACATGCCTTGAAACGTACAAGATGCTCACCCACGGAGGCGGCTCCCTGCTGACACAGGGCAACAATCTGGAGACGCTCATCATAGGTTCGGTGGTGGCGTTCATCGTCGCCATACTCGCCATAAAGTTCTTCATCAACTACGTAGCGAAGTATGGTTTCGCCGCGTTCGGCTGGTACCGCATAATCGTAGGCCTCATAATAATCATCTGTACGCTGTGTGGCGTCGAGATGAAAATGACCGATTAAGAGCCGATGAACTTCCACGAAGGAGAGATAATATGCCTTGACAAGCCCTACAGGATGTCAAGTTTCGGCGCGTTGGCACGTGTCCGCTACCTCATTTCGCAGAAGCTCGGCGTGAAAAGGATGAAGACCGGCCATGCCGGAACGCTCGACCCTCTGGCCACCGGCGTGCTAATCCTTTGCACGGGACGCGCCACCAAGCGCATTGACGAGCTGCAACGGCACACCAAGGAGTACACAGCCACATTGCAACTCGGCGCTACCACGGCCAGCTACGACATGGAACATCCTGTCAACGCGACGTTCCCGACGGAGCACATAACACGCAGCCTCATCGAGGAAAAGCTCAAGACGTTCATCGGAGAGATACAACAGGTGCCCCCGGCATACTCCGCCTGCAAGGTGAACGGCGACCGCGCATACGACCTTATGCGCAAAGGGCGCGACGTGGAGCTGAAGCCAAAGACGCTGAGAATAGACGAGATAGAGCTTACATCGTTCTCACCCGAACTGATGCAGATGTCCATCCGCGTGGTGTGCGGCAAGGGAACATACATCCGTGCGTTGGCACGCGACATCGGCGAAGCCCTTGGCAGCGGCGCGTATCTTACCGCACTGCGCCGCACAAGGGTTGGAGACATACGGGTGGAAGACTGCGTCACGCTTGACGACTTTCCACAATGGTTGGAAAAACAGACAATAGAAGACATTATAACGGAGGAAAACAAGATATGAAACTGTCACAATTCAAGTTCAAACTGCCTGAAGAAGCCATAGCCCTCAACCCACCTTACCACCGCGACGAGTGCCGGTTGATGGTGATACACAGGGTGTCACAGAAGATAGACATGTACAAAACGGACGACAAGGGGGAACCTCTGAAAGACGAGAACGGCAACCCTGAATACCTTGACTTCCGCAACATACTCGACTATTTCGACGAGGGTGACGCCTTCATCTTCAACGACACGAAGGTGTTTCCGGCGCGTCTTTACGGCACGAAGGAGAAGACCGACGCGAAGATTGAGGTGTTCCTGCTGCGCGAACTCAATGAAGAGATGCGCCTTTGGGACGTCCTCGTGGAGCCGGCACGCAAGATACGAATAGGCAACAAGCTGTTTTTCGACGACAGCGGGACGATGGTTGCCGAGGTGATTGACAACACCACGAGCCGCGGACGCACGCTGCGCTTCCTCTATGACTGCCCACACGACGAGTTCAAGCGTGACCTTTACGCACTCGGCGAAGCGCCACTGCCCCACTACATCGTGGACAAACGCCCGGCCACTCCCGAGGATATAGACGACTTCCAGTGCATTTTCGCCAAGAACGAAGGCGCCGTCACCGCCCCGGCTTCCGGCCTTCACTTCAGCCGCGAGCTGATGAAGCGCATGGAAATAAAGGGTATCGAGTTCGCGTTCATCACCCTTCACTGCGCCCTCGGCAACTTTCACGAAATTGAAGTAGAGGACCTTACGAAGCACAAGATGGATTCGGAGCAGATGTTTATCGGTGCTGAAGCATGCAAGACGGTCAACAACGCCAAGCAGGCAGGCCATCATGTGTGCGCCGTAGGCACAAGTGTCATCAAGGCTACGGAGACTGCCGTGGGCACGGACAAGCTGCTGAAAGAATACGAAGGCTGGACAAACAAGTTCCTCTTCCCACCTTACGAGTTCGGCGTTGCCGACTCGATGATTTCCAACTTCTACCATCCCATGTCGCCGCTGCTCATGTCAACCGCGGCATTCGGCGGCTACGAACTTGTTATGCAGGCGTATGACATGGCGCTGAAGAACGGCTACAAGTTCGGCTGCTACGGCGACGCGATGCTTATTGTGAACGACTAAAGAAGTTAAGAATTAAGAGTTAAGAATTAAGAAAATATGCCTTGAACTTGCAAAAGTAATTTTCTTAATTCTTAACTCTTAATTCTTAATTATAAAACATGCACACAGTTTACTTGGGATTGGGCACAAATCTCGGCGACGGCAGGCGGAACATAGCCGACGCAGTGAGGCTTCTCGGCGAGCGTGTGGGTACCGTTGTGCGCACAAGTTCGCTCTACAAGACCGAGCCCTGGGGCTTTTCTTCCGACAACATGTTCACCAACGCCGCCGTGTGCGTTGAGACTTCGCTCACTCCGCGCGGCGTACTTGAGGCCACACAGGCCATCGAGCGCGAGATGGGGCGCACGCGGAAGTCAACCGACGGACAGTATCACGACCGCATTATCGACATCGACATACTGACGTATGACGACATACACGTGGACGAACCCGGCCTCGTAATACCCCATCCGCTGATGCACGAACGCGACTTCGTCATGCTTCCGCTCAACGAAATACTTGAACACACTGTCTGAAAAAACACTCCTTGCGCATGAAAATGATTACAGAAGAAGACAAACAGTTTAGCTGGGACGACGTGTATGGCCTGCTTGGAGGCGTAATCGCAGCGTTTTTGGTCATAATAAGACAGATGGATGACATACCGGCATGGCTGTATATGACCGTCGGACTGCTTGTCGCCGCCACGGGAATAGCCGAGTTTCTGCACTATCTTAAAAGGAGGAAGCAGGGCAAAAAGCCGTTCGGCGCAATCTTTTTCAGCATCCTTTTCACCTTATGGGGCATCGGTTATATAATCAAGGCACTTGCCTTAATACTGTAACAAACACACAGCCGGCATTCGGCGGAACTAAAGACACAAGGCAATGATTAAGCAAAACATCCTCACATGGATGGTACCGATAACATTCATCGCGCTCATCATCCTCTTAGCCGTGGCCTCTTCATGGTTCGGCGAACCGCAATACATACAGGCGGCAGTCATCTTCACGCTAATCGGAGTCGTAGGAACGGCGCTCAGTCTGTCGTGCCACGACCGGTTGGACAATCCCCGTTTGGTGTTTTATCTTATCGTAATGGCAAGCGGAGCGTTGTTCATCGCCCTGCCGTTCGTGTAAGCCCGCTGTTTGAATAGGACTGATTAGGCTGATAAGACAGATACAACAGGCAAGCGACAAACAGCCAGCAAAACATTTGACTTTAACTCCTTTAACTACTCTAACGCCCTTAACTCCTATCATAAAAACCAAAAGCGCGGAACAAGCATGATGCTGTTCCGCGCTTTCGCGTTTCTTTCAATCTATTCTTCTTTGCTTTACCTTAACGGCGCAGGCCAAGAGCCTTGATGATGGCACGGTAACGATTGATGTCGCGCTTGTACAGATAGTCAAGCAGACGACGACGCTTGCCGACGAGGATGGTCAACGAACGCTGTGTCACGTGGTCCTTGTGGTTCTTCTTGAGGTGCTCCGTCAAGTGGGCAATACGGTATGAGAACAATGCAATCTGGCTCTCTGCCGAGCCGGTGTCAGTGTTAGACGCGCCGTACTTGCCGAAGATTTCCTGCTTTTTCTCGGGATTTAAATACATTTGTTTGTGATTGATTAAAAGTTTTTCTATTACATCCTTCCCCCGGCCAACCCCTCAATCACGGGTGCGCCCGGCGTCGAATGCATCGGATTTTCCGAATTCGGGTGCAAAGGTACGACATTAAATTAAAAATTAAAAATTAAAAATTAAAAATCTGTTGGCGTGCGAGGCTTTTTTAACATTCGGCCGACTATTGTCCAACAATACGCTTTCAGACCGGCTGACACTTTGCAACAATATAAAAGGCAACCGTGACACATCGTTTTTTCCCAACGCTCCGAGACGGCGTTATTTGGCAAAACAAATTTCTTGTGCGGAAATATCGCATGCTGGAGTGTGCACACATAACTATTGCAATGTAAGCATTTTACGTTACATCAACCTCCAAGTGTGCAATAATACGACATTAAAAAACGTGCAAAAGGCCGTGTCTTGCATGCGGAAACACGGTTGAAACGCACTGTTTTGACGGCTGAAAAGGCTGCAAAAGATGCCTTTTGACAATGCGGAAGGCCACCTTTTGCAACACGAAAGGCCATGAACGGCGTAGCCAAAGGTCATCTTTCGCCGTAAAAACAGCAGTGAACAGCCTCTCCGTTTGCTGTTTTACGCAAAATGACGGATTTTCTTCCGCTGACACATTGACGCGCTTTCACGCCGTTGCCCTTGCTTTCTGACAATGCACCGGTTGACAACTACGATAATGCAAGGTTGCATTACAAAACGCTTAAAACACCCGTCATATTGTCATTTTCTTAATCCTTAATTCTTAATTCTTAATTTAATAATGTACCTTTGCACCCGATTTTACAAGGTATTAGTATGCAGGACATTAGAAACATTGCGATTATCGCCCACGTAGACCATGGCAAGACGACGCTCGTGGACAAGATGATGCTGGCCGGAAACCTGTTCCGCGACGGACAGGACTTGAGCGGCCAAGTGCTCGACAGCAACGACTTGGAGCGTGAGCGAGGTATAACCATACTCTCAAAAAACGTCTCGATTAACTGGAAAGGGACGAAAATCAACATCATAGACACCCCGGGACACTCTGATTTCGGCGGCGAAGTGGAGCGCGTATTGAACATGGCCGACGGCTGTCTGCTGCTGGTCGACGCCTTTGAAGGCCCCATGCCGCAGACGCGTTTCGTGCTTCAGAAGGCCCTGCAGATAGGCCTGAAGCCCATCGTGGTGGTGAACAAGGTTGACAAACCCAACTGCCGCCCGGAGGAAGTGTACGAGATGGTGTTCGACCTGATGTTCTCGCTCAACGCCACCGAAGACCAGCTGGACTTCCCCGTGGTGTATGGCTCGGCCAAAAACGGCTGGATGGGCGAGGACTACAAAGTGCCGACTGACGACATAAACTACCTTCTCGACAAGATTGTGGAGGTTATCCCGGCACCGCGCGCACTCGAAGGCACGCCCCAGATGCTCATTACCAGCCTCGACTATTCAAGCTATACGGGCCGCATCGCCGTGGGGCGCGTCCACCGCGGCACGCTTACCGAGGGCATGAACGTCACCATCTGCCACCGCGACGGCTCGCAGGAGAAAACCAAGATAAAGGAACTGCACACCTTCGAGGGCATGGGTCACGTAAAGACACCAAGCGTTTCGAGCGGCGACATCTGTGCTATAATAGGTCTGGAAAAGTTCGAGATAGGCGACACTATCTGCGACTTCGAGAACCCGGAGCCGCTGCCTCCCATCGCGATTGACGAGCCTACGATGAGCATGTTGTTCACAATCAACGACTCGCCGTTCTTCGGCAAGGAGGGGAAATACGTCACCAGCCGCCACATCAACGACCGCTTGCAGAAGGAACTGGAAAAGAACCTCGCGTTGCGCGTGGCTCCTTTCGGCGACTCTACCGACAAATGGATTGTCAGCGGACGCGGAGTGCTCCACCTGTCGGTGCTCATCGAGACGATGCGCCGCGAGGGTTACGAACTTCAAGTGGGACAACCGCAGGTCATCTACAAGGAAATCGACGGCGTAAAATGCGAGCCGATTGAAGAACTTACCATAAATGTGCCCGAGGAGTTTGCCAGCAAGATGATTGACATGGTTACCCGGCGAAAGGGCGAAATGACGTCGATGGAAAGCCAGGCTGACCGTGTGAACATCGAGTTTGACGTGCCTTCGCGCGGCATTATCGGCCTGCGCACCAACGTGCTGACCGCCAGTCAGGGCGAGGCTATTATGGCTCACCGCTTCAAGGAGTACCAACCTTACAAGGGAGACATCACCCGCCGCATCAACGGAAGCATGATAGCGATGGAGACAGGCACGGCCTACGCCTACTCGATTGACAAGCTGCAAGACCGCGGAAAGTTCTTCATCGACCCAGGCGAGGAGGTCTACGCCGGCGAGGTTGTAGGCGAACACGTGCATGACAACGACCTTGTGGTGAACGTTACGAAGGCCAAGCAGCTTACAAACACACGCGCCAGCGGCTCTGACGACAAGGCCCGCATCGTGCCGCGCACCATCCTCTCGCTTGAGGAAGCTCTCGAATACATCAAGGAGGACGAGCTTGTGGAGGTAACGCCGAAGTCGATGCGTATGCGCAAAATCATCCTCGACCACAACGAACGCAAGCGCGCGAACAAGCAATAATGCGCGAAGCTCATAATTAAGAATTAAGAGTGGGGAAATTAAGAGTTAAGAATTAAGAATTAAGAAAGATACCTTTTGCCAACAGAACATATTTTCTTAATTCTTAATTCTTAACTCTTAATTTCCCCACTCTTAATTCTTAATTATACATATTCCCTTTTCTTAAACATCCGATAGATATGAAATACCACATTATCTGCTTTCTCCTGTTACTTATTTCGCTATGTTCCAACGCACAGATACGGATAGTTGACGGTACCGACGGCAGCCCCGTGCAGGCCGCAAGCGTGTTTATTGAGGGCGGAAAGTGCGTCGGCGTGAGCGATAGCGACGGCAAATTGCCACTGCCCAAGGGGTATAACGGCATGGTGACGGTGCAGCATATCAATTACGGGAGCAAGGAGTTCCGCACAGATACGGTACACGGCGGCACGGTGAGGCTGACGCCTTACGTATATGCAATACCCGAGGTGACAGCCAAATACGAGCGGCCTGACTATCTGGTGATGACCGTTTACGAGCGCAGCTACATAATTACGGACTCCGTTCCGTCGTCGTTCAGCGACGCAGTGTTCGACTATTACATACCGCTGCGCCATGGACGCATAAAGCGCAAGGCCCTCTCGACAAGGAACTTGCACAAAATCAGACAGAAAGAAAACGGCCGGTCGGAATATTACACCAGTCCTACGCTGATTAAATTGAAGAAGCGAAGCCTGCTCGACAAGCTCCGCGACAAGGGCTATTTAGACGGTTCGGCTGCCAGCGGAACAGTGAAGTGCAGCCGCAACGGCACCATACAGGCCATAAGGAACGACACCGCGGCCAAGACGTTGACAGTATATACCGACAGCGTTTGTGGCGGAAGCGAGGGCAAATCATATAACTTCTTCGGAATAAAGTTTCACTTTTATTGCTATAAAGAGGGCGAAACGTATGACACACGGCAGGGAACGCCCACATTGAGAAACCTTGTCAGCATGTATGAATACCTTGACATGTCGTTGAAAATGCCCGGAAAAAAGTTCAAGAAGGTTAGAGCCAAGACCTTCGGTGAGCTTTACGTAACTGGCGTCAGGCATTGTACTAAAAAAGAAATGAAGGCCGCCATGAAGGCGGAAGAGCAGCGGACGGTAACTGTTCCGCAAGGCATTCCCCCATTAAGCGCACCCCTTGCCGAGGCTGTAAGCCACATGAAATGAGGCGGTTACGCAGCTTTAAGGCAACGCCTTACGGCCACTTTAACACTAACTCACAAACAGGCGTTTTGCAAAAGACGGTCTTTTGGCTTCCAAAAGGCCGTCTTTCGCATTGTAAAAGGTGGCCTTTTGCAAGCTAAAAGACCACCTTTTACAATGCCGCTGATTATCAGGCAGATAGGCAACGGTCGTTTGCCTTCTACTGTCCGCCGCCCTGCTGCCCTCCTTCTTTCACGTCGTCGTTGCTTATAGTGCGCTCCGCCTTCTTTACAGACGCCTTCAGTTCGCCTATGCGGAAGCTCACGCTAACGCCGAAATGCTGCTGATTGAACTTGCTCCAAGAGCGTTGCGTGAAGCCGGTGCTTGTCGTCGTGTTCTCATAACGCATGTATTTCTTGAAGAAATTGCCGGCAAAAGCCGATATGGAAAGCCTGTTTTTAAGCATCTGCTTGGTTACGCTTAACGTGTAGCCAAACTGCCCGTCGCCCTTTCCTTGCAGCGAAATCCACGGTGTCTGGCCGTACATGTTAAGACTGATACGCCAGTCTTTGGGCAGCGTTTGCTGCACTCCGCCGTATGCAAACATGTTCCATCCGTGGTTGCTAAGGTCTCCCCCGTCTGAAAGATACTTCCATCCGCCGTACATGTTGACGTAGATGCGCGTCGTGGTGAAGGGGTTATAGTTGACGTATGCACTCAAGTTGGCCGAGCGTGTCTTGCCTATGTTGCGGTAAGTGGTGTACAGCACGCTCTTGCCTGTCGGGTTCTGAAGACCTGCAATGTCGTTGTCGTTGACGAGGGAGGACACGCTTTCGATGCTGTTGTTCGTGAAACTGTAGCGCAATGACAGGTTAACGCTCAGCTTGGTGGTGAAGCTGTTGTAGCCGAGAGAGAACGAATGGCTCTTCTCGCTGACAAGGTTCGGGTTGCCCTGGCTTATCGACGTAGGGTTGGAATCGTCGAGATAAGGGTTCAAGTACCATATTCCGGGGCGGTAAATACGCATGTTGTAGCCCAAGCGCAGGTTCTGCGTGTCGGTCAGGCGGTAGCCGATTGAGGCCGACGGGACGAAGTCATCGAAGTCTTTTCGGAAGTCGTCGCCGCGCCCGAGCAGGTATTTCACGTCCTGTATGGTGTGCTCATAACGCAGTCCGAGCCGTCCGGAGAGCTTCTTCCACTTGAGTCCGTAACCCAAGTAGGCGGCAATGATGTCGTTGTTATGCCTGTAGTGCGAGCTGTGGTCCTCGTCAAACTCATAGTCGCCGGTGGCCGTCGCAGCCATGGTATAGCGGTCGTTTTCCGACGAGTTGTTGCGCAATATGTACTTTGCGCCGGCCTCCAAGGTGTGAAGTTTGCCTATCGGAGTGGTGTAATCGAGCTGGAACGTATGCTCGGTGGTGCGCTGCGAGCCGTCATTATGCTGGTTTTCGAGACGCTGCAGATAGTCTTGCCAGTCGGCAACGGCGTCCATATCGTCGTAGTCGGTGTACGAATCTGAAGTCTCCGGGTCGGTGCTTATGCGGTAAGAGAAGGTCAGCATGCGGTCCTTCACCTTGAAAAGACGCTGGTAATCGACGCTTCCCTCTATCGAGAACCACGAGTTCCGGCTGTGCGAAGGCATGGAGTAACTGTACAGTCCGCCGCCGTCGAGCGGACTGGTGCCCACCGTCGACGACGTGCCGCGGCTGCTGTAATTGTTGCCCCACAGGCCGAACGATGCGGTGACGAGGTTCAACGTGTCTATTTCATAGCTCGCTTCGAGGCTTCCCGACTGGAAGTTGCTGCGGCTTTTGCTGCTCCCCTCGCTTTCGATGTTAGCCGAAGCGGACGACGGGTTCTCATCGGTCACGGTGAGCGTGCTGCCCGAATAGCTGCGCGGCTGGCTGTTATGGTTGTAGTTATAGCGTGCACTGACGGTGAATTTGCCCGCCTTCACCGTGCCGAACAAGCCTCCGCCCACTCCTGTATTGCTGCCGTTGGCACTCACGGTGACGGTATATCCCTCGAAGCCGGAGCCTACAGTGACGATGTTGAGAATGCCGCCCACACCCTCGGCGTCATACTTCGGGCCGGGGTTTGTTATGACTTCTATCTTCTTTATGGTGTTGGCCGGCATGCTTTTGAGCACCTCCTTGGGGTTGTTTGACATCATGTTGTTTGGCCGCCCGTTGACGTACACCTTGAAAGACGAGCTGCCGTTCACCTGGATATTGTCCTCTCCGTCAACCGTCACCATAGGAACCTTGCGCAGCATCTCCATTACCGTGTTGGTCTTAGAGTCGGGGTCACTCTCCACGTCGTAGCCAATCTTGTCGATGTCGGCCGTCACAAGGGGCTTCTGCGCCGTCACTTCAACGCCTGCAAGAACGTTAGCGGCGTCATGTATAGGCATCTTGTCGAGGTCGACAGCTGGCTTGCCGGCCTCTAATGTGAAGTCTTTTACAATGTCGGCGCGCCCCATCGAGCTTACCGTCAGGCGGTACTTGCCCTTGTCTGCGAGGCTGACGGTGAAGCTTCCGTCGCTCTTCGTGACGAGCATTTTCACCGCCTCGCCCGGCACGTCGGCTTTTTCAACACGCACGGTGGCGTAAGGTTCGCCCTCGCCGGTTATCGAGTCAACCACCAATCCCTTGACGGTAAAGCCGTCACCGCCTGCAGCCGACACCGCAACGTGAGCCTGCGCAAGCACCAATAACAACAAAACAAGATATTTGTACATGGATGTTTATGTTTCGTCCCGGAATTACCTGCAAACCGGGACATGGTTGCACGTGTTTCAATATATACGTTCCGCCACGCCGGAATGTGACAAGAGCGCATGTCTTTTAACGTTTTTTATGTCTCGTCAAGATGCTTCCGGCACACTTCTGACGGTCGTTTGATGCAGATGCAAAGGTAATAAAAAAGACATTCAACTAAAAGTTTTCGGCCTGTTTTTTGTTTTTCGCAAACCGTTGAGTGTCAAGCGGTAACACACGCGGCGGCAAACCGGTTTGCAAAAGGTGGCCTTTTGGCCTTTAAAAGGCCACCTTTCGCACGCTAAAAGGCCACCTTTTACAACGCGAAATGCGGCCTTTTAGAAAACCACATGCCGCAAGGCGTTTTTACCTTTTTACCCTTTCACCTTTTTACTTTTACCCTTTTACCTTTTCACCTTTTACAAATAATGGCTAACTTTGCGCCCTGACAGCAATGGACAAGCGTAATAAGGAAATACTGAAGATAGCCCTGCCCTCCATCGTAAGCAACATTACGGTGCCGCTCTTGGGACTGGTCGACGTGACGATAGTGGGCCATCTCGGCGCGGCGGCATACATAGGAGCCATCGCCGTGGGCGGAATGATGTTCAATGTGACCTACTGGATATTCGGCTTTCTTCGCATGGGAACAAGCGGAATGACATCGCAGGCGCTCGGGCGGCGCGACTTCCGCGAGGTGACACGCCTCCTGGCGCGTTCCCTCGGCATAGCCTTCGCCGTGGCGGCGGCCCTCATCCTTCTGCAAAAACCGCTGCTCACGGCGGCCTTAGCCATAATGCAGCCTACGGAAGAGGTGGCACGCCTGACGGCAATCTACTTCAACACGCTAATCTACGGGGCACCGGCCATGCTCGGACTGTTCAGCCTTTCGGGGTGGTTCATAGGCATGCAGAACTCCCGGTCGCCAATGGCCGTAGCCATAGTGCAGAACATCGTCAACATCTGCGCAAGCACTTTCCTTGTGTTCGGATGCGGAATGAAGGTCGAGGGAGTGGCCTTGGGCACGCTCACCGCACAGTATGCCGGCTTTATAATGGCCGCAGCCCTGTACTGGAAGCACTACCGCCGCCTGCACACATACTTCTCATGGCAGGGCGTATGGCGACGGGATGACATGCGGCGGTTCTTCTCCGTCAACCGCGACATATTCCTCCGGACGCTCTGCATGGTGTCGGTCATGCTGTTTTTCACGTCAGCCGGTTCATGGCAGGGTGAGGTTGTGCTGGCCGTAAACACGCTCCTGATGCAGTTTTACCTGCTCTTCTCATACGTCATGGACGGCTTCGCCTACGCCGGCGAGGCGCTGTCGGGCCGCTATTTCGGCGCACGCAACGCGGCAGCCTTGCGCGACACGGTGCGCCACCTCTTCCGTTGGGGCTTCGCGATGGCCGCCGCCTTCACCTTGGTTTACGGTCTCGGGGGCGACGCTTTCCTGTCGCTGCTCACCGACGAGCCGCATGTCGTTGCGGCATCACACACCTATTATTATTGGGCACTTGCCATTCCGCTGGCCGGAACGGCGTCGTTCGTATGGGACGGGGTGTTCATCGGCTGCACAATGACACGCGGAATGCTCGTCTCAATGGCAGCTGCCGCCGCCACGTTCTTCACAATCTACGCCGCCACACACGGCCATTTTGCCAACCACGGGCTGTGGGCGGCGTTCATAGCGTTCGTCTCGATGCGTGGAATAGTGCAGTTCTTTATTTATAGCAGACAAGTGACGAGTTGACAAGTGGACAAGAGGATTGCTTTACAAAACAACATTTTAATATGTGTAATCTCCTTGTCTACTTGTCAACTCGTCACTCGTCTACTAAACAAATCTCCTTGTCTGCTTGTCAACTTGTCACTTGTCTACTTATCATTCAGGATAGTTCATGTTTCCTTCGGTCATCACTTCAAGCACTTCAGTCAGGAACTTGCGTGCTTCGAGGCGTGCCATGGGCAGGTCGTGGAGCAGGTAATTGCCGCAGTCGCGCGGCTGCGCTCCGGGCACTTCGCCCTCGAACGAGGCGATGAAGGCGAACGTGCGCCGCATCAGCGGCAGGATGTCACGCGGCGAAAGGTCGCCGCGCATCAGCAGGTAATTGCCCGTAAGGCAGCCCATAGGCCCCCAGTAGACTATACGGTCGGCCCATTCCGGGTCGTTGCGGAGGTACGTTGCGGCGAGATGTTCTATCGTATGGAGCGCGCCCGGATGAAGAGCCGGCTCGCGGTTAGGCTCTTTCATGCGTATGTCAAACGTGGTAACGGTGTCTGTCCCTACGCTGTCCTTGCGCGAAACGTATATGCCACGCAACAGTTTTTCGTGGTTGATGGTGAAGCTGGGAATGGTCTTCATACAATTAAGAATTAAGAGTTAAGAATTAAGAAAATATGACTTTGAGAGTTAAGAATTAAGAGTTAAGAATTAGGAATATATGTTTTGCTGCAGCAAAGGTGATTTTCTTAATTCTTAACTCTTAATTCTTAATTATAAAGACGCGATAAACCGCTTTGTCAGCGTGAACGAGTTGTCGGCCAGACGCGCCCAGAAGTCGAAGTACTGCGACGCCTTCGTGTCCTTCAGCGGCAGGTCGCTGATTACGCGGAAGCTGATGAACGGCACTCCGTAGATGTGGCACGTATGAGCGATAGAGCTGCTCTCCATGTCTACGGCGATAGCCTTGGGGAAACGGGCGAGGATGGCACGCATCTTGTTCTGCGTGTTGACAAACCACTCGCCGCTGACAATCAGGCCCGTGAAGACGGCCTTGTCGCCGCAGGCGGCCACTGCCTTGTCTACCAAATCCTGACGTGCACGGAACACGGCGGGCATCCCCATGATTTGCCCGAAGGCGCAATCGTCGCCGCAATATGCGTCATGATAGCAGTATTCCGTGCCCACAACAACGTCGGTTACTTCCATCCTGCTGTCCGCCCCACCTGCAACGCCGGTCGAGACGATGATGTCAGGCTGGTAGCAGTCTATCATCTCGACAGCCCCTATGGCAGAGTTCACCTTGCCTATGCCGCACTTCTGCAATACAATTTCTTTGCCGCCGATTGTTCCGAGGATAAAATCCTTGTTGTGACGGCGCTCCACAGTGGCGTCGTCAAGCAGCGACTTTAGCTGGACAAGCTCCTTGTCCATTGCTACGATTATACCTATTTTCATGTATGGATGTGTCTGTATGGAGTGCAAAAATACATATTTTTAATGAATAACGAATAATGAACAATGAAAAATTTGGCTGCGCACGAGCCATGGCAGAAAGCATCAAAAAGGAGCAAAAAATACTGTTTGCGGTTGCATTTTGACTTTGCAAGAAAACCGTTTGGCGCTTCAGGAACAGCCACGGCACACCCGGTGCAGGCCCGTTAACGGCAAGTTGCCGTATTTGGCACATTTTCCAACAATCCGCGTAACAGCCTGGCATCCAGCCGTTTACATCTGCCAAAGTGCCGAACCGGCATCAACTGCAGTGCAAAAGGCGGCCTTCAGCAGTGCAAAACACGGCCTTTTACAACCACAAAGGCCACCTTTTGCAAGGCCGAAGACCGCCTTTCAAGGCATGAGAAGCGGCGTTTCAATCTGCGAATAACAGTCACGCAACAATCAAGAAAGCCATTCGCACGATACGGGCAATGAAACAAGGCAGGGGAAGAGACTGTTTTGCGATTTCCGACTGTAAAGATTTCAAAAAACGGCAAATGACGTTTTGACACGCATTTCCAACTATTTAGTTGACAAGTGGACGAGTTTTTAGTTGACAAGTGGACGAGGGACAAGCAGACGAGGCAGTTTGCTTATTGATAAAACTGGAACTGCTGACAAGCAAAACAAATCACCTCGTCTGCTTGTCCCTCGTCCACTTGTCAACTAAAAACTCGTCTACTTGTCAACTAAAACTCGTCCACTTGTCAACTAAACAAACTACCTCGTCTGCTTGTCCCTCATCCACTTGTCAACTGAAAAAAGGCATTTTTCACAACCAAACGACGGCTTTTTACATTATATATATTACTTTTGCACATCAAAATAATGATTAGGAAAAACATCGACAGACAATGGAAACATTAAAGAAATGCCTTCCCGACGTGCTGGCCGTGGTGCTGTTCGCACTTATTTCGGTTGCTTACTTCTTCCCGGCAGACATCGAGGGGAAAATACTTTACCGCCACGACGCGTCAGCCGGGAAAGGCCTCGGCCCCGAAATGGACGAGTACCGCGCTGAAACCGGCAAGGTTTCACGATGGATGAACTCCATCTTCTGCGGCATGCCGACATACCAGACCGCTCCCGAATACGCCAGCACGAAGGGCGTAAACACGGCTGTGAACATCTACCACCTGTACCTGCCAGAAAACGTATGGTACCTGTTCGTCTACCTCCTGGGCTTCTACATCATGCTGCGCGCGTTCGACTTCCGCCGCCATCTTGCCGTATTAGGCTCTATAATATGGGCGTTCTCAAGCTATTTCCTCATCATCATAGCCGCCGGACACATATGGAAGGTGATGGCTTTGGCCTACCTGCCGCCCATGATAGCCGGCATCGTGCTGGCGTACAAGGGCAAATACCTGTGGGGACTGGCAGTAACCTCCATCTTCGCGGCGTTTGAAATCAACGCCAACCACGTGCAGATGACATACTACTTCCTGTTCGTCATCCTGTTCATGGTTATCGCCTTCCTTGTGGAAGCAATAAAACAGAAGCGCATGGCGCACTTCTGGAAAGCCACGGCGGTATGCGCCGCCGGAGCGGTGATAGGCATCTGCCTAAACCTTAGCAACCTTTACCACACGTGGGAATACAGCAAGGAGTCGATGCGCGGCAAGAGCGAGCTTGTAAAGGAGCAGTCGGCCAACCAGAGCGCAAGCGGACTTGACCGCGACTACATAACCCAATGGAGCTACGGAATAGGCGAAACATGGACGCTGCTTGTGCCCAACACCAAGGGCGGAGCAAGCATGCCGCTTGTCGACAGCAAAACAGCCATGGATAAGGCGAACCCCGAATTCAACATGATATATCAGCAGATGGGGCAATACTGGGGCGAACAGCCCGGCACGCAGGGTCCTGTCTACGTCGGAGCTTTCGTGCTGATGCTGTTCATACTGGGGCTGTTCATCGTCAAAGGGCCTATGAAGTGGGCCTTGCTTGCGGCCACGGTGCTCAGCATATTGCTGTCATGGGGCAAGAACTTCATGCCCCTGACCGACCTGTTCATCGACTACATGCCGATGTACTCCAAGTTCCGCACGGTGGCATCGATACTCGTCATTGCCGAGTTTACAATCCCGTTGCTCGCCATGCTGGCGCTGAAAAAGATTGTCGAGGACCCGTCGCTGCTGACAAAACGCATCAAGGCAGTGTACATCAGCTTCGGACTGACGGGCGGCATAGCCATACTCTTCGCCCTCTTCCCCACCCTTTTCTTCAGCGACTTCATATCTTCAGCCGAGATGCGCGCCCTCTCCACGCTGCCGCAAGAGTATATCATGCCCGTAACGGAGAACCTGCGCGAGATGCGGCAGGCCGTGTTCACGGCCGACTGCTGGCGCTCGGCGTTCATTATCATAATAGGTACGCTCTGCCTGTTGCTGTACAAGGCCGGGAAGCTTAAAGCCACTTACATGGTAGGCGCGATAACACTGCTGTGCCTTGTGGACATGTGGCAGATAGACAAACGATACCTGAACAACGACATGTTCGTGCCGAAGAGCGAGCGCACAGCGCCCATCCAGATGACGGAAACCGACCGGCTGATACTTGAAGACAAGTCGGACTTGGGCAATTACCGCGTGCTCAACCTCGCGTCAAACACGTTCAACGAGAACGAAACGTCGTATTACCACAACAGCATAGGCGGCTACCATGCGGCCAAGCTGCGCCGTTATCAGGACATCATCGACTATTACATATCACCGGAGATGCAGAAGCTCATGCCGGCAATAGCCGAAGCAGGCGGCGACATTACGAAAGTTAACGGCGACAGCCTGTTCCCCATGCTCAACGCACTTAACGCACGCTACTTCATCCTGCCGCTGCAAAGCGGACAGACAGTGCCGGTGAAGAACCCATACGTACACGGCCCGGCATGGTTTGTCGACCGCATAACCTACGCCGACAACGCCAACGGCGAGATAGACGCCGTAGGCCGCATCGACCTGCGCCGCGAAGCGGTGGCCGACAAGCGGTTCAAGGACGTGCTGAAAACGTCGGCCGTGCAGGACAGCACCGCCTCGGTAAAGCTCACCAAGTACATGGCAGACCAGCTTGAATACGACGTTTACTCGAAAACCGGCGGCGTGATAGTGTTCTCCGAGGTGTATTACCCGAGCTGGACGGCCACCGTCGACGGCCAGCCTGCCGAGCTTGGACGCGCCGACTACCTGCTGCGCGCCCTCAACGTAGCCCCCGGCAAGCACAAGGTAGTGCTGACGTTCCGACCTAAGTCGGTAACCATGACCGAAACGACTGCCTACATAGCCTACGCGGCAATAGTCATCGTAATCATCATTGCGGCGTTCATCGGATACCGCAAAAAGAAGGGACAGAAGGCGTAATGCCGCCATGCGCATAACGCCCTGGCATCCAGCATGTTGCAAAAGGCCGTCTTTTAGCTTGTAAAAGACGGCCTTTTGCATTGCAATTTGCGGCCTTTTACAATGCAAAAGGCCGCAAATTGGGAAACGGGCGGACATATTATGTATGAAGACCGGTGTCTTTTCAATGAAAAGATGTATATTTGCAGCGTCACAAACATAAGCAAATCGAACACGGAATGCAGTTCAGGACAAAAGTAAACATAGCCAAGCCCGACTTTGAAATAGGGCCGTGCGAGGAGATGCTGTTCGTGGGTTCGTGCTTCGCCGACAACATAGGGCGGCGGTTCAAGGAAGAAAAGTTCCGCGCAACGGTCAACCCATACGGCGTGATGTACAATCCGGCGAGCATCCTGCACACGGTAAAGAGGTGTGGAAACGCGCCGCGCGTGGCACTGTTCACCCTCGGCACAAACCATGTCTACATACTTAATGAAACGGGCGAGATTGTAGACAACTGCGCCAAGAGGCCGCAGCGGCTGTTTACAGAGAGGGAACTGGACATTGACGAGTGCACCGCCTACCTCGAAGAAGCTGTTGACACGCTTGCGGAAAGGCGGCCCGACGTGAAGGCGGTAGTGACCGTAAGCCCCATACGCTACGCCAAATACGGTTTCCACGGCAGCCAGCTGTCGAAGGCGGTGCTGCTCCTCGCCGCCGACAGGCTTGTGAAGTCGCGCCCCGGAACGGTAAGTTATTTCCCGGCATACGAGATAGTAAACGACGAGCTTCGCGACTACCGCTTCTATGCAAAGGACATGCTCCACCCCTCGGAACAGGCCGTTGAGTATATATGGGAAGTGTTTTCAGAGGCTTATTTCTCGCCAGAGGCAAAACGCTTCATCGAGGAATGGCGTCCCCTGAAAGAGGCTTTGGGGCACAAGCCGTTCAATCCGGAGTCGGCGGAATACAAGGATTTCATGAATAAAACTATGTTAAAAATAGGCGAACTGTCAAAAAAATATCCGAACTTTGTATTGTAATAGCAGACAAGTTACAAGCAGACGAGTTGACAAGGACATTCAACTTGTTGAAAGACAGGCGGCGACTGTATGGAAAGGGCTTTCACATATCCGGTTTACAGACTGCAAAAACAAATTTCCTTGTTTGCTTGTCACTCGTCAACTTGTCAACTAAAATAAAACAAAATGCTCTATTCAATTGAAAAAATAACGACCTTGATAGGTGCGCGCCGCTACGGCTCGGCTGACGGCAACATACGTTGGATACTGACGGACAGCCGGAGCGTGTGTTTTCCAGAGGAGACCTTGTTCTTCGCAATACGGTCGGAACGCAACGACGGACACAAGTATATAGCCGACCTTTACCGCCGGGGAGTGAGGAATTTCGTTGTGGACGAACTGCCGGAAGGCTACAGCAAGGCTTACGCCGACGCCAACTTCCTTAAAGTTCCGCACCCGGTAGAGGCCCTGCAACGCCTCGCCGAACGCCACCGCGACGAGTTCGACATCCCCATTGTGGGCATAACCGGCAGCAACGGCAAGACCGTTGTGAAGGAATGGCTGTACCAACTGCTCTCCCCCTGGATGGTTGTCACACGCAGCCCGCGCAGCTACAACTCGCAGATAGGCGTGCCGCTGTCGGTCTGGCTGCTCGATGAAAGAAGCCAGATAGGCGTGTTCGAGGCCGGCATAAGCCAGAAAGGAGAGATGCAAGCCTTGCGTGACATCATACAGCCGACAATCGGAGTACTGACAAACCTCGGCACGGCACATCAGGAAAACTTCTCGTCGATGGAGGAAAAATGCCTCGAAAAGCTGAAGCTCTTTCACGACACAAAGGCCATTGTATATCCCTTTGACGACGAAACGGTGAGAAGCTGCATAGCAAAATACGACTACAAGGGCGAGAAAATCGCATGGTCGATGAAAGAACCGGCGGCAAAGATGTTCGTAAAAGCCATCGAAAAGAGCGGCACGTCAATGACCGTCAGCTATGTGTTTGACGGCATGGAGGGCCGCTACACGCTGCCGTTCATCGACGAAGCGTCGGTCGCAAACTCCGTAACCTGCGCCGCAATAGCACTCCACATGGGGCTTACAACGGAGCAGATTGCAAGCCGGATGCCCGACATCGAGCCTGTTGCCATGCGTCTGGAGGTAAAGGAAGGCCAGCACGGATGCACTCTGATAAACGACTCCTATAACTCTGACATCAACTCGCTCGACATCGCCCTCGACTTCATGAGCCGCCGTCCGGACCACGCCGGACGAAAACGCACGCTCATATTGAGCGACATCTACCAGAGCGGAAAGTCCGGCGAAACATTATATAAAGAGGTGTCAGACCTCGCAAGGACACGGGGCGTGCAGAAGTTCATCGGCATTGGCCCCGAAATCAGCGCCAACGCAGATGCCATAGACATTCCGGAAAAGCATTTCTTCGCCGACTGCCACGAGTTCATTGCTAGTCAGGAATTCGGTACTTTGCACGACGAGGTGATACTGCTGAAAGGCGCACGCCGCTTCAGTTTCGACCTGCTGACCGAGCTTCTGGAACAGAAGGTACACGAAACAATACTCGAAGTCAACCTCGGCGCACTGGTTAACAACCTCAACCACTTCCGTTCGTACATGAAACCGACCACAAAACTCGTGTGCATGGTTAAGGCCGACGCCTATGGTGCAGGCGCTGTGGAGGTGGCGAAGACGCTGCAAGACCACCGCGTTGACTATCTCGCAGTGGCCGTTGCCGATGAAGGCGTAACGCTAAGGAGGAACGGCATCACGGCGAACATCATGATAATGAACCCCGAAATGACGGCGTTCAAGACGATGTTCGACTACAAACTTGAGCCGGAAGTTTACAGTTTCCGACTGCTCGACGCCCTTGTGAAAGCCGCACAGAAAGAAGGCATAACGGGATATCCCGTCCACATAAAGCTCGACACGGGCATGCACCGCCTCGGCTTCAACCCACAGACCGACATGGACGAGCTTATCAGCCGGCTGAAACGGCAGAACGCAGTGATACCGCGCTCGGTATTCTCGCACTTTGTAGGCTCCGACAGCGACGACTTCGACAACTTCTCCGCCCACCAGTTCGCACTTTTCAAGGAGGGAAGCGACAAGTTGCAGGCGGCGTTCAGCCACAAGATACTGCGCCACATGGACAATTCGGCAGGCATAGAGCACTTTCCCGAGCGCCAGCTCGACATGTGCCGACTCGGTCTCGGACTGTACGGCATTGACAGCCGGGACAACTCCCTTATCAACAACGTATGCACGCTGAAGACCACGATACTGCAAATACACCCCGTGCCGAAGGAAGAAACCGTAGGCTACAGCCGCAAGGGAATACTCACAAGGGACAGCCTTATCGGCGCTATACCCATAGGCTACGCCGACGGACTCAACCGCCTGCTCGGCTGCGGACGCTGCTACTGCCTCGTGAACGGCAAGAAAGCCCCCTACGTAGGCAACATCTGCATGGACGTGGCGATGATAGACGTGACCGACATCGACTGCAAGGAAGGAGACAGCGTGGAGATTTTCGGCGACAACCTGCCAGTACCCGTACTCTCGGACGTGATGGGAACCATACCCTACGAAGTGCTTACAAGCATCAGCGGACGGGTAAAGAGAGTGTATTTCCAAGACTGACGCACGGCGGACGTAACGTCTTGGCTTACAGGTACATAACTACAAGCATTGTAAAACGTGGCCTTTCAGCCTGCAAAAGATGGCATATTGCAGGCTGAAAGGCCACGTTTTGTATGGCAAAAGGCCACGTTTTGCATCGCAACGGAGCCATTAAGCTATTTTAACGAGGCACCATCCGTTTTTTAATGAAAAAACAGTAACTTTGCGGAAACTTACTTAAACGCATACTATTTAATCAAATTAATAACTGATGAATCCAATTCAAACTACAAAGATGACCAACTTCCGTTGGGTCATTTGTGCTTTGTTATTCTGCGCTACGACTGTAAACTACCTCGACAGGCAGGTACTCTCGCTCACGTGGAAAGACTTTATAGCACCTGAGTTCCACTGGGATGATGCCCACTACGGCATGATTACCGGTTTCTTCTCCGTCTTTTATGCTGTCGCCTGTCTGTTTGCCGGCAAGTTCGTAGACTGGATGGGCATAAAGAAAGGTTACCTTTGGGCCATCTTCATCTGGTCGCTCGGAGCGTGTCTGCACGCAGGTTGCGGCTGGCTGACAATGGAAATCGAAGGACTTGATTCCATTGCGGCTCTCCGTGCGGTTGAAGCCGGCAGCGAGATGGCTATCGCCATTGCCACATTAAGCACTTGGCTGTTCCTCGTTTGCCGCGCAATCCTCGCATTAGGCGAGGCCGGCAACTTCCCGGCTGCAATCAAGGTTACGGCAGAGTACTTCCCGAAGAAAGACCGTGCGTTCGCCACGTCAATCTTCAACTCTGGCGCGTCGGTAGGTGCACTGGCAGCTCCGCTCACCATACCAATCCTTGCGAAGCATCTCGGTTGGGAGATGGCGTTCATCATCATCGGTGCAATAGGCTTCATCTGGATGTTCTTCTGGGCTCACCTTTATGAGAAGCCGGAGAACACAAAGCGTGTAAACAAGGCCGAACTCATCTACATCAACCAGGATGACGAGAAAGAAAACAAACCTGCCGAAGGAGCAAAAGAGGAGAAGACAATCCCCTTCTTGCAGTGCTTCAAATACAAGCAGACATGGTCGTTCGTGGTTGGCAAGTTCTTCACCGACGGCGTATGGTGGTTCTATCTGTTCTGGGCTCCTGCATATTTCTCCGACCAGTTCCACTATCCCTCATCGTCACCCATGGGCATGGCGCTCATCTTCGTGCTCTATCTTATCGTGACAATACTGTCAATCTACGGAGGTTACCTGCCTAAACTGTTCGTCGAGAAGAAGGGCATGGGTCCCTATTCTGGCCGTATGCTTGCAATGCTCATCTTCGCGTTCTTCCCCCTGTTCGCGCTGTTCGCGCAGCCGTTAGGCGGCTATTCGGTATGGTTCCCGGCGGTAATCATCGGTCTTGCAGGCGCAGGTCACCAGGCATGGTCGGCCAACCTGTTCTCAACCATCGGCGACATGTTCCCGAAATCAACAATCGCCACCATCACCGGAATAGGCGCAATGGCAGGAGGCATCGGCTCGCTGCTCATCAACCTCGGCGCAGGCGAACTGTTCACATACTCTGAAACCATGGGCGAGGCGTTCACATTCCTCGGCTTCGAAGGCAAGCCCGCCGGCTACATGATAATCTTCTGCATCTGTGCCGTAGCCTACCTGCTGGCTTGGATAATAATGAAGAGCCTCGTTCCGAAGTACAAGCCCATCGTAGTAGAATAAAAATCAACCGCATCTTATATCAAGAATGGAGGCGCAACTGCTGCGCTTCCATTTTTTTTTGTACCTTTGCCGTGCTTAACTTACAAGAAAGGAGCAACGACAATGAGCACCGTAATTTATCCATCGCCCATATTCGGGCCTATACACAGCCGCCGCCTCGGCATATCGCTCGGCATAAACCTGATGCCTGCAGACGGCAAGGTGTGTACTTTTGACTGCATATACTGCGAATGCGGCTTCAACGCCGACCACCGTCCACGGCAGAAAAGGCCAACACGCGAAGAGGTGACGACGGCCCTTGAACAGAAGCTGAAGGAGATGCAGGCCGACGGCCAGCTGCCCGACGTGCTGACATTTGCAGGCAACGGCGAACCTACGGCGCATCCGCAGTTCACTGGAATAATAGACGACACAATCCGACTGCGCGACAGTTATTGCCCCGAAGCAAAAGTTTCGGTGCTTAGCAACGCGACAATGGCGATGCGTCCCGACGTGCATGCCGCCCTCGAACGCGTGGACAACAACATCCTGAAGCTTGACACCGTAAGCCAAGAGTATATCAACAAAGTGAACCGGCCTACCTACCCGACATACGACGTGCATGAAATAATCGAGGCAATACGCTCGTTCAACGGCCACGCCATAGTGCAGACAATGTTCATGCGCGGCACAATGGACGGCCAAAGCGTTGACAACACCGGCGAAGAATATGTCAACCCGTGGCTCGAAGCCATAAGGCACATCGCCCCACGGCAGGTCATGATATACACCATCGACCGCGAAACGCCCGACCACGAACTGCGCAAAGCATCGCCTGACGTGCTTGACGGCATCCGCGACCGCGTCACGGCAATGGGCATTCCGTGCTCTGTGGCATACTGACTGCGCCACAACCAACTACTGATATGCCAAAAGCGTGCAACCTTGACGGCTGCACGCTTTTGGCATATCGTGTTCAGGCTTATTACATTATCTCAATTCTCATCTTGCAATCTTGTGCGCCCTGCAAAATTGAATGGCAGAGCGTGACGCAGAACTTACGGTGCTTAAACAGGCTTTGCAATGAATAAATGACGCTCTGACGGGAACATTCGCACAGCAAGGGCGTGGAAACATAACCTTGTTTGCACAGGCCGCAGGTGCATTCCAGAAAGAAAAGGTGGTACACCCTGCCCTTTTCCACCACCTCGCACCTCACTCCCGGCAGTCCGTCCGCCTTCATAAAGAAGGTTTCAATGTCGACGCCAGACTCTTCATTGAGCCGCCTGTAAATGTCAAGAGTGCCGCCCTTGACGCAGTTTTTGCCGCATTCCGAAAAGAAAGCCGACCGTTGTTCCTGCGTAAGTCGGGCTATTCCGTTCTCAAAACCTTTGAACCAACCAGACAAATCCATACTTTACTGTCTTTGTTTCATTTGCCGCATCACTTCAACATACCCCAACTTGTTGAACCGATAAAAGTTTTCTATCCGCTCGGGAGTATCATTTTCCAAAAGCAGCAGCATTTCCTTTGCAAATTCCAGACAGCCCGTGCCGTTTGCAGTCACGATGCGCCGGTCTGCCACTGCCTGTTTGTCAACATATCCGACGGCATTGGTATAGTTGTCGCCGCCCCACAGCTGCAGCTGCTCCAAGCCGTTGCCAGTGTGCCTTACGGCATTAAGGAAACCGTGACGGGCGAGGAATGACGCGGCATTGCAGATGGCTCCGACAATCAGCCCCTTGTCTATGGCACGGCGGACGATTGGCACCACCTTACTGGGCACCTCTTCGTCAAGCCAGCCGAAGCCGCCGATAAGAGCCAATGCCGCATAATCTTCAGGCATTGTATTGAATGAATAATCGGGCAACATGCGGAAACCGCTGCATGAGCGGACGGCATCCAGCGTCGGGGCAACTATCTTGTTAACGTATTTCGGGCTTGTCTTGATGCTACGCTCGTCACATGCAATGGCCGAAGAAAGGAACACCGCCTCATGGTCGGCATAGTTGTCAAGCAACAGATACAATACTTCGTTTTTCATATTTATTTTCTTTCTATGGTTTGACAGTCATGTTCAGCCATAAATTCGCCGTTTATCCAGAACGTAGCTTCCTTGCCGACAAAGTGCAGGAGGACATAATCCGGGTCGTCAGGGCCGCCGGGAAAATGGTGCACAAACCAGTCCTGCCACATCGCCTTGCGCACGGCGTCGTCAGTAACGACATCCACCGTACCGCGCAGGGCCACTCCGTCACCGTAATGCTCATAGCAAAGCCCGGCCTTGTTGTTCTGCCTGAAGTCGCTTACTTTTACCGAACCGGCGCTCGTCGCCATCCAAACCTCACTGAAGCCTTTTGCTCCTATCTTCGACATCTGCACCGGACGTGGATAGCCGTCGGCGTCAACCGAGGCCACGGTCACGTTCTCGCACTGTGCAAGCAGCGCCGCAGCCTTTTCCGCCAACGTCCGTGTGTCTTTCTCCTTCCACCGCTTCAACTGCGGAAAGCGTTTCCACATCTGTTCCTTTGCCTGCACGGGAGTAAGGTTCCAGCCTGCCTGCGCGTTCATTTGGTCTAAGAATTGCAGACAGAACTCAATCATCTGGCTCATCGTGAAGTCCTGCGTGAACTTGCCGTCCTTGTAGCAATAAGCGCAGTAATCACAACTGCGGCTGCCGTCGGCCTCAGTCCCCATGCACTCATCGGCCAGGGGCATGCCGCAACTTTGACAAAACCGTTGTTCCATATAAAATTAAATCACTATGCCTACCAGTTCCCCAAATAGGCTGTTATTAAATGGGAAGCGTGGAACTGCGATGCTACCATGCCTAAGTTGGAGGTCGTAGGAAAAACCTTTAGTACAGATATGGTTATAGCAGCCCACGCCATAGCGCGAGAACCACTATGCCCTCTCTCGTACTAAGTTCGAAATTTCCTACGTTTCCAACTTACAAGACGAGCATAACGCTTCTTCTTTTTGTCACATGTATCACGGAAAGGCATCGAGCCAATCCTGATTACAAAGGTAGTCAAGTTCCTCAATAAAACACCTGTCAACCGACAAATTTTAACCGGAAAAAGGAAAAAACGCCTGACATAGAAACTGCTGACGGCAACAAAAGGAGATTTACCGTGGACTAAAAGTGCAAAATTTAATAGTTAATCCGATATTTACGTGATGGTTTTTAGTTCTAATTTTAGTAGACAATCACTTCCAAATGAAGTTCCAGGTAATCGTCATTCCGCGCCCCGACGCGGAATCCAGAAAACACAGAGAATACACAAAAAGGTGCTAATTACACGCACTGGATTCCGCGTCGGGGCGCGGAATGACGATTACCAAGAGCCTCACTTGAATGTAAATGAAAAGTAGGTTATAATCAAATATCATCACGCAATATATCGGATGAACCAATTTAATTTCCCGATATGGCTTTCCGTTATAGCCATGCAACACCAGATGCAGAGCCATTGAACAATCACCTCAAAAGCCACTTATTGCCAAACAAACACAGGCAATCAAGCATCCTCCCTTCGGAAAGACAGGGGTGGGTTTTCAATCGACGGTCTTTTGCCTTCCAAAAGGCCATGTTTTACACGCCAAATGGCCGCCTTTCGCAGTGCGAAAGGCGGCCTTTTGGAAACCCGTTGATTTTCAGTGGGTTATCAACCGGTTATTTGCCGTAGCCTAATCTATCATCTACCCCATGCTCACTTGGCGCCCAACTGCGTATAAACCTCCGCCACTTGGTCGGCAATCTTCTCCCAGTCATACTTGCGCATGTCATAATCCACATGCTGCAACGGCCGCTCCATAACGTCTTTCAGCTTCCCGGCAAGGGCATCGACATCGCCTACGGGGAAATAATCGTCCTTGTCAAGCCCAACCTCGAGATTGGCCGGAATGTCGCTCACCACAACCTTCACGCCGTAGCTCATGGCCTCGAGCAGCGCGATGGGCAGCCCCTCGTGGCTCGACGGCAGGCAGTAGCAGCGGCAGTTTGCCAACAGCGAGTGCAGCTTGCGCCCCTTGATGAAGCCCGTCAGCACAACGCCGTTCTTGCGCGCCGTCTCTTTCAGGCTGCGCGAATAGTCGTCCTCAAAGTCAGTGTCACCGGCAAGAACAAGCCTTATTCCGCTATCTTTCTTAACTCTTAATTCTTCACTCTTAACTTGAGCGTAAGCGGAAATGAGATGGTGCAGGTTCTTCTCCGGCACGAAGCGGCACATACCAAGAATATACTTGCCCTTCTCTATGCCGAGTTCTTCAAAATATTCAGGATAATCGCACACCTCCGGCTGCGACACTCCGTTGTAAATCAGGTGTACGTTCCGCGTGCGGTTGTACTTCCGTTTTATCAGATTGCGAATTACGTCGGAAATAACTATCACGTCGTCGGCGAACATACAGCCCATGCGCTCGCCCAACTTGAGCACCGCCTTGGCCGCCCGGCCCCACTTGTCGCGGTCGTAGTCGGGACCGTGATGGGTGAACACGACCTTCATCCCCAGCACCTTTGCATACGGAACAAGCATCGCCGGGCCAATGGCGTGTATGTGTACGATGTCCGCCCCGAGCCGCTTCGCCTCGTTTATCGCGCGGAAAGTATGGATGATAGCCTCAAACGACTTTTTCTTCGGGCTTTCAACATCTACAAGCTTCACGCCCTTCCACTCCGTCAGTCCGTCGCTGACGTAGCTCGCCCGGCGTATCACCGTAACGTCAAATCCGCGCTTCACCATCCTCGGAAACAGCTCCTCGCAATGCGTCTCAACGCCGCCCATGACATTAGGGATGCCCCGGGTGCCCGTAACAACTATCTTCATAAAAGCCTTTTTGATTTTGCAAATAAATAGTTACTTTTGCAGAAACAAAGCAACTCAACAAATGGGAAAGCCCAAAGGCAGTTTTAAAGAAACAATATTGTATGCAAGAATTGTCGTATGTTCTTGCCTTTCTGCTTTGTGGCTTCTCATTACAGGTAAAAGAGTCAAGTAGGTCAGAACTTCTCCCTCAAATCCCCTTGGCACGGGTCTTGCCCTACGTCGCACCACTTCGGGTCTATGCAGGCCGGTTTACCCTGCATGGAGCGCAGCTTGTTCTTCAAAGCCCACGCGGCAGGATACTTTATGTACTTGTGCATAACGGGGCTGGCCGTACCCACCATCCAGCAGTTCTTCGGGCATTTTCTTACCATAGCACGTACTTTCTGCGCCTGTTCGCTCTCCCATATTTCCATGAACGGCTTGTCGTGGATGTTGCCCATGCTCTCCTTCCAGTACTTCTCTTCCAGTCCGTTGCATGGCATAACCTCACCCCACGGGTCGATGAAGAAGTTTACCATGCCTGCCTCGCACGGCAACATGCGCCGTCCGCCCTCGATATAGTTTATAAGTCCCATGTTGAACCACGCACGGAACCAGCTCTTGGGGTGCTTTTCCTTCAATTGCCACTCTATCAGCTGGCGGAAGTTGTTTGTAACCTCGTCCTTGTTGGTTATAACATTGTCGCCCTTGTGGAAGTAGTACGAATTGTGGAAAGCCGCCGTGGCGAACTCCATGCCAAGCGAAAGCGACAGCTGGTAGAGCGAGAGCATATCCTTCGAGTTGTGGTTTGACACGGTGCAGCCGAAGCCTATGTCCTTCAGCCCCATGTGCTTCAGGGTGAGCAGCGTGCGCAGCCCCTTGTCGAAACCGCCTGCATGGCCGCGCAGCTCGTCGTTCTTTTGGCTAAGTCCCTCTATTGAAATGCGTATGCCAATGTTGGGGAACTTCTTTGCAAGAGCCACAACCCTGTCCTCAAACCATCCCGAAGTGGAGATTACTATGCGCGGCGTATGGCGGTAACATTCCTCCACAATCTCTTCCAAGTCTTCACGTATGAACGGCTCGCCGCCCGTAAGGTTTATGAACTTCAGCTGCGGCAGCGTCTTCAGGTCTGCCGCCTTGATTTCCTCCTGCCTGTTGGTAGGGTTCTTCCAGATGTTGCACATCTGGCAACGCATCGGACAACGGTACGTCAGAATGATGCTTGCGTCAGTAGGACGCGGAATTTTCAAGTCTGCCATTATTGTTTGTTTATTTATCAGTATTTCGCAATTATTTTCGTCTACGAAGCATATTTTCTTGAAATATGCTCTCCATACAGAGCATATTTTGCCGTTTTATGCTCTCTATGTGATTATTTTTGTTATTTTTGCAAGAAATAAGTATCATGTTATGGAAAAGAAAATCATTCAAGAAATAATCTTACAGCAGCAAAGTTTCATCCAGAAAATAAACTTGCAGAAGCGTGATGTGAAGATTGACCCGGTCGGAAACTATGTATTCGTAGGAATACGCCGGGCAGGAAAGACGTATATGTTATACCAGCACATCCAACAACTTACGAACGAGGGGCACGACATACGCGAGATGCTGTTCGTGAATTTCGAGGATGAGCGCATTTCAGACATGAGAAAAGAAGACCTGCACACCGTCATTGACGCCTATCGGGAACTATTTGATTTTGAACCTATCATCTTTCTTGACGAAATACAAAACATCGACGGTTGGGAACATTTTGCCCGACGGCTCGCCGACGAAGGCCGCCGTGTATTTATAACCGGCAGCAACGCCCACATGCTTAGCCGGGAAATAGCCTCGACACTTGGAGGCCGGTTTCTCATACAAGAGGTATGGCCGTTTTCGTTTTCGGAATACTTACAGTTCAAAGGTCTCACGCTTGACAAGCACTGGGCACTGTCGCCACAAAAGGCCGACGTTGTGCGCCTGCTCGGGGATTACTTTTATTACGGAGGACTGGCCGAGTCGTTTAATTTCACCGACAAACGCCTGTGGCTTACGTCTCTTTACCAAAAAGTCCTTTATTCGGATATCGTGATAAGGAAAGGTCTGCGCAATGAACGCAGCATAACTCTGCTAATACGCAAACTTGCAGACAGCGTAATGCAGCCAACAGCTGTAAAACGGCTTCAGAACATTCTGCAAGGCGACGGCTCGAAAATCAGCCGCAACACGATTGGTGCATACCTTTCATACTTGAAAGAGGCGTTTTTATGCTTTTCCATATCAAATTTTACCGACTCCATTCCGCAACGCGAAGTAATGCAGAAACATTATTTTTACGACAACGGAATACTTAACCTCTTCTTAATCAACCCGGAAAGCAAGCTCCTCGAAAACCTTGTTGCCGTCTGCCTGATGCGCAAATATGGCGACAGCCTGTTTTACTATAACCGGAATGTGGAGGTGGATTTTTACGTTCCGTCAAAACAGCTCGGCGTACAAGTATCTTACAGTATTACCGACATGGAAACACGTGAACGTGAAATTTCCGCCTTAGTCAAACTTAACGCTTTCAAACCATTAAAACGCTCACTCATCATTACTTACAACGAAGAACGCAACATCACTGTTGGCGACCAGACAATAGAAGTCATACCTGTATGGAAATGGATGCTTGAAAACGAATGACACCGACCGGCGGTACTTTCTTTTATTTCAACGGTCATGCTTTCCACAGCTTGAACCCCTTACCGAGCAACCAAGGACAGTAACGGTTCACAAGCATAGCCGGTATAATAAGTAGCAGTGCGTCAAGAAAAACAATGACAAATCCAAGCGCTTCGTCAATCAAGAATGTGTGACTGACAGACAAAACCGGCATTGCTCTTTCTATTATGGTTTGAAGCAACGAATATCCTTTTCCATGAAAAGCGAAATAGAACATGGTGTTTGCACCAACAAACAGCAAGAAACGGCTGTTTTGAAAAAACCTTTTCGATACGGCTACTCCCAATATCAGCGACATGACACTCAACGTTAACGAGCCGACTATAAACTTGCTGCCAAAGAACGAACAAGAAAAGCCAGTGAGTGTTATTACGCCAAAATAAATCAATGCCAGCACCAACAGACTTCTGTAGCCGAACAAGGTATCTATTTTTTCTTCATTGTGCTTGTAAAACTTGCCAAGAGCCATATAAAAACAGGCATAGCCGGATGACGTTACGTGCCAAGGCAGTGAAGGACCATCAAGCCAATAAGAATAAACCACATTCAGAATAAACAGTAGTGAACAGACAACCATCAACGTCTTGTACGTCCTGCAAAATCTTTCAACCCAGTAAAACACTATGCTGTAAACGTAAAGTGCGGCGATAAACCACAATAGTTGGTTTGTCCCATTTTGGAACAGCAGCCCTTTTATTTCATCTATCAAAGGCTGTTTCTCGTTGAATGTCAAGATGTTGGAGAGAAGTATCATTACCCCCCCCAATGTTAAAAATGGTAAAAGCAAAGTCCTTGTACGTTGTTCTAATACCTTAGTGAACGAACAATTTTCTTTGAAAAGATAACCCGACACAAAGAAAAACATGGTTAGAAACATCGGCGAAAAATACCTCATAACCATATCATCCTTGTATTTGAGATGTGAATAAATCACCATCAGAAACGCCAGTCCTCGTGCTATATCAAGCCACTTGAGCCTTACATGATATCCGGATGGAGTTGTTAACAAATCTGCATTTATAGTTTTCATTATTTAGGTATATTATCTAATATAAAAATTCAAATTCAACCGTCACACTGTCACATCGCATGTAACTCACAGTCTGTCAATCATTTGCTGTGTGACAGTTATTTAGCACAGCCGTCACATCTGTCACAATACTACATGCGTTGCTGTGTATCAGAATTAAAAACGTGACAATTGCGTGACGGATAAACCAGCCTTCTGTCACAGCATAAGTTCTTATAAATCAGAAACTTATGCCATGTTGTGACAGTGTGACGGTTAAAAACGAAAACTGTTTTTCATTTGCATGATACAAACTGCATCAGGAACGCTGCAAGCATGTTTTCAATCCGTCCGTTTGCCTTGCTTCCGCTGTAATACGATTTGCCGTATATTGCAGTATGAAACGTGCTCTTTTACACGGTAAAACAAGGTCTTTTACACGGTAAAACAAGGTCTTTTGCACGGCAAAACGTGGTCTTTTGCTGTTATACGCCGGTTCGGTGTAATAATACAGGGTTGTGATGCAAGTGTATGTGAAAATGAAAAAGAAAAACGCAAACGTCTGTCATCTGTCAGATTTCGGTGTAACATATTGACAATCAGCGTACTACACACTGACAGATGCAAGAACTAATCTGTCATAAATCCATTGGTGGCTGGTTTGCCTGACAGATGTACGGCTTATCTGTCAGCTCCTAACGCATTATGTTTCAATGTGTTACACCGAAAGCTGACAGATGACAGATGTTTTAAGGTTTTACGGTTATGGGGTTATGAGGTTATAGGGTTATAAGGTTTTGCGGCAGTGTTGTTTTATGATTATACGGATACCGTTTACTGTAAAATGCTGTAACAATAAGCCATCACTCATCCCCTTATAACCCCATAACCGCACAACCTAACAACCGTAAAACCTCATAACCGCCTCATAATAACTCTCGGCATTGTAACGTTCCATCGCATTTCCGGCAATTGCCTTATAGTCGAACCCGGCTGCGAACATCGCCTTTATTTTCTCCGCCAGGTCGTCGGCGTTGCCGCTCTCGAATGTCATTCCGCTCACGCCCTCGTCAATCAGTTCCGGTATTCCGCCGATGCGCGCGCCGAGCACCGGTGTACCCAAACATTCGGCTTCGATAACCGACAAGGGATTGTTCTCGTACCATTCAGAAGGAACAACCGTAAACCTTGCCTTCCCAACAATCGACTTTATGTCATCCCACTGACGAAAGCCAAGAAACTCGACATCGCCCTTTAATTCTTCACTCTTCGTTCTTAACTCTTCACTTAACGGCCCTCCGCCGATTACTTTCAGCTTATAAGGCAACCGGGCAGCAGCCTCGATGAGCGTACCTACGCCCTTCTCATGGCTTAAACGGCCAACGTAGCAATAATAATCGCCTTTTGCATAGTCGTCTTTGCGGCATTTCTCTACGTCGATGAAGTTACAAAGCACTTTCAGCTTCTCCTTGCTGAAACCGCCCTGCGCCATCTTCTCCGCCATGAAGCGGCTCGGACAAATGAACAAGTCAGTGCAAGCCTCAAGCCTCGCCCTGTTCCACATCACCGCCTCTTTATAACCTACAAATGATGCCAACCGCGAACCTTTCATGCAGCGATACTTCTTACAATAAGCCTTGTCGCCGTCGAAACACAGCTCGCAGATATCCTTGCCGTCCTTCAGACAGTCATATCTCGGGCAGAGCAGTTTGTAGTCGTGCAGCGTCCACACAACCCTGATGCCCCTCGCGTGCGCCAGCTCGGCCATTACCGGCGAAAGCTGCGTATGTATGTTGTTGAGATGCACCACGTCAGGCTTGAAGTCATCCAGCAACCTGTTGAACTTCTCCCTGACCTCGCGCGAGCCGAACGGCCTCGTCAGCGCCATCAGTTTACCCATCGCCTGCGGAAAATATCCCTTCCACAGCGTGTCAAGGTTTTCCGCATAATCCATCGCGAACACCGCCACCTCATGCCCATGCGCCTTCAGCAGCTGCTCAAGGTTAAGCATATATATGCAGTCACCGCCGCGGCGATAATAGAATTTGTTGGAAAGTAAAATACGCATTTGTTAATGTGTTAAGCCGCACAAGGCTGTAGGCCAACGGCATGATTATGGCGTTAATAAACCTTTATTCCGAAGAAGTTAAGACTTTTCAGAAATCTGTTCAGAAAAAGTTATAACTTATTTGGATTTACAAAAAGACACACGTATTGCAGACATCGGGGTGCGTAAAAAACTTATTACCGACCAAATACCAGATGTGCATGTTATAGTAAGTCTAAAGTAAAATGCCTAGAGGCATTCACATCATCATACCCCGAAGCAACATTCAAAGTCATTACGCCGAAAAACATAGAGAAGTTTTTAGAGGTTTAGACAAAAATCGGTCATTAGTCACTAACGCTTCCGTCTTATTGTTATGTTAGCTTTCCCGTTTAGGGCAAGACATTATGCAAGTGTGCCATTAATCAGTTTGCCGTAAAACGTTTCATTGCCGTCCACCTGATTGTCAAAGCTTTGCTTCCATGTCAACTTGTACAGGCAGGTGTCTTCGCTGATATGCAGCCACGTTTTTTCGTCGAATGGTTGACCAAGAACCTTAAACAGCTCATCGCACCATTTGTTGTTTGGCTGTATCTTCAAAAACGCATCAGCTATTTCCTCGTCGTGACGCTGGGCAAGAACTATTACATAGTCAGTCAACAGATAATCAACCAATTTATCGTTCGCCTTCCAATAATTGCAAAGAATGTCAAAGATTACTTTGAATATCCATCTGTTTTCATAGTTGCATCCCCAATGAGTAATTGGCAAAGTAACCCCCAGCGACTGAACAGTGCAGGTAGTCGGGACGTTTAATAGACCACAGAGGCAGCCGCATATATTCCTCGAAGCAAGGCTTTGTGCAGAAGAAAGTTGAGTCAATCCAAATACCACCATATTTTGAAAGAAGGTTCATTCGCAACAGGTCTGAATAAATGGTACGTGAAATGATACCAGCACTTCGTTTCTCTTCTACCCATTCCGGGAAAGAAACATATTCCTTATAGCTATCTTCCGTGATAAAGATAATTTCACATTTACCGGCATTTCGCCTTATCGAGTTTACACATGCTTTAACGATTTCGGGCGCGTTGTCTATGCCCTGCCACCAGCAAATCCATATCTTGTTACGAAACTTAGGGTCACAGTCTGGCATATCCGTTGGCCTTTGGTAGTTGTCCCAATATCCCTTGAACTTGTCTTCAAGGAAGTCGAGCATGATTTTGTGCTTCCTCAACAGCCGGTTCCTTACATTCTCAGGTTCTTTGAAGCCGTTGCGGTTCATTATCTGTATGTCCACCTTTGCCCTTAGCGTCACCCAAGCCGCCCTCCACGAGATTACCCGTGCCACGTCATACGTCGCTTTCAGCTCCTCAAAGCTGCGGCTCAATATCCTTTTTATGGTATTACGGTTATGTACCATATATTCTAATTCCATTTAAATCATTGCAGCTCTCGCATCCGAGAGAATGCTATTCAGCACCTCCAAGGACTTTCGTCTTTCTTCATTCAACACTGCATTCACTTTCACGTAATCAATCTTTGCAGACGCATGACTGAAATCATTTAAATCACTGACAATCCTACTCGTAAGTCCTGTAAGGTTCAGTATGCTCATGTTGCGGCTTCCCGTATTGTTCGTTGGCAATATCTCGAGAAACTGACGGTTGAAGTTAATCGCAAAGGCAGTGCCGTGAAACGAATCGGTTATCATATAAGTGCTGTTCTTCACATATGAAAGGAATTCACTTAAATCAGGAAGCCATTTAAACCTTCCTTCACGTATTATCTGCCGTAGATTGGACGATATGCGCACAAGGGGTAAGCCAACATGGTCGGCAAACCGTTTGGCATAAATACCAACACGTGGATCTTTGTGTATCTGGTAAACCAAAACATATTTACTTTTCTTTTCCTTTCCAATATATTTACTCCAGTCTTTGGCGGCGAGCATCAACGTCGGGTCAAGCACTTGGCCGCTACAACGCACACCCCACTCATACAACAATGTCGCCGCTGAATCTTCACGTACTGAAATTGCGGTGTAATCCGACAACATCCGTTTGTAGTCTTTCACTATGCCTGGCGTAAAGTCCGTGTGTCCAAAACTTGCGGCATAAGCTATCTTCGGCTTGCCTTTTACGAATGTCAGAAAATAAGCGCCATCGTAAGAACCGTTTTGCACTGCGCCCCATACCTGGTCACTGCCTGTCATAAACACATCGGCATTCAGCTGGTTCAAGTCGTCGCAGTTACAAAACCGTTTCGTCATGTGGAGATAACGGCTGCGCATACGGGCAAACTTCAGCTCTGCAAGTTTTTCGTCAGTGTAGCGCACGGTTATGAATGCAGCCTTACGGAGTAAATTTTTGTTCCAAGCAGGCTTATTCTTAAGATAAGTCAGCACACCGTCAAGTCCATGCTCGTCGTCGCGCCAGTAATCTATAATTTCACACCTATGTCCAAGCCGCTCAAGTACTGTCTGCGTGGCAATGGTCTGCAAGAGCGAACCGTAGTTCGACTGGGCGTGCCGTGTTATTACTTTTATATCCATTTTCAAAAAAACTTACTTCAATATTCTGTTTCGGCTGTCAGGCCAAAAGCGTGAAAGGGCGAGGTAAAACAATATCGGCATACGCGGCAAGGTTTCGACAAGCGTGCGTAGGAACTTACGTTGCCGCACTTCCGCCTTGCCAGCCTTACGGACGATATCGCTGCACTCTTTGCCGCGGAAGAAAGGCACGAGCTGCTGCTTGCGCCAAATATCCTGTAAGTCGAGGGCTGGCCGAACCGCTTCAAATGTCTTTTCGTCAAGTTTGATTTCCGCTGCCTGCCGTAACAAGTCCATTCCCTTGTCGGTGTGAACGGTTATGAGCGTTTCGCCGAGATCGTTGGGCTGACGTATGTTCCACGGGTCCATGAGTGATATGTCTGCCTCGGCGTTGGTCCCGAACGGGTCGCCGCAGACGTTGCACCCCGGCACCGTCCACAATCTTTTACCGAACGGAAGCGATGCTGCCCTGGAATAGGGCAGCATCGCTTCATTCACCCTCACGATTCCCTGCCACCCCTGTCCGCGATAGCGGACAAAAAAATTTCGGTTTTCAGGCACTCTCGTACCCATCATCTTTGCGAGAAAGCACGTCGAGTCAAGCGTCTTCTGCTGCTTGCAGAAAATGCAGACACGGATTATCTCGTCGGCCCTGCCCTTCAGCGCAGCGTTCATGGCGCGCAGCTGGCAGCTCGTCCCGACGACTATCAGGCGTTTGCATTTCTTGATTTTATCTATATTGCGACATGCAAGCAACGTGTGGTAAACCGAATTAGGCATATTGTCATAACCCGGAATATCGTCTTTGGTGTAAAATTCGCCTTCAGCAAATGGGAACACATCTGTCCGACGCAGCGTGTAAACACCATCAGCCAAATCGTTTTTCAAACTCTCTATTATCAGAGTTTTGCAAACACCGCCCGACGAGCTTTCGCGCCTTATCTTGTCATCAACATTATATCCAAGGAAATAGCGCTTCTTGTCAAAGCCTTCAAAATACCCATTGTAGTCCTCCTCCTTGTTGGTCGGGCACACCCTGACGCACCGTTGGCAACGTATGCACTTATCATCATCCACCGCCACGTCGTGCGTGGCGTCATCGCGTATCGTGAACGTTATCGCCCCTTTAGGGCACACCGCCCCACACGCCCCGCACTGTTGGCATCGGGAGTAATCGAACGTTATCTTGTTGTCAATGAAGTTGAGCATAATCGGAATTGATAAACTCTTTATATTTCTGCAAATATGTAGCGGCTGTCACCTTCACATTGTACAACGCTTGCACCCTCGCGTAGGCTTTTTCAACCATTGTCTTATCATTTTCTCCTTTCAGGAATAGCTCGATTTTTGCCGCGCAGTCGTCAACGTCCTTGTTCTTGAATGAATAGCCGAACCGTCCATTGTCGATAATCTCTAATGGTCCTTGGTTTTCCGATACAAGCACAGGCACCTTTGCCGCCATTGCCTCGGTGACGGTAAGGCCGAAACCCTCGTAAATAGAAGGCTGCACGTAGAGGTCGTATTCGCACAGATGAGTGTAAATATATGATTGGTCTTTTGCACCGAGAAAACTAACATAATCGCGCATACCCAATTCCGACACGAGTTTTTCCAAATACTCGCACGAATCTCCGTCGCCAATCAGGTCAAGGTGTATTTCGCTATATCCACGCTTTACAAGTTGGCAGACTGCATTTATCAAGATATGTTGCCCTTTCTTCTCGTGCATAAGACGACTTACCTGCACAATACGGAACACGTTTGGCTTTCTGCCGCCATTGGCATGACTGATACTGTCAACATCAACGCCGTTGAGCACCACTTCTGATTTCAGCCCGGTCCACTTCGCTATGTCCGTTTGCACCACGTTAGAGATTGCATATATCCGTCGGCACTTGTAGAGATAATGCGAGTTTTGCTCATTGCACACGTCGTGCTGCGTTTCGCAAAGACGGTGCTTCAATGACGGCAACCATACAAACCGTGCAATCGACGAATAATGCAGGTGGATTACGTCTGCGTCGATGCTCCGCAGCAGGATGTTCAGCCTAATATACGGCAAGGGGTTCTTTGAGCCTGGCCGCCGTCCAATGCATCGGAACACGATGCGCCTATCAAGGCTATTAAAAAGTTCACCATTCACCGAATTGTTTATCACGATTACGTGAACCTCATGCCCTGTCCCAGTCTGTTCATTCGCAATGTTGCGCAGCATCGTTTCAATGCCACCAAGCCCGAAAGCGTAAGTGATGTGAGCAATCCGCATAAATTAAATACAATTAAAAGTCTTCATTAATTTGTTTTATGGTCAGAATTTTGCTGACCATAACTTTCTTTTCTTCTTCAAGGAAATGATTTGAATTTAAAATTAAATTGCAAAAGAAACTGCGCTCACTTTCATCTTTGATAAAAATGTATTTAATATCATTGGCCTCGAATGTAAGTTGCATATCTCTTTTGGAAATATCATGTAATCGCTGAATATTTTCATCTAAATTTTCTAAATCTGTTGGCAGTAGAAACACACGATTTTCCTGATTTTCTCCTTTATGATTTATAAATTCGAGAGGTACGTATCGCCATTCTCTTTCATTATAGAAATTTACATTGTTAAAATAAGTTTTTCCTCTTGGCATTCTTCCTCTTATAGGCTTTACATAAGCAATAATTGACAAAGTCTCAAAGACATTATGATAATGTTCCTCTTCTGTTATTTCCCCTTTTGTATATAGCTTCGTCGAATCATCCAACCTTTTTCTTGTGGTGCTATTGAGAACTTTGTAAGTATTGGAGTCTTTACCCAAGTATATTATCGGATTTATATGATTTCTAATTCCCCATTCCTTTGAAAAGCCTACGCCATAACTACCATAAAACTTAGTATGGTTTGATATTTGCGATAACGGAATATCACAAAAGCATTTCATAAGGATATAAGCCTCCTTAAAATGTATAAACTTAAATCCGAAATTCTCCTTACAATATCTTGGATAAAAATCTTTATTCAAGATGTCTACCAAATATTGAGGCTGCCTAACGAAGTGGAACAGCGTATTTGAACTGATTGACATGATTGTAGTTTTTAATTAATATCTTATTAGTTGACGGCATTCAAAACTTTCGCATTGAAACATCTCATGATAGTTTCGTTGTAATAAAGCACAGAAACTGATATATAATTATAACACGACGAGGTCAGCCTTACGACCTAAGCTTGACACGGAAAACATTATATTTCAATTTCAAGTAAACCTGAAGCATCAACCTATATATTGCACCGCAGCGCAAAGCATAAACCAACTTCAAAGTTGGCGTGATGTCCCCTTTATATTTGTTAATTTTTGCAATATCGTTGTTAGCCGAAATATAATCGCTTACAAGCAGGTGGTTTTCAAGCAAGTTTGTGTATTTTTCAATGAGTAAGTTGTAAACTCCCAGTTTTACACAATCACCCTCGAACCATTTCATCCATAAATCTCCCGATTTAATTGTACGTTTGATAATATCAACAGAAGTTCTTATGAAATCTTTTGAAACACTGTCTGTACGGTTACGTTCGCGTATCGTCACAATCTGATTTGTAAACAAAATCTGCCCTGCCTCCTTGTAGAATTTCAAAAAGAACACTCCCTCAAATATTTTCAGAGTTTCATCAAATGGGTATTTTTTCAATGTCGACGTTTTTACAACATGTATAAAGTCTCCTGTTATCTTGCCAGAAAGGAAGTCTTGGAATGTCAAAATTTGCGTTTTCTTGCCATGCAATAATTTGTTCTGGTTGAAATAATAGGCTCTGTCGTTAGGGGCAAAAAGGTAATGGCTGAATTGCGGAAATTCATTTACGGTGGTGTCAATTATGCTTAACGCATCGGCGGCAAAGTAGTCGTCACTGTCAAGAATTATGCAAAAATCACCTGCGGCAGAAGAAATGGCTGCATTCCGCGCGGCGTTTGTGCCTTTGTTGTGCTCAAATTTTATAAATTTGATATGCATATTTTCTTGCGCATAGCGTTCAATTATCCCAGACGTACCATCAGTTGAACCGTCGTCAACAACAATATGTTCAAAATCCAAACTGGGAGAAATATTGCGGATAACACTTTCAATGCATCTGCCAATACAATCCTCTCTGTTGTAAGTCGGCGTTATTATAGAATATTTCATTTTGAGTTTAATGTTTTATCAGGATTCGCAGCCTCAGTTTCAACCACAACAGGAAATAGGAAAACTTCATGGCAGACAAATAAAATTTGCCTGCATGGGTATAGTGCTTAAGGAAATAATGGTTACTGTTGATTGAGCATCTGAAGATAAAAAGAGACGGAGCTTGTGATTTAGTGGTTGTTGCACCAAGATGTATGCACCTTAATGAGGTGTCAAGATAATTTTTTCGCCCTAAACCATTAATTTTCTCAAACAAAATATCTTCCTCACAATATAAAAATGTATTCTCATCAAATGAACCAATCTCCTCGAAAAACTTTTTATCAAATAACATACAGCTGCCAGAAGGTAATTCTATCTCTAAGAAATTTCCTTCAATTGGTATGGATTTCCCATATAACAGATTATTCTTGTTTCTTATCCGGGTTATTACACCGCAAATATCTTTAAATAAAAACAAATATAAGATGAGCCGTTGCTGCAATGTAAGAGCCTTACGTGAACATGTATAGTCAATTCCTTTCAAGTCTTTCTTATACAACACCGGACTGACAATGGCAGCTCTGTCCAATGTCTCAAGATCAGCGGCCAGTTTCGGAATGATATCTTCAACGAAGAGAATATCACTATTAAGTATAAGGATTCTGTCTATCTCATCGTCAGCATAGGCGAAGCGCAGTCCTTTGTTGTTGCCCTTAGCATAGCCGTCGTTGGTTTTGCTGACCACAAAGTTCATCTTTTGCAGGCGACCAACAGGTGTTTGCGTTTCGGACAGCAGTGCATAGTCATCCTTGAACGTGTCATGCAAGAACTTGTCTATATCATCAATTACCTGCGTTTTGGTAGAGCCGTTGTCAACAACTATGTATTTCACCGGGGCTGTGTTATATCGCTCAACGCTCTTAATGCAGTTTATCGTGTCGCTACTGTTGTTGTAATTGAGTATGATTATTGCTGTTTTGTTCTTTTCCATAAATCAAGTATAAAACTGTCATAATACTCACAATCTGATAATAAAACAATATCGGGCCAGAAGCTATTGATGTCAATGTGATGAACACACACCAATACGTCAAGTACTGCATTTTCTTGTCTTTCTTTTTTCTTATTGCTTTAATAAGCAATACAAGCAAACCTAATGTAGCAATTGCACCGAAATACCAAAAAAAGCCCACCCAACCGACATCAACAGTAAAACATCCGTTGCCACCGTATTCGTAAGATACGGTCTGCTCGTATTTCTTTGCCCACTGGCTTTTACCTAAAGAAGGAATACCGTTTCCAAATACCGCCGTCAATCCATTTGCCTGGTTTTCGTATGTGTAAAAACGCCACGCACGTATGCGGACATCTTCTTCCTCATACTTGTTCCGCTCGGCCTGTGCCTCACTCAGCTCAGCCATTGTCTTGAATATTGGTATCTGCGGCAGCACGAAAAGATAGAGAAGTGCGCATACCGCTATTACGCCGATTTTTTTAGACCACGAGGCTTTCTGCATGACAAACAACAGACCTAGAACGGCAGACAGGCCAATAATCTGGCGCGTAAGCGACAGAACTATGAATGTAAACGTCAAGAGAGTAAGCCACACGTATTTTCTCCTTCTTGTCAGCATCCACTGGTTGATGGCATAGAGGAAAAAGAGCACCATCAGCTCTATTGACATAACCCCTAATCTGGCTATTCCTCTTGACATGTCAAATTCATCCTTATTAGCTCCGAAAACCATGTTCGGGAACGACAGTGCATTGACAATGTACACGCCCATAGAGACATAACAGAATATCCAGATTATACGTTCAACACGTTCTTTGGGTATGTTTAGTTTCATGAACACATAAAACGTGGAATAAGCAAACAGATAAGGCAGCGTGGCTATGACCGTGGTCTTCAATGATTGCTTTTGGAACAGCACCACCATAACGATGGAGAAAGCTATACCGCCCAACAACATCTTGTATGCCTTTCGTGGATATCTTACATTTCTAAGGCTTATGCCATGCTTGTGTGCCGTCACCAATGCAATCAGGCAGACGGCATAAAACAGGAACTTGCCGACCTGTGGAGAAACAAGCCCAAACGGATTGTAAAAGGACAGGCTCGCCAGCACTATCAGAACATAGAGGCGTATGTTTCGCTTCAGCTTAGTCATAAGGATGACTTTTGGTTCATTATGTCTTTTATTATCTTGTCCACTTTCTGTCCCCACACGCCCCAGTTGAGCCGCTCGCGGTAAACTTGCTTGGCGGTTTCGGACATGCGCGCAAGCTCGCCGGAATCAAGGCTTTGCTTTATTTTCCGCCCGAAGTCGGCACCGGTGGAGCCGAGGGGAAGCAGGTAGCCGTTCTGTCCGTCATAAACGTAGTTGCTCACGCCGCCCGTATTGTGCGAGAACACCGGCAGGCCATTGGCACTGCTTTCACAGAATGCAATAGCAGAACACTCTGCCTTTGTAGGCAGCAACAGGCAGTGACAGCTCTTTATTGTAGAGACAAGTTTGGAGTACTGTTCGGGAATATTTTTATTGAGAAATCCAATATAGTCAACAAACGGCAGTGAGCGCACGCTCTCGTCCAAATCCTTGATGCCTACAATGTGCAAAGTAGAATCAATGCCGTTATCGTTGAGCCACCGGCAGGCATCAACGGCTATGCTACCGCCCTTACGCTGCCAGTCAACCCCTAGGAAAAGCAAATCGAGATGGCCTTTGTAGCAGAACTTGTGGGGGATGATGTCCTTGTCGTCTATATTTGCGCCGAACTCTATCACGTGGACTTTCTCTTTCGGCTGATGATAGTAGTTGACAACGGAGCATGCCGCCCAATCGGACGATACAATCACAGCTTGCGACATATCGAGAGTACGCTGTTCAACAATGTTGCCTTGCAGGATTGACTTCGGATGGAGATTCTTCCAATAATAGTCTACCATAATACCGAATGTAGCATCTGAAAGGTATATTATGGGTTTATCTGTTTTTAAAGCGTAAAGTGCCTCCGAAGCAAACGGAGCGAACACGATGCCGCACGAGGAGAGCTTCTCCCTATCAATAGTCTTTGACAGAATGGAGGAACCCCACACGGAGTGTCTCACGTCAAAGCCCCTGCCCGTCATTTTCTTTAACAGGTTTGCCAACTTACAAAGCAGGCGGTAGCTACGCGTAGCCCTGATTTGCAGCCACACAATGTCATAACCGAGCGCAGACAGTGACTCATAAATTTTATAATATGTCCCACTCATCGACCTGCGGTCGCGAGGGTCGGTCCAAGAGATAAAGCCAAGTTTCAATTTTTTCATTGTGATGGTTTGTTGGGTTGAATTTATAAAATCGCAAGTCATTTGTTTAATCCCGTTAACGCATCTTTCAGAAACTCCTGCGACTTGCTCTTCTCCCTTAAGTACGCCTCTGCAGAAGCCGCAGTGTATTCGGTCGGAGCAATGCGATTGCGGCCCTTGTCGGTTATGCTCCAGATACGGTCTTCAAGGCAAAGGGTTTTCATAAGATTGTTCATGCGACTGTCAACGTCTCCGTTCATGCAGTAGAAATCCTTGTGAAATATGATGGAAAACACCATAAGGTGGAACGACGCGCCGCAGACTACTGTGGCATTCTTCACGAGATTGAGAAACTCTGCCGGGCCGGTGGCTACGTGAGGATGAATATTGTCATAGCCGCATAAAGCCCCCGGCGTATAGCAGTTGTCGCAGACCACGGGCAGACCAAGCTGCTTGCCTATATATGCGGCCTCACGGAGAAATTCGTGACGCGGCCCGAAGCCTGGCGTGTAATAGAACACGTATTGCCCGTCAATCAGCGGTTTCTTGTCGTATAAAACGTTATAATCTGCGGCGTCAAGGAGCATAGTCGGATCAAGCACGACGCAGACGTTGCCGCAAATGCTGTTGTCCTCAAGGAAATTCCTAGTCCGTTCCTCACGTACAGACACGGCCTTATAGCCATTGAGCAGTTTCTTCAGGTAGGCCACATCCTGACTCTCAGGAGTAGGTCCCATAGACGGGGCGTAAGCTATTTTCATCGTATTGCCGTCAACGAACGTGCCGAAATAGGCTTCGCTGAAATCGAAAACCGTCGTGTTCCATATCTGGTCGCTGCCCGTTATCAGAACATCAAGGCCGAAATGTGCTTGTTTAAGCTCATCAAGCGTATTGTATTCTTCTGTCAGGTTCAGCCATCTTTGCATGAATCTGTCAAACAAATTCCACTTGCGGTAAAGCGACCCTATCGTAGCCGGAGCCAGCAAAATCCTTTTCACGCTGCGTTTGACGTTCGGCAGCGAGCTGAACGTTATCGGCTTGTCATAGCCTGTCTTCTGCGACTTCTGCCTGTAATTAATTATCTTCACCTCATGCCCTTGTTTTTCCAGGAATGTCTGCAAGGCCCAAGCCTGGAGCATTGAGCCGTAGTTGAACGAGGCATGAAACGTTATTATCCCTATCTTCATCGTTTTATCAGTTTCTTTATCTTGTTTTTGGCTATCTTGTCCGCCATCACCAATCTGTAAGCAAGTCCAACAGAAGCAAAACCACACAAGCGGCGGAACAGTTTTATCCGCCAGTCAATGGCTTTAGGATGGCGCAGCTGGTCGTTGCCGTTGACCGCTTCCTGCACAGGTCTTTCATAAATGTTCAGGTGTTCCTTAACTTCATCAAGCAACGCCAAGCCTCTTTCTGTTATGGGCAAAATGCAGGAAACCCCGTACTTGTGTTCGGGAATATAGCTGTCGTCAGAATCTTTGCCCAGCCCCCAGAAATCGCCAATAGTAATGTCTGAAATCCGTTCAGGGCTGGCATAATGGCAATTAAAACAACTGTCACGATTGGTAAAGCAATCAATGAAAGTGTCCATGTACAAGTCCTCGTACCTATGCTGCCACAAACTTCCTGACTTATACAATAATCGGTCATTATCATAAACACAAAGTTGGTAAGCATTGGTTGTTCTGAACTTCACGGACGTAACTTTGCCAATGTCAATTTTAAGGTATTTGTTGATATAGTCAGTAAGCCATTTGTTTGACGGCACACCGTGGCAGATTATGTCAATAAGAATAAGGTTGTCTGGGTGTTGCCTGAACATCCCTTTTACGGCTGCCACCTGACACGGAGTGCCGATAAAAAGGACTTTTAGTCCGCTTTTGACATCTTGTCTGATATTCGGCAACACTTCCATTATGCTGCTCTGCACGTATTTAGAACCTTTCAGTCTAGATGCGTCCTCCGCATTATCAATGCGGACATGGCTGATTTTAGCACCCGGCAATACAGTGCATCCATAAACTACACCACCGTTCTTCAAGACCCATTGTGTAAATACAGACGCCGCCCCACCAGAAGTGCTGCTCTTGTAGTCGTCGCTGTCTTTCGACCATGCTGCATATGCCGACAGTGGCCTTTGACGTTCCGGCACATGCAATGAAGGACAGCTTTTCTTGCAAAGTCCGCAGTCTATGCACCTGGTTTGGTCTATGCAAGGATATACATGACCAAGACGTCCTGCTCTCATGGTAATACATTGCTTGGGACATCGTGCGGCACACAATCCGCAACCCGTACACTGCCGAAAGTCGCAAATCTGTTTCATTTCTTGTGCAATTTGTTCTTGACCACATTTACCAATGTCTGGCGCTCGTGGGCTTTGAGACCTACAAACCATGACACGGCGATGGTTATCATGACGGCTATAGCACAGAGCTGTATGAAGTTGGCAAACGTCTGTGCCTCTAACCAAAAGCTTTTTATAACAATTGGTAACGGCAACGACAGTATCGAAACGCCGGCTATAGGCAACAACACCTCACTTGCCATTCTCCTCAACGAATAGCCAATCTGCTTACGGCAGAAAAGGAAGCGCACGAAGCCGGAAATCAATGTGAACACGATGGAAATGTAGAATACGAACGGCGCATCGCATCCAAGTCGCAAAGCGACATATCCGGCAGGAAGTATGCAGAGAATGATGCAGCTGACCACTATCTGGTAATTCCTGATTTTTCCTGTTGCCGACAGCGATGTCATGAGTGGTACGCCAAACAGGTTTCCTGCAAGCGAATCAACCATTATGAGAATTATGAACAAGGCCGTATAATCCGGCACTTCAACAAGCCACAAATGAAGTACGTAGTCAATGTTCAGGCAAAGCGGGAAAGCCATAGTGAACAACAACAGGAAAGAGAACTTGATGCCGAGATAGGACAGTTTTTCCATTTCAGGTATATTGCCTGTCGCATAGTTCTTGGTTATCTGTGGGTTCAAAGCCACTTGGAAATTTGAAATGAATCCCATGACGGCACTTGACACCTGCGACGCCACTCCGCGCGCAGCGTTTATCGCCGTACCGAAAAACAGGTTGAGCACGATGTTCAACCCTTGGTCGCGCAACAGCCACGCGACGCTGCCGAAAAGGTTCCAGCCGGCAAAGCCTGACATCTGTCTGTACAGGTCCCTGTCCCAAAACAGCCAAAACTTGCTTTCAATGTAATGACGGCGGCAATAAACTTGATAGATGCCACGAATTATCAGTTGCACGGCAAACACGAGGATGCCGTAAGCGATGAGCTTGTCTGCAGGTACTATCACGAGCAGGTAGACAATACCGAGTTTAAAAAACGCCTCCAGTATGCTGATGTAGGCATACACACTCATTTTCTCATGCGCTATCAGTACGGCGTTGTACGGCACTTGTATGATGTTCACGCAAAACGTTAGTATCGAGAACTGGTAAACCCAGTTGGCCGCCGCCATCCTGTCGGGAGCTATTACTAACTTGTAGTTGACGAACCAAAGACCTATGGTCTCGGCAAGGATGACGATTATTATGCCTATCGTGATATGTATGTTGAGCGAGGCCGCAAACACTTTCTTCAACCTGTCCATGTCGCTGCGTCCAAGCTCGAAGGTCATGAACCGCTGGGTGGCCGATGACATACAGTTGTTAAGGAACGAGAACATCATAACAACGCCGCCCACGACATTGTAGATACCGTAATCTTTAATTCCCAGCTCGGCCAGCACCACCCTCGAGGTATAGAGCGTGACAAGCATTATGAACAGCGTGCGAACATACAGCAGCAGCGTGTTCTTGGCTATACGCTTGTTGTTTGTTGAAGCGTCGGTCATGTGAAAAATAAAGGGAAAGTGATGGCAACCGGTGCCGGCTTTGCCGGGAAATGTTGCGAAACGGCGAGGCCGTTAGGCTGCCATCAGTATTTTTAATAAGGAGTAAAAGGAGAGAAGGAGTAAGGAGGTAAAGGATTTTTGACAATGGCCTTGCCGAATGCTTACAGCAAAGCAATTGGATTTTTCAGTTTTTACATTTCTACTTTTTTACCTTTTTACTTTTTATACATGCAGCCACACTGTGCGCAAATACCTGCGCCACACGGCGATGCGTGCCGTGGAGTTTATCTCCTTGCAGGCGTTTACGCAGGTAGTTATAAGTTTTTCCTTGGCGGTTTCAATGGAGGCGGCATCCGTTCCGGCGGTTTCTATGGCGAGAACGTTCAACGTATGTCCCCCTGCATTGAAGCCTTTGACAGCCTGCACTTCGGAAGCTGTGTCTGAAAGGATATTATATAATGTGGGCGCGAAGTTGCGAAAAGACTCTATTGTCTTGTCGTCCGGCCTTTCGCTGCCGGTTTTTACTGCGGCGAAAGACGTTGTACCTTTCAGCAGTTTCTCGTTAGCCTTGCCCTCGGTGTGGAAATATTTGTCGAGGAAAGCATCCCAGTTGGCGAACAGGGTGCAGCCCGTGTTGGCGCAGTTCGGCATTATTCCGACATGGGCATAATATGTTGTGACGGTCTGTTCTTCCCTACCCTCGCTCGGATAAAACGCCTGTTCGGTTACGTCAACTTTCCTTATTATTTCCGTAAAGCCGCCGTGCTGAAGGCAAGTCTCCTCTTGGCCGCCGTCCATCTCAACACCTGAAGTGGGCGTCAGGAACGGACGCATCACCTGTTCCTTCCAGTTTGCGCTTACATAGCCGGGATTGTCGTGCTCGTAACGCATGAGGTTCATCACTATCGAAGCTTCTTTCGTGCCAAGCCGGGTCAGCCTTTGCGCAAGCTGCAAGTGCCCTTTTTTCTCTAAATCTTTGCAAAGCCCTGTCAATGTGGGCGTTGCAGAGAGGTAACCGGTAATTTCATAAAGCACAGGCAGCGTATTTTCGCCGTATCCGCAGCTCTCAATAATGCCTATAAGCAGGTCTACGGCGCGCTCCTTCACCGTTCCGACGGCTTGCCGGTCGCCCTCGGCGTTGTGCAGACGCACTACACGGAAGCGCCAGATGTCGGGTATCGATATGGCGACGTGTCCCCTTCCGCCATGCGTTTCCATTCTGAACACCAATCCGCGGCTTCTTCCGAAGCGCACCAAGTAGCCATTGTGTCCTGCCAGCGGCCCGTCAATTACTTTCACGATGTCGTTCGGCTCGTTTGTTTTGGGGTTGAAAGCGTAGTCTGTGTAAGGGCGTTCAAGGATGACGGCCTGCTCGGCATAATTCTCGTTAAAGTCCTTAAAAAGGCGCATCTGCGGTTCGGGTATGGTAAGGTAGCGCGCTTTTCCCGAGGCTGTGTCCCTGCGGTCGTAGAGTATGAAGCCGTCGGGATAATGCTTTTCGATGAAGTTTACTATCACCTGTTCGGTTGAAAGCACGAACACACGGCCTGCCAGCAGCGGCCTGCACTCCCTCTTGCCGTTGCGCTCCACTTTCACCGTGGTGTGCGTCGGGCTGTACACTTCAAGCAGGTTTCCGCTCTCTTCCCTGTATTTCATCAGCATCGAGGCGAGCTTCTTTTCCTGATGGGGAAGCGACGCCACAACAAACCAGCTGAAGTCGGCGTTGTCAAGCCTGTCGCGTACCGTCTGCCTGTCGGCTGTACGCTCTGCAGAGTCTGTCCGCATGGTAACGGTCATGATAATAAGAGGTGGTAAAGCAGCCGTTGCCCCGGCTGTTGATGTGCGTTTTCATCCTTCCCCTCATGCCGGCGCACGAGGGTTATCAGAAACCTTTTTGCAGGTATAGCGACGGTATTCCGGAAGAACCTCAGCAGCAAATATCCGCCGTTGTTATGTGGCATAATGAACGAAGCCGCACCGGCTTCACTACATCCATTCCCATACCACAGTGTTTTTAACTTAGTGAACGTGGCCTTTCGCAGTGCGAAACGCATCCTATTGCACAGCAGAACAACAAGTCTTGATGTTTGACGCGTTTAGTTTGTTGGCAACATACGGATGACATTCACTTTCAATTATCTATCAATCCTTTTTCAAAATGGCTTTTCTCTTCATACTTCATAACATGAAGCAGCCATACGGCTGCAAAGTTATAAAAAGTATCTGACATGAAACGGCTACGCGGAAGTTTTTTTGGTTAAATTTATTCTACAGTCCGTTTTTAACGGTCTCGCCACGACCTGACAAGCCACACATTTCCGCCGATGCCACATGAGCATGCCGATGCTCACCGCAGACGTATCTCGCAGTTGTCAAGACTGTCGACAACCGCGAGCGACTCTACCTTTATCCCCTCGCCACGCAGGTAGTCGCCGCCGTGCTGGAACGACTTTTCTATGACGAAACCCATGCCTGCAAGTTCGGCACCGGCCTGCCTTACAAGCTCCATAATACCCTTGGCGGCGTTGCCGTTGGCAAGGAAATCGTCGATGAACAGCACCCTGTCGCCCTTGTGCAGGAACTCACTGCTGACGCAGATGGTGTACGTCTGCCGCTTGGTAAACGAATAAACCTCCGCCGCAAGCATACCTTCCATCGTCACGGGCCGTTTCTTCTTTGCGAACACCACGGGCACACCGAGCCTGCAACCCACAAGCACCGCCGGAGCAATGCCGCTCGCCTCAACGGTGAGTATCTTGTTCACGCCCTCTCCGCTGAAACGCATTGCAAACTCGTCAGCCACCGCCTGCATCAGCATCGGGTCAATCTGGTGGTTCACAAAACTGTCAACCTTGAGCACTCCGCCCTCAAGGCACTTCCCGTCGCGCAATATGCGCTCTTCCAATTCTTTCATTTCCTTACCATTATAACAGTCCGTGCAAAGATAAATGTTTTTATGTAGAAGTTAAAGGAGTTATAGAAATTATCGCTCGTTTCACTCGCTAAGGAGTTAAAGCCAAATGTCTTGCAGGGTATCTGCAATGAAGTATTTGGATATATACCATCAACCTCAATGCTGTTTGGCTATTACCGAACGCATCATTTATTGTTAACTGACAACAGGCAATCAAGCTCCCTCCCTTCTTGAAAATTGAAAATTGAGAATTGAAAATGAGAAATTATGATTACCTTTAAGACTACTTGCCAACAAGGCAAATCATAATTATCAATTCCTCATTCTCAACTCTCAATTCAAAACACGACAAATTGGAAGGTCAAAGGCCATGTTTTACACGCTAAAAGGCCACCTTTTGGAAGGTAAAAGGCGGCATATTGGAAAGGCGTTGACTATCAGGCGGTTACAGACAGCATACGTATAGCGTTGTAAAATATGCCATTTTGTCTCTCTTGTAAGACAGAATGGCAGTGCGGATGCACGGGCACGCATTTTGAAACAATGGTTGACGGATAACACAAAGCACAGAAAAAGAAGAAAGAAAGGAGAACAAAATATGACATTCGACAAGTTTACAATCAAGGCGCAAGAGGCCGTCCAGGAGGCGGTCAACACCGCGCAGCGCGGCGGCCAGCAGGCCATCGAGCCCGTACACCTGCTTAAGGGAGTGATGACGAAGGCCAAGGACGTGGCCAACTTCATATTCTCGAAGCTTGGCGTGAACGCCATGCAGGTGGAGAACGTGCTCGACCGCGAAATCAGCCGCTTGCCGCGCGTTCAGGGAGGACAGCCGTATTTGGGCAACGACACTAACGAAGTGCTGCAAAAGGCGGTTGACATCTCTACGAAAATGGGCGACGAGTTCGTGTCAGTAGAGCCGCTGCTGCTGGCTCTGCTCACGGTCAACTCTACCGCATCGCGCATTCTGAAGGACGCCGGTTGCACCGAGAAGGAGATGCGCGCGGCCGTCAACGAGCTGCGACAAGGGCAGAAAGTGCAGTCGCAATCGGCCGACGACAACTACCAGAGTCTTGAGAAATACGCCAAGAATTTGGTTGAAGAGGCGCGCCAAGGCAAGCTCGACCCCGTCATAGGACGTGACGAGGAGATACGCCGCGTGCTGCAAATCCTCTCGCGACGGACGAAGAACAACCCTATATTAATAGGTGAGCCGGGCACCGGCAAGACGGCCATCGTCGAGGGACTGGCCGAGCGTATAGTGCGCGGCGACGTGCCCGAGAACCTTAAGGACAAGCAGCTCTACTCGCTCGACATGGGCGCCCTCGTGGCCGGAGCAAAGTACAAGGGCGAGTTTGAGGAGCGCCTGAAGAGCGTTATCAAAGAAGTAACCAACTCTGAGGGCCGCATCATCCTCTTCATCGACGAGATACACACCCTCGTGGGCGCAGGAGGCGGCGAGGGAGCGATGGACGCAGCCAACATCCTGAAGCCTGCGCTGGCGCGCGGCGAGCTGCGCTCTATCGGCGCGACGACGCTCAACGAGTATCAGAAATACTTTGAGAAGGACAAGGCTTTGGAGCGAAGGTTCCAGACGGTGATGGTTGACGAACCTGACGAACTTAGCGCGATAAGCATCCTCCGCGGCCTGAAGGAGCGTTACGAGAACCACCACAAGGTGCGTATCCAGGACGATGCGTGCATAGCCGCCGTCAAGTTGTCTGAGCGTTACATATCAGACCGTTTCCTGCCCGACAAGGCCATCGACCTGATGGACGAGGCCGCGGCCAAGCTCCGCATGGAACGTGACTCCGTGCCGGAGGAACTTGACGAACTGACTCGCCGCCTGAAGCAGCTCGAAATAGAGCGCGAGGCCATCAAGCGCGAGAACGACCAGTCCAAGATTGCCCAGCTCGACAAGGACATCGCGGAGCTGAAAGACAAGGAAAAGGCATTCCGCGCCAAGTGGGAAGGCGAGAAGGCGCTCGTCAACAAGATACAGCAGGACAAGCAGCAGATGGAGCAACTGCGCTTCGAGGCCGAGCGCGCCGAGCGCGAAGGCAACTACGAGCGCGTGGCGGAGATACGCTACAGCCGTCTGCGTCAGCTCGAAGACGACATCAAGAGCATACAGGCGCAGCTGCGTTCGACGCAGGACGGCAACGCAATGATACGCGAAGAGGTGACCGCAGACGACATCGCCGAGGTGGTAAGCCGCTGGACCGGCATACCCGTTACGCGGATGATGCAGAGCGAGAAGGACAAGCTACTGCACCTTGAAGAGGAGCTTCACAAGCGCGTAATAGGGCAAGACGAGGCCATAACTGCCGTGAGCGACGCCGTAAGGCGCAGCCGCGCGGGCCTTCAAGACCCGAAAAGGCCGATTGCATCGTTCATCTTCCTCGGTACTACCGGCGTAGGAAAGACCGAACTGGCGAAGGCTCTTGCAGAGTATCTGTTCAACGACGAGACGATGATGACACGTATCGACATGAGCGAATACCAAGAGAAGTTCAGCGTGTCGCGCCTCATCGGTGCGCCTCCCGGATACGTCGGCTACGACGAGGGCGGACAACTTACCGAGGCGGTAAGGCGCAAGCCCTACTCCGTTGTGCTGTTCGACGAGATTGAGAAGGCGCATCCCGACGTGTTCAACATCCTCTTGCAGGTGCTGGATGACGGCCGGCTGACCGACAACAAGGGGCGCACGGTGAACTTCAAGAACACCATCATCATAATGACTTCAAACCTCGGAAGCCAGTACATACAGTCGGAGTTCGAGCAGATTAACGACTTCAACCGCGACTCTGTCATCGAGAAGACGAAGAAAACGGTGATGGAAATGCTGAAGAAGACCATCCGTCCGGAGTTCCTGAACCGTATCGACGAGACCATAATGTTCCTTCCGCTGACGAAAGAGCAGATTGCCGACGTTGTAACCCTTCAGGTGAACGGCGTAAAGAAGATGCTGGAGCAGCAGGACGTGACGCTCGACGTAACCCCGGCGGCCATCAGCTTCCTCGCATCGGCAGGCTTCGACCCCGAGTTCGGAGCACGTCCCGTAAAACGCGCCATACAGCGTTACATGCTCAATGACCTGAGCAAGCAGCTGCTCGGAGGTACGGTTGACCGCAGCAAGCCCATCGTTGTGGATGCAGGCGGCGACGGACTGACGTTCAGGAACTGATTGAAAGGTGAGAAGGTGAGAAAGTGAGAAGGTGAGAATTCATGCCAAATATGTTTCAAAAAGCATGGTTTCTCACCTTCTCACTTTCTCACCTTCTCACCTTTCAATTCCCCATCGCCATCCAAGCCACGCTCAACGCCATCCATACGACCAACAAAAGGAACATCAAAAGCCACCATCCGATGAGCACCTTAAGGGTGTACCACGCCGTGCGCAACAGGCCGAAGCCGTATAGCTGCTTGTAATCGTAAAACATGACGAACAGCAACAGCCACGTTGGCATGCAGTACATGTTGTCGAGCCACATGCTGCCTTGGGTGGCTATAAGGCATACCATCGACACCATCAACAGTTGGCTGGCTATCAGTATTTGCGAGAAAAAGCACTCGGTAAGATTCATCTTAGGGCGCTGCGGCGACCTGCGGAACACACGCATGGTAATCAAGGCGAAGAGGCTGTGGCTCAAGATGAGTTCTATTGCCTGGTTTTGCTGGAAGAAGTCGGTAACTCTGTCGAATGCATCGATAAAGTTGTTCATCCCCTCAAGAAAGATTTTCTTGCCCGGATAAGCCTCCTCTCCGTCTGGAATATCAGCCTTATGCTCGGTCAGACGTATCGCGGCGTCAGCATAATTCGAGTCAATCGCGCCCGGAGCGACGACGTGCTGCACGACGAGGAACGCCGCCGTGACGAGGAAGAGCATCTTGACGGGCGGAAAATACGGAGCCTGCCGCCCTTCAAGATAGTCGCCAATCATGTAGCCCGGGCGGTAGATGAGATGCCACAGCGTGCGCGGCAGGCTGCGGTTTCCAAGCCCCCAGACCTCCAAAGTTTTGCTCAACGCATGCCTGAACGTGAAGCGGCTGACGGCGGCAGACTGTCCGCAACGCGGACAGAAGTTGCCTGTGTACGAGGCATGGCAGTTCAGGCACTCGTGACCGTCCTGCGAAAGGGGCGCAGCCTCTACGCCCTTGCGCTGCCATTCGGCGAAGCGCGACGCATGTACACGGGCCCAACGCCACGCTCGCGAGGCAATCACGGCTATCTTTTTGAAAGGATTTTGCATGTAAGGAAAAGTTGAATGTAAGTAAAAAACAGTTGCAAAGATACTAAAATAAAAAATGCCCTGTCATCCCGACAGAGCAATTTTTTCACTTTTTGAATGTCTTAGTCTTTAGTATCAATGTAGCATGTAATTCTGAAAATCTCTTCGTTACGAGGGCAAAGTTAAGCAAAATAAATTGACCTATATCAAAAATGCTTTATTATTTCAAAAAAAACCACGTAAACGTTTACGGATATTCACGTTATTTTACGTCATTATGCAATTGTTCAGGCGGCTTTCAAGACACTTTGGCACGGCTTGAAACATAGGCGCACAAGCCATCGTCATGGGCACACTCTGCCAACTCCGCGTAATGCGCTGATATTCAATGACTTTGCGAAAGGCCGCCTTTTAGACGCTAAAAGACGGTCTTTTAGCGTGCAAAAGGCCGCCTTTTGGAAGGCAAAAAGCCGCCTCCTGCAAAACCAATGGTAAAAAGGTGATAAAACGTTGACGTAAAACAACGTTTTTCTTTGCCGTTTTATACTAATTATGTAACTTTGCATTACACAACAACACATCCGTAAACAAACGAATGAAAGAATTTGTAATATCCGAAGTCAAAGCCGAAACGGCCATTCTCGTGGGACTTATCACGCAGCAGCAGGACGAGGCCAAGACCAAAGAATACCTCGACGAGCTGGAGTTTCTGGCCGACACCGCCGGGGCTGTGACCGTAAAACGCTTCACACAGAAGGTGAACGGGCCTAACCAGACCACATACGTGGGCAAGGGAAAGCTCGAGGAAATAAAGCAATATATCAAGGCCGAAGAAGACGCCGAGAGGGAAATAGGAATGGTGATATTCGACGACGAACTGTCGGCAAAGCAGATACGCAACATCGAAAACGAGCTGAAGGTTAAGATACTCGACCGCACATCGCTCATTCTCGACATATTCGCCATGCGCGCCCAGACGGCCAACGCCAAGACGCAAGTAGAGCTGGCGCAATACCGCTACATGCTGCCGCGCCTGCAAAGGCTGTGGACCCACCTTGAAAGGCAGGGCGGAGGAAGCGGCTCGGGAGGCGGAAAAGGCTCGGTGGGACTGCGCGGCCCTGGCGAGACACAGCTCGAGATGGACCGCCGAATAATCCTCAACCGCATGTCGCTGCTGAAGCAACGCCTCGCCGAAATCGACAAACAGAAGACCACGCAGCGCAAGAACCGCGGCCGGCTGATACGCGTAGCCCTCGTAGGTTACACCAATGTGGGCAAATCAACGCTGATGAACCTGCTCTCGAAAAGCGACGTTTTCGCCGAAAACAAGCTGTTCGCCACGCTCGACACGACGGTAAGGAAAGTCACGATTGAGAACCTGCCGTTCCTCCTTGCTGACACTGTGGGCTTCATCCGCAAGCTGCCCACCGACCTTGTAGACTCGTTCAAGAGCACGCTCGACGAGGTGCGCGAGGCCGACCTGCTGCTGCACGTCGTGGACATATCGCACCCCGACTTCGAAGAACAGGTAAATGTGGTGAACAACACGCTGAAAGACCTCGGCTGCGCGGACAAGCCCTCGATGCTGGTTTTCAACAAAATAGACGCCTACACATGGGTTGACAAAGAGCCAGACGACCTAACTCCGCCCACAAAGGAAAACATAACGCTCGACGAACTCAAGCGTACATGGATGGCAAAACAGGGCGACAACTGCATCTTCATATCAGCAAAGAACAGGTCGAACATCGACGAACTGCGCGACGTCCTCTACAAACAGGTGCGCCAGCTGCACGTGCAGAAATACCCGTACAACGACTTCCTGTACCCCACAGATGTTGAAATGGAGAATTGAAAATGGAGAATGTAGAATTATGATTACCTTTGCCGCATACCAAGGCATCAGTATGCGGGCTGAATAAAACAAAGCCCTATCATACCAAACGGCAGGAGTAATCATAATTCTACATTCTCAACTCTCAATTATCAATTAAAGATTATAGCCATGAATGATTACAGACCGCTTACAGACGACGAAATAATAACCCTCGAAGAGCACGGGTGTACAGCCGAAGACTGGACATACGTGAACGTGGCTGACGACTTCACGCCGGCACATATAAAGGATGTAAGGTTTTACGGCACTGTAAACCTCGGCGTATTCGAGAAGAATGTGGAAGTAAGCCAGGGCTTTTACATGCACTCGGGAGTGCGCAACGCCACGCTGCGCAACGCCACGATAGGCGACAACAGCCTTGTGGAAAACATCGGGAACTTCATCAGTAATTATATAATAGGTGAAGAGTGCTGCATACGCAACGTGTGTACCATCGAGACAACGGCCGAAGCCACCTTCGGCGAAGGCAACACAATATCGGTGCTCAACGAAGCCGGCAGCGGCAACGTGGTGCTCTTCCGCGGTCTTACAAGCAACCTCGCGGCGCTGATGGTGAGCCACCCGGAAGACAAGGAGCTGTCAACCGCGCTGAAGGCAATGGCCAAAGACTACGTAAACAGCCGCCACACCGACGCCGGAACGATAGGCGACTACGTGCGAATAATCAACACCACCGAGATAACCAACACCAACATTGCCGACAACTGCGAGGTGAACGGGGCGTGCCGCCTTAGCGACTGCACGCTGGCAGCCGAGGCCGACGACAGCGTTTACATTGGTTCGGGCGTGATATGCGAGAACTCCATCATTGCCGACGGCTCCTCAGTGCTGAACAGCGCAAAGCTTTTCAACTGCTATGTGGGCGAGGCGTGCCAGATAACCAACGGCTTCACGGCGGAGAGCAGCCTGTTCTTCGCCAACACGTACATGGCCAACGGCGAGGCGTGCGCCGCCTTCTGCGGCCCCTTCTCGGCGTCACACCACAAGAGCACGCTGCTCATCGGCTGCATGACATCGTTCTACAACGCCGGTTCGGGCACCAATTTCAGCAACCATGCGTACAAGATGGGGCCGATACATTACGGCACATTGGGGCGCGGAGTGAAGACGGCCAGCGGCTCACACATAGTGCATCCGGCAAAGATTGGCCCGTTCTCTGTGTGCATGGGCAAGATACAGAACCACCCGGACACTACCGCCCTGCCCTTCTCTTATGTCATAGGAGAGGGTCGCGAAACGCATATCGTGCCCGGACGAAGCATCGCCACCGTGGGACTTTACCGCGACATAAACAAGTGGCCGCGGCGCGATGTCCGCATAAAGGGAAGCCGCAAGAGCATAATCAATTATGAATGGCTAAGCCCATTGACGGTCAATGAGGTTGTAAAAGGCCATCAATTGCTCGCCAATATGCGGCAAAACGCAGGCCAAAAGACGGCCTTTTGCACGGCGGATGGTAACATCCTGAATATCAACGCGTTAGAAAAGGGACTGAAACTGTATTCCCTTGCCATTGAAATGTACCTTGGAGAGGCCGTCGAACGGCATCAGGAAGGCAGCCTGCCAGCCGCATCCGGCGCAGGCGAATGGTGCGACTTGGGCGGTCTGCTAATGCCAGTTGAAGAGGAGGAACGCCTTGTCGAGAAAATAAGATACGGCATGATTGACGGTCTCGGGTCGGTGTTTAGGATGCTCGAAGCCTACAACGAACGCTACGCCGACTACCAATGGACGTTCGCCTTGAGCCTGATGAAGCAACAGCTCGGCAAAGATGAGCTTACCGACGACGACTTAGCATACTGCCGCGAACGCGGAAAGGCCGCGCGAGAGGCATGGCTCGGCATGATACGTGAGGACGCCGAGAAGGAGCATTCGTTAGGCGACGTTGACCGCGCAACGCTCGACAAGTTCCTCGCACAGCTCGGATAAGGTACGAGTTGACAAGCAGACGAGAGACAAGGGACAAGCAGACAAGGGACGAGTTGACGAGATACGAGACACAAGCGGCAAAGCATTTGTCTTTAACTCCTTAGCGAGTGAAACGAGCGAAGTTCCCTTGAGCGAAGCGAAAAACTCCTTTAACTTCTTTAACTACTAATAGAAACTCCTTCAACTCCTAATAGAAACTTCTTTAACTCTTAAATATACATACAGTAATGAACAAGTTTACAACAGCGCTTTTTGCATTCCTGCTCGCCTTGGTGCTGCCTTTGCAGGCAAAGGAATACAAGTATCAGACCGTTCCTGGCGACCTGATGAAGACACGCATCTACACCCTCGACAACGGACTTACGGTGTACTTGTCGGTCAACAACGAGAAACCGCGCATACAGACGTACATCGCCGTGCGCACCGGTAGCCGCAACGACCCGCCCGAAACGACAGGTCTGGCACACTATCTTGAGCACCTTATGTTCAAGGGAACACGGCAATTCGGCACCACGGACGCGGCAGCCGAGGCTCCGCTTCTTGACTCGATACAAAACCGTTTCGAGGTTTACCGCACGCTGAAGGACAGCCTCCAGCGCCGCGCCTATTACCACCAGATAGACAGCATATCGCAACTGGCGGCAAAATACTTCATCCCCAACGAGTACGACAAGCTGATGTCGTCAATCGGAGCGCAGGGAACCAACGCCTACACGAGCAACGACGTGACCTGCTACGTTGAAGACATACCGGCCAACGAGGTGGAGAACTGGGCACGGATACAGTCCGACCGCTTCCAGAACATGGTAATCCGAGGCTTCCACACGGAGCTTGAGGCCGTGTACGAGGAGTACAACATAGGTCTCGCAAGCGACGCAAACAAACTGTTCGATGCCATGAACGCCCTGTTGTTCCCCGGTCATCCTTACGGTACGCAGACAACCATCGGAACGCAGGAGCACCTGAAGAACCCGTCAATAGTCAACATAAAGAACTACTTTAAGCGCTATTACGTGCCCAACAACGTGGCAATCTGCATGGCCGGCGACTTCGACCCGGACAAGGTTATAGCCCTGATTGACAAGTATTTCGGCACATGGAAGCCCAACCCCGACCTCTCTCAGCCGCAGTATGCGCCAATACCGGAGCGCACGGCGCCGGCCGACACCACCGTAGTAGGCCAGGAGGCGGAAAACATTTACATGGCATGGAGGTTTGACAAGGCAGCCTCTTTCCAGACAGATACGCTCGACGTTATATCCGACATGCTGTCAAACGGCAAGGCCGGACTTATGGACCTCGACTTAGACCAGCAGATGAAGTGGCTCGGCGGAGGAGCGTTCACCTATCCGCTGGCCGAATATTCGGGCTTCGTAATGGCCGGTTTCCCGAAAGAGGGACAGTCTCTTGACGACGTGAAGGCACTGATGCTCGGCGAGATTGAGAAGATAAAGAAAGGCGACTTCAGCGAAGATTTGCTCAAAGCGGTTATCAACAACAAGAAACTTCGCTTCTACACAACGCTTGAAAGCAACGCCGGGCGTGCCGACATGTTCGTCAACGCATTCATAAACCGTCAGAAGTGGAGCGACGTTGTTGGCCGCTTAGACCGCATATCGGGAATAACGAAGCAGCAAATCGTGGACTTTGCACGCCGTCATTTCCTCGACAACTACATTGCAGTGTACAAACGCACGGGCGTTGACTCGACAATCAAGAAGATAGACAAGCCCGAAATAACGGCGATACCTACCAACCGTGACATGCAGAGCGCGTTCGTCACGGAGATAATAAACTCTGAAACGGAGCCTATACAGCCCAAGTTCGTAGACTTCGACAAAGACCTGACCATGGCAACGACGAAGAACGGCCTGCCTGTGCTGTACGTGAAGAACACCGAAAACGGCCGCTTCACACTGAGCTATTACTATAAATTCGGCGAGGAAAGCGACAAATGGCTGCCTTACGCCGCACAATATCTCAACTATCTCGGCACTGACAAGATGACCGCCGAGCAGGTAAAGCAGAAGTTTTACAGCTTAGCCTGCAACTACGGCATAATAGTTGACACGAAGGCCATCAGGATTTACCTGAACGGATTGGCTGAAAACATGCCCGAGGCGATGGCTTTGCTCGACGACGTAATAGCCAACGCGAAGGTTGACACGGACGCTTACACAAAGTTTGTGGGCATAGAAGAGAAGTCGCGTGCCGACAACAAGCTCGACCAAAGTGCAAACTTCAGCCGCCTGCAAACGTATGGAATGTACGGCGCTTACAACACGTATCTCAACATTCCGTCGTCGGAAGAACTGAAAGAGATGAATCCGCAAAAGCTCGTCGACATGATTAAGGCACTGAAAGGCTACAAGCACGAGGTGCTCTACTATGGCCCGATGGAGCTGAACGAGCTTACCGCCGTTATCGACAAGGGCCAGAATGCGGCCAAGACACTTGCAGACGTGCCCGCAGGCAAGCCTTACAAGATGCAGCAGACCACGCAGAACGAGGTGCTGATAGCCCCGTATGACGCCAAGAACATATACATGATACAGTTCCACAACGACGGACGCCAGTGGAACCCCGAGCAGCAGCCGGTCATCTCGCTGTTCAACGAGTACTACGGAGGCGGCATGAACACCGTTGTTTTCCAGGAATTGCGCGAAGCCCGCGGCCTTGCTTACAGCGCGTTCGCCATGTACGGCACGCCAGGATACAAGGGACAGCCTGAATACGCCTACACTTACATCATATCGCAGAACGACAAGATGATGGACTGCATCCGCACTTTCAACAGCATCATCGACACTATTCCGCAGTCGGACAAGGCTCTCGAACTGGCGAAACAGGCTCTGATGAAGCGCCTCGCCACACGACGTGTCACCAAGGAAAACCTGATTTACACATATCTTGGCGCACGCGACCGCGGCATTGACTACGACATCAACAAGAAAGTGTACGAGGCCGTGCCCTCGCTGACGATGGACGACGTGGCGAAGTTTGAGAAAGAAGTGATGGCAAACAAGCCTTACCGCTACATAATCCTCGGCGACGAGAAGCAGCTTGACATGAAGGCGTTGGAGAAAATCGGCCCAATCAAGAGGCTGACGACCGAAGAAATCTTCGGCTATTGACGCCGTTTCAACATCCAAAGACAGATTTTTAATTTTTTATTCTTAATCTTTCATTTTCCAAGAGGTGGCCTTTTGCATTGCGAAAGGCCACCTTTTAGCGTGTAAAAGGCCGTCTTTTGCACGCTAAAAGGCGGCATATTGGAAAGGCGTTGATTATCAACGGGTTGCAAAGCCGCCATGACTTGCACTGGAAACAGAGGCAAAACCATGTTTTATTAAGGTTAAATAAACATATAGAAGTCCCCGTTTCTCGGAAAAAATAAGTAACTTTGCAATGCTTAACGGCACTTGACATAAACCCATAAAACAACGGCAGAATGTCTGAACAGGAATTGAACAAATACAGATTCAGCCCCGACCATGAACCTACCGACGAAATGCTGGCGCAGATAATGAGGGAAGTGGCCGAGGAAGCGAGGGAAAGCAACAAGGCCGCAACCGAAGCTTACTTCGCACAAATGCGCCGCAATATCGTGGAAAAACAGGCTAAATGGGCGGACAGGATTAACAGCATAGCCAATGGAAAGAAGTGAGCGGCGACCGGAATGGGCGCAAGTTTTGCTGCCATGAGACTTGTTTTCTCAATAAAATTGAATACCTTTGTAACAGTAAAAACATATAAACAAAAACTTTATAAACACCCACGGCAATCCTGACAGAACAAGGATTTTCCTCAGATTGGCAAGGTTGGGGTGGGTCAAAAACTTTCAACAAAACATTATGGCAACACCTGATTTCAAGTACGCCCCCATGTTCCAGCTGGGCAAAGACGACACGGAGTACTATCTCTTGACCAAAGACGGCGTGTCGGTTAGCGAATTCGAGGGCAAACCTATCCTCAAAGTAAGTCCTGAAGCGTTGACGATGCTTGCCAACGCGGCCTTCAGGGATGTCAACTTTTTGCTGCGCCGCGCTCACAACGAGCAGGTGGCTAAAATCCTGACTGACCCCGAAGCGAGCGACAACGACAAGTATGTGGCACTGACATTCCTGCGCAACGCCGAGGTGGCTTGCAAGGGAAAGCTGCCTTTCTGCCAGGATACCGGCACGGCAATCATCCACGGCGAGAAGGGACAACAGGTGTGGACGGGCTTCTGCGACGAAGAAGCTCTGTCGAAAGGAGTGTACAAGACATACACCGAAGAGAACCTGCGCTACTCTCAGAACGCTCCCCTCTCGATGTACGAGGAGGTGAACACACGCTGCAACCTGCCTGCACAGATTGACATCGAGGCAACGGAGGGCATGGAGTACAAGTTCCTCTGCGTGGTTAAGGGCGGCGGCTCGGCCAACAAGACGTACTTCTATCAGGAGACAAAGGCCAGGATACAGAACCCCGGCACGCTGGTTCCGTTCCTCGTAGAGAAGATGAAGACTCTCGGAACAGCGGCTTGTCCTCCTTATCATATTGCCTTCGTGATAGGCGGAACATCGGCTGAGAAGAACCTCCTGACCGTGAAGCTCGCATCAACTCATTACTATGACAACCTCCCCACGACAGGAGACGAGACGGGAAGGGCCTTCCGCGACGTAGAGCTTGAGAAGCAACTGTTGGAAGAAGCGCACAAAATCGGACTCGGAGCGCAGTTCGGCGGCAAGTATTTCGCCCACGACATCCGAGTAATCCGCCTGCCGCGTCACGGCGCATCGTGCCCAATCGGTCTCGGAGTGAGCTGCTCTGCCGACCGAAACATCAAGGCCAAGATAACGAAAGACGGCGTTTGGATTGAGAAACTGGACGACAATCCCGGCGAACTCATACCCGAAGAGCTGCGCAACGCAGGCGAAGGCGACGCCGTGCGCATTGACCTGAACCAGCCGATGAGCGAAATCTGCAAGATACTTTCACAGTACCCGGTGTCTACACGTGTAAGCCTCAACGGTACGATTATCGTAGCACGCGACATTGCCCACGCCAAACTGAAGGCCCGTTTGGACGCAGGCGAAGACTTGCCGCAGTATTTCAAAGACCATCCCGTGCTCTATGCAGGCCCCGCAAAGACCCCGGAAGGCATGCCTTGCGGCTCGATGGGCCCGACAACGGCCAACCGCATGGACCCGTATGTTGACGAGTTCCAAGACCACGGAGGCTCTATGGTGATGATTGCAAAGGGCAACCGCACACAGGTTGTTACCGACGCATGCAAGAAACACGGCGGTTTCTACCTCGGAAGCATCGGCGGTCCGGCTGCCGTTCTTTCCATGAACAGCATCAAGAGCATTGAATGCGTCGAGTATCCCGAGCTCGGCATGGAGGCAATCTGGAAGATTAACGTGGTTGACTTCCCAGCTTTCATCCTCGTGGACGACAAGGGCAACGACTTCTTCAAGCAGCTGAAACCGTGGACTCCGTCATGCAAGTAAGTTCTTTAGCAGACAAACAAATAATCAATAAGCCGGCAACGGGATGTCCGTTGTCGGCTTATTGATTTATAATATGTCTAACCTCTTATTTCAACAGGCGGTAACCTATTATTCCGCCGAGTATCGACGCGGCGAAAATTCCTATCTTTGCCTGCATCAACATCATGCCGTCGGTGAAGGCAAGGGTGGATATGAACATCGACATCGTGAACCCGATGGAGGCCAGGAAGCCAAGACCTACGATGCGCCTCGCCGTCAACGCCTCGGTCTTCTTTGCTATTCCGAGCCGCACAAGCAAGTAAACGGAAAGCGCGATGCCCAACGGTTTGCCGACGAGAAGTCCCAAGGCAACACCCGGTGCGACGTTGGTCGAGAACACACTCTGCACGTCAAGCCCGGCGAACGACACCCCGGCATTGGCCAAGGCGAACACAGGCATGACAACGAACGACACGAACGGGTGCATGGCATGTTCCAAACGCTGCGACGGAGGGATGGCGTCGCGCGTGTCGTTCATCATGTCCGCGATGACTTCCACCTGCTCGTGTTCAAGCGTCGAGACGTTGTTAGGCTTTATTCCGGCAAACCGCCGCAGGTTGTTTGCAGCCCTCTTAAGATATAAAGATTCGGGCAAACGGGCGTCTGAAGGTATGACAAAGGCGGCCAAAACGGCGGCTATCGTGGCGTGAATGCCCGACATCAGGAATGCCGTCCACACTCCGCCGATGCCCAAGAGGCCGTAAAACACGACGTTCTTCACGCCCATCTTGTTGGCGGCGAACATCACTCCAAGGAACGCCAGGCCGACGGCGATGTTGACAAGCGATATTTCCGAGGTATAGAACAGCGCGATGACAACCACCGCCCCGAGGTCGTCGACGATGGCGAGCGTTGTCAGAAACACCTTGGCAGCAAGCGGAACGCGGTCGCCAAGGGCGTAGATTATGGCGAGAGAGAACGCAATGTCGGTTGCCATCGGTATTCCCCAGCCACCGGCCGACGGCGTTCCGGCGTTCAGCACGGTGTAAATCAGCGCCGGAACAAGCATCCCGGCCACGGCGGCACCTATCGGAAGGACTGTGTTACGGGGGTCGGCCAGCTCACCGCCGATGAACTCGCGCTTCAGTTCAAGCCCCACAACGAAGAAGAACATCGACATAAGTCCGTCGTTAATCCAGTGGTGAAGCGAGTAGTAAAGATACGGCTCGCCGTTGAAAACGAAACCGAGCTTATGTTCAAACAGATGGAAATACCCCTCGCTCCACGGCGAATTGGCCAGCAGCAAGGCCACAACCACACTTACGCCGAGCACTATCCCGGCCGACTTTTCCCTTTGGATAAACTGCTGCAAGGGCATTACCAGCCCCCGGCCTATCTTTTTCTGATACTTCATTGACATATTTTCATTGAGAATCACATGCTTTCAAAACGGCACAAAAAGAAGAGGATGCGCCATATACTGTGCCATGACGCATTCTCCTTTCCTTTAGTTCAGTAACAGGATGCCTGTTCAACCATTAATTAAAAACATCCATATCAACAACTTGTTTTCTTTGTTTCCCTCTCATCTTTGTGAAAAAACATCTCCATGACATCAAACATTTACCATCTTTCCAAACATCCCGTTACTCGAAAGTACATCACACGTTCATCAGTTGTCTAATATATCAGAGTTGTTCTGACATTTCTTTTCATTCGCTTTGAGACCATCGACAACTTATGCTGTGTGTCGTTGTTTTCTGCCATAAAATTAATCACTTTCCGCCAGTTTTCCAAATATTCCGGCAAGAAAATGCTTTGATTTTACATTTTTTGTCTAATGAGTCATGAAAAGCTGCACAATGCACACATATTGTGCAGCTTTTCATGACCCAAACCGCATGACCTTATAACCCTAAACAATAAATCCTTGCCGCCTCAACGCCTCCATCATTCCGGCAGACATCGATTCGTTGTCCTTCTTTGTGTAACGGATGTCGGTGAAAATCTGGGCCAGCGTCTCCTTATTATTTATGCGGACAAACTCGCGGTTCTCCTCCAACGCTTCCTTCGGGCCGTAAAAACGGTCGATGTCCTCGGGCGAATAGTCATGGTAAGTCTCGCTGTGCACGAACGATTCAAGCGGCAGACGGTCGGTAAGCGGAGGCTCTTCGGCAGGCCAGCCAACGGTGAGCGTAGCCACGGGCATCACCAGCCGTGGCAGCTGCAGCGCGTCGATGAGCGCCTGCGGCTGGTAAACGGTAGTGCCGAGGAAGCACAGTCCCAGTCCTTCTTCTTCCGCAAGGTTGCAGAAAGTCTGCGTGTAAAGAAGCGCGTCTGTTGCCGCGTTGATGAATGAAAGGAAGTTGTCATAGCCCGGCTCAGCCTTACGGCAGCGGCACCAGCGGCTTGCGCGGTTGAAGTCGGCGCACACCGTCAGCACCACAGGTGCCTCGGTAACCATCGGCTGGTTGAAATGCGCCGGAGCGAGCCGCTCCTTCATCTCCTGCGAACGCGTCACAACAACGCTGTACAACTGCATGTTGCCCATCGTCTGCGTGCGTGCGGCCTCGTCGAGCAGGCGGTTAAGCAGCTCGTCGGCCACCTCCCTGCCTGAATATTTGCGGATGCTCCGCCTTGTGTTTATAGTCTTCATAGTCTTAACCCTGTTGTTAATACAAGCGCAAAGTTAGTCATTTTCCGCCACACGGCAATGCCTTCTACAGCGAAAAAGACACGCGGCATGAAACAGCCCCTTTCCGGCGTCTTTGCAAAAGGTGGCCTTTTGCATCGCGAAAGGCCACCTTTTACCGTCCAAAACGCCACCTTTTGCAAGGCGAAAGGTGGCATTTTGCATTTCATTCATTTGTCATTCAACCAAAAGCCGACGGCATTGCGTTAATCAAAAGCTAACGATGTGACTTACGGTGACATTCAACCGGAATTACTGTCACAGCGTATCCGGCTGGCAATCAGCGGTTTAAGACATGCCGTGACAGTGTGACAGTAAAAATGAAAAACATTTTATATGATTTACTTGGCAGTGCTATTCCGTCGCTTCCGGCTGGCGGAAGAGGCTGAAATTTACGCTGCCGTAGGCGCGGTGTTCGATGAAACCGGGCACATCCTCAAACGAGTTGTGCTTCCCGTGCTCGAAAACGAATATGCCGCCTGACTTCAACATGCCGCGCTCCAATATCATCCTGGGCAACAGCGGCAGTTCGGGCAGGGCGTAAGGAGGGTCGGCAAAGATGAAGTCGAACTGCTGGCGGCAGCTCTTGATGAAGCGGAACACATCGCCGCGCAGTGGTATGCACTTGTCAGTGCCAAGCTTCTTGAGGCACTGGCGGATGAATGCGTGGTGGTCGCGGTCGGCCTCAACGCTTACAACCGAGGCGCATCCGCGCGAAAGCAGTTCGAGTGATATGCTGCCGGTGCCCGAAAACAAGTCGAGCGCAACAGCCCCGTCAAGGTCTATGTAGCCGTTAAGCACGTTGAAAATGTTTTCCTTTGCGAAGTCCGTAGTCGGCCTCGCCTTGAACGTCTTTGGTATTTCAAAGTGACGTCCCTTGTATATTCCGGTTATTATTCGCACCTTTTTAATTAAGAGTTAAGAATTAAGAGTTAAGAAAAGCACATATATTAAATTAAGAATTAAGAGTTAAGAACTGAAAGTCAGCGTTAAGCTAATTAAGAAAACATGTCTTTCTAATCGACAACGGATATTTTCTTAATTCTTAACTCTTAATTCTTAATTCTTCAAGAAGTATGTCATCAGGTCGTATGGCAACCCTTTTATCTCGGTGATTGGCGCGCGGTTGAACTCCGCCTTGGGGTTTATCACGTACACGTTTTGTATAAACTGGCGCAGCTCCTGCACAAGCTCGTCGCGGCTTGGCAGCTCCCCGGCGAGGTGAAGCTCGTCACGACGGTTGTCGAAAGCCAGCTGTTTCCAAACGTTCAGCATGAAGTAAACGGCATCGGGCACAAGGTTCGTGTCGAAACTGTTGGTGAACCTGAAGCGGTTTTGCTGGAAACTGAACACGTCGAGCTTCTTGTCGTGGAAATAAGCGTACAGCTTCTGCCTTACGCCGGTGAAGCTGCGGCGGTAAAGGTGTTCCCATACGGGCGTGCAGACATGGGTGAAACGCACGTCTGTGAAATGGTCGTCAACAACCAGCTTCAAGTCCTTGTTCATGGAATACACGGCCACTGCGTTGAGCGAAGGCAGCACGGCATGCATCACACTCTCGCCGCTGCGCCCGGTGATGGAATGGTGGTAATACACGTCTTTCAGCGAATCCTTGTACTCGTCGATAGGAACCATCAGCACGGGAGAGTCAACCATCACCATCGCCCTCTGCCATCCACCGGCCTGAAGGTCGATTTCCCTAAACGCTTCCCTAAGGTTTGCCGCCATGGATATTCCGCTTCTTACCGTATAAGGTTCGAACACAATGCCGGAAACGCTGCCCGGAGCAAGCGCAGAGAACGACAAAGTGTGGCGGCCCACACGTATGACGAGCCGCGGACTCTTTTTCACCAACAGGCCGTTGCCAGCCCCCAAACCGTCGAGGTGACGAGTTCCGTCTATACGCCTGTCCGCCTGTTGAAATATTTTATTCCCAGTTTCCTGCATTATCATTTGGTGTGGTTAAGTCTCCTATCTTCAAACCGGGATAACGCCCGGCACTCTCGGCCTCTTCAACAAGATTTGAAATGCTGTTGCCGTCAAGCCCGTCGAGGTATTCGACGTATTCCGCTCCGCACTCCATCAATGGAATCTGCCGCCCCGACTTGCCTGTCTGCATGTTCACGGCTATGTCGAATTTCTTACCGCCGGAAAACGGGACATACTGCAATGAGTCGGCAAGATAACCGCCACGTACAAGCTCGTTGAAATCATCGGTGTAAGTTCCGTTGGTCTGCCGGTAACGTTCCTCCGCATACCTTATCCTTACAAGCCGTTCCTTCACAGCCTGTTCACGCTCCGCACGAAGGCCGTCGAACCGCATGGGGGCATGTATGCTGAGCACGCACGTTACGGCCAAAGCCGCCGCAAGCGCACCCAAAACGTAGTTCATGTTGAATTTGCACATATCGAAAACGGCGCTTGCCGCAGATAAAAGACTACTTTACCGGCATGCGCCGAACTCTTTACCGATTATTTTTAGTAAGTTTGCATCATGCTTTACAGCATACTATGCGTTGCAAAAATACGCCAAATTATCCGTAAGTCCAAACCTTTAAGTTAAAAACTGATGATTGTCGACGAACTGGCTTTGCTCGCAAGGCAGGCCCTCGGCTTGGTTCCAACGCGCGAACAGGCCGCCGCTATTGATACGTTTTGCCGTTTTATGACCGACATGGGAAGCCATGTGGCGATGATTTTACGCGGCTCTGCCGGTACAGGCAAGACCACTCTGGCCGCCGCTTTCGTAAAAACAATGGGCATGCTGCGGCAGAAGACTGTGCTGCTGGCGCCCACAGGGCGCGCCGCCAAGGTGTTCTCGCTCAACGCAGGCCGCCCGGCACTTACCATACACCGCCGCATTTACCGACAGAAAGCGTTTACCGGCGAGGACAGCCGCTTCAACCTGAACGACAATTTGGCGCAAGACACGCTGTTCATCATCGATGAAGCGTCGATGATAGCCAACGGCGGAACGGCCGAAACGATGACATTCGGCACGGGGCGGCTGCTCGACGACCTCGTCAGCTTTGTCTATTCAGGGCGCAACTGCCGCATGATGCTCGTAGGAGACAAGGCCCAGCTGCCTCCCGTAGGCGCTGAAGAATCGCCTGCACTGTCGGCCGGATACATGGCCGGTTACGGCATGACGGTGTACCAGTGCGACCTTGACGAGGTGTTAAGGCAGGCCGAAGGCTCAGGCATACTTTACAACGCGACGGTCATCAGGCGCATGATAACACACGACGAAGTCACCCAACTGCCGCTAATCAAGTTCTCCGGGTTTGCCGACATACGCATGGTGCCAGGCGACGAACTCATAGAACAGCTTAACAGCAGCTACTCCGAAGTGGGCATTGACGAGACAATGGTAGTGACACGCAGCAACAAGCGCGCCAACATATACAACGCCGGAATACGCAACATGGTGCTCGGACGGGAGGAAGAGCTTACCACCGGCGACATGCTGATTGTCGTAAAAAACAACTATTACTGGCTGGAAAAAGAGAAAGGGAGTGAGGAACGAAGAGTGAAGAGTGAAGAATTAAAATGCAATACGGGTTCTTTATCTACAAAGCAAATGAATGTTTCGCCCTTCACTCTCCGCTCTTCGCTCACCTCTTCGTTCATAGCCAACGGCGACAGAGCCGTCATACAGCGTGTGCGCAACGTCAGGGAGCTGTACGGCTTCAAGTTCGCCGACGTGTGGCTGCAATTCCCCGACTACGACAATTACGAACTCCATGCCACCGTTCTGCTTGATACGCTCATGTCAGAAGCGCCGGCACTGACGCGCCAACAGAGCGAACAACTGTTCAACGCCGTACAAGAAGACTATCAGGACATACCCCTCAAGGCCGACCGCATGAAGCGCATACGCGAAGACATGTACTACAACGCCCTGCAAGTGAAGTTCGCCTACGCCGTAACCTGCCACAAGGCGCAGGGCGGACAGTGGGCGCACGTGTACATAGACCAGGGCTATATGACCGACGACATGCTCACTCCGGACTACATCCACTGGCTGTACACCGCCTTCACACGCGCCACCGAGCGGCTGTTCCTTGTAAACTGGCCGAAGACGCAGACATTAAAATAAAAAACAAAAGCCCTTATTCATCATCCCTCCCCTCGCCCATTGCAACACAGCAAACGGCGAGGGGATTTCTTTTTGCGCATCACCGGCATCACAGTCGGTGAAAACCGTAAGCAACGTGAGTTCGATATAAGAGAATGTTATAGTATTCTTACTTCAAGCGGTCAGTTGGTAA
>URUK01000004.1 GCA_900551055.1 uncultured Prevotella sp. | reverse complement strand
CTTCTTTCATGCGGTGCGCCCCGGAGGAGAGTTCCTCCGGGGCGCACGTTTTTTTGCCTTGGCCGGTGGGGAGTACTGTGAGTGCTGGGAGGCATGCGGTGCGGGATTGGGAAACGGGAAGGACGGGCTTGCGGGAAGGACAAGGCTGAAATGGCCGCTTCCAAAAGACGGCCTTTTGCGTTGCGAAAGGCGGCTTTTCACGCTGCAATATACGTCCTTTTGCAATGTAATGGGCGGCATATTGCAAAGTCTTTACCGTTATACAGGGCTGATGGAACCCGACCGGCTGCCGTTGCTTGGCTTCCGAACGGATTTTGATGTTATGATTGAGGCGTCAATGCAAAGATGTGAAGAAATCTTGACAGCAGGGGCACGGCTTCATGAAGCCGTGCCCCTGCTGTCAAGATAAATGATAAATCCTTATGTTTCTATGTGCTGTTGGATGCTATTTTGCATTCTTCTTGTAGTATTCCAATGCGCGTTTCATGTTTTCCGTTACAGCGTCAGATGTGTAGGTAGCGCCCGTTACCGCGTCAATGTCGGTTGAAAGTACTTTGTTTACTTTCATGCCTATCCATTTGGACATAAGGTTCTTCTTCACACGCTCAAAGTAGTTCCTTGTCTCGTTGTTTGAGAGTATTATTATTTTTACGATGCGGTCGTCTTTGATGTGTATCTCCAATGGGGTTGGTCCGTTGTAGCCTCTTACGTCTTTCGCGATTGTTGAAGTGTTGACGACGAACGTCCCATTGTTCTGTTTGCGGATGACCTTGTCTGCTGCGAGCACTGTTGCCGCAGCAGACAAGATAAGGATGGTTGCGAGCAGTTTTCTCATTTTCATTTCAAGATGGTTTTCTTGCCGTTTATGATGTATATTCCTTTTGATGGGTTATATGATTCCGGCATTTTCATTCCGTTGATGCTGTAGACGTTTTTTTCAGTTTCGCTGTCAACGGCGATATTGTTTATGCCTGAGGTTGTGCCAATTTTCCACGAACCGAAGAACACGCCAAAACTCTGTTTCAGCTGTGGCTTGACTTCCGTTGTGCCGTAGAATGCGCTGGCGGTTTTACCTCCACGCGAGAGCACTACGAAGTTGTCGCCGTCAAGGAGCGGCGCGGCGGCTGTGGCGGTAGTGCCTGAAGTCATAAGCGTTGTGCGCTGCTCTTCTTTCGTAAGGGCCTTGTCGTAAACCAAAGCCACTGCGCCTGCGCCGCTCATCTGGTATGCCAATGCTATGATTTTGTCACCTTTTAATACGGCGCCTTCTATGCCTGTATTGAGTGTTCCGTAGTTAAGTCCGCTTAAAAGACTGCCGTTCATGTCAAAGCGTGCGATGTAGCCGTCAAGTGTCGACGATGTGCCGGTGGCTGCAATGGTGACATTGTTATCGGTGATGGAACCGACCAGGTTGCCGCAGACGTAGAAGCAGCCGTCGAGGATGCCGGCTGAATAAATCTTGAAATTCTGCCTGTCGCCGGAGTTTTTGGCAACCGTATATTCCTTATAGGAAGTGCGTGTGAATGTGGAAAGGTCGATTACGCTGAACGACGGCTGCAGCAAAGCCCCTTCGTCGCTTTTCTTCAATGTTCCGAAAGCATAGAGCGTGCTGCCGTCAACCACTAATTTGTCATATTGTGTATATGTGTAGTTGCCGTCGTTCGCGGTGCAGATGCCGGTGTAATATCCGTCAGATGTGAATTTTGCGATGAAAGCGTTGCCGACGGTAACCTGCGAGTCGCCGTCCCATCCATCGTTGTAATACGCTTCAACAGGTACGATGCGGCCTGCCTTGCCTAAGAAATACATCGTTGTACACATTCTTCCTGCCACGTAGATGTTGCCGTCTGCGTCAAGCGCGATGGACTTTGTGTAGAAAGGAGTAGCCGCACTTTCTCCGTTGGATGCCTCGTTAAGAGCGTTTATTGTGCGTGTCCATTCAACAACGCCGTCACCGCTCACCTTTGCGAGTATTGCACGGTAAGACCACTTGTCGGCATCCGTATGCTGAATGTAAGTAACTGTTCCGTCGGAACTTACGATATGTGCCAGCCTGTAGTCAGCTCCTTCCGACTGGCGGACTTGCATGACCAATACCGCGCCGCCGTCAGATGTCGGCTGGAAGTCGCAATTGCTGTTGTCAAAGTAACCGAAGTTAGTGTACAGTTTCCATATAGGCTCGCCTGTGGCAGGGTCAACCTTGGTGAAGAGCAGGTTTGGCGTGTAGCTGTTGCCGCTGCTGTAGTCGGCTCCCTCGATGTCGGCTCCGCTTTCATCTTGCAGGTTCTGGTCTCCCCATGATATTGTTTTTCCTGCTGCAGTTGTTCCTCCCCATACAAGAGCTGTAAGGTAATTGCCGTCGGCTGCTTTCTTTACGCCGATGACATTGGCCGCTTGAGCTACTGTGCCCTCAATGGATGTTGCCCAGTTGAAAGTGTAATCGACGGTTTGTGAGAAACCGCCCAGGGTGGCGATTGAAGCCACTAATAAAGTAAATAATTTCTTCATATTATTGATAGTTAAATGTTAGGGAAATTTTTTGCAAATATACGGTGATTGGCCGATGCGTGAAATACCCAATAGTGGGTAATTGTCTGGATAACAATTAGTTAGTATCAAAACGTGTGGGAGCATCCCTAATAGTAGGTAAATTAAAAAAAACTGTTGCATGCGACTGATGTTTTGCGTAATTTTGTGACGGTTAATGTCAATGAATATGCTGAAAAAAGTTTATGCCATAATATTCCTGTTGTTGATAACAGCGGCTGCGGCAGCCCAGAAAGTCCCGTCGTCAAAAGGCTGGGGGACATTGGACGGCGACACACTGAAGGAAGTGGTAGTCACTGCGCGTGAGTCGGGAGGCATGACGAGCAGCTCGCGCATAGACCGCGCGGCAATGGAGCATTTGCAGCCGACAAGTTTCACCGATTTGCTTGAACTGCTGCCTGGAAACATATCGCAAGACCCTAACATGGGTGCTGTCAACTCTATATCCCTGCGTGAGACAGGCAACCTTACCGCGACTGGAAGCAAAAGCATAGGCTCCGACTACAACATATCGTCGCTTGGCACGCTTTTCCTTGTTGACGGCGCACCGGTTAACGGCGATGCAAACATGCAGAACATACCTAATGCATCAAGCGATGCAACATCACCAGAATATGTGAGGGACATGACCAACAAAGGTGTTGACATGAGGACTATATCGACCGACAACATCGAAAGCGTAGAGATAATACGTGGAATACCGTCGGCGGAATACGGAAACCTGACAAGCGGCGTTGTGAACATCAAGCGCATACGCCGCTCCACTCCGCTTACTGCCCGCTTCAAGGCCGACGGCTATAGCAAGCTGTTCAGCATAGGAAAGGGACTGAACATAGGTGAAAGGGCGATACTCAACATAGATTTGAGCTGGTTGGACTCCAAGATAGACCCACGGGACAGGATGGAGAACTACAAGCGGCTGACCACTTCAGCCCGACTTAATGTGGGCAAGGACATGAAAGACGTATTCCTTACATGGAACATAGGGGCTGATTACACTGGTTCGTTCGACAATGCGAAGACCGACCCGGACTTGTCGTACAACAAGGTGAACGAATATAAATCGTCGTACAACCGTATTGCGCTTACAAACGAGCTGAACCTGACGTTCAAGAACATGGAATGGATAAGCCGATTGACGTTCAACACATCGGCCAGCTACCAGCTTGACAGGCTTGAGCGCAGAAAACAGGTTGCTCCGCAAAGGGCGTCTGTAGCTCCGACAACGATGGAGGCCGGCGAGCATGACGGACAATACCTGCTGTCGGAATACATCGCGGATTATTTGAGCGACGGCAAGCCGTTAAACACTTTCGTGAAACTAAAAGCCGACGGCGCATATAATATTAATAAGGTGAAAAACAACTATAAGGTTGGCTTGGAGTGGACTTTCTCCAAGAACTATGGACGGGGACAGGTGTATGAACTTACGCAACCTTTGAGTGCGTCGTGGACAACGCGTCCGAGGGCGTATAAAGACATCCCGGGGCTGCATGTCATCTCCGCATATGCAGAAGAGAAACTTACCGCGCCCTTGCTTGGCAATAAAGTGGAATTACAGGCTGGAGTGCGCACGGTAAGCCTTCCTTTCCTTGACAGCCGGTATGACATAAGCGGCAAGATATTCGCCGACCCGCGTATAAACATGGTATGGCACTTCCCCACCATAGGGGTGAACGGGCTTGACATACTCGTGGCCGGAGGGTATGGCGTTACCACGAAGATGCCTACAATAGACTATCTTTTCCCTCAAAGCCATTATGACGACATTATCCAGCTGAACTATTACGACATAAACAATCCGGCCGAATACAGCAGGGTGAACCTGCGGACTTACATCAATGACGCGACAAATTACAACATCCAGCCGGCGCGCAACTATAAATGGGAAGTCCGCCTCGGAATGGAATACAGGGGCAACAGCCTTTCAGTGACTTACTTCAGTGAGAAAATGACAGACGGCTTCCGCTATTCTTCAACTTACGCGCCATACGAATACAAGAAATACGACGCTTCGGCTATTGATGCCAACAGTCTGACCGGACCGCCCGACTTGGGAACATTGCCCTATACGGAAGAAAAGGTGCTGCGAGGATATACATACGCTGCCAACGGCAGCCGTATAGACAAACAGGGAGTAGAGTTCCAGTTAAGCACGGCCCGGTGGAAGCTGTTGCGTACAGCCTTGACAATAACAGGAGCTTGGTTTAAGTCGACATACAGCAATTCGCAGATGCTTTTCTCCACGGTCAGCGATGTGGTGGACAACGTCTCCGTAAGCGACCGCTACGTTGGACTTTACGATACTAATGACGGCCGTGTGAACGAGCAGTTTAACACCAACTTCATGTTTGATACGCAAGTACCGAGGTGGGGATTGATTTTCACCACTACGGTGCAGTGCATGTGGTATGTCAAGACGAAACGCTTGTGGCAGAACGGCGTGCCGGTGAAATATCTGGATGCTGAAGATGGCGTGCTGCATGACTACACGGAGGCGTCAGCCAATGATGCTTATCTGAGATACCTTGTCAAGACATACAACGATGACGTTTACCGCACACAACGCGTGCCTTTGGCTTTGTACGTCAACCTCAAGGCGACCAAGACGATAGGCCGGTATATGAAATTAGCAGTATTCGTAAACCGCATAATCGACCATTTGCCTGACTATACAAGCAACGGCCTTATAGTAAGACGTTCGAGTACGCCTTATTTCGGAATGGAACTGAATGTAAGATTATAGAATGAAGACAGATATGGGAAAAATCAAGATTGTTGTGATGTTCGTCATGGCGTTGGCAATAGCTTGCGGTTGTGACGACTCATTGGAGAACAGCATACAGCTGTACAGCGTTGAGATGCAGATTGATTTGCCGGAAGATGTGCAAGGTGTAGCTCTTAGCAATGAACGTTATGAGTTCAAGAACGTGTCGACAGGAAGGTCTGCGACGTTTTCGTCAGCGGAAGACATAAAGGTCACAGTCGGACTTTATGATGTTACTTTCACCGCCGAGGCGGAGATGCCCAATGGTACAGTGTCTACGGTAAAGGCTTTTACCCAGTCGGTGCAGGTTACGGGTAACAATGTTGTTGTAGAGCTGAAAGCTTATAGCAGCATGGAGAGTGACGATTTGGTGATAGCCGAAGTGTTCTTTACGGGCACGCTCCAGTCTTCAGGCAATCAGTACTTAGGCGACGGGTATGTGAAGCTTTACAACAACACCGACCATGTGGTGTATGCCGACGGCATCACGTTGTTTGAGAGCAAGTTCACCACTACGCAGAAATATGATTATGACCCTGAAATAATGGACACGGCAATGACCGTGCAGGCTCTCTATACTGTTCCGGGTAACGGTACGGACCATCCCTTGCAGCCAGGAGAATATCTTACGTTGGCAGATGTGGCGATAGACCACCGCACGGCCAATCCGAATTCGTTTGACCTGTCGGGAGCGGATTTCGAATGGTATGACGTGTCAACGTCTCCATCGCATCTTGACATCGACAATCCTGAAGTCCCAAATCTCGACAAGTGGTACTGCTATACTTTGTCGTTCTGGGTGCTTCACAACCGTGGCTTCAAGGCGTTCGGGATAGCACGCATACCGATTGAGAAGGAGGAGTATCTGGAGGATTATTGGTACACCTATGATTACGTGATGGTACTTGAATCCGGTACGTTCCCTATGTCGCAGTCGGCTTACAAGTTGCCTAACAAGTGGATTGTCGATGTTGTCAACTGTAGCGTGGCGGCCAAATATGCTTGGAATGTATGCGACCCGTCGCTCGACATGGGCTGGACTTATTGCGGAACTATCGACCAGGATAAGACAAGATATTTCCACAGCGTAAGGCGCAAGATGCTCTATCTGAACGATGACGGCAACCCCGTACTGAAAGACACCAACAACAGTACGGAAGATTTCAATCCTTATTGCATCGCGTCTGAAATTGAAATACAGGGTACTGCCGTTGACGCAAACGGCACGCTCTGCACAACACGGACTTATGACGGAGTAACACCGATGGAATAAATGAAAACAACTGTCAGATACATACAAGGTTTGTTGGTTGTGGCGACAGGCATGGTGCTTCCATGTGTTGCAATCGCAGCAATCCCTCAATCCGCAGATTCCATTCATGTGCTGGACAAGATTGAACGCCATGATGCAGACTTGTCCGTAATGGACGTGTCAGTATATGCCAATCCGGCGTTAAGGCAGTTCAAGTATGTCAACAGTCTGACAACTGTAGCAGTCGGCTATGATATAATGCGGCAAAGCAAGGCTGTAAGCACCCAAGCCGATGATGGTGACGATAAAGCGCTGTTCGATGCAACCACATATATTAAATATAAGAACTCTGCATTGTGGGGAAACGGCTGTTACAGCAATGGACATGTGCGTTCTCCTGTATGGAACGAGGTGGCAGATGCGGAACTCGTATATCCTTATTTGACGGCTGACTCTATAGGCGGCGACATGAAACGTGAGATATACCGCTTCTCCGGAGGTCTTGCCTCACGCATCGGGAACTTTGTCTGGGGCGTAGAGCTTGGCTATCAGGCTGGACAATATTATCGTGATGTAGACCCGCGGCCCCGTAACATTACGGGAAAACTTGACATTTCCGCAGGGGCTGGTTGCGTAATAGGCAATTACGTGCTTGCCGTAAGCGGTACTTTCATGACTTACAAGCAGACGAGCGACATTGATTTCATGAGCGAGCTTGGACAAACGCCAATATATCATCTTACAGGACTTGGTTCTGACTATGTGCGCTTCCGCGGCAACGGAATGAACACCCATTACAAGGGAAATAGGTTTGGCGGCAGCATAGATATTGTAAGTGAAGACCGTAACGGACTGTTCGCATCAGTGAAGGTTGCACGCTTTACTTTGGAGACAATACTCAGCGACATGAACAAACTGCCAATGAGCAGCTTGTGGCACAACAGCATTGATGCCACTGCCGGATTTAGGAGAAGCAGTGGAAGTACTGCTTGGCAGGTAGCGTGCGGCTTCAATGCGTACCGCAGGCACGGAAAGGAGAATGTCTTTGGCGACCCGGCATCTTCAACATATCCGCAGATAGGAACACTTGAGCTATATGCGGACAATCATTGGAAAGTCTGTGTTTCAGGGCTTTATGAGGTGCAGTTGGGCAGATTGAAGGTCTCATACAAGCCGTTGTTCGCATATTCACATAGATGTCAGGTGTATGCAGACCCGGGGCGCGAATGGTTGGTTGACCATATTACGACAAGCCATACGCTTACAGCACGTGGCAGGCTTTCTTCACGCTGGTATGGGAACATGAGTTTTGGATGGAGTCTTTATTCTCCAGTGAAATCAAATCTTGGGCTGAACGATTATGAATCGGGACTGCCTCTATTGATGGAAGCACTTGAATCAGACTTTGCGTATGCATCGTCAACGCAACGCTCTTATTCTGTGTCGGCATCAGCAGCATACGCGCTCAACCGCCGCAACACGCTTCGTTTTTCCGCAGACTACGAGCGGTGCAGCTATGTGCGCTCGACATCCGGCAATAAAGTGAGCGTTAGCGCGGCATTAATATTCTGATATAAGTAAAACAAAAAACATAAAGAAAAGTAACATGAAGATTAGATTGTCGAGATTTTTACTGTCGGCATCGCTGTTGCTTGCCGCATTCGCCGCGCAAGCACAGAATGTATCGACTGACGAGAACGTAAGGATTGGTAAGCTGAAGAACGGCCTTACCTATTACATCAGGTACAACAACTGGCCGGAAGACCGTGCCGACTTTTACATTGCACAGCGCGTAGGCTCTATAAATGAAGAGGAGAACCAGCGCGGACTTGCCCATTTCCTTGAACACCTTTGCTTCAACGGGACTACGAACTTTCCCGGCAACAGTGTCATATCGTATGCCGAGTCGTTAGGTGTCAAGTTCGGAGCTGACTTGAATGCATATACATCGACCGACGAGACGGTTTACAGGGTATGCAACGTACCTACTGACAACCAGGCAGCTCTTGACTCTTGCCTTCTCATTTTGCATGATTGGAGCAACAGCCTGTTGCTGACAGACGAAGACATCGATGACGAGCGCGGCGTGATTAAAAGCGAATGGCGGATGAGGAGTGGGGCCAATTACCGTATGCTCGAACGTTGTGCGCCCAAAATATTCTCGGGTAGCCGTTATGGTTCGCGAATGCCGATAGGGCTGATGAGTGTCATCGACAGTTTTGCTTATGACGAGCTTCGTGACTATTACAGGAAATGGTATAACCCGGAAAACCAGGCGATAGTAGTTGTCGGCAACATAGACATCGACCATACCGAAGAGCAGATAAAAAAATTGTTCTCCGGCATCAGGACGCCTAAGACGGCAGGAAAGATTGTGGAGTATGAAGTTCCTGACAACGAGCAGATTATCTGCGCTGTCGAGAGTGACCCCGAGCAAAGCGGACGTATGCTTACGATATATTTCAAGCACGACGGGCTCGATGAAAGCGAAGTGCCGACCGAGGCGTTCTTCTACAATGATTACGTGAAATCAGTCGTGAAGATAATGCTCAACGAACGTCTTGGCGATTTGTCACGCGCCAAGGATGCGCCGTTCACCTCTGCTTCGGTACATGATGAAAGTTTCTTGATAGCGAAGACAAAGGAAGCCTTTGCCGTCCGCGCTATGGCTAAGAAAGACAGCACTTGCGGCACGGCGCGAGTGTTGTCAAGGGAGATTGCACGACTGATAAAATACGGATTTACGCAAACCGAGTATGAGCGTGCTGCAAAGAAAGTGCGCGCCTTGATAGACGACTATTATGCAAACCGCGACCGCCGCTCAAACTATGAGTTTTCGCAAGAGTACATCCGTAATTATCTTGACGGAGAGCCGATACCTTCGATTGAGGATTACATGGACATAATAAACCGGGTGGAGCGGTCCGTAAGCTTGGAAGACGCAAACCGCTATGTACGCAACAATGTCAGCTCAACTGACCGCAACGTTGTAATTACAGCGTTTTGCAGGGCTGCAAGCGATGAACGGTTGCCGACCGAAGAGGGGCTGATAACTGCATTTCGCGAGGGAAGAAACACTGATGCCGGCCCATACGTGGACAATGCCGTGCACGGTTCGGTTCTCGTGGAGACGCCGGAGGCCGGTACTATTGTCGCAGAACAGGCGCTCGACCAGTTTGGCGCGAAGGTCTGGACGTTGAGCAATGGCGTAAAGGTATATCTGCGTCATTCCGACGTAAAGCCCAACGAAATACGCATAAGCGCAACAAGTCCGGGCGGATATTCAATCAACTATTCTCCCGAAAAAGTGTCTACGCTTAGGATGTTGAACGAGGTCATATCAGAAAGCGCATGGGGAAATTACACCAAGGACGAGCTTAAAAAGCTGCTTGTTGGCACGAATGTCAATGTAACAACAGGAATAGAGCTTACCGAGGAGCGGCTTAGCGCAAAGGCTTCGCCTGACGATTTGGTGACGGCCATGCAGCTGATAAACCTCAAGATGACATCGATAAGCCGTGACGACAACGCTTTTGACAATCTCATATCGTCTGCACGGACAAGAATAGAAAACCAGAACAGTAATCCGCGTTATGAAATGGCTGACTCCATTTTCCGTTATGTCTATTCGCATCATCCGCTCGCGGCCAAGATTACCGCAGCCGAACTTTCAGACGTAAGCTATGACGACGTGATAGGTATTTACCGCGACCGCTTCGCCGACGCGTCAGACTTCGCATTCTACATCACCGGAAACTTTGACGAGGCCGTGCTCCGGCCGCTCGTAGAGCTTTACATAGCCTCCCTGCCGTCGCTCAACCGTAAAGAGGAAGCAAAAGACGTGGGCTATCATCTTGCAAGCGTGCCGTCGCATACCGAGTTCAGCAGGGCTATGGAAACGCCGCAGAGCATCGTCTACGTCTACCGCAGTGGCGAGGTGGAATATTCTCCAAAGAATGTAATACTCGCAAATTTCCTCGGCAGCATAATGTCAAACATCTACCGCCGTGAAATCCGCGAGGAGAAAGGCTGGGCTTACTCCATAAGGGGGCATTGCTCCGTGGTGGCGGAGATAAACGGCGGCGACAAGCCACATTTCAACATGCCGGTAAACTGTCCGATACAGCCGGGGCACGAGCGTGAATGTTTGGACATAATCAATACGCGCCTTGAAGAGGTCGCTCAAAACGGAGTGCCGGCCGGAGAGCTTGACAAGGTGAAGAAATACATCGTGAAGAACGCCCGCGACGGCCTGAACGACAATGCCTACTGGGCAAGCGTGTTGAAGCTGTACCACAAGTTCGGCGCAGACTTCTATAACGGGTATATCGAAGACTGCGAGGCAGTTACGAGTGACGACATAAGGGACTTTGTGAAGAATGTCATACTCAAAGGCAACAAGTTCGAGCTTGTAATGACACCTGCTACGGCCGACGAGTAACGGCAAGGCCGTTTCTCGTCACCCGTTACACTGCGTCTTGCGGTGTCAGGTGTCGAGGATTTTGGCCAGCCCGCCCTCGCTTGTCTCCTTGTACAGCGACGGAATGTCGTGTCCTGTCTGTTTCATCACGTTTACGACTTTGTCGAAAGGCACGCGGTGAGTACCGTCCGAGAAGGCCGAGTACAGGTTGGCGTCGAGTGCGCGCGTGGCCGCGAAGGCGTTGCGTTCTATGCAAGGTATTTGTACGAGTCCGCATACGGGGTCGCATGTCATGCCGAGATGGTGTTCAAGCCCCATCTCGGCGGCATACTCTATTTGCGAAGGGCTGCCTCCGAACAGCTGGCACGCCGCTGCGGAAGCCATCGCGCAGGCCACTCCCACTTCGCCCTGGCATCCCACGTCGGCTCCCGAGATGGATGCGTTCTGCTTCACTATGTTGCCTATCAGGCCGGCAGTGGCTATGGCGTGCAGTATGCGTGAGTCGTTGAACTGGTGTCCGCGTGACAGGTGGTAGAGCACCGCGGGCAATACGCCGCACGCTCCGCATGTCGGTGCGGTTACGATTGTTCCGCCCGATGCGTTCTCTTCGCTGACGGCAAGGGCGTAGGCATATACAAGGCCGCGTGTCTGCAACGACTGCTTGTAGCCTGAAGCCTTGACGTAATACGTAGGCGCTTTGCGTGCAAGGTTGAGCGGCCCGGGCAGCCGTCCCTCGTGGCTTATGCCGCGCTCGACGGCGTCCTGCATCGTATGCCATACCTCCATGAGGTAGTCCCATATCGATGCGTCTTCGCACATGTCCACATATTCCCAGTAGCTCCGCCCCGTTTCTTCGCACCACTGCATTATTTCGGTCAGCGAGTTCATGTTGTACACTTCTTCGGTGTCGAATATGTCGCCGTTGCCGCGGCCTTCCGACAACGCGCCTCCGCCGATGCTGTATACCGTCCACTCGTCGGTTACGTTGTGGTTGCCGTCAGTTGCGGCGAACTTCATCCCGTTGGGATGGAACGGCAGGAATACACCGGGCTGCCAGCTGATTGTCACAGGTGCCGTGGGGGCAAGCACTTCGTTGATGGCAACGTCGGTCATGTGGCCTTTGCCGGTAGCCGCCAGGCTGCCGTACAGCGTCACTTCGAAGGCCGCCGCCGAACCGTTGCGCTCAAGAAACATCTTCGCCGCCTTCTGCGGTCCCATTGTATGGCTGCTTGACGGGCCTTTACCTATTTTATAAAGCTCTTTTAATGATTTCATCGTTTTCTGTGTATTTATGGTGCGAAGATAGCTTAAAAAAACAATAAAAGCAAGCGGCTGCCATGTTTTCAGTGCAATATCAAGATATGAGCATTGCTTGCCGTAGCCGCAGGTTTTTGCCATAAGATGGCGAAAAGCCCTTCAGGCAACAATGCCTGGAGGGCTTTTCGCTTATGGCTCGATGGCTGGCGGACGTTGCTCCTTATTCCACTCTTTCAAATGTCGCGGCTTCGCCGTCGGCGTACAGGCACTTGCCCGTCCAAAAATTGTCTTCAACGACGAGCACCGTCCACGAGTAGTTGTAGTTGCCCCATGTGTAGTTCGTGCCGGGATACACGTCTTCCCAGAACATGCTTGTCGCCAAAGTCCTTGTCTCGGCGTCATACGACCATTCCTTTTGGGCGATGTAGTTCTCTTGGTTTACGTGCTCGTCCTTGCTTACGTAGAGTTTTCCGTCAGGTGCGAAATACCAGTAATGGTTGTTGTAACTCCATGTTCCTACGAAGTTCCGCGCCTCTGCGTCCAGGTCGCTGCCGTCGCCTTCGCCGTAGAATGACAGCCTTTTGTAATAATATATCTCGTAGTCGTATTCGGTATCTTCATACGGTTGCCTTACGATTAGCGAGTCTTTGTCAAGTTTAAGTACGGTGAAGTTCGGGTTGTCCCAGTAGCCGCATTTTATGCGCAGGTTGTTCCCGGAGATGCTGTAAGTCCCTTCCGCGTCTCCTTGTGATGCGTAGACGGCGTATTGGAAGTATCCGTTTTCGCCGAAAATCCATGCGGCTTCCTTGCCGTTCCTGTATCCCGGCCAAGTCCTTACAAGCCCCTCGTCGTAGCGGTAGCTCTCGGTTTTCACTTCGCCCCATTCGCCTATGATAAGGCTTTTGGCGTCTCCTTTGATGCTTCCGTTGTCTCCGTCGTCATCGCCGCATGACGAGAGCAGGCTGCCGAAGGCGATTAAAGCCATGCCTGCGAGCAGTGCCGCCTGGCTGAATGTCCTTTTTGCAAAGTCAAGTCTTTTCATTTTCATATGGTTTAGTCTGTCCGGGCGCGGCCCTTGCCCTTGATGTTGTTTTCGTATTCTGTTGCCGGACTATGGAGCCGCATGCGCTTTTGCGCGTCAAAGTCAGGTGGTTTCAGTGTGTGACAAAAGCGGAATATGGCGTGGGCAGGCGTGGTGCAGGCTTGCCTGAAAGCCTTGTTTGTTTAGCTTTTGTGCTACAAATATATTTAAAATATTGTAATGCAGACCGTGCGGAAATGTTGAATAACGTTAAAAAACACGGTCTGTCGCAGCCGGGTTTACACTTCTGTAAACATACGGTGTACATTGGCGGCGCTGGCGTTATTGAAGTGTGGCATTGCATGCAACGCCTGTGCCCGTCCTGCAATGTTGCCGCCGGCGGCCTTGTGCAAGGTGCAAGGCCGGTCGTTAGGTATGCTTTTGGGCACACATTGTGGCGTCCGTGTAAACGGCTGATAGCCAGAAGGTTTTTAAAAGGCCGTCTTTTAGCCTGTAAAAGGTGCCCTTTTGGCGTGTAAAATGCGGTCTTTTGGCATGCAAAAGGTGGCCTTTTGGAAAACAGCATGCGGCGTGCCGTGCTGATTTTAGTGAAACATTTTGCTGAAAACCGATGTTTTTTGGATTGAAATATGTATATTTGCAAAACGAGGATGGCGTTCGCGCGCATCGCGCCGGGTAAAATGGCGCATGCAGGTACGCCGCAGCGTGTCATTAGGAAAGGGCGGCATGAAGTATTCAATGGTTAGGCGCTGGATGGTGTGGACGGGCCGCATAGGCCGTTGCCGGGGCTTCGGGGTGCAGTCGCCGTGGGCTTACCGCATGGTGCGCTACGTCATCAACGAGCACTGGCCGTATTACGCTTACGGTACGCTGGCGGCGCGCTTTCCCGGGCTTGGCGTTATAGAGCGGCGCGTATGCGAGCTTTGCCTGCGCCTGGCAAACCATTTGCAGCCCCGGCTGACGGCGGTCTACGGTGTCGGCGGCGACGCGCTCGGCAGCTATGTCAAGGCCGGATGCCGCCTTACGGAGCTTGTTGAGGCCGGCGGCGATGTCGCGGCGGAGGCCGGTTTCGTGGTGATTGCCCCGTGCGAGGGGTTTGAACAGGTGTTTTACGGTGCGTGCGCCGCCGCCAAGGACGGCAGAGCCGTCATGCTGCTCGACATCCGCCGCGGCAAGGCCGTGCGCAGGCTGTGGCGCAGTGTGGTGGCGGAGATGCAGGGCGTGGTGACGTTCGACCTGTATTACTGCGGCCTGGTGTTCTTCGACAAAAAACGTTTCAAACAAAACTACGTGATAAACTTTTAACCGTTTACGACTATGAAAATAACAAAGGTGTACACAAAGACAGGCGACGGCGGCACAACCAGCCTTGTCGGGGGAGTGAAGGTGAGGAAGACAAATTCGCGCATCGAGGCCTACGGCACGGTTGACGAGCTTAGCGCCGACCTCGGTCTGCTGGCCTCTTTCATGAAAGACGGGCCGGACAAGAACCTCATATACCGCATACAGCGCAACCTGTTCACCGTGTGCTCGTATCTCGCCACGGACAAGACGAAGACGCAGCTCGCCCCGTCATACACGCTTGACGCCGGCGAAATAGACGTGCTTGAAAAGGAAATAGACAGCATCGTGGCCGAAATTCCTCCGCAGACTGACTTCATCCTGCCCGGAGGTTCGCACGTGGCGGCCTACGCGCACGTGTGCCGCACGGTGTGCCGCAGGGCGGAGCGCAGGATATTCTTCCTTGCGGAGAGCACCGAGCTTGACCCAGAAGTGTTGCAATATATGAACAGGTTGAGTGACTATTTGTTCGTATTGGCAAGGAAATTAAACTTTATTGTAGGTGTAAGGGAAAAAACATGGCGTAAATCTTGCAAATAAGAAAAAATATATTACTTTTGCGTCCGATTAAAAAACGCTTTAAAACTATAGCTTATGTATTGGACACTTGAACTGGCTTCGAAACTCGAAGACGCGCCGTGGCCAGCCACGAAGGATGAGCTGATTGACTATGCCATCCGCTCTGGCGCGCCACTGGAAGTGCTGGAAAACCTGCAAGAGATAGAAGATGAAGGCGATGTGTACGACAGCATAGAAGACATATGGCCTGACTATCCTACAAAAGAGGACTTCCTTTTCAACGAGGACGAGTATTAAGCGGAAGGGCGCTTGGTTGAATTTTAAGAGTTAAGAATTAAGAAAATATGTCTTGTTGGCAATCGGCAAGAATGTTTTTCTTAGTTCTTAACTCTTAATTCTTTACCGCCCCTGCGCAATAAAAGCGCGAGGCGGGCGTTATATTGTCGTGCGAAGACGCATTCTTGTCATATTGTCCGTATTGCTGCTCGCCGCCTCAAAGGCTGGCGCCCAGTATGACGTGTCGTTCAGCCACTACTGGGACTTGGAGCCTTATTTCAACCCGGGTGCTGTCGGCAAGCAGCAGAAACTTAACATCGCGGCTGCATACGCTATGAGTTTTGCCGGCTTCGAGAACAATCCGAGGTCGATGTATGTGGGTGCGGACATGCCCCTTTACTTCCTGAAGAACTACCACGGAGTGGGCCTTTCGCTGCTCAACGACCAGATAGGACTCTTCACCCACCAGCGTCTGGCCGTGCAGTATGCTTATAAGCACCGCCTTTTCGGCGGCATGATAAGCGCGGGCGTGCAGCTTGGGCTGCTGAGCGAGGGATTTGACGGCTCGAAGGTGGACGTTGAGGATTCGGACGACCCGGCCTTGGCTACGTCAGACGTCAACGGAAGCGCCTTTGACATAGGTTTCGGCCTGTATTATTCGCGCGGTCCGTGGTATGTCGGCGTGTCGGCGCAGCACATCACTTCGCCGCTTGTCACGCTTGGCGAGACCAGTGAATTGCAGATAGACCCTACGTTTTATTTGACCGGAGGATACAATATTAAGCTTAGAAATCCGTTTCTTACAATACATCCGTCAGTGCTCGTGCGTACAGACGGAGTGGAGTGGAGGGGCGACGTTTCGGGCCGACTGGTGTACACGAACGACAAGAAGGTGTTGTACGGCGGCGTTTCTTACAGTCCTACAAACTCCGTGACGGTGCTCGTCGGCGGCAGTTTCCACGGCGTGCACATAGGCTACAGCTATGAGGTGTACACGTCGGGCATAAGCATCGGCAACGGCAGCCATGAGCTGATAATCGGCTACCAGGTGGATGTCAACATGTTCAAGAAAGGACGTAACAAACATAAAAGCGTGAGGATACTTTAATAAGATATGAAGAAAACGAATTTCATTACGGCACTCGGCCTTGTGGCCTCAATCGTGCTTACCGGCTGTTTCGGCGGACGCATGTCGTCGCTGGGGCGTGGCGGCGAGGTGGTGGGCGTCAGCGGCAAGAGCTTTACCGAGCCTACGCCTTACGGTATGACCCTCGTAAAGCGCGGTTTCCTCAAAATGGGGCTTGCGAAGGACGACAGCCTGTGGGGACGGCAGACACCCGATAAGGAAATATCAGTCGAAGGCTTTTGGATGGACGAGACCGAAGTGACAAACTCGGAGTACAAGCAGTTCGTCTTCTGGGTGCGCGATTCCATACTCCGCACACGCCTTGCCGACCCGGCTTACGGCGGTGACGAGACTTATATGATAACCGAAGACAAGAACGGTGACCCCGTAACGCCCCACCTGAACTGGAAGAAAGCTTTGCCGCGCAAGCCGAACGAGGACGAGCTGCGCGCCATAGAGAGCCTTTATGTCACAAATCCGGTGACGGGGGAGAAGATGCTTGACGCTTCGCAGATGAACTACCGTTATGAGGTTTATGACTATACGGCGGCCGCATTGAGGCGCAACAGGCTTGACCCGGCCATGCGCAACCTCAACACCGACGTGCAGGTGAATCCTGACGAGGTTGTGATGATTTCAAAGGACACGGCCTACATCGACGACGAAGGCCGCATCGTGAGGCAGACGATTGACCGTCCGTTGAGCGGCCCGTGGGACTTCCTGAACACATATATCGTGAACATATATCCCGACACAACGTGTTGGGTTAACGATTTTGTAAACTCCGACAACGAGGTCTACATGCGCCAGTATTTCAGCAATCCCGCTTACAACGACTATCCCGTGGTGGGTGTAACTTGGGAACAGGCCAACGCATTCTGCGCCTGGCGCACTGACTACCTGTTGAAAGGCCTCGGCGGCGAGGCGAGGTACATCCAGCGGTACCGTCTTCCGACCGAAGCCGAGTGGGAATACGCCGCCCGTGGAAAGGACGGAACGGAGTTCCCGTGGGAACAGGTTGACGTTAAGAGCGAAGACGGATGCTTTTTCGCCAACTTCAAACCCGACCGCGGCAACTATACCGAGGACGGGAACCTTATAACGAGCCGTGTAGGCTTGTTCTCGTCGAACACCAACGGACTGTATGACATGGCCGGAAACGTGGCCGAGTGGACAAGCACGACATATACGGAGGCCGGCATCGACGCTATGAACGACCTTAACCCGGAGCTTCGTTATAACGCAGCCAAGGAAGACCCGTACCGCTTGAAGAAGAAGAGTGTGCGCGGAGGGTCGTGGAAAGACCCTGAGTCTTACATACGTTCAGCCTGGCGCACATGGGAATATCAGAACCAGCCGCGCTGCTACATAGGCTTCCGCTGCGTACGTAGTCTGGCAAACACAACGAGTACGAAACAAAAAGGGAAAAAGAAATAACAATGACCGAATACAGTAAATATAACGTCATCTACCGCCTTCAGCGGTGGTTGGACAGCGTTCCGGGACAGACATTCCTGAACTACGCTTACAGTTGGGGTGCTTCCATAGTCATTCTTGGCACATTGTTCAAGCTGACGCACATGCCGGGAGCCAACCTGATGCTTTACATCGGCATGGGAACGGAGGTCATAGTGTTCTTCATTTCGGCATTCGACCGCCCGTTCGACAAGACCGCAATAGGCAAGGACTTGCCGACACATGTCACCGACAGCGATGTTGAGGATGAAGACGTGCCGGCTGACGAAGCGTTTACGGAGGAACAACCCGTAACAGCCGGAGCGGCGGTTCCTCCCGGAATGGTGGCTTATGTTGGCCCCGTTGCAGGGCAACCTGCTTCTGCTGAAGGTCAGGTTGCGGCGACAGGCACTGCTGAAGAAGGCGTGTTGCCTTCCGGCCAGCCGGTTGTTGCCGGTCAGGCAGTGCCCGGATGGGTGGCTGCGCAGCAGCAGGTGTCTCCCGAAATGGAAGAAGCCACGTCCAATTATGTTGACGAACTTAAGAAGCTTACCGAGACATTGGCGAAGGTTTCAGAGCAGAGCGCACGCCTGACACGTGATTCTGAAGAGATGGAGAACCTCAACCGCACCCTCACCGGCATCTGCAAGGTGTATGAGATGCAGCTAAAAGGCGCAAGCTCGCAAATCGGAACGATAGACGAAATCAACGAACAGTCGCGCCGTATGGCTTCGCAGATAGAACAGCTTAACAAGATATACGCCCGTATGATTGAGGCGATGACCGTAAATATGCGTGCAACCGCAACCAATGGGGGCAACACTGAAGTGTAATAAGGCATGGCAATAAAGAAAAGACCGGTATCTCCGCGCCAGAAGATGATAAACCTCATGTATGTCGTCTTGATGGCGATGCTTGCGCTCAATGTGTCGACGGAAGTGCTTGAGGGCTTTTCCCTTGTGGAGGAAAGCCTGCACCGCACTACCACTAATTCAGCATCGGAGAACGCGGCCATATACGGTGACTTCGCGGCACAGATGAAGGCAAACCCGCAGAAAGTCAAAGTGTGGTTTGACAAGGCCACCGCCGTGAAGCGCATGAGCGACTCTCTGTACAACTTCGCGCAGGAACTCAAGGTGGCAATCGTGAAGGAGGCCGACGGGGAAGACGGTGACGTATTCAATATAGAACGCAAAGACGACCTTGAGGCTGCCAACCAAGTGATGCTCGCTCCTGGCAAGGGACAGGGCAAAAAGCTGTTCGACGCCATCAACTCCTTCCGTGAGCGCATCCTGACGATGGTTGCCGACGAGCGGCAGAAGGCCATAATATCGAGCAACCTGACGACAACGCTACCCAAGAACGCCAAGACCATGGGGAAGAACTGGCAGGAATACATGTTCGAGGACATGCCTGTGGCCGCCGCCGTGACATTGCTTACAAAGCTTCAGAGCGACATCCGCTATGCTGAGGGTGAGGTGTTGCATACCCTTGTGGCCAATATCGATATGAAAGACATACGTGTCAACAAGTTGAGTGCTTTCGTAATACCCAACGCACAGACCATTGTGCGCGGCGACAAGTTCTCGGCGCAAATCGTGATGGCGGCAGTTGACACGACGCAAAAGCCGCAGATATTCATAGGCGGACGGCAGATGAACCTGCGCGACAATACTTATGAAGTGGTGACAAGCCGCACGGGAGACTTCAACCTGACAGGCTATATCACCATGCAGAACGGCAATGGTGAGACCATACGCCGCGACTTCTCCCAGAAATACACCGTTGTAGACCCTAGCGCAACCGTCTCCGCAGACCTTATGAACGTGCTTTACGCCGGATATAACAATCCTGTCAGCATAAGCATTCCCGGTGTTCCGCTTACCAAGGTGTCGGCTACCATGAGCGGAGGAACGCTCCAGCCGGTATCTCCGGGCAGGTATATTGCGCATCCGTCAGCCGTAGGGCAGGATGTTACAATTAATGTTTTGTCTCTGCAAACCGGCACGGCACGGCAGGTGGGTCAGTTCACTTTCAAGGTGCGCAAGCTGCCCGATCCGACACCATACATCGAAATCGGCGACAACCGTTTCCGCACAGGAGGTCTTGCCAAGGCGTCGCTCATGTCGGCAAAGGGCATAAAGGCCGCGATAGACGACGGTCTGCTGGACATCCCGTTCGATGTCTTGAGCTTCGAAGCGGTATTCTATGACAATATGGGCAACGCCGTTCCGATGGTGTCAAACGGCGACGCTTTCACGCAGCGTCAGCGCGAAACGTTCCGCCGCCTTGCACGCAACAAGCGCTTCTATATAACGCGCATAACCGCCGTTGGTCCTGACGGCATACGCCGAACTCTGCCAGCGTCGATGGAAATAATCGTGAAATAGGTTGTCTGCGGAGATAAGGTCGTAGGGAATAGCAGTAGTTATGCACTGCATAAGAACCTGAAAGACCTGCCGTCCGCAGAACCTTAAAACCGTAAAACCTCAAAACCGAAAATATAAGATATGGCCAAATTCTTGTTTCCGCAAACTATATGGCATCTCGAAAAGCCGTGCCGTGGATTGTCACTGCGCGCCTTTTCCGCAGTCCTGCTATTGCTTTTGTTCGCAGCCGACGCTGTAAACGCGCAGCCTACGGCGCGCCGCCGCGAGCAGCAGCGCCGCAAAGCGCAGAGTGCGCAGACGCTTACCACCCGTGCGCAGATATCCTATCCAGTGTCGGCAAAAATGTCAGAGGACGTTGTATGGCGGCGAGACATTTACCGTGAGATACTGCTTCAGGAGGATGCCAACGCCGCATTGTATTACCCCGTCGAGCCGGCAGGGTCGCAGATGAACCTGTTTACCTACCTTTTCAAGCTGATGATGAGCAATACGGTGAAGGCTTACGAATACCGCCTCGACGGCAACGAGGTGTTTACAGATTCCGCACAGGTCGACCGGAAGGCATTTATCGACAATTACCATATCTATTATGAGCGTACAAACCGTGGCCTGACGATAAATGACAGCGACATTCCGTCGGCCGAGGTAAAGTCGTATTACATAAAGGAGAGTGCCTATTACGACCAGGCTTCGGCTACTTTCCACGTCAAGCCAATTGCTCTTTGTCCCGTATTGTGGCGCACTGACGACTTTGGCGACGGCGAACAGAAGTATCCGCTGTTCTGGGTTTTATATGATGACGTGGCCCCTTATCTTGCCAAGCAGGTGGTGATGACGAGCGACTTGAACAATGCGGCTACCATGAGCATGGACGATTACTTCACGCGCAACATCTACAAGGGTAAGATTTACAAGACAAACAACATGCTCGGGCGAACACTCGCCCAGTATTGCCCCAACGACTCCGCCATAGCCAAGGAGCAGCGACGCATCGAGGACGAGCTGGCCGCATTCGAGAAAAACATCTGGGGCGACCAGGCGCGTAAGGATTCGCTCGACAGCATAGCCAAACTTGACGTCAAGGACAAGAAGGCCAAGAAGACCAAGCGCAACCGCCGCGCGTCCACTTCGGTGCGTAAGCGCAGCTCGTCAAGCAAGTCTTCAGGCTCGCAGCCGGCCGCACGCGTTACGGTACGCCGTCAGAGACATTGATTTAACCCATAATTCACAAATCTCATTTCATAGTCGGCTGCGCTGTTGTGCGACTTTCAATGCACAGTCGGTAATGAATGTTGGATTATGAATTGTGAATTTGCCATTATGAATTTATAAAATCTTTAACCATTAAAATCCAATTGCATGAGAAAGTTCTTAGCTGTCGCCGCGTTGGTTGCGGCTTTGTTTTCCGCCGTTCCGGCTGACGCACAGTTCAAGTTCGGCTTGAAAGGCGGTTTGAATATCACAGACATGTCGTTCAACAGCGACGTTTTCGAGTCGTCTAACCGCACAGGGTTCTTCATCGGCCCTACTGTAAAGTTCTCATTGCCTCTCGTCGGCTTGGGCGTTGACGCATCCGCGCTTTACGACCAGCGTGAGGCCAAGGTCAAGGGTGTTGGCAAGAAGATAAAGCAGCAGGCCATCAACATTCCAATAAACCTGCGTTACGACATCGGCTTGGGCAGTCTTGCTGCCATATATCTGGCAGCCGGTCCGCAGTTCGGCTTCAATGTCGGGGACAAGCATGAGACCATTGTAGACAATGTGTCGTCGTGGAAGTTCAACTCGTCTAATTTCAGTGTAAACCTTGGTGCCGGCGTAATGCTGCTCAGCCATTTGCAGGTTGGTTTCAACTACAACATCGCGTGCGGCAAGACCGGTGAAGTTTCGGTGTTCAATACGGCTGGCGACATAGCCGAGGGCGTTTACCGCGGTCGTGCAAACACATGGCAGGTTTCAGCTGCTTACTACTTCTAAGCGCTTCAACGCGGTGTTGCCGCGCTTTCAAGATAAAAGGGAGACTCGATACAACGGAGCCTCCCTTTATTTTTGCCAACGCCCGGACTGTATTCCGGCAGGCTGTTGTTGAACACCATGTTTGTCCCGATGTGAAGCAGGTAGCCAATCTCCCTCCCTACGGGAGGGTTGGAGAGGGGCTTCAATATGCCGCCTTTTGATGTGTGAAAGGCCGTCTTTTACCCTCTGAAAGGCCATCTTTTGCAGTGCAAAAGATGGCCTTTTGTAATACGCTGGATATCAAGCTGTTGCGCTGAAGGCTGTTTTACGTTGTGCAAGCGGCTTTTTGACATGGTTTTACTTGGTGTTGTCATAAATGCCTCAGTTCGTTAAAAAATCAATATATTGGGCTCTCTTTTTGGCCGTTTCGTTTTTTAGCTTTACCTTTGGCACACCAAACACACATATCCATATAATGTCATGCAAGTTGTGCGGCTGTCCGCATGCCTGCAAATATGCGTTTATAGCCGCATACGCGGCGGCCGCACGCCAGTAGGGCGGCCTGTCGCCGGATTGAAGGCGGCGGCGTTGCACGGAGTAAACTTGCAAGACCATCACCACACTTACATCCAATCCTGCAATGAGGACGTGTCCTGTCACGCCCCCGGTGACGGTGTCGCGCCGTCACGCAGCCGTGCGATGGCAGTCTTGCCGTCGGCATGTGGGGCTGCGCCGGCGCGTAGTTAACCTCGTTGCGCGGGCGCATCATGCGCCATTGTGAAAAGATGTATATCAACTAACACATGTTTTTATTTATGGTAAAGTTAAAAGTTATCGCCCATGGCAAGGCTTTGGTGATGGTCGCGGCGGCTCTGATGCTGCTGCATGGCGGTGGGGCCTGCGCCTCTTCCGGTGTGGTTGGACATAGCATCAAGACCGTCTATCCTGCAAAGGACTGGGTTATTTCGGATTATGTCGTCACCGACTACGGCGCCAAGGCGCAGCCCGGCTTCGACAACCGCGCGGCCTTCCAGGCGGCCATCGACGCGGCTTGGCGCGCAGGCGGCGGTGTAGTGTACGTCCCTGTTGGCAACTACGAGTTCCGCAGCACGCAGACCGGCCGCAAGCAGGTGCGCGTGCGCCGCGGCAAGGACGAGCAGCAGAAGTATTACACGTATGAATACGTGCTGCGTCTGCCTGCCGGTGTGCAGCTGCGCGGCGACTGGGCCGACCCTGAAGAGCACGGCGGCAAGGTGAAGGGCACCATACTTGAGGTGCGCGTCGGCAAGGACGCGCCCAACTATGACGGCAAGGTGGAGAGCTGGTGGAACGACCCACAGGCCGGCAACGCCCTGCACACGACATACACCAGCATTGCCGACCGCTTCATTGAGATGTCGGCAGGCACCGGCGTGCGCAACCTTTCGATATGGTATCCCGAACAGGACGCCGGCAATGTGCGGCCTTATCCGTGGACGTTATTCCAGGCAGGAGGCGACTGCGCCACTGTGGAGAACGTCACGCTTGTCAACTCTTACAACGGCTTTTACTCGGCTCCGAGCGAGCTTCACTACCTTCTCAACAGTTACATCACGGCTCTGAGCACCGGCGTTGAGGTTCATGTGTGCACCGACATAGGGCGCATTGAGAACGTGAAAATCAGCCCCCGTTACTGGGCGGAATCCGGTTTGCCCGGCGCTCCGTCATTGGATAAGGTCAAGGCGTACACCAAGGCCAACGGCACGGGCTACCGCATGCACCGCTCCGACTGGGAATACGTGTCTTATCTCGACATCAGCGGCTACGACACCGGCATGTGGGTGGGGCGTGAGCCGGGCTATTCGGACACGCCGAACGCACAGTTTTACGGCATACACATCGACGACTGCGTGAACGGTCTTTACGTTGAGGGGGTCAATCCCTACGGACTTCTCATCTCAAACTCGTCGTTCGGCGCAGGCTACGGCGGCAATGCGGTGTATTTTTACAAAGATTTCCGCACGTCGGTGCAGTTCAACGGCGTGAGCTTCACCGGCCCGGTGGTAAGCGACGGCAGCGGCGGCGTTGTCTCGTTCGAGAACTGCACCTTCGCCGACAGCCGTGACTACGCCCTCCGCATGAACAGCGGCAACGCCCTGCTTACGCAGTGCAGTTTCGCCAACCCCGGCCGGCACGTCTATCTCGGGGCTGAAACCGGCGCACTGAAGGCCGTCAACTCCGGCTACAAACGCAAGTTGCAGGTGACCGACGAGAGCCGTTCGGCCGATGTGGATATTGTCACCGGCGACGAATATGACATACAGCCGATGCCGGCCGACATCAAGACTGACATCGATGTGCGTCCGCGCCCGTCGTCGGATGTCGTCATCCGCGCCTCTCTTCCCTGTGCTACGGGCTACAACAACGACGTGCCGACGGTCGACGTGTCGTCACGGTTGCAGTCGTTGCTTGACGACGTGAAGCGTGCTGGCGGCGGAACGCTTTACCTTCCGGCAGGACGTTACCTCGTAGAGCGGCCGATACGTGTGCCGTCGGGCGTTGAGCTGCGCGGCAGTTGGGACGTTCAGCACCACACGCAGAGCGGCGGAACGGCCATATTCACCAATTACGACGGCGGCAATGAGGGCGAAAAGGGAGCGTCGCTGATACAGCTTGAAGAGGGCGCGGGACTTAACGGACTGAACATAGCACAGCTGAACATCGCTTCAGACGGCTTCACGAAAGACAATCCGCGCCGCACTCCGTTCCTCATCCAGGGGCAAGGCCCGAAGGTGTATGTTGTCAACGTTACCGTGACGATGGGCGACAAGGGCATCGACCTCGCGTCATACAACACCAGCGGCCACTACGTTGACTATTTCGCAGGCGTGCTGCTGCGTGCCGGAATATGGGTAGGCGGCGGAGCGGAAGGCGGCTTCATCCGCAACATGCAGTTCAATCCGCACTACGGTTCGCGTATGCCGCGCGGAGGGCAGGGCTATCCCGACCTGTCGATGACGCGCTTCGTGCAGTCCAACTGCAGCGCGTTGAAGTTTGCGGACGTGAAGAACCAGACCATATTCAACAACTTCGTGTACGGCTCAATCTACGGCATCCACTTCCTGAAAGACGCCGTTACGGGCAACTATCCGGGGCAAATGACGGTCATCGGACACGGCTCTGACGGCTGTACCTTCTCGCTCTTTGTCGAGGATGCAGGCAAGGACACCAGGATAACCGCCATCAACTCGGAGCTTGTAAACACGCACATCAAGGAGCAGCCCGTGCGCTCATACGTGTTGATGGGCGGCGAACCCGGCACAGGAAAGGTGCATCCCGACGCACAGCTGACGCTCTACAACAGCGCCTTCTGGGGCAGTCCGGTGGTCGGCTCTATAGTGAACAACGGTACGTTGCGCCTGCAACAGGGCAACTTTGCCAGCTGCGGAGCGCCCGGAATAGACGTCCGCGGCGGTCAGGCTCATGTTTATACAACATACTTCGCCCGTCCGATGCCCGGCAAGGCGCAGTCAGACGATGCCACATACGCCCGTATGCACGAGGGCGGCAGCGTCATCGAGCTTACCAACAACTACTATGCTTCGCCCCTGCGGCCTGTCAGCGACGAGCCGGGTAAGGTGCAGGGAAGCGACGTTGAGCGGAAACCCGAACGCACAACGGCCTCAGTTGACAGTCAGAATAATTTACATTAGTTTTCCGCAAAACAGCTTCCGGCAGTGTCGTTTTCGGCTGACGGAATGGCTGAAAACGGCGGAAAGGCAGCCTGCTCATGGCTGAAAAAGAAGGCGAAAGCGGTCAAAACCATGCGTTTTGACCGCTTTTCAGTTTGCCGTTGACGGCCTTTAGTCTTGCAAAACACGGCCTTTTACGTTGCAAAAGGTTACCTTTTGCACTGCATTTGACGGTAAACGGCGGCGGAAAATATGGTGCTTTGATGTAACGTTTTGTGCTTCAAGCACTTACGTTTGCCGCCTGAAAACGGCCTTGTTTCCGTCAAACGGCGTGCCGCTGTTCACCGGCGGCCTTCTGGAAGCGTCAACGTTCCGTCGTTTAAGAAAACTTAACGTGGCATGACTGGCTGTCATGCCACGTTAAAGATGTGACTGTTTGTCAGCATAGCGGTTTTTTCACACATATATTTTGGCTGTCTCGTTTTTTCGCTTTAACTTTGACGCTCCAACGGAAATACTACGGATAAAGGATATGCAAGATTTCGTCCACCTTCACGTACATACTTATTACAGCATACTCGACGGACAGGCCAGCGTAAAGAAGCTCGTTGACAAGGCCATTGCCGACGGCATGCGGGGCATGGCTGTGACCGACCACGGCAACATGTTCGCCATAAAGGAGTTTTTCAATTATTGCAAGAAGAAGAACGGCGAGCTGAAAGAGCAGGGCAAACCGGAGTTCAAGCCTATTCTCGGCTGCGAGATGTACGTGGCCCGACACTCGAAGGAAGACAAGGTGAAAGAGCAGGGCGACCAGGGCGGTTACCACCTTATCGTGTTGGCGAAGAACTACAAGGGATACAAGAACCTTGTCAAGTTGGTTAGCCGCGCGTGGGTTGACGGCTTCTACATGCGTCCCCGTACCGACCGTGCCGACCTTGAGGCGTACCACGAGGGACTGATAGTCTGCTCGGCGTGCATAGCCGGCGAGGTGCCTGCAAAAATCCTCAAAGGCGACATCGAGGGGGCGGAGGAGGCCGTGGAGTGGTATAAGCGCGTGTTCGGCGACGACTATTACCTTGAGCTTCAGCGCCATCAGGTAAAGGACCCGCACATCCGCGCTAACCGCGAGACATACCCCTTGCAGCAGAAGGCGAACAAAGTGCTGATGAAGCTGGCCGCAAAGTACGGCATAAAATTGGTATGCACCAACGACTGCCACTTCGTCGACGAGGAGAACGCTGAGGCTCATGACCGCCTCCTGTGCCTGTCAACCAACAAGGATTTGGACGACCCCAACCGTCTGCTTTACTCCAAACAGGAGTGGTTCAAGACGCGCGAGGAGATGAACGAGGTGTTTGCCGATGTGCCCGAAGCGCTTGCAAACACGTGCGAAGTGCTTGACAAAGTGGAGGCGTACAGCATCGACCACGCCCCCATAATGCCGTTTTTCCCCATCCCGGAGGAGTTCGGCACGGAGGAGGAATACCGCCAACGGTTCACCGAGGAGCAACTTTATGACGAGTTCACGCAGGACGAGAACGGCAACGTTGTGCTGTCGCGTGAGGAAGGGGAGAAGAAAATCAAGAAGCTCGGAGGTTACGACAAGATATACCGGATAAAGTTCGAGGCCGACTATCTGGCCAAGCTCGCATACGAAGGAGCTAAGAAACTGTATGGCGACCCGCTGACAGAAGAGGTGGCGGAGCGCATAAAGTTCGAGCTTTACATAATGAAGACGATGGGTTTCCCGGGCTACTTCCTCATCGTGCAGGACTTCATCAACTCCGCGCGCGACCAGCTCGGGGTGATGGTCGGGCCGGGACGTGGCAGCGCGGCAGGCTCTGTCGTGGCCTACTGCCTCGGCATAACGAAGATTGACCCTATAAAATATGACCTGCTGTTCGAGCGTTTCCTCAACCCCGACCGTATCTCGTTGCCTGATATCGATACCGACTTCGACGACGACGGGCGCGGAAAGGTGCTCGACTGGGTGACCGAAAAGTACGGCGCCGACAAGGTGGCGCACATCATTACATACGGCACAATGGCTACGAAACTGGCCATCAAGGACGTGGCGCGTGTGGAAAAACTGCCCCTGGAGGAGTCGAACCGCCTGTGCAAGTCCATACCCGACCGTCTGCCCGACGGCCTGAAGATGAACCTTACCAATGCAATCAAGTGCGTGCCGGAGCTGCGCGAGGCCGAGGCTTCTGCCGACCCGCGCATGCGTGAGACCATAGAGTATGCCAAGATGCTTGAGGGCAACGTGCGCAACACCGGCATACACGCTTGCGGAACCATCATTTGCCGTGACCCTATCAGCGACTGGGTGCCCGTTTCGACGGCCGACGACAAGGAGACCGGCCACAAGCTGCTCTGCACGCAGTATGAAGGCAGCGTGATTGAGGAGACCGGACTTATCAAGATGGACTTCCTCGGACTGAAGACTTTGTCCATCCTGAAAGAGGCGGTGGAGAACATACGGCTTACTACGGGCAAGGTAATCGACCTTGACAACATACCGATTGACGACCCGGAGACGTACCAACTGTACAGCGAAGGCCGCACGATAGGCACGTTCCAGTTTGAGTCGTCGGGCATGCAGAAGTACCTCCGCGAGCTGCATCCTACCGTATTCGAGGACCTTATAGCCATGAACGCCCTCTACAGGCCCGGTCCTATGGACTATATTCCGCAGTTCATCGAGCGCAAGCGCGACCCGTCGAAGATAACGTATGACATACCTTGCATGGAGAAATACCTCAAGGACACATACGGAATAACCGTCTATCAGGAGCAAGTCATGCTTCTCAGCCGCCAGCTGGCAGGCTTTACGCGAGGCCAGAGCGACACTCTGCGCAAGGCGATGGGTAAGAAGCAGATAGAGAAGATGAACCACTTGGAGGGTCTTTTCTATGAAGGTGGCGAGAAGAACGGCTACAAGCACGAGGTGCTTCACAAGATATGGGAGGACTGGAAGAAGTTTGCCAGCTATGCATTCAACAAGAGTCACGCTACGTGTTACTCTTGGGTGGCCTACCAGACGGCTTACCTCAAGGCGCATTACCCTGCCGAATACATGGCCGCCAACATGAGCCGCAACGTCACAAACATAAACGAAATAACCAAGCTCATGGACGAATGCAAGGCCATGGGCATAAAGACGCTCGGCCCTGACGTAAACGAGAGCCGCCAGAAGTTCAGCGTGAACAGGCAGGGAGCTATCCGTTTCGGCCTCGCCGCCATAAAAGGCATGGGTACGGCAGCCGCCGAAGCCATAATAGACGAACGTGAGAAGAACGGCCCGTACAAGGATATCTTCGACCTGGTGCAGCGTGTCAACCTGACAGCCTGCAACCGAAAATGTTTCGAGAGCCTTGCACTGAGCGGCGGTTTTGACAGTTTCAAGATAAAGAGGGAGGACTATTTCGGCAAAAACGCCAAAGGAGACGCTTTCCTTGACACGCTCATACGTTACGGACAGCTGTACCAACAGGAGAAGAACACGGCGCAAAACTCGCTATTCGGGGGCATGGACGATGTTGACATCGCCACTCCGCCGATACCTGACAGCGAGCCGTGGAGCAGCATAGAGAAGCTCAACCGCGAGCGAGACCTCGTAGGTATCTACCTGTCGGCGCATCCGTTGGACGATTATGAGGTGATACTCAACAACATGTGCAACACCCATTGCGCAGAGCTTGCCGACAAGATAGAGCTTCAGAAGAAGCAGGAAGTTCTGCTTGGGGGCATAGTAACAATGGTGAGAAGCAAGTTTACGAAGACCGGCAAGCCGTGCGGCTTTGTCACAATCGAGGACTTTGAAGGTTCTGGCGAGCTGGCTTTCTTCGGCGAAGAGTGGGGAAAGTGGAAAGGAATGCTCGTCGAAGGCTGCACGGTATTGGTGAAGGCGCAGTTCGTACAGCGTTTCCGCGGCAGCGATATGATGGAGATGCGCGTCACGGACATACAGTATTTGCAGACCGTGAAGGACCAAAAGATAGAAAGGCTGACAATCACTGTCAACGCAGACAAGATTGACGATACTGTCGTTACAGACCTTGTCTCGGTGATAAACGACAGTCCCGGCAACACGCAGCTTTATTTCCAGGTGTACGACGGAGCGTCAAATCGCCCGTTCGGGCTTCGCTGCAAGCATGGGAAAGTTGACCTAAGCCGTGAGCTTATGGCGTTTATCAAGGAGAACGAAGCGCTGGGGTACAAGATAAATTAATTAAGAATTAAGAGTTGATAATTAAGAAATACTTGACAAAGAGGCACATGATGATGCCGATTTTCTTAATTCTTAATACTTAACTCTTAACTGTTTCCTGGCACGCTGTTTGTTGGCTGGATATTGAAAGACAATATTTTATTAACGTAAAAGATAGAAACAATGGAAGTAAAGATTACTACAGAGAACTTTGAGAGTCTGAAAACAGGCGACAAGCCGTTGGTAGTTGACTTTTGGGCAACATGGTGTGGCCCTTGCAGGGCCATCGCGCCAATCATAGAAGAACTGGCAAACGAGTATGACGGCAAGCTTGTCGTAGGCAAGTGCGATGTCGAAGAGAACGACGACATTGCCATGGAATATGGCATACGCAGCATTCCCACCATACTGTTTTTCAAGAACGGCGAGATTGTAGACAGGTTCGTTGGTGCAACAACGAAGGCAAACCTGCAAAAGAAGTTCGACGCGCTGCTGTAAAAACGGTGCGTACAATTAAGCGCCAGTCCCCGGATGCTTGCTTGAAGCGTCCGGGGACTGGCTGTTTTTGTATGTCTTTCGCGTTCCGTAAAGTACGGAGACGTGCGCTACAGTCATTTCACCTGTACTACGAGATACTTGCTCGTGCTCCAGAAAAGTTGGGGGTTGGTGATGTTGAGCACGTATTGTCCTTGTGCGTCGCGTTCGAGATTGTAGCTGCTTGAGGGGTGCATTGTAAGCAGTGTGGCCGACTTCGAGTACAGCTTTATTGCTTTGAGGGAACGTATGTCGACTTTTGTGAAGTAGTCTTTGTTGAAGTTCCCCTGAAGCACTTTGCCTTTTACGAGGATGTTCTGTTCCTTAAGCTCCTTTTTTGTGCCGAACACATACCATGCCGTGTTCAGCTGCTTGTCCTGCGTGTTGATGGTATTGGCCTTTTTGGCGTTGTCGTCTTGCAGTATGTCGACGTTCTTGCTGAGCGTGTTTGTGGTGTTCTGCAACTCTTCGATGTGTATGTCCTTGGCCTCAAGCTGCGCGTAGAGGTCTTTTATCTGGTTGTCTTTGTCCTCCAGCTGCTTGGTCAGGTTGTCGATTGTTTTTTGCAGTTGCTCGCTCTTTATTGTGCCGTTCTTCACCTGGCTGCGTAGTTTCGCTATGAGTTCCCGGTTCTCGGCCATGCGCTGTTGTATGAACTGTATGTTCTCGCGGATTTGCTGTTGCCGGCTTGCTCCTTCGCCGTTGCGTGCCACGCTTACACGGTTTTCGGCCTCGTTGATGAGGCGGAAGCCTTCTTCAACTTCATTCAGGATGCCCATCATGTCGTTGATTTCATTGTCCCTTTGTTCTATTACTCTTTGCAAGGAGTCCTTCTGGCTGTCTTCTGATGAGCCTGACGACTTTCCGTCGCCGCATGATGCCAGTGTCAACAGGCAAAATGCAAATAAAAATACCTTTTTCATATACGTTGTTTTATTTATGTTGTCCATGTTTTCTTGATTATTGTTCCGTGCCGTTTGCATGTTTTTCTTTGTCGTTTTTCTTGTTGGAGACATGGCTTCTGCCTTCAACCACAATGACGAATTCGCCCTTCGGGGCGGTTTCTTTGAAGTGTGCTATAAGTTCGTCGAGTGTTCCGCGCACGCTCTCTTCGTGTATCTTTGATATTTCACGGCATGCGCTTGCGCGGCGGTCGCCGCTAAAGCATCCGGCAAACTGTTGCAATGTTTTCAGCACCCGGTATGGAGATTCGTAGAATATCATGGTGCGCTGCTCGTCCTTCAGTGCTTCAAGGCGAGTCGCCCGGCCTTTTTTCTGCGGCAGGAAGCCTTCGAAGCAGAAACGTTCGCACGGCAGTCCTGACGACACTATAGCCGGAACGAAGGCCGTGGCTCCCGGCAGGCACTGCACTTCAACACCTGCATTGACGGCCTCGCGCACAAGGAAGAAGCCGGGGTCGCTGATGCCAGGCGTGCCGGCGTCGCTGATCAGGGCTATTGTCGCTCCTGCCTTGAGCCGTTCTACGATGGAGGCCGACGTGCCGTGTTCGTTGAACTTGTGGTGTGACATCAGCTGGTTCTTTATGTCAAAGTGTTTCAGCAGGATGCCCGATGTGCGCGTGTCTTCCGCCAGTATCAGGTCGGCCTCGCGCAGTATGCGCACCGCGCGGAGCGTCATGTCTTCAAGATTTCCCACCGGTGTGGGTACGATGTACAGCAAACCCATGTCAAACTAATGTGTAGGCTGCGGCCTGCCGTGGCGTAGACGCCGCTTTCAAGCGGGCCGCTTTCACTTATCTTTGCAAATATATGCAAATAAAACACTACGGCAAAAAATCGGCGTATTTCTTTGCAATTTTTAAAACGTCTTTGTAATTTTGTGCCGAAATGGTCAACAATATGTCAGGCGAAGCACACCGCCCTGGAAGAATTGAAGTAGTGTGCGGCTCGATGTTTTCGGGCAAGACGGAAGAACTTATAAGGCGGCTGAAGCGCGCCGAGTTTGCAAGGCAGAAGGTGGAGATATTCAAACCGGCCATCGACACGCGTTATTCCGACGTCGAAGTGGTGAGCCACGACCGCCACTCGATACCCAGCACGCCGGTGGAAACGTCGTCGTCGATACTCCTTCTGTCGTCAGACATCGAGGTGGTGGGCATCGATGAGGCTCAGTTTTTCGACGAAGGACTGGTCTCCGTGTGCAACGAACTTGCCAACCGGGGCGTGCGTGTCATTGTGGCCGGGCTTGACATGGACTTCAAGGGCGTGCCGTTCGGCCCCATTCCGGCGCTCTGTGCCATAGCCGACGAGGTTACGAAGGTGCATGCCATCTGCGTGAGATGCGGCGCTTTGGCATACGTAAGCCACCGGCTCGTGGCCAACGACAAGCGTGTGATGCTCGGAGAACAGAGCGAATACGAGCCGCTTTGCCGCGAATGTTACCGCAAGGCGGTAGAGGAGGAGGGGGCAAAAGGTTGAAGCCGCCGGGCCGTAGGCGGGAGGCTGCCGTGCAAAAGGTGGTCTTTCGCATTGCAAAAGGCCGTCTTTTACACGCCGAAAGGCCACCTTTTACAAAGCAAAAGACGGCCTTTTGCGCAGTGATATATAACACGTTGATTTACAATGGGTTATGAATGCAAGAAGAAACGGTGGCGGATGCGCCTGCGATATGTCGCCTACAACCTCATAACCGTACAACCTTATAACCCCCAAACCGCAAAACCTCATAACCGTACAACCGCAAAACCCCATAACCAGATAACCGTAAAACCCCATAACAAATGATAATCGAGGAAAAAATAACATTCGACAGGTTTATCCGCTGGTCGTTGACAGCCCTGGTGGTGATAGTAGTCCTGCTGTTGATGAATTATCTTAGCAGCGTGCTCCTGCCGTTTTTCGTGGCGTGGCTGCTGGCCTACCTGGTATATCCGGTGGTGAAGTTCGTGCAATACAGGCTGCACGTGCCTACGCGCGTGCTCTCGATAATAGTCTCGCTCGTGTTCCTCGTTGCCGTCATCGGCGGCGTGTTCTACCTCATAATACCGCCGATGATAGCGCAGTTCGACAAGTTCGGCGACGTTCTTTCCAACTATCTGCATGAAAAGACGCACATAGCCAACTTCCCTGTAGCCATACAGCAGTGGATAGAGGAGAACAAGAACGGAATAAAGGACTTCTTCACGCAGGAGGACGTGGCCGCCGCGGTGAGGAACGCCATGCCCAAAGTGTTCTCCATGATAGGGCAGACGGCAAGCGTGCTAATCAGCGTCGTGGCCTCGCTCATCACCCTGCTGTACCTCTTCTTCATACTGCTTGACTATGAGAAGCTGGCCTCAGGCTTCATCAAGATATTCCCGAAAAAGAGCCGCCCCTTTTGGCATGAGCTGATAGGCGACGTGGAGCGCGAGATGAACAACTATATCCGAGGCCAGAGCCTCGTGGCATTGTGCATCGGAGTGCTGTTCTGCATAGGCTTCACAATCATCGACTTCCCCATGGCGATAGGCCTCGGCATCCTCATAGGAATATTGAGCCTCATACCCTACGTACACGGCCTGGCCTTCATCCCGATGCTGTTCCTCTCGCTGCTCAAGGCCGCCGACACGGGGCAGAACTTCTGGGTGATATTCGCTTCGGCCACGGCGGTGTTCATAGTGGTGCAGGCCATCACCGACATGGTGCTCACCCCGAAGATAATGGGCAAGGCCATGAGCCTCAATCCGGCGGTAATCCTACTCTCCCTGTCGGTATGGGGCGCACTGCTCGGCTTCATCGGGCTTATCATAGCACTGCCGCTCACAACCCTCATCATAGCCTATTACCAGCGTTACGTAACCAAGGAAAACGTTTCTCCGACACCTCCGGCAGACAGTAATACGGGTTCCGCCGCCCCTGTAAATGCCGGAATTGCGCAGGAAAACAGCCTAAAAGTTGAAAAAACGGGCGAATAATTTGGCCGTATCGCAGAAAAAGCGTACCTTTGCACACGCTTTACGGAACAATGACGTATGGCAAGATCCGTTAGCTCAGCTGGTAGAGCACAACACTTTTAATGTTGGGGTCTTGGGTTCGAGCCCCAAACGGATCACTTGAAAGCTCCCGGAATCCTTAATCATACGGATGTCCGGGAGCTTTTTGTTGTGTGGTGCGGCCTGGCGGAGGGTCGTCACCGCCGGGCTTGGTGGTGTGCCGCACTCCGGTTTGTTTTGGCCGTTTCCCGTGCGGTTGAGGCCGATGTTGCGGCTTGATGACGGCGTGACGGGAAACGGAGGGTGGAAAAATCCATGCGCATTACATGTTGAATGCGCATGGATTGCTGTTTTTTGCTGTTATCCTTTCACATCTTGTACCTCATCCATACCGTGTTTTCTCCCACGCGGCGCACGTCGGCCAGCTTCAGGACGGTAGTCGGATAGTTGCTGTCCTCTATCCCGTCGAACACGGCGGTCATGCCCTTGCGCCCGTCGATGCCCGCGCCCACCATGAGGCTTACCTCGTCCAGCAGTCCGGCGGTGAGGAATGCGGCGTTGATGTGTCCGCCGCCGACTATGGCGAGGCGGTTTATTCCGAACTCGCCATGCAGTATCTGCACTGCGCGCCGCAGGTCTATGCCGTTTCCGCCGCAGGCTATCCACGATATGCCTTGCGCCGTCAGGCGGTCGTGGTATTGTTGTGGGCAAGCCTCGTCGGTTATTACCAGCAGGTTGTCTTCTGCTTCCTTGTCGCTCCACAGCAGTGTGCCGTGTGTGTCTATGCCTATTTTATATTGCCCCTTGTTGCCCGCATTGTGCCATGCTTCGCGGCCTATGGGCGCTGGGTTGTCGGCTTTGAACGTGCCGGGCAGTGCCGTGTGCTTCTGCATCGACACCCGTCCTTCAAGGCAAGCGTCGCATTGAAGCTCGTCGAGCGCGGCGTAGTAAGCGTCAGTGTCGCCGAGATTTTCTGTCATGTCGCAGTCTATGCGTCCGTCGATTGACGACATCATGTGGCATACCGTGTAAGGTCTGCCGTTGTAAGTGTTGCCTGTCATGTCTGCTAAGTTTTGTTTCATGCCGCAAAGTTAAGCATTATCCGCATGGCCGGCAATACACACATTACGGTTTGGACAATACATTTTACGGTTTGTCGGGTAGCTTCTCCGCCTTCGTTTCTCCGCCGTAGGGCGGCCTGTTTCCGCGTTGTTGCCTGGCATTTGATGCCTGCCTTTGTAACGCCTTGATACTCAATGCGTTGTAAAAGGCGGTCTTTTGCATGCTGAAAGGGCATCTTTTACAATGCGAAAGACGGTCTTTTGTAAGGCGAAAGGTGGCCTTTCATGCGTCTGATGGTTACTTTTCGCTGTGATAATTTCACCGAACGGGATTTTTGTTGTACTTTTGCCGCGTTGAATATCGACGCAAGTGCCGGTGGTATTTGCCGCCGGCTGTTTTTTCATCAAGTACGTAAATGAAGATAATCAGGATTTTGATGGCCGCCGTGTTGCCGTTGTGCTTACAGCATGCGGCTGCAAGGGGCGACTCGCTCCGCTATGAAGTTGAGCTTTCGGCCAACGCCTCGTCGGGCGACTATGCGCCGCTTTGGTTTACGGCCAACCGCTACGGACTGTCGTCGGAACGGCCAAACAGCGGATACCTGCGCGCCGGCGTGCAGTATGACACTCGTTTCGGGCACGGCTGGAGCTTGCAGGCCGGGGTCGACTTGGCCGGCACCGTCGACCATGCTGCGCCGTTCGTGGTGCAGCAGGCGTATGCCGACTTGTCGTGGAAGGTGCTGACGTTGAGTGTCGGCGCAAAGGAGCGCGGCTCTTTCCCGCTGGGAAAGGACATGCGCCTGTCGAGCGGCGCGATGGTTGAAGGGCCTAACGCGCGTCCCATTCCGCAGGTAAGGCTTGAGGTGAAAGACTATTGGGACGTGCCTTTCACCAAGGGCTGGCTCGGCGTGAAGGGGCACATCGGCTACGGACTGCTGACTGACGGGCGCTGGCGCGAGGACTTTGTGGCGGCCGGAGAGCAGTTTTCAAAGAACGTGATATACCATACAAAGTCGATGATGTTCCGCGTGGGCAACGTCGAGAAGTTCCCTTTGACGATGGAAATAGGCATGCTTGAGACCGCGCAGTTTGGCGGAAGCCTGTGGCAGAAGCGCGCCGGAGGCTCGCCGTCGCTTGTGGCCGACATGCCCAGCGGCATAAAGGACTTCTTCAAGGCGCTGATACCCAGCCAGGAAGGCACGGTTGAGAACATCGACGGAAACCATACGGGCAGTTGGAACTTCGCGTTGAATTATGAGGCGAAGACGTGGAAGGCGCGCTTGTATTACGAGCATTTCTTCGACGACCATTCACAGCTTACGTGGCAGTACGGGCGTTGGAAAGACGGACACATAGGCGTTGAGGTTACGCTACCCAAGAACCCTGTGGCTACTAAGGTACTTTGGGAGGGGCTTTGCACCACTGACCAGACCGGCCCCGTGCTCTACGACGGCGTAGCCGGGTCGTTCACCGACTTGCAGATGAGCGGCTGCGACAATTATTACAACCACGGAACGTACCCTTGGACGCACTGGGGGCAGAACATAGGGCACCCGTTTGTCTACGGCCCTGTGTACAACAGCGACGGCAGCCTGGTGTTCCACAGCAACAGGTTGAAGGCTCACCACGTAGGCATCAGCGGCGACCCGACTGGCGAACTGGCCTACCGCGTGCTCCTGTCGTTCACGCGCCACTGGGGTACTTACCGCGTGCCGTTGGACGAGACGAGGCATCAGAACAGCATGTTGTTTGAACTGACATACACGCCGGAGCGGCTTAAGGGATGGCAGTTTGAGGCGTCCTGCGGCATCGACGACGGCGACTATCTCGGCAGCAGCGTAGGAGGAATGTTGACAATAAGGAAAAGCGGAATATTATGGGCAAAGTGATTAAGATGGCGTTTGCGGCCTTGCTGGCCTGCGCAATGTGCAGTTCGTGCGAATGGAAAGACCCTATCGACGAGGATATTGAGGGCTTCTGGCGGCTTGAAAGCTTTGTGACTGAAGCCGACGGGGAACATCATCCGTGTGAAAGGCTGTATTTCGGAATAACACGGATGGTAGTTGAAGTGTCTGAAAAGGACGGCCCCAACGATTACGGCTCGTTTGTAGCCCGTATGGAGTACAAGGACGGCCACAAGAAAGTGGTGATGCGCGACTTCAAGCGGCGTGCCGCCACGAGCGATGCGCACGAGGATGCAACAGTGGAACAGCTGCTGCCGTTCGGCATGAATGCTACCACCACGGAATTTGAGGTTGTAGTTGCCGACGGCGACAACCTCGTCCTGCGTTCCGATTATGCCACCCTTCGGCTTAAAAGGTTCTGATTTTTTAAGTCAACAAGTAGACGAGTTTTAAGTTGACGAGTAGACAAGTGACGAGCAGACAAGGGGATTTGCCGGGTTTGTGGATGGCAAAACATATATCCTTGTCTGCTCGTCACTTGTTTACTTGTCTGCTTAAAGAACGTCCTTGTTTGCTTGTCACTTGTCTACTCGTCAACTTAAAACTCGTCTACTTGTTGACTAAACAGCTACTCAAGTTCAAGTCCCAGCATCTGGCTAAGCTTCGCAAACGCCTTGTTTGCGTTTTTCAGTTCGTCAAAACGTTCGCGGTTTGTCGGGATACGCTTGATTTCTTCCGGTTTGGCCAGTCGTAGGCTGAGGCCTATCGCGCTGTTTTTCAGTGCAAGGGCGAGCGTGTTGCGTATGCGTCCCCTTATCTTCTGCATGTCGTCGAGCAGTATCTTGTTGTCCACGACGACCTCTATGTCAGGGAAAGACGTTATTTTCGGCTCCATGTTTTTCATCCTTGCAGCTATTCCGGTCATGCTTTGTGGCATGCGGTTGCACATTGCCGTCCATTGCGTAAGCAGTTGTTCTTCGGTGAAAACGTCGCGTCCGCCGTCGTCCTGCACAACCTCCTGCACCTCTTCGACGGGTTTGCGTTCCTCCACTCCGCGCCTAAGGTTCTCGAAAGTCTTGCCTATCCGCGCCAGTTTCAGGCCGCGAAGGGGGCTGCTCTGAGCTGTCTGCGGCTGCCCGGTGGGCTGCTCCGGGCGTGGCGTCGGTTGTGCTTGTGCCTCGGTTTTGCGGCCTTCCGCGCTTCCGCTTGCAGCCGCACCGGTTGTCGGGCGCGTTTCCTCGGCCACCTGCTTGGCCTCTTGCGGCTTCGCACCCGTAAGTCTTTTGAACAGGGATTTCAGTCTCTTAGGGCCACGCCCCGAACTTGCGCCGTCGTCATCGGGCTGCGTCAGCTGCGACATCTCAATCAATGTCAGCTCGACCAGCAGCCGCTTGTTGCCGCTCTGGCGGTAGTTTATGTCGCACTCGTTCATTATTTTCAGTGCGCTGTACAGGAACTTTGGCGTACACCGCTGCGCCTGCTCCCGGTAACGGGCAGTCTGCCGTTCGCCGGCATGCAGCAGCGGAAGCGTCTGTTCGTCGCGTGCCATGAGCACGTTGCGCGTGTGTGCCGCCAGTCCTGATATGAGGTTGGCTCCGTCGAAGCCTTTTCTTATTATGCCGTCAAGCAGCGACATGAGCTCCGCAGTCTTGTTCTGCAGGCACAGGTCGATTATGTTGAAGTAGTTGTCGGCGTCGAGCACGTTAAGGTCTTCGATTACTTTGGCGTATGTGATGTCGCCCTGGCAGAAGCTGGCGGCCTGGTCGAAGATAGAGAGGGCGTCCCTCATGCCGCCGTCGGCCTTCTCCGCAATCACTTCGAGAGCCGCCTCCTCGTATTTGACTCCTTCTCCGCCGGCCACTTTTTTGAGCTGGTTCACAATGCCGGGCACGGTCATCCGCTCGAAGTCGTATATCTGGCAGCGCGACAGGATGGTAGGGAGTATCTTGTGCTTCTCGGTAGTTGCGAGGATGAACACCACGTGGGCGGGCGGTTCCTCAAGCGTTTTCAGGAATGCGTTGAAGGCCGCCGTCGAGAGCATGTGTACCTCGTCGATGATGAACACCTTGTACTTGCCAACCTGCGGCGGTATGCGCGTCTGCTCCATAAGGGCCTTGATGTTCTCCACGGAATTGTTGCTCGCCGCGTCAAGCTCGAATATGTTGAACGAGCGTTGTTCGTTGAAGGCGCGGCAACTCTCGCATTCGTTGCATGCTTCGCCGTCCGCCGTGGGGTTGAGACAGTTGATTGCCTTGGCGAAGATGCGCGCGCAGGTGGTCTTTCCCACGCCTCGCGGCCCGCAGAACAGGTAGGCGTGTGCCAGCTTGCCGCTCTTTACGGCGTTGCGCAGCGTTGTTGTAAGCGCTTCCTGGCCTACCACGCTGTCGAACGACTGCGGCCTGTATTTTCTGGCTGAAACGATGTATTCTTGCATAATATTAAATAGGTGTAGTTGCGAATTACGGTTGTCTGCGGCGCATCGTCAGATTATCGCCATGCCGAGGCGCGCGCACTCGTCGAGCATGTCCTGCGGCCATACGCTGGCTTGGATTTCCCCTACGTGCGCCTTGTGCAGCAGAACCATGCACAGGCGACTCTGTCCTATGCCTCCGCCGATGCTCTGCGGCAGTTCGCCTGCCAGCAGGCGGCGGTGGAAGTACAGCTCCTTGCGTGCCTGCTGGCCGGTCATGTCGAGCTGGCGCAGCATGGCTTCGCTGTCCACGCGTATGCCCATCGACGAGAGTTCTACGGCGCGTTGCAGTGTAGGATACCATATCAGGATGTCGCCGTTAAGCCCTTTATGTGTGTTGTCGGTAGGTGTTGTCCAGTCGTCGTAGTCGGGCGAGCGGCCGTCGTGCGGCTTGCCGTCGGCCAAGGGGGCGCCTATGCCGATGATGAACACGGCTCCGAGCTTGCGGCAGATGGCGTCTTCGCGCTCTTTGGCGCTCATCCCGGGGTACATTTCAAGCAAGTCTTCGCTGTGGATGAAGTGTATTTCTTCGGGCAGGAACGGCTCTATCACGCCGGCGTAGCGTTCGCACACCATGAACTCGGTGCGCCTTATGGCCGAGTATATGCGGCGCACGGTGGACTTCAGGCAGTCGAGTGTGCGCTGCCCGGGGGTTATCACGGCCTCCCAGTCCCACTGGTCTACGTACAGCGAGTGCAGGTTGTCAAGCTCCTCGTCGGCGCGTATGGCGTTCATGTCGGTGTAGATGCCGTAACCAGGCTCGATGGCGTAGTCGGCAAGGGTCAGCCTTTTCCACTTCGCCAGCGAATGCACAACTTCCGCCTTGGCTTCTCCGAGGTCTTTTACGGGGAACGTCACGGGGCGTTCCACGCCGTTGAGGTCGTCGTTTATGCCAAGGCCTTGAAGTACGAACAGCGGCGCCGTGACGCGGCGCAGCCTCAGTTCGGCCGAGAGGTTGGCTTGGAAGAACTCTTTTATCAGCTTTATTCCCTGTTCGGTCTGCCGCATGTCAAGCAGCGGCTTGTAGCCTTCGGGACGAATCAGTCTGCTCATATATGGATGTTGTTAGTTGGTAATATTCTGTTTTTTGACGCTGCAAACGGCATGAAGGCATGCTTGCTTGCAGCTTCCCGGTTGCAGATAATCTTCTGCAAAGATACTAAATATCGGTCAATATGCAACAAAACTGCGGCATAAAAACGCAATGTGACATGAAGCATGGCCGCTGGCCGACGATTGTCAACGCCCCTTGTGAGCGGCGGAAAACCGCCGCAGGCTGTACAGCAAAGAACTGGCGGAAATGCGAAAGGCCACCTTTTGCACGCCGAAAGGCCATCTTTTACACGCCGAAAGGCCACCTTTTAGAGCCTGAAAGGACGCCTTTTGCAACTCGTTGGCAGCCAGGCTGTTACGCAGGCGGTTTTTTGACGCCTTTCAAAACGTTGCCGTAAAGCCCCGCAACGGCGTGGCATAATGGCATTTTAAGGCCGCCGCCGTCCTTTTTTTGAATAAAATACGTTATCTTTGCAACAATTTAGCGAAATCCGGGTTATAATATAAGGCAATAGAACAAGCTTACGGTGAAATCGACAGGATGTGGACATACGGGCGCAAGCGTGGTGTGCGGAGACGCAGACGTGGCTGACGCAATGGGCATGTGGCAGCATGGGGTGAAACGTTTGTTTGACTTTGTGTTCGCCTTTGTCGGCATTGTGGTGCTTTCGCCACTGATGCTTGTGGTGTATATCATGCTGAAAGCCCAGCGCAACGGCCCGGCAATATTCTCGCAGGAACGGATAGGGCAGGGCGGAAAGCCGTTTACCATATACAAGTTCCGCACGATGAACGGCTGCGACGACGAGCCGATGCTCATCGCGAAGAGCGACAAGGAGCACTCCACACGGCTGGAAAGGTTCTTGCGCGAGCACCATCTTGACGAGCTTCCGCAGCTATGGAACGTGCTGAAGGGCGACATGTCGTTCGTCGGCCCGCGCCCCGAACGCAAGTATTACATCGACAAGATAATGCTGGAAGACAGCCGTTACCGGTTCATTTACAAGATGAAGCCGGGGCTTACGTCGGAAGCCACGCTGTACAACGGCTATACAGACACCATGGAAAAGATGCTGAAGAGGTTGAGTATGGACATAAGCTATCTGGAACGCAGGTCGCTGTGGCTCGACTTCAGCATAGTGGTGCGCACGGCGGCAAGCATCGTAAGCGGCAAGAAATTCTGAAAGGGGAACGAATTACTATAATAAATCATAATAAGGAAAGGTTGTGAAAAAACTTCTATCGATATTTGTTTTGGCGGCTTTGATGCCGTTGTGCGCATTGGCGCAGTCGACGATGACTGACGAGCAGGTGATGCAGTTCGTAGTCGAGGAGAACCAGTCAGGCACGTCGCAGGCGCAAATAGTTACGAAACTTATGCAGAACGGTGTCGACATAGACCAGATACGGCGTGTAAGGCAGAAGTACGAGAGGCTGGCTAAAAACAAGGGCTTGGGCACGGTGGGTGCAAACGAGGGAACCTCGGACACACGCCTGCGCTCAAACAACGGCAAGAACCGGCGGAGCAACGCGTCGCAAACGGATGTCAGCGACGGCACGCAGCCCTCGTACAGGCTGAAAGACACACGCGACAACGGTATGGCCGGCCCTGAAGTTTACGACGAGACCAACGAGGACTGGCTTATGATGCAGGACGAACTTAACGGCTTCATCCCTGACACGGCGGCCATCGTGGAGCGCTATATGGCCGAACGCGAAGGCCGCGGCAAGAAGCCCAAGGTGTTCGGACGCGACATATTCAACAACAAGGACCTGACATTCGAGCCCGACATGAATATCGCCACTCCGCAGGATTACCGGCTCGGCCCGGGCGACGCGGTGTTCATCGACATCTACGGGGCGTCGCAGAAGACAATAGAAAGCACGGTGTCGCCTGACGGAACGGTGACAATCGAGGGCTACGGCCCCGTGGATATAGGCGGACTTACGGTGGAGCAGGCCAATGCCAGGCTGCGCTCCACGCTCGGTTCGCGTTACAGCAGCTCGAAGATAAGGCTCACGGTAGGGCAGACGCGCACCATAATGGTAAACGTGATGGGCGAGGTCGAGAACCCGGGAACATACACCCTGCCGGCCTTCGCCACTGTGTTCCACGCGCTGTACATGGCCGGAGGCACAAACGACATAGGTACGCTGCGCGACATCAAGGTGTACCGCAACAACCGACTCGTGTCCACCGTAGACATATACGACTACATCCTGAACGGCAAACTGACGGGAAACGTCCGTCTGGCCGACAACGACGTGATTTCAGTAGGTGCGTATGACTGCCTCGTAAACATAACGGGCAAGGTGAAACGCCCCATGTTCTACGAGATGAAGAAGAACGAAAGCGTAGCCACTTTGCTGAAATACGCCGGCGGATTTACCGGCGACGCTTACAAGAAGTCAGTGCGCTTGGTGCGCAAGACGGGCAGGGAATACTCCGTATATAACATTGACGAGTTTGACATGGGAGCGTTCCAGCTGGCCGATGCCGACTCGGTAAGCGTGGATTCAATACTGCCGCGCTTTTCGAACATGGTTGAGATAAAGGGCGCGGTGTTCCGTCCCGGCATGTACCAGGTGGGCGGAGACATCAACAGTGTGCGCTCGCTGATAGAAAAGGCCGACGGACTTAGGGAGGAAGCATTTACCGCCCGCGCCGTGATGCACCGCATGAAGGCGGACCGCACGCTGGAGGTAATCCCCGTGGACGTTGACGGAATATTGGCGGGACGTGTGGCGGACATCCCTATTCAGAACAACGACGTACTGTTCATACCGACAAAGCAGGAGATGATGGAAGAACAAACCATCACCATCCACGGCGAAGTGTTTTATCCAGGTGTGTACAAATATGCCGACAACGAAACGCTTGAAGACTTTGTGTTGCAGGCCGGCGGACTTAAGCAGACCGCATCGACGGTGAAAGTGGACGTGTCACGCCGCATGATTAACCCAAAGGCGTTTACGACCGACACCATAATAGCGCGTACATACACCTTCGCATTGAAAGACGGATTTGTAGTTGACGGAGAACCGGGCTTCAAACTGATGCCTTTCGACGAGGTCTACGTGCGCAAAAGCCCCGGCTTCTACAAGCAGCAGAACGTTACCGTGGAGGGCGAGGTCATGTTCGGAGGCGTTTATACTCTGTCGAAAAAGAACCAACGCTTGAGCGATTTAATCCGTAGTGCGGGTGGCGTGAACGACCGTGCATACGTGGCAGGTGCGCGCCTCGAGCGAAAGATGGACGGGAACGAGCGCAAGCGTTACGAAGTTGTGTTGAGAATGGCTCAAGAGGAGGCTGCACGTCTTGAACTTGAGGCTGCCGGTGCAGGCAAGACCATCAATATGAACGACAAGGAAATGGAAAAGAAGTTCGAAATTCCTGAAACTTACTCTGTCGGAATAGAGCTTGACAAGGCATTGGCCGAGCCGGGAGGCGATGCCGACATCGTGCTGCGCGAGGGCGACAAGCTTGTGGTGCCCCAATATACAGCCACAGTGAAAATCAACGGAGAGGTGATGTACCCCAACACCGTCGGTTACCAGAAAGGCAAGAAGGCGAAGTATTACATCAATCAGGCCGGCGGATACAGCAACAGGGCGAAGAAAAGCCAGGCTTTCATCATTTACATGAACGGCATGGTTGCAAGGGTCAGCGATGGTGCAAAGCCGCAGCCCGGATGCGAAATATTTGTTCCGCAGAAGAAGGTGACCACTATGAGCATCGCCGAAAAACTGTCAATCGGCACGTCGGCGGCGTCAATCGCAACGATGATAGCGACAGTGGCAAACTTGTTCAAGTAAAACGAAAGGTTGGAATGAAATTTCCTATAGGTATACAGAATTTTGAAAGTCTGCGTAAGGATGGTTTCCTTTATGTGGACAAGACACGTTTGGTGTATGAATTGGCAACAGACAGCAGGTATTATTTCCTCGGTCGTCCTCGCCGCTTCGGGAAAAGTCTGCTAATATCAACGTTTGAGGCTTATTTCAGCGGAAAGAAGGAACTGTTTGCCGGACTGGATATTGAGAAGCTGGAGAAGGACTGGGAAACGTATCCCATTCTGCATCTTGACTTGAACACGCGCAAGTATGACACGAAGGAAGCCCTGTTGGCCGAGCTGAACAAGAACCTTGAAGCGTGGGAAACCGTGTATGGTGACAAGTTCAAAGACCGCGCCCCGGAGGAAAGGCTTTCGCATATTATAGAGTTCGCCTATAAGCAGACGGGTAAACGCGTTGTACTGCTTGTCGACGAATATGACAAACCGCTGTTGCAGACTATCGGCAATGCGGCTTTGCAGGATGAATACAGGAACATACTCAAGGCGTTTTATTCGGTTGTAAAAACTTATGACAAGTATATAAAGTTCGGTTTCTTCACAGGCGTTACGAAGTTCGGCAAGGTCAGCGTATTCAGTGACTTGAACAACCTTCAGGACATATCTATGGACAAACGCTACATCGATGTCTGCGGAATAACTGAGGAGGAGATTCACCGTTATTTTGAGGAACCGTTGCAGGAGCTTGCCAAGGCCAACGGCATGACATACGACGAGGCGGCGGCAAAACTGAAAGAACAGTATGACGGCTATCACTTTGAATACGGAACGGAGGGAATATATAATCCGTTCAGTCTGCTTAACACCTTTGCCAAGCAGAGCTTCAAGGACTATTGGTTTGAGACGGGTACGCCGACATTCCTCGTCCAGCTGTTGCAGGAACGCAAATATGTCCTGCCTGACCTTACGCACGAAATAATTTCAGACGACGTGCTCAACAGCATAGATTCGGCATCGCGCAACCCGATACCGCTGATTTACCAAAGCGGATACCTTACAATAAAAGGATATGACAGCCGTTTTAAACGGTACAGGCTTGGTTTCCCCAACAATGAAGTGGAGACGGGCTTCCTCAATTTCCTGCTGCCGTATTACACTCCAAATGGCGACAGGACGGAATTTGACATCAGCCACTTCGTAATCGATGTGGAGAGCGGCAATGCGGAGCAATTCATGCGCCGCCTGCAAGCCATGCTGGCCGACACAGATTATAAGATAGTCGGCGATGCGGAGTTGTATTTCCAGAACGCCCTTTACCTCATATTCAAAATCATGGGCTTCTATGTAGAGGTGGAACGCGCAACGAGCGACCGCCGCATGGATGTGCTGATAAAAACGTCTGACTATATTTACATCATCGAGTGCAAGCTTGACAAGTCGGCAGATGAAGCCCTGCGCCAGATAGAGGAAAACAACTACGCCGCCCCCTTCTTGATGGACAACCGCAAAGTTTACAAGATAGGCGTGAGCTTCTCAAGCAAAACGAGGGGAGTGGAAAGCTGGAAAGTGAAGTGATTTGTTATTATACATTGTAATAATGATATAATGGAAGAGAACAAAAAAGACGTAATCGACCTAAGAAAGGTCTTTAAGCGCTTGAAAGAAAGGAAAAGACTTTTTATAAAAGCTTTGTCAATAGCTTTTATATTGTCTTGTATTTGGATATTTCCACAGCCACGTTATTATACGACGACAATAACGCTTGCACCGGAATCGGAAATGTTGTCAAGTGGTGGAGGTCTCAGTTCCTTGACTTCGTCGTTTGGTTTCAACATCGGGAACATGACATCCTCAGATGCAATTTATCCGACATTGTATCCTGATTTGATGGGTTCGCCAAATTTTATAGTAGACTTGTTTGGCATAAAGGTTGTCAATGAGGAAGGAGATATAAAGACTGATTATTATACATATCTCACTAAAGAACAGAAAGTTTCCATTTGGACAATGCCAATTATTTGGTTAAAAAGGCAAATGAACAGTTTGTTCCCACGTAAAAAAGATGTATTGAAAAGTGATGGAAATAGTGGAGACTCTGACCTTTTAATCTTGTCAAAAGAGCAGAGTGATGTCGTTTCGATGATACAGGACAAAATAACTTGTTCTGTGGACAAGAAGACGGATGTCATAACTATAACTGTAAAAGACCAAGACAGGCTGATTAGTGCGACAATGGCAGACTCCGTGCGTGTTAGGTTGCAGGATTTCATAACAGATTACAGAACACAGAAAGCCCGTGTAGACTTGGAGTATTACACCAAGCTTACAGATGAGGCCAAACGTGATTATGAGGAAGCGCGCAGGTTATATGCGAGTTATGCTGATGCCAATACAGACCTCATGCTGACAAGTTTTAAAGCAAAGGAGCAAGACCTTGAAAACGACATGCAGCTGAAATATAACACATATACGACGTTGACCACACAGTTGCAGATGGCCAAGGCTAAGGTTCAAGAACGCACCCCTGCATTTACTGTAATCCAAGGAGCTTCCGTGCCGCAAATACCGGCTGGGCCGAAGCGGATGCTGTTTGTATTGGCGATGATGTTTTTGACTTTTATGGGTACAACCATTTATATTTTTAAGGATTTTATAAAAAGACAGCTTACAGCGTTGAAATAAGACTTCTGTAAAGAAATGGACTCTGCCAAACGGATAGTTATAAATACGGTGGCACAATATTCTCGTTCGATAATAAACATTATATTGAGCCTATATTCGACACGCCTGATACTTGCTGCATTGGGTGTGTCTGATTTTGGTATTTATTCTATCATCGGTGGAGTTATCGCAATGCTTGGATTTATTACGAATGCGCTTGTAGTAACCACACAGCGGTATGTTTCATTCCATTACGGGCAGGAAGACATGGATGCTGTCAGGAAGGTATTTTCCAACAGCTTATTAATTCATGCTGTTTTTGCAATAGTTCTGTCTTTGATTTTATTCTTGTTGAAGGATGTTGTAATATATCATTGGATAAAAATCCCTTTGGACAGAATTGCCGCTGCGGAAAATGTTTATTTGTTTACTATTGCCATTCTGGCTATAACAATACTCATAGCTCCATATAAGGCAGTTTTTATCGCCCGTGAAAACATAGTCTACATTTCTATAGTGGAAGTGTTGGACGGTTTCTTGAAGCTGTTTTTAGCTGTTTACATCACTTATTCGACGTTTGACAGGTTGGTGCTTTATGCGGCTATGATGGTTTTCATCCAATTGTGCAATTTATTGGCATTCTCGTTATATGCGATAAAAAAATTCGGCGAATGCTCTTTGGGGGGCAGAAGGAAAGATATAAGTAGTTCTTGTATCTTGAACCTGCTGGGTTTTGCTGGTTGGACAACATACGGTGCGGGAGTGGTTGTTTTTAGAAATCAGGGTATTGCAATAATACTGAATAATTTTTTTGGAACTGTGATAAACGCAGCTTATGGCATAGCCTTTCAGGTACAGGGAGCTATGGCGTTTGTTTCAACTTCTGTTTTAAATGCCATGAATCCGCAAATAATGAAAGCCGAGGGTGCGGGAGATAGGGATGGCATGCTGAAGTTGGCCATGCAGGAAAGCAAGTATTCGTCGGCGTTGATGATTATTATAGCCATACCGGCCATTTGGGAAATTCATTCGATATTGTCATTCTGGTTAAAGGAAGTTCCACCTGGAGCGGAAATGTTTTGTACCTTTATATTGCTTTCTTTCATAGCAGACCAATTGACTTATGGACTTAACACGGCCAATCAGGCTTCTGGTAAGGTGCGTAAATATTCTTTGTTGATGTACACACCTAAGCTTGCAATTTTACCGTTGGCGTTGTTCGTGCTTTTCATGTGGCATGAGGCCGTTTATGTAATGTGTGTTTATCTTATTATTGAACTTATAGTTTCTGTATCAAGGCTTTTTTATATGAGGCGTACAATGGGACTCAATGTGTCAGAGTTTGTGACGAGCGCCATCTGCCCGTTGTTGCCACTTTGCCTTGTACTTTTTGTAGTTGGATATTTGTGCGTGAAGTTTGTTGAGTTTCCGCATAGGTTTATCTTTACGTTGGTGGTGTCGGTATTGTTGGGTGCCATTGTCTTTTGGCACTTTACGATGAGTAATGGTGAGCGCTTGTTTGCAAAGGAATTTTTTGTAAAGAAACATTGATTGGTTTGTAGTTGATGAAAATAGGAACGTTTGACATAAGTCGCCTGTATCTTTTTGAAAAAAGGACAATCGTTAAGATTTTTCTTTATAGTGGGATGTTGCTTGCTTATTTCGGTTCACTGAATCCTTGGTTTTTGTGGCCTTTAGGACCGTTTTATATAGTACCAGCGTGCTGTTTGATTGTTGTAGCAATGCTTGTTTCCAATTCTATGGAAAAGCCTTATTTTAATAGGCGTGACTTCTTGTTTACAATCTCAGCGTATGTAATTTTGTTATGTTATCAATTGTTTGTGAATGATGCGAGTTTTGCAGGATTTGTTGTACAGGTTTTTAATATATTCATATTTTTGTCTTTATTTAGAACGGATGCTGACGAGTTGTTGAGATTAGTTACCTTTTTAGCTAAGGTAATGGCTGTATTGTTGTCTATTTCAATACCTTGTTTCATTTTATATTATTTGTTTGGTTTACAATTTCCTTCACAAAGTGCGGTTTTTGGAGAAAACGCGCTGTACTCGTTTACAAATTATTATTTTTTCATGATAGAGGACAGTACTTTGTTTTCTTTGATAATCCCGCGTTTCAATTCTGTTTTTTTGGAGCCTGGGCATCTTGGAACTGCTACAGTGCTACTGCTTTTGGCGCAAATGGGAAAGTGGAAAAAATGGTACAATATTGTTTTAATTATAGCAACTTTAATGACTTTCTCACTTGCGGCGTATGTGCTTTTTGTTGTTATAATATTTTTTAATATGTGGTGTCAAAGAAAAGACATTGCCAAAAAGATGATAGCATCTGTGCTTTTTTTAGCAGTAATATGTATTGTGGCATTTTATTATAATGGCGGTGACAATCTTATTCATGATTTGATTCTTATGAGATTGGAAATAGAAGACGGGGAAATGGTTGGCGATAATCGTGTTACGGATGATTTTCAGATGGTATTCGATGATTTTTTACAATCGTCAGATATCTTTCTTGGGAGGGAGATGGATTGGACTACTTTTGGCAATTCTGGATTTAGGGTTTATATATACGAAAACGGCCTGATAGGACTTTTACTTGTTATACTGCTTTATATTTTTGCATATTCACATGCCAAAGACAAGCGTGTGTGGATTGCAGCAATGACCATCGCAACGCTTTGCTTTATTGTTCGAGGTTATCCTTTATGGTATAATTATTTTATACCATTATTATGTACAGCAAGTTTGGATACATTTAGTGGTGCAAAAAATAGTAGAGAATGAAAGTCTTATATATATATTCAGTGCAAGTAATTCACGTGATGGCTTTAGAAGCTTTGTTGACTTTTATCAGCGGTCTGCAAGAGTGAGGTTTTGTGGTATCTGCTGTGGTCAGTGAGAATGAAAGATGTAAAGTATATAATTCTTTTAAATAAAGGTACTCATACATGTTCCTTCCATTAAGGTTCAATACGCATCTGTTTATTTGATAAATATCTTACATGACCGTGCTGTGGATAATTTCGTTTTTTGAAATTCTATTTTGGGTGTATATGGAAATGGACTTGTTGGAATTAATTTTTATTGGGCTACATTTTGCTTAAAGGCAAAAGGATGTTATTTATTGCAATAATTATTTATATTTTGTGTTATTGTAAGAGGATACTATGGCTCAATTATCTAATATCAGTGTTTTGCATGGCAATTTTGAATTTTTAGAATTAAAATCATGTGATGACAAGTGTAATGAAAGTGTTGTATGTCGTTAATTCAACAAGCCTTTTAGGTGGTGCCTCCAAATCGTTATTGGTTTTATTAAATGGTTTGGTGCAAAAGGACGTATGTCCGATTGTTGTCACTCCTGATGAAAAAGGTATATATAATGTGTTGAAAAGTCGTGGTATACAGGTTTACGCCTTGATGTACAGGCCGAATACATATCCTTTTTTGAATTCTTTTCGCGATTTATTGATGTTTGTACCTCGGCTTTTAATGAGGCGCATACTGTCCAATTTAGCTGTAAATAAGGTTGTAAAATTGTGCAAAAAAGAAAATGTGCAGATTATACATACCAATGTGAGTGTAATTGATGTTGGTTTTAGAGCATCTGTAAAGTTGCATATACCACACATCTATCATTTTAGGGAATTCTGTGACCTTGATTTTGACGAACATTATTATCCTTCAAAATCTAAATTTTACAAGTCTTTGAAAGAGTTTAATAGTTACTCTATTTGCATTACAAAGACATTGCAGGAATATCACGGGTTGCAAGGGCCTCGTTCTGAAGTTATTTATAATGGAATTGAAGTTAATGAAAACAGCCCACATGATAATCGAGATAAGAGCAAGTTCTTGTATGCAGGACGTATAGAACCAGCAAAAGGACTGATGCAACTAATCAATGCTTATAATCTTTATAAAAATAAAGTTAGGAAACCGTATACTTTGCTTGTTGCTGGAGATGTTTGTGATAGGAAATATTATAAGTCTGTTCTTAAACGCATAAAAGATTACGGTTTGGGTGATTATATTATTTTCTTAGGTGTGCGCAAGGATATAAAATATATAATGCAAGAAGTTTCTGCTGTTGTTATTTGTTCACGTTTTGAGGCTTTCGGCCGCTGTATGCCAGAGGCAATGGAAAACCATTGTTTGGTAATAGGGAAGAATACAGGAGGTACAAAGGAGCAGTTTGATAATGGTCTAAGTTTGACAGGGCATGAGATTGGTCTAAGATATGATACTGTTGAAGATTTAATGGCACGACTTGTTGAGGTCTCTTCTGCATCAGCTAACGCGTATGAAGAAATGAAACAAGCGGCTTTTGAGACTGTTGTGAATTTATATTCTGTTAAGCAGAATATAGAAAATGTATTTAGTTTTTACGAAAAAATATTATGCGACAATTAATGAAGTGTTTGGCTGAATTTATAGGTCATGTTTTCTCTTTGATATACAGTCCGATAATTTCAAAATCTGTACGGGCATTTGTTTCACACATGTATACAGGTTATTGGTCTACCAAGTTTGCTTGTTGGGGCGAAAAGTCAATCATGGGATATAAGGCATCGGCATTGGAAGGTCTCCGTTATATTCATATTGGTAATAATGTAGAATTGGATAGGGGAATAAGGTTGACAGCCTGGGATAATTATCAAGGAGAGAAAAGGACACCGGAGATAATAATAGGAGAGAATTGTCATATTGGGGCGATGTCGCACATAACGGCTTGTAATGGTATTGTTATAGGAAAGAATCTTCTAACAGGGACAAATGTTATCATCACAGACAATGCACATGGCAGGTCTGACGTGAGTGAGCTGAACATTCATCCGGAGAAAAGGAGTCTTGTTTCAAAAGGAAAAGTGATAATTGGAGATAATGTTTGGCTTGGAAATAATGTGTGCATAATGCCTAATGTTACAATTGGCGATGGTGTGATTGTCGGTGCGAACAGCGTGGTTACAAAAGATATACCGTCGTATTCCGTGGCAGCAGGTGCTCCTGCAAGAGTTGTTAAACAAATAAGAAAATAATAAAGATATGGAAGCCAGAATAATAGCATACTATTTACCACAATTTCATCCAATACCTGAAAATGATAAGTATTGGGGGCCAGGATATACAGAATGGACAAGTGTTGCTCAAGCAAGACCAATGTTCAAGGGACATTATCAGCCACACATTCCTGCTGATTTGGGCTTTTATGACTTACGACTACCAGAAGTTAGGGAAAAACAGGCTGAATTGGCTCGTGAAGCAGGCATTGAGGGCTTTTGTTATTACCATTATTGGCTTGGTAATGGAAAAAGATTGCTTGAACGTCCTTTCGAGGAGGTTGTTGCGTCGGGTAAGCCAGATTTCCCATTTTGTTTATGTTGGGCTAACCATGATTGGACGACGAAAACTTGGAAGCGTGGAAGCGGTGGATTCAATTCTAAAAAAATGATTGCCGAGCAGTTGTATCCAGGAGAAGAAGACTATGTCACTCATTTCAATTATCTCTTGTCGGCATTTAAGGATCATAGATATATAACTGTTGATGGGAAACCGCTATTCCTTATTTATGATCCATATAATTTCAGGGATGTTTCCAACTTCATTTTTGTTTGGCGGCGGCTTGCAAAAGAAAATGGGCTTGGCGATTTTTATTTCGTGGGAGTAACAAATTCTACGTCCACGATTAAGCGTGGTGAAAATGGTGATATACACCGGGTGTTGCCAAATTTAAAAAGTAGTAAGGTCGTTTATGAAGACATATTGAATTTGGGCTTTGATGGCGTCAACTCGTTTGGAAAGTTCCGTGCAGAGATGATATATAAAGGTAAATATATGCGTTTATTGCAACTGTTACTGAGAACGTTTTTCAACGGAATGAAAGTAAACAGATTTGACTATGCAAAAGTCATAAAGTATTATTTTGCTCCTGAAGACAAATGGGAACAGGTTATTCCCACTATTGTTCCACAGTGGGATCGCACACCGCGTGTCGGTTCTTATGACGGTGTATATGTCAATGCTAAACCCGAGTATTTTCAACAGCATGTAGAAGACGCGCTGCAACTGATAAGTGGTAAGGAAGCGCAACACAGAATATTGATGCTAAGGGCTTGGAATGAATGGGGAGAGGGTAATTATGTTGAGCCTGACTTAAGGTATGGCCATGGTTGGCTTAATGCGATTAGAAAAGCATTGGATAAATATAATAATTATTGATGTATGTGATATATAATTAAAACAAAATAAGAATGTTGGTATCAGTCATAATCCCTACATACAAGCCTACGGCTTATATTTATGAATGTTTTGATTCATTGTTAAATCAAACCTTGGAAAAGCAGTTTTTCGAGATATTGATAATATTGAATGGCTGTAATGAGCCTTTTCACGGGAATATAAAACGGTATTTTGAGAAAAAAGAGAGTAAACCGCAGGTCTGTATAATCCAGACTGATGTTGCAGGTGTATCCAATGCACGAAATTTGGGTATCTCCAAGTCGAAAGGTGATTTTATCGCTTTTGTCGACGATGATGATTGGGTCAGTCCTAATTATTTGTATAACTTGCTTAGTCATTCAGAAGAAGCAGATATAGCAATATCTAATGTTCTGCAATTTGATGATGTTGCCAAATGTAGATTGCCTTATTATCAGACAGATGCTTATAATAGATGTTTAGTCTTAAAAAAAATGACATTTTATAATGCGCGTAGTTTTTTGTCCTCTTCTTGTGCCAAACTTATATCTCGTAAAGTTATAGCAGAAGATAGGTTTGCTCAAAAATATGTGTTGGGTGAAGATTCTTTGTTTATGTTTCAAATATCAAAACGAATAAAGAAGATGAGCTTAGCAACTTCAGATACAATATATTATGTTCGCAAACGTAGAGAATCAGCATCTCATAAGCCATATCCATATTTGTTTAGGGTGAGGTTGGCTTTTAGTTTATCGTATAGTTACCTTAAGATCTATTTGTCAGCCCCATTTCGTTATAGTTTTTTATTATTGGCAACAAGGATTGCGGCAACAATGTTAAAGTTGTTTCAAAAAAAATATTCTTTGTAATGTGTTTTGATAAGTAATAATTCATTTTGTGTCTTTTTAATGGAAAATGTCAGTGTCTCAATTATAATGCCAGTGTATAATGCAGGTGCAATGGTATCTGAAAGTATAGATAGTGTACTTGCTCAAACATACAAATCTTGGGAACTAATTATCGTCGATGATAAATCAAATGATGAAATAACTCACTCTATATTGGAACATTATCAAGAAATAGATAGTAGAATAAGAGTGATTTATCTTAAAGAAAACAAGGGACCAGGCGGTGCGCGTAATAGGGGAATAGAGGCAGCTCAAGGACGGTATATTGCTTTTTGTGACAGTGACGACCGTTGGTTCCCGGACAAGCTTGAGAAGCAAATGGCTTTTATAAGGGAAAAGAAATGTTGCCTTGTGTATTCTTCGTATATTTTATGTAATGAAGATGGTGTAAATAACGGCATCTTCATTGCTCCACGTATAATTACTTATGGTGGCATGAAGCGTGATGACAAGATAGGTTTTCTCACCGCAATGTATGACACATCCCTGTATGGTAAGTTTTATTTTCCACCGTTTCGCAACCGGGAGGATTGGGCGATGCTTATATTGCTGCTCAAGGAGTGCAGGGTGGCTTATGGATTGAAAGAGCCGTTGGCGTATTACAGGATAAGGAGCAATTCGCTGTCAAGCAATAAACGCTCTCTTGTGAAGTTTTATATAGATGTGTATCATAAAATATTGGGATTTTCTGTTTTCAAGTCGTATTTGTATTTTTGCTGTTTGTTTTTGCCCACTTATTCAATAAAGGTGATAAAGAAAAAGGTTGACAGTTGGAGATATGTACGCTCTTTGCGAAGAAAAGGATGATGTGAAAACGTCTGTCATCTGTCAGTTTTAGTCGTAATTTGTTGGCTAACAGTGTTTTGGAGGCTGACAGATGATGCCCGGCATCTTTCAGCCTCCAAAGTGTTGAATGGCGGTTGATAAGTGTTGTTGTGAAAGATAATGCAAACGAACGCAATGAAAACTTGTTTTCACATTGCCGAGTGCAGCTTATCTTCTGCAAAGATGGGAAGTGTTTCGGATGTTTTTGCAATATGAAAGGCGGTAGATTATGGCGCGTTTTGTGACTTTTTGCAATGCGAAAGGTTGTTTTTTGCAATGCGAAAGGTCGTTGATTGCACGCCGAAAGGTGGTCTTTTACGATGTAAGTGACGGTAAAACGTTTTTAAGGAAATACCTTCACACTGTCACATTGTGCATTAACTTATTGAAGATAAGCGGATTATGCTGTGACAGTGGATGTTGTTTACTGTCATGTTATTGGCAAAAAACATCAAATGACTATGACTCAGAACACCGGCTAAGCCGGTTTTTATGGCGTTACCTGACGGTGGGCTGACAGTAAACTGTTTAACTGTCAGGAACGTAATGCGCTGTATGTCAGCTGCTTACTTCCTATTTCTGACAGATGACGCATTTTTTGAAAAACATGAATATTAGTGAGCATGTGGCAGATTGTGTTTAGTGCAGGCCGAGGATTACAGCTGTTCTATTTCTTCCGCCGTAAGTCCAGTGGCTTGTGCTATGATTTCTGTCGCCACACCGAGCCGCTTCAGGTTGCCTGCATTTTTTATGCGCTCGGCTTGTTGGCCTTCAGCTCTTCCTTCAGCTCTTCCTTCAGCTCTTCCTTCAGCTCTTCCTTGAGCCAAGCCTTCTGCTCTACCTTCTGCCAAGCCTTTCTCCATGGCCTCGCGCCGTGAGCTGCTGATTTGCATCTTGGCGGTGCTCACCATGTCCCAGAAGCGGTCGTAGCCGAGGAGCTGCGCCTCGCTGAAGGCGGACTCTTCCAGCTGTGTGACGGCTTTGTTTATTTCGGGGTTCTCCAAGAGTTCTCCGGGCACTTCACGTGTCTTCTCGTTTATTTCCGTGAGGTACCGCAGCCATAACACCTGCATCTTCTTGTCACCGTAGTTTTTCGGTGTGAACTTCGGCAGTTCGATGAAGATGAAGCGCAGTCCTTCGATGACCTCCTTCGTTTCAGCATCCTCGACGATGCGGAAGTCGTGATAGTAGCCGGGGCTGTCGGAGAAGGTGTCGTTTACGAGGTTGAGCGAATATACCGGGTGCAGCAGGTCGTAGTCGCCTCCCTTGTCGAGCTGGCTGACGTATGCCTTCGATGCGTTGAACAGTACGCGCTGCTTGTATGCCGATGTCCACATCATCTGCATCTCCACGATGAACTGCCTCCCGGCCCTGTCACGGCAGCGCACGTCCACGATGCTGTCCTTGCGCAACGGGTTTTGCGGCACAAGTTCGGGGTTCAGGTATTCCACCCATGTTATTTCCTCGTCGGCCTTGTCAAACGGCAGCAGCGCGTTGAGGAAGCTGATTATGAGGTCGGGATGCTCGCCGAACACTTTTTTGAATGTGAGGTCGGCTTTTGGATTGAGGTATCTCATGATGACATTTTGTTCTTTACAAGTTCATCTTACAAAGATAATGTAAGTTTTTATGGTTTCATTCATGCTGTTGCGTTAAAAAACATGAATATGCCGGATTTTTCAAGGTGTTATTAACAAACATAAGGGTTTTTGACGTATATTTGCGAAAATTATTAAAAACTAATATCATGAAACAAATAATTATTTTGCTGCTTTTAATGGCGGTGTCGGTTTTTTCTTCTTGCGAGAAATTCAGCGATGACGAAGTTTTTGAAAACAAAGATGCCAACAGTACGTTGGTGATACGTACCCGTGCTGCGCAGGTAGAGGGCGCTGAAGGCACGGCGGAGATAAGTTATCCTGTGAACATTTATATATTTGAGTCAGACCGGTGTGTTGAAGTTATGCAGATTGCTTCTGAATCCGACGGCTTGTCATTGAACTTGCCGGAAGGGCGTTATGACGTTTACGCCTTGGCCGGAACTGACGCGGAGGCGTATGAACTGCCGACAAAGGAGAATGCCACGAAGGATGCCGTTGTGGCTTTGAAAGACGGGCATGGCCATGGTGACGTTATGACCGCTCACAATTCGGTGACGTTGGCGTATGGCGAGGAAAACACATTGACGCTTTCCCTTGAGCGCAAGGTGATGATGCTTGAGTCTGTGACAATCAACAATGTGCCTGCGAGCGTCACGGCGGTTGCTGTGTCGGTAAGTCCTCTGTATGAAAACATAAAGCTCGACGGCAGCTATTCGGGTGAAGAAGGTGAATATACGGCCGACCTGGTGCGTGAGGGCGAAAGCAATGTCTGGAAAAGTGCCAGTGCGGTTTTTCTGCTGGAGGAGGCGGCTTCGGCCACAGTGAAAGTGTCGTTTACCGCGAACGGAAAGATGCACAGCTATTCTTATTTGTGCCCGAAAGAACTGAAGGCCAATTACAAGGTTACTATAAACGGAACATACAGCGGTGACGGAGTAAAGTTGAACGGCTCAATTACAGGTGTTGAATGGGCGGGAACTACAGACGTTACATTTACTTTTGACGAGACCGGCGAAAGCGAGACTGTTGTACCCGGTGGTGAGGACGACGAGCCGTCGGGTGGAGATGTCGTTACAGGAACAGTTCCTGAAGTCGGCAGCATGTATAAGGGTTGTTATGTGTTGATGAAAGACGAGGCAGAAAAGACCGTTTCGCTGATGTCGCCGAAATATTTGACGAACCTTGTTTTTAAAGAAGGCGACCAGGAATCGTTGAAGGCGGCTGTTGACGAAGGTATTGGGCAGCTTGCCGTTGCAGGCGTTACAGGCTGGAGATTGGCTAATGTGGAAGAGATGAATTATATGAGAACCAACCGTTCTGACATTGCGGATAAAATCTTTGCCTTAAAGTCCGGCGGCGAAGACATTGACAACTTTGTATATGGTTCACAATTGTATTATTTTCTGAATGCAGAAGGGCTTATAAAATCAGGCAATTTGGGGAATGCGGCGGAAAACGATCCGGACTCAGATTCTTCATCGTTCATCCTCCGTGCCTTCACGACAGTCTCATATTCGGAATAAAAATCAGACTATAAAAACAATCCGTGGTGCCGGTATTTTATTAAAGTTGGCATCACGGTTGTTTTTTGTTTTGCCGGATGCTGACATGGCGTTTTGTGGCAAGAAAGGCGTTTTTCTTGTGATATGGGGCTGTAAATAGATTTTTTTGTGTAAGTTTGCAAATTAAAAACATTTACGTTCGAGGATGGATGGCAATATCAGTCCCTTGTTGGGAATGTCTCTTTCAGAGTTGAAAGATGTGGCGAAAGCACTGGGCATGCCGCCTTTTACAGGCGGACAGATAGCCAAGTGGCTTTACACCAAGCATGTTGGTTCGATTGATGAAATGACCGACATCTCGAAACAGAACAGGGAAAAACTGAAAGAGCGGTATATCATCGGGTGCATGCCGCCGGCTGGCTGCCAAAGGTCGAAGGACGGGACGGTGAAGTATCTTTTCCCTACGGCCGGCGGCAAGTATGTCGAGACTGTGTATATCCCCGACGACGACCGCGCCACGCTGTGCGTCTCGTCGCAGGTTGGATGCAAGATGAACTGCCTGTTCTGCCAAACCGGCAAGCAAGGCTTTGAAGGCAACCTTACGGCAAGCGACATACTGAACCAAATATACTCCCTGCCCGAACGCGACAAGCTTACCAACATAGTGTTCATGGGGCAGGGCGAGCCTATGGACAATCTTGACAATGTGCTGCGTTCCACCGAAATCCTGACAGCCGCGTGGGGGTATGCATGGAGTCCGAAGCGCATCACAGTGAGCAGCGTGGGTATTAAGGGCAAGCTAAGGCGCTTTATAGAGGAGAGCGAATGCCACTTGGCGATAAGCCTGCATTCGCCGCTCCATGAGCAGCGCGCAATGCTGATGCCTGCCGAGAAAGCAATGCCTATAAGCGAAGTGGTGGAGATGCTGCGCGGTTACGATTTCAGCCATCAACGCCGTCTTTCGTTCGAATATATAGTGTTCGGCGGCCTAAACGACTCGAAAACCCACGCACGTGAGATTGTAAAGCTCCTTAACGGGCTTGACTGCCGCATCAACCTGATACGTTTCCATCAAATACCGGGTGTCGGTTTGCATGGTGCTGACGAGGAACGGATGACGGCTTTCCGCGATTATCTTACCGCTCACGGCTTGTTCACCACGATAAGGGCGAGCCGCGGACGGGACATATATGCCGCCTGCGGCCTTTTGAGTACGGCGGAGAAGGGAGCGCTCGGCGGATGACACGGACTTTTGCCATGTGCCTTTTTGTTGTGTCGGCCATGTTGTTGTGCGCCTGCGACGGGGCGGTGTCCATGCTTCCAAAGAGTGGCGGACGGCCTTACGAGGTGCTTGTGGTGGCTTCAGGCAATGTGGTGTCGCATCAGCTTGACAGCGTGTTGTCGCAAGACGTGTCAGGGCTTCCGCAGTCAGAGCCGATGTTTGATGTGTCGGTAACAGACAGTCTGCATTTCAACCAGGCGGCAAAGCTGGCACGCAATATTGTCATATTGACCGTAAATCCAGCCGTTTTCACATCTGTGAAAATCAGGTATGAAAAGAACGTGTGGGCGAAGCCGCAGATGGTGGCTTATGTCAACGCGCCTTCTGCTGCGGCGGTCGTGCAGGTTGCGCCATTGATAGGCCGCCGTCTGGCCGATTTGTTCACACGCGCGGAGATGAATGTGGAGATAGCCCGGCTTGCGGAAAGCAACAATGCGAAAGCCGCTGCGGCGGTGGATTCCGTTCTCGGATGCGGCATCAGAATTCCGGCGGACATGAAATACGGCAAGAACGATGACGGCTTCTTGTGGTTCTCGGACAACGCTGCAAGCGGAATGCAGAACATCTGCGTCTATTCATATCCTGGCGACAGCCTCGACCCGGCAAGGGCCGTAGTGGCGAGGGACAGCGTGATGAGGCGCGCCATCCCCGGCGAGCGTCGCGGAATGTATATGCGGACAGTGGGCGGCAGTGCAAGATGTACACTGTCAACGGAGAAAGGACGCACGCTGATGATTTGCCGCGGACTGTGGGAGATGCACGGCGACGCCATGGGCGGCCCGTTCGTGTCCCATTCCGTTGCAGATACGGCCAGGCGGCGCATCGTGGTGGCAGAGGCGTTTGTGTACGCCCCGGAAATGAAGAAACGCAACCTGATGCGGCAGGCGGAGGCGGCACTTTATACACTGAAAGTTAACGGAGGGGAGTGAAGGGCTGCGAACAAGAAACCGAAGGCATGATTGTATTGGCTGCTTCAACTCTCATAATTATATAAAAACAAAATATATGGAAAACGGAAAAATACGGGTGGCGATAACCCACGGAGACACTAACGGCATAGGTTATGAGATTATATTCAAGGCGTTCGCCGAACCGGCGATGCTCGAGTTGTGTACTCCAATAGTCTACGGTTCTCCGAAAGTTGCGGCATACCACCGCAACGCTTTGGGAGTACAGGCAAATTTTACAATAATCAATTCTGCGGAAGACGCTCACAGCGGTAAGCTGAACCTGCTTCCTGTGTTTGACGAAGAGGTAAAGGTTGAGCTTGGAAGCCCGTCGAAGGAGGCCGGCACGGCATCGCTCAAGGCCCTTGAGCGCGCTATGGACGATTATAAAAAAGGACTTTTCGACGTGCTTGTAACGGCTCCTATAAACAAGAACAACATACAGGGCTCCGACTTCAACTTCTGCGGACATACGGAATACCTTGAGCAGCGTGCAGGCGACGGCAAGAAGGCACTGATGATACTGCTCAACGACATGATGCGCATAGCCCTTGTAACCACCCACTTGCCGGTGAAAGACATCGCGGCGGCCATAACGAAGGAGCGCATCGTGGAGAAGGCCATGATATTCAACGAGTCGCTGAAGCGTGATTTCCGCATATCCAATCCGCGCATTGCCGTGCTCGCACTCAATCCGCACGCCGGTGACGGCGGCCTTCTGGGCACGGAGGAACAGGACGTCATCGCGCCGGCTGTCAAGGAACTTTCAGACAACGGTGTCTACGCCTTCGGCCCGTATGCAGCCGACGGATTTTTCGCGAAAGGCTCTTACGAGTCGTTTGACGGCGTTCTTGCCATGTATCACGACCAAGGCCTGGCTCCGTTCAAGGCCCTCGACCGCGGCGACGGCGTCAACTTTACAGCCGGGCTGCCGCTTGTGCGCACTTCTCCCGACCACGGCACGGCCTATGACATAGCAGGGAAGAACGTCGCCGACGAGAGTTCGTTCCGTCAGGCAATATATACAGCTATCGACGTGTTCCGCAACAGGGCCGGATATGACGAGCCGCTTGCCCATCCGCTCGGCAAGCTTTACCATGAGAAGCGCGACGACAGCGAAAAGACAAGGTTTAACGTCTCCAAGAAAAAAGCTGAACAGTAATTTGAGGGTTGAGGATTTGGAGTTAGGAAAACCGTCGTCCGCATATTCCCATTCGCCGGTTTTCTTAACTTCCAATCCTTAACCCTTTGTCAAGAACTTTCCTTGATGAAGAAGAAGTACCAGAACCTGTTTTTTATTTTCGGCGTTATCGTGCTTGCGGTGATGCTCACCCAGCTTGATTACCGTGAAGTGTGGCAGGGCCTTACCAACACAGGCTATTGGTTTTTTGCCGTTCTGGGGCTGTGGGCGGTGTTGTACCTGTTCAACACTGCAACGTGGTATATCATCATACGGAGCGGAAACGGCGGCAAGGCCGGTGTCGGTTTTTCTTGGCTTTACAAGATAACGGTGTCGGGCTTCGCCCTCAATTACACCACTCCTTTCGGCCTTATGGGCGGCGAGCCTTACCGCATAATGGCGCTGTCGCCTAAGATTGGGACAGAGCGTGCGTCGTCGTCGGTCATCCTTTATGCCATGACCCACATCTTCAGCCATTTCATATTCTGGCTTCTTTCCATACTTATTTACCTGCTTACCGAGCGTCTTAATTTGTTTGTCGGCCTGATACTTGCGGCGGCAGGGGCGTTCTGCGCCCTTGGGGTGTGGTTTTTCCTGAAAGGCTACCGCAAGGGAATGGCCGTGCGGCTGATGAACTTCGTACGCCACATACCCGGCCTGAAGAAATGGGCGAGGGGCTTTGTTGACAAGCACAAGGAACAGCTTGGCGCCATCGACCGCCAGATAGCCTCCCTGCACAACCAGAATCCCAAGACATTCGTTTCCGCCGTCTTGCTGGAGCTTGCGTGCCGCTTCTGCTCGGCGTTTGAAATCATGTTCATCATGTTCGTGCTTCCCGACGTCCATGCCACGTTCCTGCAAAGCGTGCTCATCCTTGCGTTCACCAGCCTGTTCGCAAACCTGCTGTTTTTCATTCCGCTTCAGCTCGGAGGGCGCGAGGGCGGCTTCGTCATGTCAACCGCCGGCCTTTCGCTGTCGGCCGGAGCCGGCATCTTCGTCGCACTGATAGTCCGCATACGCGAACTGATATGGACGGCCATCGGCCTGCTGCTGATAAACCTTGAAAAGAAAAGGAAGTGACTTCCCCCTTGTTCGTAAGTGCCCGTGTAACATGTTGTGGCGCAACGTGTTATGAAAGGCCGTCTTTCGCACTGCGAAAGACAGTAGATTGGAGCGCAAAAGGCCATGTTCTGTAATGCTGGATATGGCCTTTTGCATGACCGCCGGTTTTTGCCTGCATGCCTGGCAGTGCTGGCAGGCTTGCCGGCCATTGTGCTTCACCGTGCAGCCTTTGTGCCTGTTCGGCATAAAAGGGGCTTTACCGGGATGGCCGGATGTGTGAAAAAATACAATTTTACGGCGGCTGATGGCGGAAATTCAAATAAAATGCGTAATTTTGTCAGCTAAATGAACACTACTGAACTGCAAAAGGTAAAGCAGCGGTATGGCATAGTGGGCAACTGCCCCGGGCTTAACCGCGCAATCGACGTGGCCATGCAGGTTGCGCCGACTGACCTGTCGGTGCTCGTCGTGGGCGAGAGCGGAGTGGGCAAGGAGATTGTTCCGCGCATAATACACGACAACTCGCCGCGCCGGCGCGAGAAGTATTTTGCAGTCAACTGCGGTTCGATACCCGAGGGGACGATAGACAGCGAGCTGTTCGGCCACGAGAAAGGGTCGTTCACCGGCGCGATAGGGGAGAGCGAGGGCTATTTCGGCGTTGCCGACAAGGGCACAATCTTCCTTGACGAGGTGGGCGAGCTGCCTTTGGCTACGCAGGCTCGCCTGCTGCGGGTGTTGGAGACCGGCGAGTATATCCGCGTCGGCGGACAGCGCATAATGAAGACTGACGTGCGCATTGTGGCCGCCACCAATGTGAACATGCGCCGCGCCATAAGCGAGGGCCGCTTCCGTGAGGACTTGTATTACCGCTTGTGCACCATACCCATACAGATGCCTCCGCTGCGCGACCGCGGCGAGGACATCGTGCTGCTGTTCCGCCTGTTCGCCATGCAGATGGCCGAGAAGTACAACCTGCCCAAGATAACGCTTACCGACGAGGCCAAGGCCGTGCTGCTGAAATACAAGTGGCCGGGCAATGTGCGCCAGCTGAAGAACATCACGGAGCAGATGTCGGTGTTGAGCGAGAACCGTGTGATTGACGGCGAAACCATCCACAAGTTCATTCCGGAGGACGCCGAGAGCACCCAGCTTGCCACCATGGGCGCAGCCGGAGGCGCACACTCGTTTGAGAGCGAGCGCGAGATATTGTACAAAATCTTGTACGAGCTGCGCGGGAACGTGAGCGACCTGCGCCGCGAGATGAACAGCCTGCGCAAGCAGATTGACGCCTCGAGGGGAGTGCAGGGCGCGGGCGTATCGCCCAATTTGCCGTCGGTAATCCCGGGCGTGGGGCATGGTGTTGACGCCTCCATGCGCCAGGAGCAGGCCGTGCAGGATGCCGTGGCCGAGGAAATATCTGAGCCTGAGAGCCTTAACCTTGAGGACATAGGCCGCCAGATGGTGGAAAAGGCTCTTGAACGCAACGGCGGCAACCGCAAGAAAGCCGCACGGGAGCTTGGCATATCAGACAGAACCCTTTACAGGAGGATAAAGCAATATGGACTCGACTGACAGGATTGTGATGCGCGTGAAAACCATCGTCGCGGCCTTGATGACGCTTGTGCTGGCATCGTGTACGGTGTCTTACAAGTTCAACGGCGCGAGCATCGACTATTCGAAGACAAAAACCATCGAGATAGCCGACTTCCCTATACGTTCGAGCTACGTGTGGGCGCCTATGGGAAGCATATTCAACAACCAGCTGAAAGACATCTTCGCCAACCATACACGCCTTATCCAGGTCAGGCGCAACGGCGACATGAAGATAGAAGGCGAGATAACCCAATACTCGCAGCGCAACAAGTCGGTGACGGCGGAAGGTACTTCGGCGCAGGCGGAGTTGTCTATGACGGTCAACGTGAGGTTCACCAACAACGCCAACCACAACGAAGACTTCGAACAGCAGTTTACGGCCACAGCCTCGTTTGAGACCACGCAGTCGTTCACGGCCGTGCAGGAGGAGCTTGTCACGCAAATGGTTGAAGACCTGACCGACCAGATATTCAACGCCACAGTGGCCAACTGGTAAACCGTGCAGACATGGATTTGGAGCAACTTATACGACACCCGGAGCTTATGGACAAGGAAACGCTGTACGACCTGCGTTCGCTCCTTGCCCTGTATCCCTATTTCCAGACGGCCCGGCTGCTGTTGCTGCAAAACCTTTACCTGCTGCACGACCCTTCGTTCGACGAGGAACTTCGCCGCTCGGCGGTGTATGTGACTGACCGTGAGGTCGTGTTCAACCTTGTGGAAGCAGCCCATTACAAGCTGCGCCAGCCGGAAACGGGAAAAGACTGGAAGAAGGCGGAGACGGCGGAAGGCGGAGGGACAAACCGCACAATATCGCTCATCGACCGCTTCCTTGACTCCATACCTGCCGGTGAAGACGGCGGCGGAGAGGCAAAGGAAGGGCGGAAAAGGCGCAAGCCCACGCCTGCAGACGCGGCAATCGACTACGTTGCCTACCTGCTTGAGACGGAAGGCGGACTTGAAGACGACGGCCCTGCCATGAGGGGACAAGATTTGATAGACAACTTCATAAACAATGACAAGGGCAAGATAGAGCTGAAGGAAAAGCCCGAATATGTGCCGGAAATAGACGGAAACGAAAAAAAAGAAGGCGACGAGAATTACTTTACGGAAACGTTGGCGCAAATCTATATCAAGCAAGGACGATATTCAAAGGCTTTGGAAATTATTAAGCGATTAAATTTGAATTATCCAAAAAAAAATGTTTACTTTGCAGACCAAATCCGTTTCCTGGAAAAACTGATAATAAATAATAAATGTAAATAACAGAAATGTACACATTATTCGTAATCTTAATTGTGCTGGCGGCACTGCTTATGATAGGCATTGTGCTGATACAGGAATCCAAGGGCGGAGGTCTTGCCTCCAATTTCTCATCTTCTAACCAGATAATGGGTGTACGCAAGACTACCGACGTGATTGAGAAAACCACATGGGGGCTTGCCGTGGCAATGGTTGTACTCAGTGTGATTTGCGCATACGTAGCCCCGACGGCAGTCGGAAATGGCAGCGTGATAGAAAAGGCGGCCACCGAACAGCAGCAGACCAACCCGAACAACCTGCCCGGATTTGGCGCGAGCCAGACAAAACAGGCTGCTCCGGCACAGTCAGGCGATGCGGCGCAAAAGTCGGCTCCGCAGGCACCGAAAACACCTGCAAAATAAGAGATGCAATAAAAAATACGGGATTTGTTTGGCAATTTCAAATAAATCCCGTACCTTTGCACTCGCTTTGCAATACAAAGCAGTATTTCTAACACGGTGGATGTAGTTCAGTTGGTTAGAGCGTCAGATTGTGGTTCTGAATGTCGTGGGTTCGAGCCCCACCCTCCACCCTTTACAGAATAAGCGGAAATCCTTTGCAGACAAGGTTTTCCGCTTGTTTGTTTTTGCAATTCTCAATGTCTGAAAGCCCAAAAGTGGTTCATGAAAAGCATGCGTGACGGCAAACCGTTCGTCCGCTGCCATTCCTTTCATCGTGATTATATGCTTTGTTATACGAATGGCCTTGGGCCATAGCGGCAAGGCATAAATGTGATTGTCTGCCGTGCAAGGACGTTGATATAATGACGTGTGGAGTGAAAAACAAAAGGATTGAAAACAGCTAACCAGCTGATTTTCAACCCTTTACCGCTTTGTCGGGATGACTGGACTCGAACCAGCGACCTCACGCCCCCCAGACGCAAAAGCATCTTTGTAAAATATTTATTATCAACATCTTATAAATTTATGTGCATTGTGCGCAAGTATAGTGCAAGTATTTCTTTTGCGATAAAATCAGTATCGCAAATATAATAAAAATCCCCACAAGCACAAAACCTGTGGGAATTTTTATTTTAGCGTCGCATCGAAACGCTGTCGAGCCTATTAACCAACTCTTGTTTCAGGTCATTGCTTAACTGCTTCAATCTCTTGCGCTCTTCGTCTTCGCCGTAACCTTCATATTCGTCCATATCCTTCACCTGCTTGTCCAATTCGTCCAGCGACTTTTTGTAGCCGTCAATGATGAACATCCTTTGTCCTTGCACACTATTAGTAAACTTCATTAGTTTAGGAACAAACTCCGTTACACCATGATTTGTTTCCCTGCGGTAACCGTCCCAGCGTTGCTTGGACAACCTATATTCTTTCATATAAGTATTATATCTGTCACCTGCACTTTTTGTTATCGGATTGCCGCTTTGACTGTCCTTTACATTCCTGTTCACAAATGGGATGTTACGAACGTCTCGCATATCTTCATCCCAAACCATGCTGACCGTCTTAGCCACTTTTGCAGGGAATGTATAAAGGCCGCCCAAATAACTGTCAAGTAAGTGCTCCACAATGGCAGGATTTACGTTTATTGCGCCCGGCGTATATTTATCGGGTTCTGGATAGTCCTTAACCCAAAACTTAGGCATGGCATTATTCAACACCTCGGAACTCTTTGTCAGCCATTTTGCCGTACCGGCGTATGCCTTTGTATATTCAGGCATTCCTTGGTTAAAGGTATTCTCGCGGTATATCGGCCTTCCTGTGAAGTCCTTGTTTTGTATAATGTCAATAAGCGGCCTTACAATCGTGGGCGAAAGATTTTGCGCAACCGTGCCGCTCGCAAACGACAACGGCATCAAATCGCTCAACTGCGTAACTGTTTCTTTTACAAGCTCGCCCGGTTCAATCATGCCTTGCTCTATTTCCCAGAACATCTCGCCCATGCCGTAAGCCACGCGCAGCTCGTAACTCAAGGGAATTGTGATAAACTTAGTTCCTCCAATAGGGATGCAGATGTTAGTCCTCCTTATCCATTTTGGCAAATCCATATAAGCCTCCCTTACCTTTTCGTCATCATCGCCGTCAAGTATCGAGGAAGCCAACGCTGCAACGCCATATCCTAATATAGCAGGTAAACCGGCAATGACAAGCGTGCTTCTTACGGGATGGTTGCTGAATGCAACTCCGGCCTTGTTCAGTCCTTGTATGCTTGGATTTGTGAATATGAACCAGTGCCGCAAGTTCCTGAAGAACTTGTAGATGATGCCGTCGCCCTTCATGCCGTCCGCGCCTCGCGTGTTGAAGTTCAGTGATATTTCCTTGGCGTCACGTATAGCCCGGTCGATGCTTCGTCCTTGCTCCCTCGATGTAACGTATGTGGCAAAACGTGTCGCATCTTCGAATACCCGGTTGGCACGTTGCGCCCATCCGAAGCATACCCTGCCGGCTTTGCTTGCCGTAATCGGCTTGTTGACCTCCTTAATCTCTTTCTTGATAAGTTTCTTGTAGTCGTCAGCCGTCAACATATTCGTAAAGCCGGTTTCACCGCCGTTGGCCAGAAACTCGCGCATATACCGCTCATATTTGCTCTTTTCCCTTTCATTTTCACCGTTTGTCTTTGGATTTTCAAAATTTCTTACTATATTTGCGGCAGATATAAGTCTTGGACTGCTGAGGGCTTCCGCGCGTAGTGCGGAGTGGTGCAGATAGTTCAAGGCTTTTTCTTTGTCTATATAAGTGGCAAACCCTTTTTCTATCCAATCAACGATGTTATCTTCATTTTTGCCGAAAACAGAAGACACGATGTTAAAATCAATATCTTCTCCTTTGCCTATATTTAGCGTTACAAGGAAATTTCCTTGCTTGGTTTTCAGCTCTGTCAATATTGCCCTGTTGCCGTCCTTCCCATAGTTGTCGAACACGGCTATCGGGTCGGCCACGGCCCGTGGTAAGTCCTTAAGCTCATTAAGCGTAAATCCATGCTTGCGCATCTTCTTCATCACCTTGCTGCCGTACAGCTTCATCGGCTTGTCTTCAACGCCAGCCGCACGCAGCACTGCCGACGGTCTGCCAAGCCACAGCGTAATCCTGTCCGCATTCTCCTCCGTCAACCGTGCCAGCTGTTCGTTGAACCTCCTGTTTGCTTCTGTTATCGCCGTCGCCTCGTCAGCCTCATTCGTCCTATCCTCCGCTTTCATCGATTTTTTTATCAAACTGTTGATATATACACCCGTGGTAATCGGATTAAACTTCGCCATGTTCTTTATCCACCCTGCTTGGTATGCCGGTGTTTCCGTTGCGGCAACTATTGCGGCAGCAAACCCTGCGTCACGTTCATAGTTAGTGACAACGAATTCAGGATTAAGACTTGTATATACATTCGCAAGCCATCTGTTCACCCTTTGTATTATACTGTTCCCTTCGTCGTCCATTCTCAACTCGCCGTTTATAGCTTGCGCTGCACGTGGATTGCCGTTCACGTAAATATTATATTCACGTCCACCAATGCTTACGTTCACGCGGTGTTGTTGTTCTTGAGCCGTTGTCGTATGGTATTTAAGCGTCAGTCCGTCCCTACGCTGAGTTGCCATACCTTCGTCTTTCAAGGCTTTCATTTTCTCGTCAAACTCTTTCAAAGCAGCAGCCACTTCGTCAGCTCCCATATCACCGCTCAATTCAGGATATGCACGTTGCCAATCTGGGTTTTCTTTTGTTCCTTCATTAACATACCACTGTTTGCTGATAGAAAGCAATGAAGTATCGTGCCCAATAGCAAGGTTGTACAGACGTTGTTTAACACGGTTCTTATTTGCCTGCAATATTCCGTCTTGTCCCATACGACCTATAACGGCAAGCGGATTTTCGGCAAGGCTCTTACGCCCCTTTGCCCTTTTCATTATCCTACCGCCAACACCTTGCTGTCCTTTGTAGTTATACATCTCGCTTGCAACATCATTGCTCCAACCTCTTAACGGTATGTAGTATTGGTACATATCACGTGTGGCCTCATATCCGCTGCGCGAGATAAGACCGGCTTCGTATGTTTTCCTCAATGTCATCTTTGTGGCTGCATTGATTTTATTCCACAAGTCGGCTGTATCAAACTTGCTTTCAAAGTCTGATACATACTGCTCGGCCAAGGCATCAAAATCCATCTTATTGTTGTAAAGCTCGGATAATCCTGAATAATCCCTTGTTATGGTATCTATTCTCGATTTTTCCTCCGCTTCGTTGGCTTGTTCAGTCAACTTCTCAATCTGCTTGTCTGCGTTTTCTCGCGTTATTTCTCCTTCCTCGACAGCCTTCCTTATTTCCTCGATGCTTTCCTCGTATGGCTGCCTTGCTTCCATAGCGGCTACTTCGCGGAAATGCGCATTGCGTTCTATTCCGTGTTTTGAGATAAGGTATTTCAATATGTCGTCTTGGGCATCTTCCATGTTGCGGCCAAGTTCGTCATACCTCGCACCTGCTTTAACGAGATTGCCTACGGTCCTCATCAGTGGCTTATAGAAGTTCTCGTAGAAATAGTCCTGCTCGTATTTATTAGTGCTGCTTAGTCGGTTCTGCAACGCCCATACGTTCTCGCTCTCTTTTATCGGTTTGCCTGTTTCTTTCGATATGATATCCTGAAGGATGCTGGCGCTCTTCATTCCGTCTTGTGCAGCTTCGGTAAACTTAAAGGCCGCGCTTAACGTCCTGCGGTCATACTCGTCTTGCCATTCATGGTCTAAATCATCTTCAGCCTCGTCAGCTTCACGGTAACGAATGTCGTCATTTTCAGCACTCATTGACCTTACATCTGTGTCTGACGAATAATTGCCTACATTCAGCTCATGTTGTTTGGCAATATCCCTTACTTCGCCAATGATACTGCGGTATCTACCCGGCTCTGCAAGGTTCTCGTAGCTCCGCCAAAGTATGTAGCGCAACTCGTTGTCGGTCAACGCCTCGTTGAGCCTTACACCGGCCTTGGTGAGCAAGTCCATGAAGAAGTCCTTTATCCTCTGCCACAGTCCGCTGCTCCTTGCCGCCTCGAAGTTCGTGTCCTCGGCAAGCGACGCGAGGTATTCCTCCGTTGCCACCCTCGTGCTCCAGCCGTGTCTCTGCGCCTTCTCGTCGATGGCGGCCTTAATCCCTTCGTCTACATTGTTGTAAATGTTGTCAAGGAAGGTGTCAAAGTTCTCATCGCCTACGAGCTGCCGCAGTCCGTAATGCGCCACGCCCTCGTGAAGCACCGTGCGCACAGCGTCGTCGGCGTCGGTTGCGTTAGGCGCATACACCACTATCTCGCCAGTACGAGTGTCGTACCAGCCTTTAACGTTGCGTCCTTTCTCAATGGCGCGCCTTACGCCCTCGTCGCTAACCTCGTCTACCGAGTGCGCCACCCTTACACCAATGTTCAGCTTATTGGCAGTGTCGGCAACGGCGGCGTCGATGTCGTCGGATTGTACCGTAGAAGCAAGACTTTCACCCGTCCCTATTGCGTCTTGCAAGAACTGTTGGTCTTCGCGTGCTACGTCTTCGGTTTCTTCCGCCAACATGTTGCGACGTTGTTCAGGTGTCATATTCAGACGTTCCTGCACGTTTCGGGCTTCCACCTCGCCTGCTTCTGAGCGGTACATCTCAACACTGCTCTTGAACTTGCCGATGTCGTTCACCAAGTCAAAAATTGTTTCGTAGCCGTATTTCCGTGCCACCTCGTCAAGCTCGGTGCTGTTGTCGCGCAATATAGTCCCATACGTTGTCTTGCGGTTAAGAGCATCGAATATGCCTTCGGGGGTGTTATTGAAACCGCCGCTTTCCACCAACCGTCCGCCTGTGGCAGCATTGATTTCGGCAATCACGTTCTCGCTTGTTGCGGCATTCCGGTAGTTGTCTGTGTTGCTGCCGCTTGCAAAGCCCTCTATTCTCTGTATGACGTGCTGTATCTCGTGGGCAAGCACTGATTTGACGTCCATGCTTTTTGCTTGGTTTACGGTTATCCTGTTTTCTTCCGAATTGTATTTTGCGGAATACTCCTCATTTGGCAAGTCCACGAAGTCCACCCTTGTCTGTTTCAGTTCTGGATAAGCCTTAAACAGCTCGTCGTCTTTCACGTAGTCGTCAAGATACACGTGCTCCGTGTTCTTGTCATTATCACGTATTTCATTCTCGCGTGCAGCCAGCTCGTCGAAACGTCTGGTTTCTTCATCCGTCAGCGTTTCACCGTTGAACAGTCTTTCCTCCAAGTCGTACAACTCCTTGTACCAGTCGCTCTCTTTGTACTTGTCATTCTGCCTTGCGTCGCCGTTCGGGTGATATTCAAAGTCAGGCGTTTCATACTTCCACTTGCCGTCTGCTCCTCGTTCCCAACCGGTTGCAAGTTTTATTTTTCTCGCATTTTCTTGGTCGTTTGTTTGGAGAAGTGAAATTAAACGTGTATCTTTGCTTTTGGTATAAGACGGTACAGGTGCGTCCCCCGTTGGTATAAAACCATTGGCAATCTCTATGAGGTTGCCTTTTTCTATTTCTGTAAGATAATGGTCATAATAATATTCTCCATTTTTTACACCAATTGTAATACGAGCCGTATAATCTTCATTACCAATTTTTAATCCAACAACATAATAACGATAGCTGTCATATTTCCCATTGCTTTTTTCATTTGGCGTTTCCTCTATAAATATTGCATTCTCTAATAATTGTGGTATTGCAAAGATTGATTTAAGATGCGCATTGTTTCCCATACTATGGGACGTGACTTTTTTTGCTCCAACTTTTGAAATAGTCACTTTTTCGCCAGTATCGGCAATCGTATATTCGCCACGAAGGTTTTTTAATATGAAGTCTTGTGCGCTGTCACGATTTAAGTCATACTTTCCTTTGTATTCCTCGCCCGTTATCTCCACAGGCTTGCTGTCGCGCAGCTTGTCAATGCGTGCTTTCTTGTCGTTGTAGGCTTGTTCCATCTGCCTTGCAGTGGAAAGGTTGTCAAGCCTTGTCGTCGCTTCCTCTGCCGCATCAAGACGTGCAGCTCCCTGCTCGCCGATAAAGCGGTAGCGAACGTCAGCCTTTCTTGCGTTGAAACGTTGCGACAGCGGTATGATGTTGCCCTTGTCGTCACGGGTTATAAGGTCGTTCAGCTTGCGGTTGTTCTTTGTGTTTCGGTAAGCATATCCCTTTCCGTCGTCAAAGCCCCATTCGTTTATGTCGTTGCCGTCCCACCACAACTGACTGGCCGGTACTTCCTGCTCTATTATGCGGTAATCTCCTTCCAGCCTGTTGTCGCCGTGCATTTCTGCATATTTCCTGCTTGGAGTTACCCAGTCGCCATTACGCAACTTGCCTTCCTTTACAGATTTAGGCACGGCGCGATATACCTTTATCATCTGGTCTTTGCCTTTGCGTGCTTCGTCCATAGCCTTATTTATGGCTTCGGCACTTTCTCGCCCGTGAGGCGTGTCATTTCCATAAGCACGCAGGTTTGTAAAATAGTCATCCGGCTGCGGTGTATAGCCCTGCGCCATGTCCACAACATTAACGTCATTGCCGTCTGTCTCTAATGCCGCGCGTCGCTCTTCGTCGCTTTCATAGCCTGGATTGCTCGGAGCTGACCACGCTCCCACGCCTTGATATTCACTGTCTACATCGCCATAACCATTGCGTCGCGCAGCTTCGTTCACGAGGTCGCGCATACGGTTCTCGTCATTCGCTTCAACAGCTTTCATATATTCATCATCAAGCTGCTCATCGCTCATGTCCTGAAACTCCTGCAACCGTCTGCGCTCAGCTTCCGCTGCTTCTTCGGCACGCTTTCTGGCAGCCTCCATAACGCTGCGCTCCTCCAACTCATGCTGCACATATTGCTCGCGCATTTCATCAATGTTGCCGAACTTCTCGTACAGCTCTTTACGTATCGGAGAGAATATCTTTGCAAATTGACCGAGACTTACACCCTTATTGTCAATTCTTATTTTGCGGCGTATATCATGAAAAGCTCCAGATGCACCGTTGAGATTGCCTTGCCTCATATAGTCCGCATAATCCTGTACATCCTTTTCATTAAGATTGTGTTTTTGCGCAAAGTCGGAAATTTCGTTGTCAGCCTCGCGGAAACGCACGCCTCTGTTATCATTCAGCCATTCCTCGAACCTAACGGCCTCGTCTATTGAGCCGAAATTAATTGCCAGTTCGTCGCTGCCATCAGCACATACCCTTTCGCCTACATACTGGTTGTATGCATCCGACAAATCTGCAGCCTCTTGGTACGTCATGCCGTCACGATAGAAAGAAACGCCTACAATAGGTTCTTCGCTGCTGTGTGCCGGTTCTTCCTGATACAGGCTAAGGCTTGTATCCTTTCCATCCACCTTTATCGGTGCATATAATGTATTGTCGGTTTCAGACACTCCGCTGTCGTTTATCTCGATATTATGTGTTGATTGAGCTATTATGCCTGAAAATAATTCATGCGCTTCATCTGTCAAGCCTTTCATTTCAATTTTATTCCCAGCTTTCCCAGAACTCCCAGTTCTCCCATTATTCTCATTTTCCCCATCATTCGTTTGGAGAATTGAAATTAAACGCTTATCTTTGCTTTTGGAAATAGGAGCGGCTTTATTGCCAGTAAACGAACTTGATATTTCGTCAATTCTGTCAATCAAGTTGCTCTTTTCTATTTCCGTCAGGGCATGGTCGTAATATGTTTCACCGTTCTTTACTCCCACAGTCAGCTTGACGGTGTAGTCAACACCGCCCATGTTCAACCCCGTTACATAATATCGGTAACTGTCAAACTTGTTGTTTCCCTTGTCATTCTGCTCCTCATGAATGAATATGGCATTTTCTATCATCTGTGGAATTAAGGCGACAGATTTCAAGTGCGCCTCGTTTTCCGCGTCATGCCTCGTTACCTTGAATGCTCCTTTTCTCGTAATTTTTATAGGTGTTCCCGTGTCTTTGTTTACATATTCTCCTTTTAGGTGTTTGTTTATATAATCAGCCGCAGCCTTGTTGTTAAGCTCATATTTCCCCTTATATTCTTCGCCTGTTGCCATGACCGGCTTACTATTGCGCAGTTTCTCTATCCGCGCCGCCTTCCCGGTTCTCTCGGTTCTCCCAGTTTTCCCAGCACTCTCATCCGTCCCATTCACACTCTTGTACTCCGCAAACGGCTTCGTCTTTCTATGGCTGCTGTTTATCCACTTTTTGAACTCCTCCTTGCTTACTTTCGTTATTGTACCAAGACCTTTCCAACCGGGAGAATAGTTCGCTAAATATGCACGCTTTGCCGCCAATGCTGATTTGAAGCCATACATTACCTTGTGCTCGTCAAAGCTGCCGTTCTCGTTCACTTGGTCTATCACATACACGTCGCCTTGTGTCGGGTCGTCAGAGAGGAACACATCTATATGGTCGCCGTCCACGCCCTCCGTGCCACGTATATAGCCATAGGTGTTGTTCATCGTGACGCTCCACTCCTGGCCGTTACGGTCAACGCCACTGCGAACGCTGCCCTTCGGGTTCTCGATAGTAACGTCATAGCCGTCAATCTTGACGTGTCCCTTCTTGTAGTTGCCGGCTTCTTTCTGTGCTTCGGTCGGGTTTTGCTCGACTTTTGCCTCTTCTTGTGCAATTTTTTCGCCAACTCTTTGCTCGTTTGCGGAAGTTTGTGTATCTTTGCTTTCAGAAAGCTCCCGATTGGCAGGATATTGATGGGGATTGTTCCCATCCAGAAGTGACTGCTGCTCGGGTGCTTCTTCCAAAACATTGCCGAGGATATCCTTATATAAGGCGATACCTCCGTGAGGCTGAGACGCTGCGGTTTGAAGGGTATCGCCTCTTTTTATATTCTCAGCGACAAACACTTCATGTACATATAACCTATTCTTATTTGCATCTTGCATTGCCCTACAAAATACATAACAGCGTTTATCATTATAAATTATTGGGTAAGCAAAGTAATGCGACAAAACACCTTCTTGCCGTGTAAAATCAGGCAATGTCCCAAGATACACGGCATTTTCGAAGCCGTCAACCAATGATGTTATTGCGTCAAGTTTGGCTTGCCCATATCTATGAGCCAAGGAACTTTCTACTGAATTTTTATTTATTTCAACTTCACCAACTTCTGTGTCATAGAAAACTGGTTCTGGAACGTTCTCGTCCCACCATCTTTCCGCAACCTTGCGTGCGGAAAGTTCAGGCGTGCTTACTATTTGTCCTGCTTTAACCTCAATAGCAGGAGCATTACGCAACATATCTCCTCGTTGCTGTCTTTCGTCATTAGACATTGAACGAGGGTCTATTGTCCTTATATTATCCTGTTTTACTTGTTCGGATTGGGTATCCGTTTCGGATAACTGATATTCTTTATCCTCTCCTCTGTTTGTTTCTTCAGGTACAGCTCCATCCTCAACCGTGCCCTGCACGCCAGCTGGAACTTCTGTTCCTTGCTCTGTGCCGCCTTCACTTCCTCCGGCGTTACCAATCCCTTGCTCAGGCAGAACTTCATTGCCTCCGCCAGTTCGCGGCTCTTCTCCTGCGGTGTCATTTCCTTGCTCATTTATTCTTGCATTTAATGATTGTTCTATTTCGTCTGCATACAGGTTGTAAAATTCAACCTCGTCAAAGTTAGCATATTTTCTCAACATTTCGGGCAAGTTCTGCTCCTCATACGCCAAATAATCTTCGTATGTCATGCCGTATGCCTCCATACACTGTGCGTCAAGCTCTGCGCGGCGCGCTTCTACATAACGCTCTTGCTCCGCCGTGTTGTCCGTAGCAAGTTCGCCACGTGTGCCGGCACTCTGCAATGCCTCAAGTATGGCATCTTTTGCCGCGCTCGTGTCGCCTTGATACATAATGCCGCCAAGTTCGGCATTGTCGTAGCTTACCAAATCCTCGGCCAAGCGGTCTATTGATTTGCCGCCGTTCTCCGCGCTTGCTATCATGCCGACAAATCGGCGTTGCTCACCTGTGCCATAGCCCGTTTCAGCCTTGAAACTCTCCGGCGTAATCTTTGCCCCTCGTATGAAGTCTGAAGCTACTGCGACGGGATTTGCCGGCACGTTCTCGTTCATCACGGCGTATTCCTCGCGTGCGGCCTGTCCGCTAAGTTCGGCCTGTGCAGCCTCGATTTCCTGCGGTGTGGTGTGCGTCAGGCTTTCTTTCGCGTTGTTTACCTCGTTCCAATAGTCAAGCACACGCTTTGCCTCGTCAACGTCAGTTTGCCATTTGCGTTTTTGCTCCAAATACTTGGCCTTGTTAGTGCCAATCTTCGGTGCTTTCTTTTGCACGCTGTCATATTTCTTCTGTGCATCGGCAATGTTAGCGTCTATAAAGCCTTGCACTTCCTCGTCGTTCAGGCTACCGTCGTAAAGGTCGGCTATTGTCGCCTCCACCGGCACGTCTTGGTAACGTGGGTTCCCCTTTTCGTCCGTCGGCATCCCAGCTCTCTCAGCGCTCCCAGTTCTCCCATAATTCCCATTTTCTCCCGAATATCCTTGCAAGTTCGGATTGTTTGCATTATCTTTGCTTCCAGAAAGGCTATTGCTTTGGTGTGAAGCGCTGCCGGATTGTCCGCCGCTTATTGGGCTTTTACCGGTGGGAACACTTGCGGACGCGGCATCCGTAGAAGAGGCTTTTTCATTCGCGCCCCTCTCCCAAAGCAACGGCCTTTTTTCCAAACCTTTTATTGCTTCGTATCCAGATGTCTTCAGACCGTAAAACTCGCCGTTGTCCGAATTTATCAATACGGTTACGGCACGTTTCCCTGTCCTGCTTCTGCCGTCTTCTATCGAGAATATTAAAGCCCCATCGTAGCCAAGCCGCACATGGTCAAAATTCGTCATTACGTCAATTACGAAGTCTATTGCTTCCTGCTCGTTGGATATGCCAGTCTCCCTTCCGTGGCGATTTATCATGTGTTGTATCATTGATGGCGTAAGCCTGAACGGTGCAGCCGTATATCCTATGCCGGTAAATACCTCTTGCGGTATCTTTACCAAATCAATGTTTCCGTTATTATCTTGATAAAAACGTTCACCGTTGCCAGCCACTTTGTCAGACAATGAATAATTTTCGCCATTTTGAGGAATATTTTTTGCACCAATGTTGCCGTTTTCAGGAATATTTTGTGGTGTATTGTTACCAGTTCTCTCAATACCAGTAACATTCATGCCACCATTTCCATCAGGCATGAGAGTAACAACAAATCCATCCTTCTGCATTTGCACGCTTCCGTCAGGCAAGGTTCCGATTACTTCACCATTTTGGATAATGTCCTTAGCTGTCGCCATTGCCTCCTCAGCATTGCCGAAATACTCACTCACATCAATAGGCATTCTATCTTCTGCTGTCTGTGACGCATTAGGCTCATTAGTCCCATTTGGCTCAGCATTTTCAACAACAGCCCCAGCTCCACCAACTGGCGGCTCTTCATTGTTCGGTCTGTTGGCATTCCTTATTTCGTCAATAGTGAACGTCGCCGGACGGTCCATGCCGTTTGCATCCTGATAATATACCGACACATTGCCGTTGCCGTCAGTACCCTGCACAGTCGCTTGGAACGTTTGGCCGTCAACATTAATGTTTACCACTTGCCCAGGCACGATTTCCTCGGCCATATCAGGCTCATTAGCCTCATTCGGCCTATTCGCTGCCACATAATTCTCAACGCTTATAGGTTCTGCCACTGCTTGCAGCTTGTCAGGGGATACAATATGCACCTGACCATCCGCACCTTTATAATATATCTCCTTGTCCGATGCTTCCGTGTCTATTGTTCCGTCCTCACGCATTACAACATTGCCTCGTGTAATGAATACCTCTTGCGGTTGTCCGTTTTCTGCCGTCGGATAAAGTACAGCTGCGTGTATCATGCCATCCACATGTACATTCTGACGTTCCTCGGGTGCCAGATTCTCTATTCCTGGGATAGCGTCTTGTGGCACACCACCATTAACTGCCGCGTCAGAAACCTGCTCCAACGAGTTCTTCAGCTCTCCTGCATTAAAACCTTGGTTTGCCAACGCTGCCGTAGCATAATTGATAATAGTGCGCTTTTTCTCGTCGCTATCAACATTGTTAAGCATTTTCTTAACGGCAGATGCAGCAGTCTTGTCATCCAATCCGTCTATCTCGTTGGTTATTCTTTGCCACTCTTTTGTGCCGAACACGTCAAGTCCTGAAGTATATGCGTTGTCAAGCGCATCCTTCAGCCGTCCTTTCGTCCTGATGTAGTCAACTGTTTTCAATGATGACATAAATCCGCTCATCACTGCTACACCGAGGAACGTGTCTATATTTGTATCGAGGTTGAACACGCCGTTCTCGTCTGTACTGAAATCCATGTCACCGATAAACAGTGCGTTCTCAACATTGTTGACTACCTCTTCGAGATACTCGTTGAATGTACCTTGCCATTGTGTACGTCTTGCGAAGTCGGCGTATGCACGGTAAAAGTCCTTGTTCGATATGTTGGCTATCATGTCGCGAACCTTGCCAAGCCCTAACTTGTCGGTAGCACGACCGATGCCACTTGAAATGATATTGGATAACGGACGGAAATATTCGCCAACCATTTCACTTTGGTATTCCAAATAGTTCGAGCCTATTGATTTCGCGATTGCTGCCGCTTTCGACGTTTCTGCATTGTCCCTTCCGCTATATTCTACATTCCCTTGTTCGTTTCTTGTACCTCTTACGTTGCCTATCAGACGGTCGTACATATCTGCGCCGATGGCCGGTGCTCCGAATGTCATTGCAGGCAAAGCCGCAGCAAGCATATCGCCCGTAACCCGTCCGCCTGCCTTCAATGATGTTGTCAGCAGTCTTTTCATGTACTGGTTCATCATCGAGCGACCAAACGCCCTTACGCCAAATCGTGTCGCGGCTTTCATTGTAGACTGACCTAAACTTCCGATAGGATTGATGTACATCTGAGCCATAAACGGTATGGCTTGTATCGTCATTTGTCCAGCACCATACATACCGCCTAATGCGTCGGCATTCTCGCCGTTCACCATAGTCAGTAGCGAGTATGTGTCCAGCAGGTCTTTCTGTGCGTCGGTTGCAGTGCCTGCCTCGTAAGCGTCCACGGCCTCCTTCACGTTCCGTAGGTCGTGCATTTCCTCTACGCCGCCGTCATACAGTCCCGTGTCAGTCATTGCGTCACGCATGCCTCTTACGAGCCTTCCGCTCCAGCTCTCGCCTTCATCGTATGCCTTACCTGTATCAAGTACACGCCTTGCGTCAAGCGCAATGTTTATCTGCGTGTCGGCTATCTGTATGCGTTTGTCGCTTTGGTTCATCCAATACGCACGCTGCACTGGGTTGCCGCCAAACATTCTGCTAAGCCATGATGAGTTGTTGTATTCCTCCTGTGCCTTACGGGCATTTTCCTGCATCACGGCTGCACGGTCGGTGTATGCTTTGTTGTACGCCTCGTCTATTTGTTGACGTTCCCTCTGCCGTCGTATTTCACGTGCTTCAATCTGTGTCTGTTCGTCGTTCATTGTTCTTTCAATGGACTCACGCGTCAGCAAACCTTGGTATTTCTTCGACAATGCGTCTACAAGTTCCTTGCGCTGTCCTTCGTCAGCGTCAAGATACTCTATCCTTGCATTGTTGATGTCATTGTTTAGCTCATTGTATTGCTGCTGCGCCGTTTCGGTCATAAGCTCACTACCGCTAACTTGTCTACCGTCAGCAGTCGTAAATGTCCCGTTGAGATAATCATCACCGTATTTTTCCTTCATCAGCGCATCTACATATCCTGTAAGGTTTCCGTCTAACTTAATTGCACGCACATTGCTGTCTGGTAGTTCGAGCGAAGCCGGCTGTTGCTGCATATACTCGTGCTCGCCGGTTATCTCCTGCTTGGCTGTCCTTATGCCTACCTCACTGCGTGAAATTGGTTTTCCTTGCTCGTCTGTCCATGTGTACAAAGGCTCGCCAGTTTCCCTATTGAAGGGCACGGCCTCGTCAGCCTTCAGCCACGGATAGCGTTTCAATGTTTCCGCCGTAGGCGTAGCCATCACTACATTGCTTGCCTCCGGCACAAACTGTGCTCTCGGTTCTCTTGCCTGCGCTCTCTGCAAATTAGCCTTATCTGCCCCATTAGGCCTATTTGTCTCATTAGTCCCATTCGCCCCATCTTCCCCATTATTAGGTGCAATGCCCACTCCTTGTGCCACTTCTTGAGCGGTTGGCGACAATCTGCCGTATTCCTCCTGCGTAAAGCCTTGCAGCTGCGTATGGCTCTCCGTGTTCTCAGTTCTCCCAGCATTCCCGGTTCTCTCTTCATTTCCGCCATACCCCAACGATTTCTCAAAGTCCTGCTCACTGCCAAGGTCGTAGTCTCCCTCGATAGCCTTATATAGATTACGCCTGTTGTTCGCGTCTTTCAACGAATTTCTGAAATCGTCCTCACTGCCAAGGTCATAGTCACCCTTTAGTGCGTCATACAAATTCTTGATGTTATCTTGTGTCATTGTCTTTTACCTTTTTATGATGCCGAAAGCATCTGTCTTTTCTCCTTATTTATCCCATCCCAGCTCTCCCGGTCATTCCCCTCCCCGAGGGGAGGTTGGGAGGGGGTTGCCTAATTCCCGAACCCTGCTATTTTTTTCTTTCCTGATGGCTTTGAATTGCCAAAACCGCTCACTTTTTTCTTACTTCCTCCTTCTGGTGAGCCGTATTTCTGTCGCATCTTGGCATTCACCAATTTCACCGTTGATGAAGTGACCGACTTCTCCGGCATGCCTGTATATGGATTAATTTGCGCATTGTCGGTCTTAATCTTGTTTACTTCATCTGGGTGTAATTGTTCCCAACGTGCGTACTCATCCCAATCTTCTTGCGAGCTTCCGCTTCCACGTCCTTTCTTATCTGCATTCTGCTTGGCAATGGTTACTCGCTGTGCGCCTTGTCCTTCTGTTACTTGGTTGTGTCTCTTTTGCTCCTCGGCTCTTTGCTTTGCAAGCTCATGTGTCCGTTGTGCATTCTCGCGGTTCTGCCTGAGCCGTGCGGCAGTGCCTATGAGGTTGTCCGCTTGCTTGTCAGCGTCCTGTCTTGCCTTTACTGCCTTGTCATACCTGTCGGCGTTCAGCTTGTCCTGCTGTTGCTGCAAGCCCGACAAGTATCTGCGCGCCGTTTCGTAGCGAGCTGCATTCTCTCGCCTGCGTTGAGCCGCACGTTCCACGGCCTTACGGTGAGCGTCCGACATCGTGACGGTCTGCTTTATAGGCGTAGCGCCGGCCATCGCTCCTGCAACATTGCTCAATGCTACGAGGCCGTCAGATATGGCGGCTATTCTTCGGTTGCGCTTCTCTCGCTTCTCGCGTGCGGCCTGCTGTTCGGGGCTTTCTGTGTATTCACGCCTTACGCGCTCTATCTCCTGCATCCAGTTTGGCTGTCCGCCCGTGTCGACGCTCACGGGCGACTTGGCAAATTCACGCTTCTCTGCGGCCCGGTCTTCCAAGTTCTTGATGGACTGCTCCACTGCGTCAGGCTGTTGCGTTGCCGTAGCCTGCTCCTGCTTTTTCTTCTCTTCCTCTGTCATGGTTTTTGCGGTTTTAGTATGGCAGTCTTTTGAACTGTGGAGAGTTCCACATGCTGTTTTCGGGTAATATGTCAGGATTTACACTAATCCCTTGCCCCTTGCTGTTTATTGTTTCCAATGTACCAACCGGAGCATCGCTTCCCTGATTTCCACTCGCTTTTTTGTTCGTCCCTCCGTCTCCGGCTGCTGCAATGAGGCTTGCCCCTGCGTTCACCGCTCCTGTAGCGGCCTGTGCCGTTGCTGCCCTCCTTGCCGCTGCGGCCTCGGATTTCACGGCATCCTCCTGAGCGTCAAGGTCGGCCTTGCGCTCGCGGTATTGCGCCTCGATATTGTCCTTGCGTGCTTCCGCCTTTGCCGCCACTTCCGAGATAGCGTCGCCCATAGCCGCCGCATTGGCCTGCTGTGTCGAGGCGAGAGATGCGTCTGTGCCGCCTATTACCTTCTGCTTGCCTGCCGCAGCCCTGTTGCGTGCCTTTATCGCCTCATTCGTGCGGCTAAGCATGCGCTGCACGTCTGCTCTCTGCGTGGCGTCCTCGTTGTAGCGGCGGTTGTACCAGTCGCGGTTCTCCCTTTGTTGCTTGCGTATGGCTTTAAGTTGTTCCCTTTCCTGCTTGTTTGCTGACAGTCCGCCGAATATGGCGTTGCCTATCGACGACGCAAGGCTCACACCTGCGCCAATCAACGGAGTTATCGCCATCATCACGCCATCGGGCGCAATAATCTGTTGTAAAAGTTCAAGAATATGTGTCATAATTGCAATTATTTGTACTTTGCAAATATCCGCAATCACAACCGTTTTACCTGCATATCTGCGCAACTCGTATCAGCCTCATTAGCCCTATATGTCTTATTCATAAAAGAAAGGCTGCCAAGCTTCACAGCTCGACAGCCCACAAAGAAAAAAGGGTTGTATAATAAATGTATGCTCAATACCAATATGGCCTAACTCTTAATTTCCTTGGCTCGTATGGCACTACCAATACAGCCGCTATGCGCTCCCTCGTGTCCTCGGCTTTCTGCTCCCAAATGGTGTAGGTGTTAGCCGCCGGTAGCGTCATTTCCAACCACTCCGCGTAGCATTTATACACGATGTAGCCGTGGATGAGCCGCCTAAGCTCCTGCACCTGTGTTTCGCTCCTCTCGTACTCGAATGTCAGGCGGATAACGTACATGTCGGCCTCGTTGCCGTTGTCGCCGCACCTGCACCGCCTTATCGGTGTCTTTGCATACGGAAACAGAATGTTCATGCACTCGTACACATATTTCGCCACCAACCCGGTTATGACTTCGCGGTTGCCCTCGTCCAAGGCATCCTTCGTATTGTGCGTGTCCGCGTCGTTGCCTATGCTCTCCGCCGTAACAAGTAGCCTGTTGGCGATGTCCGCCAACAAGTCGTCCTGCTTCATCTCAATATCCACTATATGCCCCGTTCTTCCCAGTTCTCCCATATCTCCCAGTCCTCCCAATAATGAATTGTGCATTATGAATTATTCATTGCCTTCCGCAACGCTTCCGTAACCTCGTTGCCCATCTTAACGCTGCCGTTAAACTCAACACTGCTGTATTTCGGTCGCAGGTATGCCATGAGGTCACAATATACACGGAAGTAGTCCTTGCCGTGCAGCTCGGCAAGCTCCACTTGCAGACGCTCGGGGTCTTCCATCGCCTCCACGAGTTTTGCCAGCATGTCGAAGCCGCCGAGCTTGTCCTTCTTGTTTGGCGTGCCCTTCTGCCTGCCGCCTGTCTTGGGCAATCCTTTCGGTCTTCCACGATTTCCCATATTCTTATTTTATATGTTACCCATCAGTTCCAGTCCTCCCAGTTTTCCCAGCACTCCCAGTCATTCCCCTCCCCGAGGGGAGGTTGAGAGGGGGCTTTGGGTGGGGGCTTGCATTGCCATCTCCTCTGCGTTGATGATGCTCAACAGCTTGTCGCCGAACGGGAACGCCCCGGCCTCAAGCATCGTCTTCAGGCTGATTTGTCCGCTCTGCCATACTTGCAGCAGGAACTCGTTTGCCACTTGCCTGAACACGGGCGACGTGGTGCTCTCGCTGATGTTGATGTCATACTCCATGTACTTCACCTTCGACGGATTGAAGTTCACCTTCTGCCCGTCCCTGCCCACGATATTTACTATCCTGTCAGTCGTGTAGTATTGCTGTATGTTCTTGCAGTCCTTCGCCGCAGACGCTTTCCTGAACGAGCTGTACGCCGTCAATATGCCCTGAAGGCTCGTCGCCGCGTTCTGCGTCTGCTGCGCGTAGTATGTTCCGCTAACGTTGCCCACGCTCTTGCCCTGCAACGCCGCGTTCACGCCTGTTATCTCGTCGAAGAACTGCTTTTCCATCTGCACAAGCTCGGTCAGCCCCAAGTTCTGAACACTGTTGGTGATTTGCGTCGGCAGCGGTATGTTCGGCTTCGCCTTGAACACGAACACGCCGCCCGGCTTTGCCCATACGTCGGCTATGTCCTCTATGCTTAACCCCGTGCCTTCAAGTGCTTGTTCGGGAACGGCCAACAGACCTTTCGCTGACGTGCGCAGCAGGTAGTCGTTTAAGTTGATTAGGCGGTTGATGTACCGCTGCACGTCTATTACGTCATTCACAAACGAATGTATCTCGCCATTGATGAAGGGGTAGAAGCGGAATACAAACGGGTGTTCGCCGTGCTCGTATGGAGTTTCGCCCTCCATGATTACCTCGCCAGTCGGTGCGAAGAAGCGGTAATACCAGTAGTTGTCAACAAACCATTCGGCTGTCACCAGCTTGCTTTCGATTTCCTCCGTAGCCACGCCTGCGCTCATGGCCTGTTGCCGCCGCTGTTCGTTCACTGCGTCCACGAGTTCGCGCTTGTCCCTCGTTTCGCACTTAAACATCTCGCCCGTCAGGTGGTCTATGCAGTGGTAGCGTGCCTTGCGCTCCTTGTTCCACACCTCGATGACGCGGCAGTTGTTCGTGTCCTGCGGAAACAGGAACGAGGCGTTGATGTCCCTGTGGTAGCCGAACTGTTCCGCGCTCTGCGTCACATAGTGCTCGTCCGTGGCGTAGTGGTATATCTGCCTCAGCCGCTCAACGTCGCCCGGACGCTTTGCGAAGTTCGTCAGAAGGTCACCCCACGTCATGTCGTGTATTTCTCCCACGAGCGAACAGTCCCAACACCTGACGTCTTTCATGCCCGTGTCAACGAAGAAGTTGTCCGCTTGCACCATAGTAGTCCAACAGTCCAACCTGTCGCCCATGTAGCCGAACGACTTTCTCGCGCCAACGAAGCCGCCAATCACGAAATCCTCGAACAAGTCTGCATACAGCGTCCGCCCGTCGTTGATGTCGTCAACATACTTCAACAGCTCCGTCAGGCAGTCGCTCATCACCTGCTCGTCCCTGTCCCTCGCCACGCATATTGGCTCGGTGTTTTGGTTGATGTACAGCCCCTTCACCGTGTTGACGAGCTTGCGTATCATGTTGTTCTTCATCGGGATACCGCCCTGCCGCCTTATCATCGTACTCTCGGGCACCAGCCGTCCGCGCTCGTCCCTCACCTTGTCGCTCCATTGGTCGCCGTAGGTGTACGCCATGGCACGCCTTCGCTCACGGCGGAACTTGTCGAGGTTGTCCCAACAATATTCCGCCTGCATCAGCACGTCGTAGGCGTGCCTGTCTTTCGTCATCAAGCCCGGCGTAACGGCTATCGGTTCGTATGCCATCGTCTTTCCACTTTTTCCGCAAAGTTAGCCAACACCCCTTATTGTTCCTGTATATCTGCGCAACTCAAGCCTGCAATTTCCACTTCAAATCTATATTAGATTAGAAATAACATACATCCAACAAAAAATAATCTCATTAAAAATAAAATTATAAACTCCGTGTCCTCTTGTATTTCTCTTTCCTCCAAATCATAAAAAGATAATATTCTCCATCTAATCCATTGCACCGTTTGTGTTTTGAACAATTTGGCGAAAAAAAAACAACGATTATCGTTTATTTAAAATAATAGCATTAAATTTGCAAGATAATAGTAGCCTATGTTCCAAATACAACCATTTTGACTATATGCTTTATTAAATCACAAGCTCATAAAATCCATAAAATGACTCTTTATTTTATTACATACGAATTGAGGAATCGGGAAAAGAACTATTCTACTTTTTATGATTCCATTAAAAATATCGGCCATGGGTCATGTCAATGTATGACAAATGTATGGCTTATATATTCTAATCTAAAGAGCACGGAAATATATGATAAATTGAAACCGTTAATAGAAGATACCGATAATTTATTAATTGGTGATATTAAATATGAGAATATTGCAGGATGGGTGTCTTCGGATACAATAACATTTTTGAAAAATAAAATGTAAAAACATGATAACAAAAATAGGAATTGAGAATTTCAAGGTTTTCTGTGAGTGTAAAATATTTAAATTAAGCAATTTGAATATTTTTGCAGGTGTTAACGGACGAGGAAAATCAACGGTATTCCAAAGTCTGTTATTGTTGGCTCAGAGCATCATCAAGAATGGAAGCATCGATGACTTGTCAATCAATGGTTCATATGTTAATTTGTCCCAGTTTGAAGATGTATTATGCTCTTATGGAAAAGATGATATTATTAGGTTTTCTTTTGAAACAACCGAACCGGAATGTAAGACTCTGAAAATCGGTTATAAAAAGAATGGACCATGGAAAGGAAAAATATGCGAATTAAATATTAATGACAAAGACTATTTTAGTAAAAACCAATCATTAGTTGGGGGACAATCGGGTGATGAACTTGTATTACAAGCTTATCGTAGAGATGATGTTAACAAAAACTTTTCTAATTTTTATTATATATCAGCGTCAAGATTAGGGCCAACACTGTATGAAGAGAATAAGGAAGAAAATCTTTTTAACCCATTGGGAAATCAGGGAGAAAATAGGCTTTCTGTATTGGATTCGCATGAAAGCATTCTTGGCAGTGTGAAGGAATGGTTCAACAAGATACTTGGTATTTCAAAATTGGAAATTAAGAATTCTGAAAGTACATTGCAATTATTCATGCAAAATAATGTATTAATGCAGCGAAAGGCCAAATCAATAAATATGGGATTTGGATATAGTTATATATTGTCTATAATAATAACAATTTTATTAGCAAAAAAAGGTAGTGTCATATTTATTGAAAATCCGGAAGCGCATTTGCATCCTCAAGCACAGGCAAGGTTAATGGAAATGATTTGTGAGTTTGCGACAAAAGGGATTCAGTTTATGATAGAAACACATAGTGAACATATTGTAAATTCTGCAAGATTATTTGGACTTCAAGCAGAAAAGCCAATAAAAAATGATAATATTTCCATTCATTTTTTTGATGAACATTTTAATGTTTGTGAAATAAAGATAGAAAAGAATGGTTTGATAAAAAATTGGCCTTCAGGTTTCTTTGATTTGGAGAAACAACAATTAATGGAAATATTACGATTATCGCAAGGAGTAAAATGAATTTGAATATGTATATATACACAGGTTCTTTTGCCTATAATGGTAAAGACTCTGATTATGAAGTTTTGACAAGATTGGAAAAATTCACGGACTTGACGAAAATTGTTGGAGGAAAATTTCGTGAAGACAATAGGTTCTATGCAAATTACACGGAACTGAACAATACAGTGCTTTTTGCTGACAAAACAACATTTTGTGATATTCTTTATGGCAAGTTCCCGAATAAATGTTATGAACTAAATCAAGCATTTATTTTGATAATGTCACAAGGATATCTTGAAAAGACTGATGTCACGGGCAACGATATTGACAACCTTATAACTCAACAAGCAGAAAAAGTCTGCAATGCAAAAGTTGTATTGTCACGCGAAAATGTTTATAAAGAGGGGAATTACATAGTTGCAACATACGAAGATTGGCTCTCTTATAGAAGTTTTTTATTAGGTAAATTTCCTGGAGAATACATTTCATTTTACAAAGAGTGTGAACGATACTATGAAAATCTTGTAATTTCTAAAGATTATCAAAAAGAATCACAACAAGTTTTACGCACCCATAGTTCCCAAATCTGTCATATTTTGCATTGTATGAATGTATATATGTTTAAAGAACTTAAAGAGTTCAAAGGCAGCCGTATAGATTTTCCAAGGAATTTTGCAAGAAATCATGATATCGAAGATGCATCGTTTGAAGGAAATGGGAAGACAAAACATAAATATCTGACCATGAATTTTCATTGTGGAAAAAAAGTCTGTGAAGCACATTTTAAATATAACAGCATAAATGGATGCAAACATTTCAACGACGTGCGTGATTGTTGCCGGGTATATTTTTCTGTTCCTACAATTGGCGATGATAAAATTTATATTGGTGCAATATTAAATCACGTACGGCAAGATAATTAGAAGTACACTCTCACCTTATCTTATCCAGATACTTATCCCTTTCCTCCATGGTCAACCTGCTTATCACATCCCCGTGAATGTCAAGCTGGCTCCAGCCTGCCACGATTACATATTTGTACGGCGTGCCGCTGATACGTGGCATTTTGCCACCCTGAACGGCACCAATCAGCCGCCAGTTCACCATGTCCCTGCTGCCCCACAGCGCAAGATACTTCGCACCGCCGTGACTTATGCTCCTTTCAACGAGCGTCCGCATAGTTTTCAGCACGTCGGGCTTGTCTAATTTCATCGGTCTTGTGGTGTAGAATGCCATGCCGTCGTCCACCAACGCCTGTGCGTCAGCGTCAAACTGACCTATGATTGTCATGCCGCATTTGCCTGTCATGTTCACCATCGACGCCGGATAGCCTTCTACCGCCGATGTCAGGGTGTTGGCCATCGTCGCCCACATCTTCGATTTCATGTCATACACGTATGCCGTATGTGTGCTTTCATCAGCGGTGGAGTAGGGCTTGAACACGATAATCCTGTAGTTCACATAGTCGAAGGCCATCCTCGCCCCTTGTATGAATTTCAGGAAATCGTCCGCCTCCATCCACCCAGCCGTCCCAGAACTCCCAGTGCTCCCAGCATTCCCGAACTTCCCCATTATCCTCGTCCATCCCGGCAAGTCCTCCACATCGAAAGTCGAGAACCTTTCCTGCAAGTCGCCGCTAAGTAATGTCGTGCGTTCGCCAACAAGCTGTATCAGCCCACGTTCCGAGAGGAATATTATCGCGTTGTCTATCTGCAACGCCGCGTTTGGGTCGTTGCCTAAAAGCGTCTCCCTCGACGGTGGGTTGGTGGCGACGAACAGTCCGGTCTCGCCTACGCTCATTGGCCAAATGCCGTCAGTACAGAACACATACAGCGGCATCGTTCCGAACGCCGTGCCCTCGCTCATGGCCTTTGCCGCGCTCTTCACCGCCACAATCTCGCCCGAACCAATGGCGTTGACACCTTGCGACGGAAAGAAAAACGGATTGTCCACCTCGCTCGTATACATATAGTTCGGATGGCTCACTGTGCCGTTAGCCTTTGTCAACGCCGCCATCGCCTCTGCCTCTCCTTCCTCTCCGCTTCCTTCGTATTCAATGTAGTTTTTCAAGTCGAAGTCTTCATCGAAAAAATATGCCCCGTGCAGGTAAGGATGGCTCTTCAGTTCTATCTTGTACACCGTCCAGTTCCAACCATAATTTGTCACGGACACAATCTCTATCCTCTTTGCGTCTGGGTGGGGGTAGTAAAGGTAGCCTGCGTTTACGTGCAGCCTGTACCACGACTGCGGCAACGGCGCGCACGTCGTCACGCCGTTTGTCTCTATCACCACCTGCCCACGCATATTGCCCGAGTTGTATGCTTCGGCGGAAATAGTCTGGCCGCCCATCCATGTCCAAGGCACGTCCCTGAAGCCAATCTTCAGGTTCGCCGCATTCAGCCTGCCGTTATACGTATGCACCAATTTCGGCCTCACCTTCTGCCACGAGTTGTAGTCGTCCGCCAGGGTGTCCGTCCGCGCTGTCAGCGTCTCCAGCGTGTCCTTCGGAAATTTTACGAACGACAGGTCGTGCGGGGCGGTTATCATCTCGCCCTTCCTCGGCCATACGTCCGAACTGTTGTTCTGTTCCATTGACGGCCATTCCATCGTCTTGTTTCCTGTGTCTTCCGATGCCCCAAGCCTGCATGCCTCCTCTATCGTGTACTCCTTCAGTGGATAGAACAGATATTGCTGCTCCACCTGGCCCTCAGCCGTGTCCGGCTTCCTCTCGAACTGCACTATGTGGTGGAAACCGCCGAACTCCGTCAGCATCCTTATGTAATAATCTTTTTTTGTGTTATTGCTGATTAAGCTGTCGTCGGTCAGTTCGTAATGGACATTCAGTCGTTGGTGATGGCATAGCTTGGCAGAAAAGTCTCCTCCGTCTATCTGTGTATCAAATGATATGTTTTGGCTCTCCATCACCGACGGACCGTTTTGCTCGCCGGAGTTGTTTCCTTCTGTTACTTTCCAGTTCATGTCGGCCACTTCGCCGCCGTAGTCGGTATAACGCGGCGGAGGCTGCTGCCTGCATACCGCTTCGCCCGCACTGCCCATCGAGCTGAAGCTTGGAATGTATGACCTGTAAGCACCCTTTTTCCACACCTGTCCGCTTATCCCTTCCGTAAGCTCGCTTATGCCTTTTCCGTCTATCACTGTCTCATCCTCAACCTTTTCAGGGTAAAAACCTCCGTTGTCGGCGTATATTGGTATCTTCTCTTTACGCACAAGCGACATGTGTTTCGGGTCTTCCGTATAGTCCTGCATCTGCGGCGTTACGAACACGCACACGCGGTCAATCACGTCCTCCCAGTCCTTCAGACGTTCCTTGTCCGCCGCGCTTGCCGTCGATTTTACGCCCAATACAAAGTATTTTATGTGAAGCCGGGACTTTACGCCCAGCTCCCAGTAATATTTGCCGGCGCTGTCTTTTTTCAGCTCCGCCGTGATGTAATAAGGCCATATCTGGGGGTTGTCCTCCATGCTCGGTGCAATCATCACTGGTGCGCTCTGCATAATGTAAGTTCCGTCATACAGCCTGTACGCCGTCCTCACGAAAAACTTTTCCATGAACAGCCCCTGCCGCCGCGCCTCCGCTTTTGTGTCGTTCACGCGTCCCAAAAGGTGGTTCACGTATTCCGGGTAGTTCTCGAATGCGTCCTCGTAGCTCAACATTGAGCCTTGCGTGAACTGCAAGTCCGACCTGAATTTCACCTCCATGTTGTCCGTAATGGTATTTGTCAGGAAGTTGTTGGTCATGTATATCGTGCCGTCCGTGGCAATCTTGCCCAAGTAATGTACCGCGCTGAATTCCAGCCCTACGTCCGGCGGAGCCTGCCCAATGTACTTGTATTGGCCGCCGTCGTCCTCCTTCCAGCGATAATAGTGCAGCCCCACAGCACTCCCAGAACTCTCCGTGCTCCCAGCATTTCCCCTAAAGTTCACCACCAACACGTTCCCCACGCTCGTTATCTGGTAGTTCCCTTCTGTGAACAGCCCCGTGTCCGGCTCCGTTATCTCCGTCTTCCCGTCACCGTCCTTTCTTTTCCACCAGGCGTTTCCTTCTCCGTCAACCATTATGTACACGTCGCCCTGTGAAGTGTGGTGTACGAACACCAGCCCCACCCATCCTTCAGGCAGTTCCTCCACCGTCTCCGCCTGCTGTATCGGCCTTAGTCCGTCACCCGTGTTTATCGCGTTGTGGCACACCTGTAGTTCGCCGTCGCCGCATTCATAGTCGTTTTGTGTCGACGTCAGTCCCTTAAGCCTTATTTCCTTAACCTCTCCTGTCCTCATCTGCCAAGTTTATTAGTCCTATCGGCCTCATCCCAATCCTCCTCCTCTCGGGGAGGGCAGGGTAGGGGCTATTGTCCCTTAATTCTTCACTACAATCTCTTCCACCATTGCCGGCCCTACATTCTGCCGCATGTCTCCGCCAAACGCATTGTCGCCCACAGGGCCGTCCTCCGCCCTCGTGAACGTCCTCGCGTGCAATATGCCGTCAATGCCTGTGAGCATTACGTTGCACTCGTCAAGATACACCTTCAGCGCGTTCACATCATAATTGCACGTCAGCAGCCAATGGTATAGCACCTTCCGTACAATGTACGAGAACACCTGCTGCTTCAGCACTCCGTCGAACGCCCGGTTATACTTCGCCGGCATGTCCAACGTCAGAGCCCAATCAGTGTCCGACATGTCCGCACCCGTGACGTATTCCTTCGCCACTGCCGCCACGTCAGTGCAAGCCTCGTTCCAATAACGCTCCAACATTTCGGCATCTTCCTTTATCGTCGAAATGTTATAATACAGGTTTCCACCTTCCTGCGTTATCGTCTTCGCCCCGATGTATGCGGAGGTCTTGCTCACCTCGGCAATGACATCAGCCTTCGTTATCGTTATTACCAGCTTCATACACCAATTATCAATTAAAAATTATGAATTATGAATTATGAACATCACCAACCACGGCCTATCGGCCTTATCCTTCTTATTAGCCCCATCTGCCTTATCAGTCCTATTCCTCCCTGCCTTCCCAGTTCTCTCAGTTCTCCTATTCACCCTGTTTCTTAACTCTTCACTCTTAATTCTTAACTCCTCAAGATATACCCTTCCGCACCATTCAGGCTCCAGCCCGTAAGCCAGGTATATCTGTTGTATGTACGGGCAGGGTATCAGTATCCTTCCGGCCGTGTCCCTCGTCAGCCCGTGCGTTTGCGTCATGTCCACACTTTCGGGATTTATTGCAAGTACAAACCTTCCGCCCATCCTCGACCACACAAACCGCAACGAGTTCTCCGCCTTCGGGTCTTCCTCAAGCCGCCTTTCCAATAGTCTGTTCAGGTACTTGTACGTATGCCTCGGTATGTAGGCGCAGCTGTGCATACCGTCCATCAGCAGGTAATGCCGTCCCGTCGTCCTTATTCGCCTTATCAGTCTCATCAGTCCCATCAGTCCCATTGATTTTATTTGTCCTATTAGTCCCATCCGTCCCAGTCCTCTCAGTTTTCCCAGCTCTCCCAGTCCTCCCAAAGAGTTCTTTTCTCTGCAAATTTATCCGCTTTTCGTTTTTTTACCTGTATATCTGCGCACACCCTCCCCACTTTCTCACCCTTTTTCCTCCCCTCGGGGAGGTTGGGAGGGGGCTGTTTTCACCTCCCTGAACATTTCAGGGCATAGCTTCCTCCCGTCAGTCCTCGGCATCGGCTTTACCTTCTCCACCTTAGCCTGCCCTGCATACCACCTCCTGCTCCTGAACGTCACAGTTTCGTAGTACGTATGCGCCGTAACCGTCTCCTCCAATGTATTGAGGTATTTCTTCAGCTTTGCATCACCTTCCGGCGTGTCCTCGAAGATGTACGAGCAAATCCAGTACCTCTCCACGCCCCTGTCTTTCAGTATCACTGCCCTGTACTTATAGCCCAGCAGCAGCTTCATTATCTCCTTTACTAACCTCATATCATTTAATTTTTAATTGTTACTTGTTAATTCATTCAACTCATTAACTCTTTGTCTCAACGCTTCCTCGTAGCCCACGCCCGTCGTCTCCACGTCGTGCCGGGCTATGCGCATTAACCTCGCCCGTGCGCAGCGTGGGCAGCGGATGGAAAGCAGGTGCGCGGCCTCAAACAGAAGCTCGCGCGCGTAGTTGTCAGTATTTCTTATTGCCATGCTTGTATTCCCTTTGCCGGTTGTACTTCATTTTCTGCTCGATGAAAAACTCGATGTCGATGTCTTTCTGTTTGCAATAACCGATAATTAAAGCCATACAATAATTGAGCTTGTCATCCAATATCTGCTCTTCAGAACTTATGAATGAACAAAGATAATACATGACTTCAGGAAATGTCTCATTTATGTCTTTCATTCCATTGTTAATAAGCTCATTAACTTCGGTCAAGTCTATTCCACGCAGCCAGGCCAAGTCAAGGCACCGTATCACAATGTCACTAAGATCATCCTCGACCGTATTCTTGATGAATATCTCGAAATCCCGCTTCCACACGTCACGGTCATACCCGTCAGCCATGTCAAGCGTTTCAACATCGGCATTGAACAGCCCTGCATCGGCGTGCTTGTTCTTTCTGTCAGCCTGCACCGCCTCGGATATCTCCGTTATAATCAACATCAAGTATGTTTCATCCGACAAATCCTTGTCGTGCCAGCCGTGAGCTTTTGCTGTTTCAAAGGCTTCCTGTTTAAGTTTCTCAAAGTCCATAATTTTTACAAATGTTTTTCCGCTTGTTCTCTATTTTCATAAAACGTTGGTATGTTGTGCACTTTGTCGTACCAATCACGTATGCGCCATCTGCTCCACCAATGAGGCTTGCATTCAATGACGCAACGTTTTGCGGCATACCTTGGCATTAAACGTCCGAAGTCAAAGCATACGATGCGTGTTTTCATATTTCCTTTTTAATTTGAATATTATCTTTACCAGTTTCCTGTTCTGCTCCCTGTACATGTCAACCTCCTTTTGCAGGAAGTCAATCTCGTTGCACAGGGCTTCATGCTCGATGTCGGTCATTTTACCAGTTCAAAGTCATAAACGAATACATACGGGTTCTCATTCCACACGTCTTTTCTGCTCACCTTATTTATGAGGTGAGCAAAGGCTTCTTGCGGTGTATCATGCACATCCTTAACGCTTTTAACTTCAACTCCAGGAACATAATAATAGTTCTTGCAAGCAGGCGCATGCCATTTCTTTATTATGCCTTCTTTCAAGCAACAATCCTCCGAAATTTCTTGGAGCTTTTCTACACGCACATCGGTTATGCGGATTTTGTGGGGCATGAGGTCTGCCCGAACAAACATCTTGTTGTTCCATCCTGATGTACCCTCATATAACTTCATGCTTACCCAGTCAATTGGGTTAATAGCATCTTTATAACTTTGCGCCACCGCAACTACTTCGCCAACTCGAAAAGGCAGTTTCATTGTGATAAGACTTTCCCCTCCGTTTGCTATGATTTGTACTTCATCACCAAGAACGCCAGCACTCTCTATCTCATCTGAAGGGAAAAGCGGCTTTCCTTTCATTATCCGCCTTGTCTGCGTCTTTCTGCCTTCAAGAACAGCTTGCGTAAGGCCGTATTTATCATTGAACATTATCTTCTGCATAATCCTTACTTCTTATCAGTTTAATCGCTTCCTGCAAGCCAGCTTCAAGGGCTTCTTCGTAATCATTAAACCATCCAACGCTTTTATATGGATTTCCTATGCTGTCAGTAAATCTGATTTGATAAATCCATTTCTCCGCCACTAACTTGCTGTACGCCATATCAGCACCTACATGAATCTTATGTTTCTCACGTAGCCACCTCGCCGCCAAAGCCTGCGTGGGACAAGCTATTGTATCATCGAAGTAATTGTAATCGCTTCTTTTCGTGCCTGATTCCCAAAACGCCCACTCATCCTTTTCTTCCTCGACATACCTTGTTTTCAAGTTTGCTTCAAACCCAGACTCTTTCAACATACGGGCAGTGTCGAACGAAACATAACTTTCCTCTATCATATTATTCTTCTTTACATTTTGTTATTTTTTTTCTTCGTTCAAGCTGTCCGCCTTGTCCCTTGCATACACCCACGTTTTCGGGTCGGCCATGACGTTGAGCACGGCCTTCAGTCCGTTCATCACCGACGGGTCGGCGGCCAGGTCAACGTTGCAGGGCAAATGCTTTTCTATCAATATGCGTGCGATGTTGCGCAGGCAGAAGTCAATTCCAGCGCACGACATCGAGGCGAGGCTTGACGACACGCTCTGCTTGCGCCCCTCGTGCGTGGTGATTGTGAAGTCCCTGAACTTTGCCGCCCTCCGCTTCACATACTCTACGGCCTCGTGAGCCAGCGACTGCGCCACAACCACCGCCGCACACGCGTTGATGTCGGGCACGCCTGCGTACCGCCCCAAGGCGTTGGCTATGGCCGTCTGCAAGGCCGTCACGTGCGGCTGTACCTTCCCATAAGCGGCGTTGCCGAAATCGGCCATCCAAGCCCTGTCTTCGCGGCGCACGAGCTGGTCGCTGATGGCAAGCTCCAGCCTGCGCGTCTCGCCCATGTGCGCCTTCGAGCCGGTGAGCCGCCGCACGTATTTCCTCACTTCCCTGCCGGTGTATTCCTCCGGCAGGCGTTCCTGCAACATGTCAACCGCCTCCGTGGCGTGTATCATGGCGATGTACGCCAGCGCGGCTGCGCCGTACACAGAGCCTATGTATTCGTCCTTCGACCGCTCCACCGTGGGCAGTGCGCCGCGCATCCAGTAGGCGTTCGGACGGTATGTCTTGTTTATCATGTTTCCTGTTTTGTTTCCTGTTTTTCTGAAAAAAACAAAAATTGAGGAAATTTTCCGATGATTTCCTCAATTTTCCTTGTTCCTCAACTGTATAAACCCCTGCCTCTCATACTCCTTCAGCTCGTCCATCTGGCGGCTGTCAACCTCCGTTTCGGTCTCTCCGTTAATTGTAATTCCCGAAGAAATGCCAAAACGCTGGCGGATGCGGTCAATTAAGCCACCGTCCTTGGTTCTCCAATAAATCGTCACTCGCATACCTTTCATCTGTTATTCCTCCTCGTTGTTATAATCGTTAAACCTGTTGCCGCCTTTGACAACCAGCACGCACGTGGCTGCCACGGCGGCGATGAATGCTATTAGGTAATTCATGATTGTTGTTCTTTAATTTTGCCCGTAATCATAACAAATATCTCGCTTCTACTATGAGTTCATGAAATGATTTTAGAAAATCATCACGGACTTCAGCGTCAGGGAAAGAGAGGATTTTCTCGCAATCCAAGCTTTCACCTGTAACGACATTGTCGTTTATTCTTGAAATGTAGTATTTTAATTGGTCTGTGGCAGACCAGTTTGGAAGCCAATTCAATCGTTCCCACCAAACGCGACGGCAAATGAGAAGGTTGCAAAGTGCTTTTACCGCCGTGTCGTCGCTGTTCGGCACCATGACATTCATACTTGTTTTGTTGCCCATAAGTTCTGAACATCCTTCGACCGTATCAGGCAGCTCTTTCAACTTGAAATAAACTTCCCGTGTGCCGACAAAGTCGAACTCGTATCCCTTGGGGATTGGTATTGATTTCGTTTTTTCCATGTCATTGTGTTTCGTGTTCAACTTGCTCTATTGCGCGGAATATCTCGTAAACCACCTGTGGTACCATTGCGTTGCCCAACGCTTTTATAGCTTCCGCTCTCCACTTAGGAAAGGTGATACCAGCCAGTCTTCCGGGAAGCCCATCATCTCCCCTACAAACAGGGGATTGAGTTGGGAAGTCCGCCCATCTGTCTGACGGCAGACCTGCATCGGCAAGTCTGGGTTGTTTCCACCGTACACCGTCACCTTCGCTATCAGCGAGCAACGCTTCTCTTGGCTCGGCGGCAACGTCGAGTTCTTGCCGTCCTGTGCGCAGGGTGTCGGCAACAAGCCCATTCTTGCAGCCATTCCTATCGTCGGACGTTCTTTCGCATTCGACGATTGGCTCTTGTTCACCCTGCCCGTGCCGCTGTCTATCGCAGCCGGTGTCGGCAGCAAGCCTTGCAACAATCCAAACCCTGTCCCTCCTGTGGGGCGCTCCGACGGCACAAGCCGGAACAACAAACGGCTGGACGGCATATCCTGCACGCTCAAGACCCTCGCAGATTTCGTCGAGGGTAAACCGCTGCTCCTTTCGGTATATGTAATTCGCCTCGAACAAATCGTCTGTGCGTCCCATCTTAGCCTCCTCGCCGGACTGTACCATCGAGAGGAGGCCAGTAACGTTTTCACCAACGACCCAAGAGGGCTGTATCTCCCGTATCGCCCGTAGCATCTCCGGCCAGAGGTAACGGTGGTCTTTATCTCCAAGTCTTTTCCCTGCCATGCTAAAGGCTTGACAAGGAAAGCCTCCTGTGAGGATGTCGATTTTGCCTCTCCAAGGGGTGAAGTCTGTCTTTGTGATGTCTTCATAGCTTACTGCATTTGGATACCAGTATTCAAGCACCTTGCGCGGAAACTCCTGTATTTCGCAGTGGAACACGTTTGTCCAGCCCATCCACGAGGCGGCTATCTCTGCTCCGCCAATGCCTGAAAACAGGCTTGCATGTGTCTTAATCATCGCCAATAGTTTAAAATCCCGATAGCCTCGGCTCTTGTTTTTCTTTCAGCACCTCTCCGACACGCTTTATTTCACCGTCAACCCTCTTCTCCAAAGCCTTGCTTTCCTTCAATGCCGACTGCGTGCGCGTCTTGAAATACTCCTTCTGTTTGTTCCGCATTTCCGAAACAAGATAGAAAAACTGCCTTGCGTCCATAACTCTTCACTCTTAATTCTTTACTCTTCACTTAATCACACGCTGCCCTCGAATATCTTTGCGAAGTTCTTAGGCTCGAATATCCAGTCAAAGTCCGCCGGTAGCTTGCGCCGCGGCGTGCGCCCGTTCAGGTAGTCGCTGGTCATGGCGTTGCGCATGGCTGCGGCTATGTCTTCTGACTTGTAGTGCAGCACGGCGTCCTCCAGCTTGCGGCGCCGCTCGTCCGTCAGCATCTTGACGGGCCTGATGGAGCTATGGTAATATTCTATCATCTCGTTGAAAAACTTGAACGTGCCAAGTATTTTCTCCTCGACCGTTTTTTCGTTTTCCTCGCACGTGTTTTTTTCTTTGTTTTTTTCTTTATTATTTTCTTTACTTTCCTTTTCTTTTCTTTCCTTTACTTTACTTTTCTTGTTATCGTTTTCGCCTAAGTTAGTTATAAGTAAGTTATCGTTTTCGCCTAAGTTAGTTACGCTTTCGCTCGGGTTGCCGTTGCTGTCTTTCGTGTTTTTTCCGCCGTTTTCCGTGGTTTTTTCCGTGACTTTTCCGCCATTCTTACCCCACCGCCTTTGCATTGCCTTGCGTCCGGCCTCGGCCTGTTTGCGTGCTTTCTCGTCCTTTACGGCCATGCGCCTGTTGAAGCTCTCGGAGTAGAAGTACTTACCGTCTTCGGTAAAGACAAATAACCCGAAATCCTCCACCACAGACTTTATCAGGGAAGCATCCTCACGAAGGTCAAAGGCTATCATGTTATAATCTTTGACACTCATGTAATTCGGCTCTTCCCTCAGCCTTTCAAGTATCATGAAATACACGCCGTAACCGGCCGCCTTGTGCCTCATGCGCAGGCGTATCAGCTTGTCGCTATTGCGGGCGTTGCTGTCATGGCTGAAATAGTTGGTACTGCTGTTCTTTTCCATAAGGCTTTTATTCACACTCGGACAGGTAACCGTCAACCTCGCGCATAAAATCATCTATGCCTCGGCACAATACATACTTAAACTCTCCGTCGGCGCAAACCTCCTGCTGCCACCATTTCTGCGCGTCGCTCTGCCGTCCGTTGGCAGTCTTCATTTCTATCAGCAATCCGCAGTAATGGCGGTTGCGTTTCAACAGGATTAAGTCCGCCACGCCGGGTATCACGCCCTCGGCCTTCAGCCGCGCTCCCGTGATGCCGTCGCGCCGCCCACCGTTCGGCACGGCGAACAGCCGCGCGAACAAGTGGGGGTACTTCAGCCTGAAGTACCTTACGCAAGCTACCTGCGTGCGGTGCTCCTCGTCCGACTGCGAGCGGCGTACGGCCTTGGCGTTGGCCTTGGCAAGCAGCTCGTCAAGCGTCGTCTTCTTCATGGCCGTGCGTCTTGTCTATCACAACATCCTTGCAGCCCGTCGCGCTTATAGCCATCTTCTGCAAGTCGGGTATGCCGTCCACAAAGCGTTTCACGGCCTTGCTTATGGCCTTGTCCGCCTTATCAGCCCCATTAGGCTTATTTGCCTTATTATTCCCATCTTCCTCATAAAGGAACACGTCCATTATCTTTGTTTCGGACACGGCCTCGCAGTCCCAGTCAACTACAGTACCCTCCATGTACTTGTTCGTCATCCGCCGTGCGTCGTCGATGTCCTTCGCCTGCACAAGCAGGTAGGTCGCAGTCTTTTTCTCCTTTTCCGTCCTTTCGTCGGTTTGGATATAGTTTATCTTCACCTTGTACCACTTGTCGGCCTGTGCGTTGTCAGACTTCACAAGCTGCGAGTAGTTCGTGATTTTCTCCGACACCACGTCAAACTCGCCGCCGACGTAGCATGACATTTCCTTTATTATACGGCTTTCGGCCTCGGTAAACGAGAGCGCATCTACGATATTCAGCTCCGTCACTTTCTTCTGCATCCCGTTCTCCAATGTCTTTTCGTAGCGGATGCCGCATTCAAACAGTTTCATGTGTTATTGTTGATAATGTTTCGGCAATATAAAAACATTGCCGAAACGCGATTAATAATTACATAGAAGGCGACTTGCAGCCACATTCACATGGAACATCGTTCTCTTGTAAGATTTTTCCTTCCGGCTTTATGGCACGTTTTAAACGCTGAAAAAGCGTCTGTGCATAGTTGTCCATCTGATTGTACTGCCTTTCAAGCAAATATACTTCCTCTTTGTCAAGCTCAAAAACTTTTTCCGAATACAAGAAGTTTTTGAGCTTTTTCATACGCTCACGCAACTCTTCAAATTCTATACGCATACGGCCTATATGTGTTTCAGCCACTTTATACGCCTTTTCAAAAACCGTCTTTGGCGACCATGACTTATAACCATCTTCGTACTCCACGATGTAACCTTCCTCGTTGTCACCGTGCACATCCGAGCTGTTGGCATAAGGATTACGCCCTGTGGTTTTGATGAACTCGCCTAAATTCATAGGCTCTGCACTCACTTGTTTTGTTCCAACATACTTTTTCATTTTCTTTCTTTTTTTAGTTTAATAATAAGTTGTTTTATCATGTGTGCTCTACATTTGCATTTCTGCATTGGTAGAGCGTCGTATAGCTTCGCTGCGTCATCCAAGTACTGGATTATCTTCCGCACGTCCGTCTTGCATATCTCCATGTTCCATGAAAAGGTTAACGAGTTCGTTGAAATACGCCTCCTCCGTCGGTATCCCGTCGTCGGAGTTCATTATCTGCGCAGCCGTGTTTTTTTTGTCCTGTATAAGCCTGTACACCACGTTGTCTATTGTGCCGCCGGCCAGCAGGTAGTAGCACGTCACGTTGTCCTTCTGTCCTATGCGGTGCGCCCTGTCCTCGCACTGGCAGCAGTCGCAGTAAGTCCACGGCAGTTCGAGAAAGGCCACCGACGATGAAGCCGTCAATGTCAGCCCTACGCCGGCGGCCTTGATTGAACAGATTATGAGCATTGTTTCCGCGTTGTTCTGGAAGCTGTCCACAGCCGCCTGCTTCTCCACCACGCTGTCGCGCCCCGTTACGGTCACCGCGCCGGGGAAAGCCTTTACCAAGCCGTCCACGACTTCGTGCAGCGAGCAGAACACTATCAGCTTCTTGCCGTTCTCCAAGAATGTGCGTATGAAGTCCACCGCCTGCGCCACCTTGCCCAGTGTGGCCAGCCTGCGCAGCGTCATGAAGCGCACAAGAGCTTCCATCCTCATCTTGCGCCGTATCTCCCAGTCCGTACACTCGGTATATTGCTGTAGGTAAGCCGCGAGGTCTGCGGCTGCGAGGTTATATTCCGGTGCGTTGCTGATGTCAACGTAAAGGTCAACGCGTGTCTTGTCGGGCAGCTGCGGCAGCACCTTCGCCTTCTCGCGGCGTATCATGCAGGTGTCGTATAATTTTCGGCTCAACACCGACAGCGGCACGGCAGGCTGCGCCTTTTTGTCTTTCGGGTCAATGCAGTAGTCCTCCATGAACCGCGTCCGCCCTCCGAACTCCTGAAGCCTGCCCATGATTGAGAGCTGCGCCACCAAGTCTTCAGGTCGGTTAACCACAGGTGTACCCGACAGCAGTATAATCCATTCCTTGCCTGTCGTAATCCCCTTGGTGAAGATTGTCTGCTGCGCCGACGGGTCTTTCACCCTGTGGCTCTCGTCAATGATTACGCTCTTGAACATCCTTATCTGCGGACAGAACACCACGTCCTTCAACCGGAAGCTTTGGCTGCCTTTCCTGGAACTCCCATTGCTCCCATTGATGTCCCATACAAAATACTTTCTCAGACTTTCGTAGTTCACAATGGCAACATGATGCATACCCATCTTGAGCAGGTAAGGCCACGTCGTGCGCACGGAGTTGTCAAGCACCAACGCCGATTTGTCCGTGAACTTCCCGAACTCCCTCTGCCAATTTATCTTCAACGACGAGGGACAGATGACGAGGCAGGGATAGGCGTTCGCCGTATCTACAATGCCGATGCTCTGCAACGTATTGTGGGTCACAATATATTCATCCGTAAGATACAGTTCATCAGGTGCGGAAGTCTTGATACATTGGCATTCCTTGTCACCTACATACTCAACACGTTCAATGTATCTGGTGACTTTAAAGCGGTTGTTCGGTTTCCATGCTACTGCCTTATAGCAGTCCTTGCTGAAAGGACAGAACTTTGTTCGCAGGTTAACTTGATACTCAAGACTTTTGCCGGCTTCCTTACGATTGTAACCATGAATGATGGCTGTTCCGCCAAGGGACTGCACAAGTTCCTTGACATCCTCGGCAAGAATACGGCTTGTAGTATGAAATGTTGTCCTGTTCTTGATACAGCTTCCATCCGTATCCATAATGCCGTGTAACAGGGACATCCGCTGCTCAACACTGCCTTGCAGGTATATCATAGGTATGAATTTGTCACAACTGACAACATCCAATGAAAGTTCCCGGATGGCTTTCATGTACAAGTTTGTAACATGGAACTTGTCTACCAAATCACTATTGACTATGTGATGATGGCAAATATTCCCATATTTTTTTGACGATATAGACATTTGCTGATTCAATTCACTCTCAATATGCCTGATAATGAAATCCTTTTCTTCGGGAATGGAAATGCAAACGTGGGAAGTTTTTGACATACAACCGTCACCGATGAATGCGCCCATCGTATATGGCGGTATGGTATATTGTTTCTGGTGAAATTGTACCGGTTCACACATTGGTATTTCCCATTTCAGTATAGGCTTTCTCCCTGAAGCCTCTCTTTTGGGATTGCTTTTGAGTGTAATCCCTCTATCAAGTATTTCCTTCAATGTCTTGGTAATCCAGCCACTCCCACGCCTACGGCGGTTCTCGTCCCTTACATTCCACAAATGGTCAAGGGAACATTCACAATTGCTACCGTCGGAAAAATATATGCGATAGGTCGGTAGTTTCCCCTGTGGGAACACACCAAGAACATTATACACCTTGCCATCCTGCCCAAACAATTCATGACCGATAGCAATGTCGCCCATACGGACAAAACCGTTAGGCGTTGCAATAAGTGCATCAACGCTTTCCGATTTTCCCAACCCCGGTTCGTCCCCGATAATCAGCCGTTTCTTTGCCAGCCCGTAGCCTATTCCCTCGCGCTGGTATGGATACGGCTCAACGCGCAGGTGATGTTTCAGTGTTTGCATCTTGTTTATTTTTAGAAATCCATCCGTTCAACTCGTAAACCCTCCTGCGCGCCTCTTCGCGGTCACGGTATAGCGGCTCGTTGTCTACAGGCACAGCCATAGTACATGAAGCCATAACATGGACGTATCTGTATATGCGGAAAGCGCGTCCACGAGGCGCGTAATAGCATTGTCCTACTTTTGCTTTCATAATCTGTTCATTTGAAACGTTCAACTTCTTCTTCCAAGTCCTCGCGGTCAAGTCCTCGTATGTAAGTGTAAAGCACAAGGTTCACGCAGTCGTTGTAGAACCGCTCGAACTCTTCCGCGTCCATTGCCGCGAACGATATGCTGCGGTACTCAATCTCGCGCTCGCCCCGGTCGTTCGTCCTCGACGTGTAATATCCGAGGTCGCGCTTGAAGCGGCGCAGCATGTCGTCCGTACTGTGGATGTTCCACCGCTCGACGAGCGGAAGGGGCAGGTTGTCGTATGTCAGCCTTACGAGCGCAAAGAATTTCTTGTGAAACCCGTAGTTGCGCGGCAGCGTCACACGGCAGCGTACCGTAGACCCAACCTTCAGCCTCTTCTTCATGTCGAGGTCGCTGTCATACACCGGCACAAGGCCGTAATCCGTCACCCGGCAATAAATATCCATAACTGTCAATTATCTCAGTACTCCCAGCACTCCCCGTCCTCCCTATTATGACTTATTCATCGACAGCAGCCACCACTGAAACGCCAGTTCCTCATACTTTTCCCTGCCACGGTTATATATCTCATCGCCACGGTTGATGAACTTCTTGAACACCTTGCAGTTCTTCTTCGATATTGCGTAAATGAAGTCGCGGTCACTGTGAGCGATGTCCATGTACCATGCGCGGCTGCGGTCCCAATCGAAGAAGTCCACCGCCTCGTCGAATTCCTGCTTCGAGCTGGCGAAGGTGGTTTTCAAGTCGCCGCCGAAACCGAAAGCCGTCAAGTACCAGTCCCACTTGCAGCGCGTGTCTAAGTGGAACGGGTATTCACAATAGGTGAACTCCTGACCGTGGTTCACCATGAAACGTTGCGTGTCCGCCAGCTCCAGCACCTTGGCAAGAAAGGGGTCGTGGCGTGCCTCCATGCGGAGCGAGCGTTGCATTTCCTTTGCGTGAAGAAACTCGTCGTCGGTGTATTGCACGTCGTCCACCGTGTAGCGGTAGTAGTCCACCCGTGCCGGTTCGGTGATGATTGCGTCCACCAGTGTGCCGAAGCGGAACGCAGCCTCGCGGTCGCCGAATTGTGGGCGAGGGTGGAGGATGTCACGCAAGGCCGTGAGGTCGGAGTTCGACACCTCCGTTCTGTTATAGTATTCATCGGGATTGTGATTAGCCATGATTATTTTGCCTTAACTTCGTCCACATATTCCACGCTCTCATTTCTGACGAAGATGTCTTCCTTGTTGGCGAGCTTCTCGCAGAATGAGATTTGCTTCTTGAAAATCTTGGCCAGCTCCTCGACGGTGAGCGTGCAGCCCTCCTTGCTCCACCACAGCGAGAGTATCGGCATGATTCCCTCCGGGTTGAGCAGGTTTATTTTCTTAGTCACCTTTGTTTTCGGCTGGTAACCGGCGAACGCCGCCTGCCCGTCGAAGAGCGACTTCATTTCAGCCGCACCTCGCTCCATTTCGGCCTTGCGCTTTTCTTCGGCCTCGCGTGCGGCGCGTTCCTGCTCCATCCGTTCCGCCTCGGCTTTCTGCCGCGCTTCCATTTCGGCTTTGATGCGCGCCGCTTCCTCTGCGTCGGCCTTTGCCATTCGTTCAAGGTTGGCTTTCTTGGAGGGGAGGCGGTCTATGGTGTAGTCCACCGTATCGCCCACTTCGGATAGATACTGGTCGCAGAACTGCTTGCAGAGTTTCTGCTTGATTTCCTTTTCCACGTCGGCCACCTTAATGCCCATCGGTATAAGACGCGAGGTGTGCAGCGTTTCAATCCATGCAGGAACGCAATCCTCTGTGGTAGCCTTAATCGAGCGGAGCAAGGCCAATGAGTTGTCGTAGTTTTCGAGCGTCAGGTTGTTGTCAACCTCGGTTATCTTGTTGAGCGTGGAATTTACCAAGTCTTGGAACTTCTGCTTGAAATCGTCCTCCACGTCCATACGGAACTTGTGTGCAGCCTCTTCCGCCTGACGGCGTGCCATTTCCTCGCGCAACCTTTTCTCTTCCTCGGCGCGCTTCTTTGCGGCGTACTGGTTGCGCAGCTGCTGAAGCTGGTAACCGATTGTCCCTGTCTTGGCCGGGTCTATCTCGTTCTCCACCGCAGTGTACGCCGCGCGTACCTGGTCGAACAGCTTGGTCACCGGCGAACGGCGCTCGTTCATCACCTTCACCGTACGCCGTGCCTTCTCGATGAACGCCGCCGCCTGCTTGTCAAGCTCGTCGTCCATTCCCTGCTGATGTATCGCATGGAGTATGTTTTGCCCGAAGTTAACGCAGTTGTCGCGCGACGTCCTGTTCAGCTCGTAACATTGTGGGGCGGCCTGCATTATTTCCCTCATGTTCTCCGGCCGTATTATCGTAATCTCGTTACTCATAATTTCAATTCACAATTTATAATTCACAATTTATAATTCACAATTCCCTTCCTACTTTCACAGTTCTCCCAGCACTCCCAGTCCTCCCGTCAGCTTCCTCCCATCGGGGAGGCCGGGAGGGGCTTTGGGATTTTAAAAAGCGTCGTCTCCCGAACTCTCAACCTTCACCCCTGCCGACATGTCCTGCGGCGGTGCGAATGTCTGCGCCTCATTCGGTTGCGGTGCCTGGGCCGTGCCGTCGGCCATTCCACCGTACGGGTCGAAGTCCTGCTGCGGCTGGTCTATCACATCGCTCTCAAGCTGCGTGCCCTTGCCTATGGCTATCTTCGGGTAAGTCTTGAAGGCATGCTTGATGCACTTGGCTTTCAGGAAGCCGGTGTCTATCTGGCCGTCGGCGGAGGAGTATAGCTGGTTTGGGTTCTCGACGTATTTGTGGGCGTCGTTGTCCCAATACCTGTTGGCCTTGCCCGAGAAGTCTGAAAGGCGTTTCCAGTCCGTCTCCGTCATCACGCTGTAGTCCACCGAGCCGTCAGGCCGCGTAATCTTCAGGAAACAGGCTATGATGCGGTCGGACTGCCTCGGTATCTTGCAACAGTAGTTCACGTACTTCCTTCCGTCCTTCTCGCCGAACGAGAACTCGTCGCCCTCGTACACTATCACAGGGTTGTCTGCATACTGTATCTGCCCGGCCTTCGCCCTCAATACCAGTTCGCCATATCCTGATATGGTGAGGTTGCAGCGTGTCTCGTAGAGGTTCTGTCCCTGTGCGTTCTTGCCGGTGCAATAGTTACGCGGCAGCAGGTAGCACAACGCCTGCGCGCCCGGTTCCAACGTCAGGCCGCGCACTGCAAGGTCGATGAACGCGAAGAACACCGACATGCCCGTACACTTGCGCAGTTTCTCGTTGTCCCTTAGCTGGTTGTTGAAGTACATCGCCTCGCGTTCATACGCCCCCTCGCCGCCTTCCTTCCAAATGGCGTTGTACACGTTGATGAACTGCTGGCGCACGTAGTCGTTTCTCACGACCTCCGTCGCTTTCAACGACTGGATGGCCTTTGCTTGGTTCAATGTTTCTTGATTGTTCATAATCTGTCAATTTTATCAGTTGAAATACTTGTTCCATATCCTTTCCACGTCCTTTCCGCACGTGTGACAGAACAGCACGAACGCCACTATTAAGGCCGTGCCTTCGCCGGTCATTGCCGCCTGCACCGTAGTCAGCGCAAGCAGCGCGATTGATAGCTTCTTCATATATCTTGTGTTTTTTGTTTCCGGTGAAAAGGCTTGCCGGTTCTCACGAATGGGCAAGCCGGATGTATTAGCTCTTTGAAACATTGAAGTACAATGTCGTGGCGCAGCCGTTCTCGCTACGGGATGCAAGTCGTCAGCTTTCCCTGCGCCTGTTGTGTCGGGGTTTTGGTCGTTCATTGTAAAAGCCCCTCCGCCCCGAGGCGTTCAATCCTTAACGGAGGGGCGTCTCCTACGTTTTGCTCGCAGAACTCTATATGTTGTCTTATTATGACCTTCGGAAAAGCCGCCGTGCCTCCCGGCATGGGCGGCCTGATTAACTAATCGTGAAAAAACACTATTAAAATGACATTTGAAAAAAGTGTCCATGCAAAAGGCCGCGCGGACTTCACAGTAGGCACGGTCAAACCGTTAATGTAGTATTACGTTCTCATCACATCGTATAAGATTTCCAATGCTCATTGATACTATCGTCTTCCACTAATAAGATAGTTCCCGTGCTCCCATCGAAGGGCAGCACCAAGTGAAACATTCAAAAACTCGTGCAGCACGGGATGGCACACTGTTTATGAAATTAAATTGCCACATCTAAAATCAAAAGTCTTGCAACGTGCCCGAATTTTGTTACTTTTGCAATGCCACATCTAAAATAATATAAATATGAGTAAATTCATTGAAATAACAGACAATAGTGGTTGTGAGATATTGTTAAACACAGCACACATCTATGAAGTATTGCCTGAAACTGACGGTGCTTCCGTACACCTGACCGTAAAAGACAATAACGGCTTGCAGCTTGTAGTTGAAACCGCTACTGCTTACGAAGAGCTGCGCCGTCTTCTGACGGGCGAATGAGCCACTCGTACAGCTTTTTATAAGAATGGCTGTATCGCGCGCACCACAGTCGTGTATGCCATAGTCTTACAGGTGCACCCGTAATCCAACCGTACATTTCCTCGGCTTTGGTTATGGATGGACCTGAATAAATGTACGCTTTTTTCCTGATATACCTGCCGAACAATAATAATGCAATCTTTTTCATAAATCTATTAATTAATTTCGTTCCCCTGCGCCAATCCGATTGGCGGCGTCGCGCCTCTTGCAGGGGATATGATGTCCTGTGAATGCGTCAGCAGACCGTGGCCGCCTGTCCCCACATCTTTATAGCGTCAAGACTTCGCTGCCTTTAGCATCCACATCGTAAGTTCGCTTCAATACGCTCATCCCATACGTAATATATGGGACGCACGCCCGACAACAACAATGCGGTATGTGTTCACGCCGTGCCTTGCCGGGATTTTATTTCAGCCTTTAATGTTCCAATATGTCAAAGAACGAAACAATGATTTTTAATTTTTCATTGTTAATTTTTAATTTGAATAGTGGTGCAGCCGCTCTCGCTGCGTGTTGCCGGCCGTCAGCCGTCCCTGCACCTATCGCACATTATTTTCAACTCATAATTCACAACCACTTCCGGCTCTCCCAGTCCTCTCGGTTCTCCCAGCTCTCCCAGTTGTGAATTATCACAAGGTTCTCCACAGCATCTTTATCGCCCTGCCTGTAAAGAACTTCCTCGGCCTGCCCATGCGGTCTTTCACCGTCCGCCGCTCGCCGTACTTTATCAAGCCTTTCGCCACATACTCCGCAAACGCGCTCCGGCTTACGCCCAAAGCCTCGTATGCCTCCTTCGTACTGTATTTCGCCGTGTCCGCCACCTGCGGCTCTGTCGCTGTCACCATAATCTTTCCTCCTGTTTGTCCTATTACATATTAGCCTTATTTGTCCCATTTGCCCTATCCCAACTCTCCCAGTTCTCCCATTCCTCCTATAATTGTTAATTCTTAACTCCTTCCCTCGGGGAGGTTGGGTGGGGCATCTTCACTCTTTCCTCGTCACGTCAAACACCTCGCCGTTGTTGTAGCCCGTCAGCACGAACACCGTCCGTCCCGCCGCCAGGTTCCTCCGGCTTATTATGCTTCTCACGCTCTGCAGGTTCATCTGTCTCACGGTGAAGCGCGCCGTCGTCCCCGGCTCCATCGCGTCCAGCGTCTCCGAAATCGATACTTTCCTTACCACCGGCGACACCGTTATTCCCGGCGCGTCCATCTCAAAGTCCTTCAATCTTTCCATTTTCCTTTTAATCTCTATGTTTGTAAAGCGACGCACCAACAAGCGTGAATTTGGCTTATCCGCCTCATTGGTCCTATCCGTCTTATCTGGCCTCGCCTTTTTTATCTCTAATCTCTTGTTTAAGTCAACTTTTTTCCCTAATTTTGCAGATTAGAGAGAAATCCGTGCGAAACGATAACATTGTTATGACTTTGCAAAGATAAGACTATAATTCAATAAATCCAATTATTGTCTTATTTTATAACGATTATTAACATAATAACTAAAATTACTGTCTTATGAAAGGTGAGATTTTAAAAAGAAGGCTATTAGAGACAGGAAAAACGCAAAAAGAAATTGCAGAGTTGCTAAATATAACTCCGCAATCAATAAATGCAATATTGTCCGCCTCTGATGTACGTTCCAGTACAATAGAAAAATTAGCGAAAGTATTAAGACTTCCAGTCTCTTTTTTTTATGAAGGTTCAGAGCTTGATAAAGAACAAAAAGCTGCGGAAGACAGCGACAAAGACCGCGAAATCCTTTACCTGCGTGGTCAAGTCGCAGCCTACGAGAAAGCCCTCGGCATATCGCGTAACGCCGCCTCAGAAAAAGCAAATGTAGGATAATAAAGATGTGGAACAATAAATAATCAAAAGAACATGGAAAAGAAACACTATACTATAATAGACATATTAAGATGGATTGCTGTAATTCCGGCATCTGTCGTGGCATACCTTCTTGCATACGCAGTGTCAATGGTTGTCCAATGGATAAATTACGGTTATGTGGGCATCGAGTTTATGAATACAATAAGTATCACCGTCATCTTAGGACATCTCATTGTTTATGGATTGGCAGGTTATTTCGCCATGTATGCATCTACAGCCATTGCTCCGAAAGCAAAATTTGCCACGTCCATAGTTATGGCTACATTATGGTGTGTTTTCTTTGTCTTTGCCATTATCAGCGCATTTATTGTTGAGCAATCTTTGATGCAGACGATTATGGTTGTCGGCGGCTCTGTAACTTCATCAATAGGTATAATACTTTTCATCAGCAATAACATTGCATCACTGAAAAATGATGATGTGGATTTTAAATAGAAGCGACTGCATGGGACTTGTCCATTGCTGCGGCGACATCAAAAAAATTACCGAAGAGAGGCTATGAACAGTGACTGCCACAAACGCCACATGCCATTAAAACGAAACGCCACATGCTCCATTGCATGTGACGTTTTATTTTTGTCATTAACCACCTATATCATTTTTTTACAAACCAACTGTCGCCATTGTTGCACACAGCTATACTTTTTCCCGGCCTTTAAATTCTCTCTAATCTGCGAAATTAACAACACTCCTGTCTCTAATTTTTTTAATTAGGATACCAGTTAAAGGGTATAAGCCTGCGATATACCGATATCTTATCGGCATATCTATTATATCTAAATATACATCTATTTCTCAGCCTTAATATAACAGATAAGCGGCAGCCCCATCGTCGTGGAACTGCCGCTTGTTGTCAAAATAAAAATTGTTATAATTGTGGCTTTAATGATATTATCCTTGCCGATTTGCCGAAAATCTTTATCAAGACATCCTTTGGCAAGCCTGTGCTTTCTGAAATCATGTCGATTGAATATCCTAATGTGTCTGATACCAGCATATATGCCTGTTCAAAGACAGTAGGGCTGTCAATAGGCACTTCGTATGGTTCTTTCTTGTTCCAGTGCTTTCTGCTAAATTCCATCCTCATAGACTTGTACTTATCCCCTGTAATGGCATTGATATTTTTCGCCTTTTCCAAGAGCGAGGCCATTGAAACAAGCCAATATTTTTTTAACTCGGGCAGCTGTCCTAACTTTACATTTGACAAGTTGCGTTTTGCCATTTGCGTAGGTATAAGAAACGCCGATGCAAACGCATTTGCTTCTTTCTCCTTGTCCCTGTTGCTGAATACTGGGTAATTAGGGCTTTCGTGCATAAGTATGTGCCCTAACTCATGTACAAGGGTGAACCTTATTCTGTCGTTACTCCTGTTCCTGTTCACGATGACAAGGTGGTTTCCGGCATCGGTTATCAAGGAAACGCCGTCAAACTCTTCATTCGGGCAATCCCACATATATATGAATACCCCGTTGCGTTCAAGGAAGTTGCATATACCACGAATTGGGGATACACCAAGTCTGTACTTGTTCCTTATGTACGTTGCGAGTTCTTCGGTGCTTATACCATTGTCAATGTCGTAATAATCGAATGTATAATCCGGAAGCTCGACAAACTCACTAAGCCAGTCAAAGCAATAAGCTATCAAGGATATTGTCCTGTCTATCTCGTTACGCGTCTTGACGGTTATGGTCGCTCGTTTCCTGTAATGCTTGCTGTCCACCTTGTTCTCGATACTTATGTCGAGAAATTTCATCGGAAAGTCAAGGGTGGACATAACTAAATTAAGCATATTGTCTGACAGCCCACCAAACCCTTTCTCGTATTTTGACAGGTTGGATTGCGACAGCCCCTTTACCTTTGCCGCAAGTGCCGTTTGCGTCAATCCCCTGTATTCCCTTGCGAATGTTAGCTGTTCACATTTCATATGACATTGCTCTTTAATAGATTTATTGAAAACAGACAGTGTGCCCAATTATTATTCTGCTTTCTTCTCTCCTGTCTCTTTCTTTTTCAGGCGGACAACAATTTCCTGCGTGCCTGTATTGGCATTCGGCATATTCATACCGTCCTCCATATAGGCTGTCCATTGAACCCCATCGTCATACAAGACAATCCTCGGGTTTACAAGTTCCCCAAAGCTGTCTTTTGTGTATCCGAATATCAATATTGGCTCTTCTTTGCCCTCATCGTCAGGGAATAATGGTAACTGATATTGGTTGACTATGGAGTTTGAAAGTATTGTAGGGATATACGACGGCTTGTCATTTTTATTCAATTTCTTGATAAGCATGAGTACACCGTTCCAGCGGAAGATAATTCTTCCATATTTTCCCCTGTTCCAATTATCGGGAAACGCAAGAATAAAACTCTCGGTCATTTTTGCATTAAGTAGAGGACCGACAAGTCTTGTACTTGCTTCAGGTATGGTCATCCTGACTTCTTCGTTATAATTGGCCAAACCATTGTAATACGCCTTAAAGATGCCTTCATAACAATCTTTAAGCAACTCTAACGCCTCTTTTTTAGTGATGCGTTTTCGTTTTTCGAAAATTTGATGTAAATTTGTTGCCATAAAATTTAATTTTTAAGACGGGCACACCGTCTGTCATTTTAGCCCTTATTGCCGTAAGGGCTTTTATATGACGCAAAGATATATAATTTATTCGAAATATTGTATATAATTCCCGGGAAATATTGTATTTATTTTTTACGGTCAGCCCTACAACGTCAAATACCCCTATTTCTTTTTCTGTTTAATAGCCAGCCACACCACGACGAACGCCAGCACTGCAACCATCGCCACGAGCACGGGGAATGAGTAAAGCCTCGTCTTTTCCCACCAGCCCAAGTCTTTTTCGACAGGGTAGGGCACTCGCACACTGTCAGCCCTTACAACCGCCACCGTGTCATGCCTCAACCTGTCTTTGTATTTGTACCTTGTCACCACCTTGTCAACAAACACCGTATCGCCCTGCGTCCACTGGTTGACGAACACGCTGTCATGCAGGTACACGCTATCCCGTAGCCACCTGTCAACGTACACGCTGTCAACGCTCACCGACGGCACCGGCACGTACTTCGCTGTTGTGCATCCGAACAGCAGCGTCAGCACCGCACACGCCAGCAAACCTCTCACTCTATTCATATCTTTAATTTTAACCAATAAAAAAGCGGCAGCCCTTGACATATGGGTCGCCGCTTATGCGTTGTTAAATGTTGTATTTCCTTATTCAAGGGATATAATGATGTCATTTTTTATGACATTGTGCAGTTCCAATGGCGGAAGGATTACGTTCTGCAATGGCGTATTCAAAGTTTTCAAATACATCACACCTCTAAGAGCACCGTAGCAGAAAGATGCAAACTGACATTGGAGAAAGCGCGGCAGGCAAATGCCTTTTTCAGTCATCATCTGTTTTGCGGAACTTTCCCTGATTTCAACATAGGCGTCCATCTGCATCACAAGAAATTCTTTATCGTCTTGTGACATTTCTATGAACACGGAACTTTTAACCACGCACTTGTCCTTGTTGTAGGCGAATGCGATGTTTGTCCCTATCTTTGTCTTTGATTTCGCACCGTAGTTCTCTAAGCGGATATTGAACCGGGGTAAATCAAAATTTTGTAACCTGTATTGTATGTTGTCCATTTCTGTGATTTTTTAAATAGCTTCGTCAAGCTGTGCCCATTTAGAGTGAACTTCCGTACTGTTGTAGGCATAAGACGGTTTTCCATAGGGGAGTGTGGCCATGTTCTCGTCAGTACTTGTCGACACTTCAAATGTTACGAAGCATTTTCTGCGCATTAGCGGCACGCTTATAATCTCCTCGCCTAAGACTTCCTCCATATGGGCGATGGTCTTGAGGCCAAGATTTTCTTTGCCGCTAAGCAGTTTTGTTACTTGCGGAGGCGTTACGCCAAGTTTCTCGGCAAAAACTTGCTTGCTCATGCCCTTATCCTTGAGCAGTTGTTCCACTGCAAGCGACAACATGGCCGATTTTTTCAACCATCCGCTGTTCTCCCGGCGGTATGCGGCATAAGCCAAGTCCTCTTTGGATTGGGACTTTGCCACCTTCTTGAGCTTTTCTAAATTGGATGCCATATTCTGTCGTTATTTTACATCATTTTCAAATCACCTTCATCTGATACGCCTATTTCATGCAAAAAGCGGCGGGCGGTGTCGATGCGCGACATCACATTGTCTTTCAGCACAGGCGAGTCTTTTATCTTCTTGGCTAATTTCAAGCCTCCGTACACAATTACATATACATTCGGTTGTATTTTCAAGGCGTATATGCGCACAAAAGTAGGGGAATAACTCCCATAACCTTTCATTGGTATATATTCCAATTCATAAGCATACTGCCCGTCAAGATATTTGAAGTAATCATCAAGGTCTGGACGAGTGTTGCATTGTGAATGCTTGCACAAGTCCTCTATATATTGTTCAAGTTCATACACATCCTCAATGACGCTTGCCGCCGCATTTTCGGGTGAAAGTCCGTATTTCCCCCAAAAATCGTTTTTCAAATAACACTCGTTTGCCTTGAAGAACTCAAGCACCGTGTCCTTGTCAGACAACCTCTTGAATATGTTTTGATATTCATTTAATTCCTCGCCGTCATTTTTTATGCTGAATAAATGGTCTGGATAAATCTCTATAATATCCACAATTTTACTTATAGGTTAAATTTTCCCGTTGCAAAGATAAGTATTTAATTGATTGAAACCAAATATTTAACATATTTGTTTGCACTGTAACGGCAACCCACGATGTCAAAGAGCGCCTTGCGACGGTTGCAATTCCTGCACCGGTCACTTATTTCCATTTCGGAAAGAAGTAAGCGGCTCGGCACGGCCATTATCAAGTCACGGCACGTTCCGCCCAGTCCGTGCTCCGCCGCTTATTCCCAGTCCTCCCGGTTCTCCCAGTCCTCTCTACTATGGTGAGGCAGGGTGGGGGCTTGCTTGTCTTTTTATTCCGCCCACCGTTGCGCTTCCCACTCCCTTCTCTTCACCAGTCCTTTCATCACCTTGCCGCCGGCATACACCCATCTTCTAAACTGCTCCTGTATGTCCTCCGTGGATGCTCCCTCTTTTATCTTCCTCAGCAAGGTTGACGACCTCAAACTCCCGACACCAAGATTATACGCGAAGTCCACCAGCGCGTCAAACTGCCCCTGCGTCCTCACTTGCCCGATGGTGCCGACGTATGCCTCCACCGGCGCAAGGTCTTCCTTCAGCCACCGTTCAGCCTCGCTCCTTACGCAAGTCGTCGTGGCCGTCACGCCCCTTACGTGCCCCCAGCCGCAAGTCCATACACCTGCGGCGCAGCGGTAAGCCGTGTTCGAGTACCCCTCGAACTCCTTTATCTTCTCTATCAATAATTCACTTGCCTTCATTCCTGTTTTATTTTACGGTAGTATGTTTTTTGGGGTACGGTTATGCGGTTGTTCACTCGTTGACTTGTCAACCCGTCTGCTTCCCTTTCCCCTCCCCTCGGTGAGGCTGGGAGGGGGCTTCTGGGCTGTCACCTTCCATAGCATCTTCCAGGGCCTCGCCGATGTCCTTGTCCTTCCTCTTGGCGAACGCCACGACAAAAGCCCGGAGAAAGCCCTTCACGCTCTTTTCTTCAATCCTCACGCCGTGAAGGTAAAAGAAGTGTCCGATAAAAGACTTCGCCTCGCAGCCAACGGCTATTGTCGTGGCGACAATACCTCCGAGCGTGTAGTCTGCGCCGAGAGGTTTCAGTATGGCATATCCCGTGAACATCCCCAGGCACACCCATATCAGGTAGTCCACCAACTTGTTCACCGTCCGCCGCACAGCCCTCGACGTTCGCCACCTGTACTGCGACATCACAATCTTGTCGCCCTTGTCTTTCGCCTTGGCGTACCGTTTGTGGCTCTCGCCCCAGCCGTATCTGAAGTCGGCCACCACGCATGCTGTTATAACCAGCATCAGCCACCGTGCGTCATAGATTATCGCCACCAGTTCGTTGCCCATCAGCAGCAGTCCCATGGTTCTCGTCCCCGTGTTCATCCCGTTCACTCCGTTCCCTGTCATCGCCGATTATTTATACTCATATTCTTCATTATGAATTGTGCATTATGAATTGCATCAGTCCCAGTCCTCCCGGCACTCCCAGTCCTCCCGGCTCTCCCAGCATTCCCATTACTCCCATTTTTTTAATTTTTCATCCTTCACCCTTGTTGTTTCCGTTTTTTTTTCGTATCTTTGTCTCCATAAAGGTAAGGGCGTATGGCTCACCTTATGTAAAGTTTGGGCGTATGGCTCGTCTTATATACCTTTGGGCGCATGGCTCGAAGGTTTTTTATGCCCTTTCTCCTCCTTGCTCCTTCCCTCCTGATTTTAATACCTGTTCATCGGCACTATGCCCACATGGCTTGCCGTCAGCCCGGCTACCACGCTATCGTCTATGTACGAATGGTTCTCGCCGTCGCCGGCAGCCTTGTAGCAGTTCTGGAAAAAGCCGATTTTGAACGGCGCTATGTCCGACACAATCTTTCCGCTATCCTTTTCGCAAAGGGCGAAGCCCCATTTCGCGAAGCAAACCGTCCTCTTGTTTTCCTCGCGTGCCGTCAAACTTCTCTGCCCGTTCTTTATGTGCATGCTCCCGCTCGTGTTTTTCACCACGTAGTTGTCGAAGAAATACTGCCTCACTTCGGACATGTCCGTCCCAATCCAATAATCCTTGACGCCTCTCGGATAGCCGGAAAAGTTCTCGTTGTCGTTGTTGTAACCGTAGTCGCCGCTTATCTGGAACTGCACGAACGGACTGCCATTTTCGATTGGTGCCGTCACCGCCCTCGCCCAGAAACCCTTGCGTATTATCCGGTGTTTTCCGGCGGTGCTTTCCGACAAGTACTCGTACTTCGTCCTGCGCCTCGGCAGCCAGCGGAACACCGCCAGCCCGTAGTTCCCGGCAATGTCCGTCAGGCCGCCGTGCTCGAACGCCGCCCTCGGCAACGACAGCACTATCTCGCCGTGTGCTTTCATATTGAAGTCCGTGTGCACTATGCGCAGCGGAACAGCCTGTTCCGGCAGGCCGCCGGCCTCCCTGTATGCCTCCTCCAGCGTGGCGCACTCCTTGAGATAGTCGCCGTCGCCGTCGCGCACGAAGTATCTCCCTTCCGCCTCGTACACCACGCCCGTCTTCGGACCCCACACGCCGTCGGGAAACAGCTCGTCAAGCTTGTCGCTGACGGCTGTAAGCATTTGAAATGTCCAGCCGCCTCCCTGGGCCTGCGCCGCCAAATTCTCCCGTGTCACCATCCCGTTCAGCGTCACGGAGTATGTCCCGACCGATGCCATCGTATGGCCCGTGCCCCGTGTCACATTTCCCAGCAGGCTTAATGTCAAGTTTGCGTTCAACCGAAGGCCGCTGAACGTGACAGTGTCGCCTGCCCTCGGGTATATACCAGGTAATATGCTTGTGCTTGTTGTGGCTCCCGTCGCCTTAACCTCGGCCGCCCTGAGCGCGAAAGTGCCCTTCGCCTTTTCCCATAGCTGGCTCACGCCGTTTATGTCTAAAAATTCCATATCACTTCATTTTAATGTGAAAAATAATACCCTTATTCTTGGCGTATGAAAAAAGCGGCAGCCCCATCTACCGTGGAACTGCCGCCTGTACGTAAAATATTTTATTCCTAACCTTTAGGATGGAAAAGATATTTAGCCACAAAATTAAAAACTCCTATTACACTGGCTAATGAAGTTGTCATTAATGAGATTACGACACCATCAGATAAGTCCATTATTCCAAAGCCTTTAAAGAATACAGCAACTAATGAAGCCAACATGTAAAAACACATGAATCCAAATATATAATTGCTGTATGTTTTTCTTTGTCCCCTGTCTTGCTTAAGGCTCTCAATCTCTTCTTTCTGTTTTTCTATTTGTGTGTGCAGATAGTCTATAATCAAGTCGCTTGATGCACCTTCTGGAAGTTCTATACTTTTCTCTTCCGCTTCCTCTTTTGCTTTGCCCTCTTCAGAGAGAATGTGAATGATGTCTTCGATTTTGGATTTGCCTCTCATCTTTTATAGGACTTTAACACATTGCGGACAAGCTTTTCATAATACATAGCCGTTATCTCATCAGGAATAGGAACGTTATGCTCTGGAACGTAGCAGACAGACCACGGTGTTCCTTTGCGGTGCGTCAACGTAACCATTTCTGAATCAGAAAAATCATGGTAACGCTTCCATACCATCTCAACTATCTTTTTAGCGTCATCGTCATTAAGTGAAGGCTCTGGAAATGACATCTCATTAGTATTCTCATCCCATTCCATTACAACAGCCTTTTCTGTTATAGGAGAAGCTTTGTATTGCTTGAATGAATGATAAACAGACGGTATCACAGGACCGTATTTCCATGCTTCAACCTTGTCAAAACGATTGTCAAGTAACGATTTGTTGTCTATTGCTAACGAAAAGCCATGAGCTATATAGACACGCTTCATCAACCCTAACTGTGTTATGGACTTTTTTTCTTTATGAGCCAAATCTATAAAATAATTGGCAACTGAAAGTGCATTGTCTTTCATGATTTTCCTTTGCTCGTGTGCAAAAATACACAAAAATGCACAAACTTCCAAGCATATTAAGCCTTATTCACTATTTTAACAGCAGTCCCACGATGTCAAAGAGCGCCTTTTCAAGCGGAGAGTGGGAAGCCCGTTGCCTGCAAGGCGTTCGGGCTCTCCGCTCTTCGCCGTCACTTCCTACACGCAAATCCTATTGATGTCAATCTCGCTTATCGGACTGTCAGCCGTGGCTTCGTCGGCAACGCCGTTAAGCTTGTTGAACATCGTTGTTGTCATTACGCCTGCCTGGTCTGCACTCGCCGCTTCCAAACGTAATTGTTCTAAAGTTGCAGTCTTATAACCGTCCGTAGGACTACTATATACACCATTAAAATCCAATGTCACAACGCTTGATTGTTGTGTTATTTCAGGTGGGGTGCATAAGATGTCGGAAGGGAGTGTTTCAGCTTTCTTGTTGTCAAGTAAATGTTGTCTTAATTCATTTAATCGGGTCTTATCCCCAGCGGACAAAAGTCCGCTTTTTGACGTTGTAGCGTCGGGAACGGTTACATAACCTTTATTGGCATCAAGTTTCAGGGCAAAGTTGTTGTCCGTCTCGGTATAACCAGTCATCACACCTCCCAATGCACTGTCTGTGGCTGTGGGTAAGGTGTAGTTCTTCAATCCGTCCAGCTTCGTCTTATCCTCCGCCGTCATCACACCCGCATCATCTGCAGTAGCTGCTGGAATGGTTATACGAAGGTCGCCATTATCCCATCCGTCGCCACTATCTATTACGTAGGGCAAATCAATAGTTACATTACTACCATTATTATCAGCTGTTACGCCGCCTTCACCTGCAACCAGAATACCGCCTTTGTCACTAATTGTCGCCAATCTGTGCAAATTGTCCAACGTGTCCTTATCCTCGGCAGTCATTACACCTGCTGTTGTAGTAGTGGCGGCATTAATATAGTTGCCGTCGTCGTCACTACCGTCACCGTAGCTACTTGCAACCAGAACTCGGTCGCTTTCTTGGTCAATCCAAACGCTCGTTACGGCGTTATCTTTGGTTACATAGTCTGAAAGGTCTATATCACCACCGTCAATAACCTTCTGCCAGCCTGCCGCCTTTGTGCGGTTAGCCCAGTCTGTCAGGCGGTAGTTAGCTTGTTCTGATACTACATACCACTCCTGCCCAAGGGCGTCATTGGCGGTATTGTTGCCACTTTCTGATAAAATACAATCCTTAAGCGCGTAAAGTGCTGTCAAGTTCGCTACGGTACGGTGACCAGAAATCTGTGATGCAGGAACTATACCATACGCCGACGGGTTGTTACTCTCTAATCTATCTGGATATCTTAAGGCCATAATTCTAAAGTTTTATTTGTTGATTAATATTTTTTGTAGAAAAACATTCTCTGCCTGCTTTTTAGCTGAATGCCAGCTTGGCGTTGGTGAACGCTCCCGGATTATTGCTTACATATACATACAGGGGAACCGACATTCCTGCCGCATTGGTGATTGTCAACTCTTTTTGCTGGAAAGCTGAAAGAACAGGGGTTGCTCCGTCCTGAATGATGGACGTAAGTGCGCCTAACTTCTTGGGGAATGCGAAAACGTAATATTGTGACCCTGACGCGGTGACACCGCTTTTCGTGACGCTCTTGCCTCCAAGTTCGCTGGAAAGCGCTTTGATGGCTGCTTCGTCGGGGTTGTTTGAGGTTGTCACGCCAAAATAACGTCTTGTGTTGAATGTAACCTGCTTGGTGGCCTGCGTTGTGTCCATACCGCTCGCAGGCTTGACATCGCTGCCACTGACCATCAGACCTGTTTTTGCTGCCTGGATAGCCGCACGGACGGTGGTGTTCGCGCCAACAACTCCTGTATTGTAACTATTACTGTTTTGTCCGCTGGAAGGGAGGTCTTGCCACGAGCTGTTGCTTGCCGCCTGCGTAGGGTCTTTCTTCCCCTCTTCATGCGTCCATTTGTATGTGCCTGTGAACTTCGCTTTGTAGCCCTCCTCCAATGTCGGGTTGTTTGTGTCGGGCACGGGGGTGATGGCTGATGCCTCGACTTTGGTCGAGCCGTCGTTCTTGTAAAACTCCCACGAACCTGAAATGACAGGGGTGGGTAACGCCATGTTGCCTGCGAATATGCCGTCAAACTTCGTCTTGTCTTCCGCGCTCATTACTCCTGCCTCCGTAGTAGTAGCTGGGTTTATAGTCGCGGTTGTCTGGGCTCCCCCTTCTATTCTCGAACCGTCTATCATTACCTGTGTAGCCGTGCGAGAAGCCGCTAAGTTTCCAACCGCTTCGCTTTTCTTTGCATATGGCGTCAGGTCTACGTCGGCCTTGTATTCGCCAATCTTCTCCCATTTGCTTTCGTCGTATGCCGCCGATGTGCTACCTGTATAGACGTACTCGGTGTAAACGTTCTTTTCACCGGTCTCATCTGAAGGCAACAGGTAAATCTTGTTTACGTCTATTTCCGAAACCGTCGTTGGTAACACAGATACGACCTTGTACAACGTCAAGTCGAGTGCAGGCAATTGCGACGACGGTACCTTGCCGTCCGAACCCAGCGTTGCCACACCGTTCGCTTTGCCTTTCTCCGTGGAGGGTACCGCGCCCACGTCTGTAGCCGTCAATGTCGGGTTCGTGCTGATTTTCTTACCGTTCACCGTATAGTTGCTTACGGCGGTCTTTGCCCCATCTACAGCAGTGGTTACCAGATTTTTCACTTTTTCCCAGAACTTCTCAAGTCCCGTCAAATCAAGATAATTTGCCATGATTTTACTGTTTTAAGTTGTTAATTATTTATTACTGATTGTTTGGTTGTCAAATAATTTATGTGAATTGCTCCTTTTCTCTTTTCGTTTGCGCCAAACCAAATCTTCGTTTGCGGCATTTACTTTTTTACTTTTCTCACCTTTTCGCCCTTTCCTCCTCCCCCTCGGGGAGGTCGGGTGGGGGCTCCGGGGCTTCACCCTTCCAATGTTTTCTCCAGCGTCTCCTCCGGTATCGCCTTGCAGCCACAGATGCAGCCGTCTTCTGTACCGCCGGTCCCTGTGTCGCCGCAAATCCTGTCGATGTCCTCTCCGCTTATCGCGCTGTCGGCGGTCGCGCCCGTGTCAACGCCGTCAAGTTTCTCCTTGTCCTCCGCAGCCATCACACCTGCCGCATTTGCGGTGGCCGCCGGTATCTGCACGAAATTGTCGGGGTCTTCACTGCTGTTTGGCTGATATCCGTCCGAAGAGCCGCGATGCATACCGGTGAACTCAATGTCGACGGTGTTTTCTTGCGGATATACACCTTCTACCTTTGCGAGTATGTCCTTCGGCATGGTGTCGTTTATGCCCGTTTCCATGAACTTCTCGCGGTAGTCCTTGACGGCCTTGTCGTCGGGCTTCAGGCTTTCTATCCATTCCTCCTCAGTGCCTTTGAAACCGTGTATCACGGCTATCTCATAGGCCGATAGGCCCGACAGTTCCAAGGTCACGGGCTGCATCGCTATCACAGCCTCCAAGCCGCTGTCGTCCGGCAGGTCGGCCTGCGCCGAGTGCGCCACCAATCTCACGAAACGGTACTGGTCGCACACGCCCTGACCCGTCTTGTTTTTCCTCGCATATAGTATTATGTCATAATCGCCCACGGCAAACTGCCTGTCTGCCCTCCAGTAGGCTATTATCTTGTCGTCCTCGACCTTGAAAGGCAATCTTGCCGGGGCACCGGCCTGCGGAGGACGCCTGTGCCCGTGGCAGTGCTCGCGCCCGTCGCCGATGTCGCCGTGAGGCACACAGCTCAAGCCGCCGTTCATTATAACCCTCCGCTCTTCTCTGTAAAGCGTCGGGTGCTCAACGTAGTTGTGCCAGTTCACTGTCGGCGCACTTGGACGTACCCATACCGACAGGTCAAGGCCGTCAAGCCCCTCAATACCCTCGCCAAGTATTATCGGCCATTCTATCCGTATGTCGTTGCCTATTCTTATCGATTTCATTTCCTCTTATTTTTCAATTTCTCACCTTTTCACCTTCTCACCTTTTAAACAATCGCTTCTATCTTCCTCACTCCGGCGAGCATCCTTACTCTCGCGCCCAGTATCTTTTGTATTTCCTTAAGCGCATTTTCGCAGAGCTGCATCTGCTCATCCACACGTGCAGGAACAGTGTAGCGATACCATTCAGTCATGGCCTTTGCCACAATGTATGCGTGTATCATCTGGCCGAGACTCTCGCACCCTGCAAGGTTGAAGTTCACCGGCATCATGAGTATTATCGTTACGTCCTTTGCGTCGATGATATGGTTGTCCGATGAGTGTGAGGTGTTCCACACATATTCGCCGCACAGCGTCACCACTTCCGCCAAGCCCTGCGCCATCGCGCGCTTCAACAGCGACATGTCCTCGTCGCCAAGGCTTATTTCGCTTTCCAACTTGTCCGCAGCCGTTTGGTCGTTTGCACCTAATTTCGCAAGCCTCGCCATCCTGAACGCCTTGTCCTGTACGTCCTTGTTGAGCGACGCCCAGTCAAGCAATACTGTTATTTTGTGCTTCTTTATTGCCATATTAAGTTGAATTATATATTTGGCCTATTGGCCGCATTCGCCCTATTCAGCCAAGAGCTTCTTGTGCCATCGTGCTCAACAGCTGCGCCAGCTCGCCATTTGCGTATGTCGCCGCTACGAGCGATGCCACCTTCAGCACCACAGCCCTGTATATCGGCTCTTCAATCTCATAGCTCCCAGTATTCTCAGTGCTCCCAGTCCTCCCGTCACATCTTCTTATATATAGTATCTCTGCCGTGGCTTCCGTGCTGTCGCATGAGAAGATTTGTATTACGTCCTTGCCCGTGGACGTGTCTGCGGCGATGGCGATGTTTGGCTTCGACGGGTTGCCCCTCACGCCTTTCCTCTCACTGAACTGTTGATGATACAGTGCCGTGTCGGCGGCTATCGGCGTTGTGGCTGCGTGTGCCCAGTCGCTCATCTTGAACATCACCAACCGTAGATAGTCTTCTGGCAGCTCCACCTCGCCTATACACTTTCCCTCATCAATCCATGTCACGGGCCAGTCCTCTCCGCTCGTCTTTCTCGTCAGGTCAAGCATTGACAGCGGCGCAACCTTCCTCACGGCGTTCACTCCGTCCGCTATCTTGGATTTGATTATCTCCTCCATCTCCAGCGTGTAGGTGTCTATCACCGTGCCGTCACCGTCAGTGAATGCGGTGATTGCCGTATTCTCGTCCATCGCTACCCTCACGTCGCTTATTATCGTGCTCTCCGCTATCAGCATAAGTTTAAGTTAAAAGTAAAAGAGTAAAGAAGTAAAAAGGTAAAACGCTGCCAACACGGCTATTGTCTTTAACTCCTAACGAAGCGTAGTGATAACTCCTTTAACTACTTTAACTCCTTGAATTTTATTTGTCAAACACCACCTTCACCCCATTTGCCTTACCAATGCTTATGGCATTCTCGGTGGTGCGTATGTTGCTCCTCACCGCCCCGAACTCCGTTGCAAGATAATTCTTGGCGTCAGCCAGTGTGTCAAAGTGCATTTCCGCAAGCTCCTTGTTGCCTTGCTCCTCCCCTCGGGGAGGTTGGGAGGGGGCTTCTTCGTCTTCCTCCACCGAGTGTAACATAAACTTCTTCTTGTACCACGGATGCGCTTCCATTCGCCTCTGCAATATCGGGTCGTCTGTCGTGAAAAAAGAGTTGCCCATCGACGACGGATGGAATGCCACACGCCTGTCACCGACAGAGAAATGCGGTATCGTGTTCCTGCTTATATATGTCTTTGTTGCCATTGCTTGTCAATTAATATCGCCTATCGGCTCATTAGCCTTGTCTGTTATCGGCCTCTAAGTCTTATCAGCCTTGTCTGTCCTATCAGTCCTATCGGCCTTATCAGCCCCATTAGTTCTATCCACCAAAAAGGTCTCAGCCTAAAATTCCATCCCCTCCCTTCATGGAAGGGAGGGGATAATTGTCAAGGCTCTTCCTCTTCGCTGTTGTCAGTGCCGCCTGCCGCGTCTTCGGGCTCCGGTGCAAGCTGCACGCGTGCGTGTGCCCTTGCGTTCTTCAGCACGAGGCAGCTTACTTCCTGCAATACCCTTGCCTCCGAGTTGCGTATGCCGGCCGTCTTCAGGTCGAGTGCGCTCTTCTCGAATGCTAAGAATATGCGCTTCTCAAGGTAGCCGTCCTCGAGCGCAAAGCCGTAGTCGGGCATTCCTGCTTGGTCGAACAGCTCGTGATGTATTAACAGCACCTCGCCGAAGTCTGTCTTGAACGACGTAAAGCGCAAGTCCCAAATGGCAACGGTTTCCTTCGCACGGAAACGCTCGCTCTTGATTTTCGATATTGCGGCCACCATGTCCGAACCTGCGAACAGCACCTTCCTCTTTGTAGATGCAACGCCGATGAACAGGTCTTTCGAGAAGTCCACAAGGTCGCCCTCATCTATTACGAGCTTCGCCGTGTCACCTGTACCTTCCCAGTGACCAAGCGTAATGTCCTTACCGGCCATCCACCAAATACCTTTTGTAAAGTATGTTATCTGTTGCTTCTTTGATGCGTGCTTTATGGCGTTCTTCACACCGAACAGCGAGGTGAGCTCGCGCGATACCTTGAAGTCGTAAACGGCCTCTTCCTCCAGGTCGGAGAACGTCCAGTTGGCCTCGTTCTTCCACAGCTTCTCGAACGTCGACTGCTCCACCTGCAACATGAAGTTCTGGCAATACTGCTCCTCCGCCGTCGGAAGGTTCACGAACATACCCGTCTGAGCGTCAAACTCCGAGCAAGCCTTACCCATGCGTACCAAACGTGTGCCTTTCTCTATCACCGGTAGCCAAATACTGTTCTTGTTGCCGTCCTGGTTGCCGTTCACGGCAAACACGGTCAGGTCGCCCGTCGTTTCGTCCACGCCGACAACTTTCAGCATAAGGTCGGGGATGAGGTCGCCTTCCTCGTATTTCACGCCCTTGTCGTCATACACGCCCGGCACGCCTACTACCCTGATTGTGTCGTCCTCGGTGAACAGGTTTACGTCGTCAACCTTGATAGTGGTGCGGTCGCCGCTCGCCTGTGCCGTGGTGGCTTCCTTCAGCGTGGTGTATATCGGCCTTGTGCCTACGCTGTAATACTTGGTAATCATCGAGTTGATATGCCGTCCGCCCTTGCCGCGCGTTATCTGCTCCAACGGGGTCGACATCGGGCGTATCTTCATCACCTTCGTGTCGAGGTCGGTAACATGGAAGTCCTCGTCGCCGTACTGCTCCGAGTGGGTCACCGAGCTGGCACCGGAATTTGACACGTCATTTACAGCCTCCACGCCGTCGCCGGCCGTCGTCTTTCCTGCGTCTGGCAAGTCGGCAGCGGCTGCTGCCATAATCACGTTGCCAGCCGCTCCCGTCAGCGTGGCAACAACAGTGAGCAAGAAGCCCACAAACAAACTAAAATACTTTTTCATCGTTCTCTCAATTTATAATTGTTAATTTATCACATCTGTATATTAGCCTTATCTGCCCCATTATTTTCTTAATTCTTCACTCTTAATTCTTAATTTAATTAGTATTTCTCCCTCTTCGCCTTGTTCCACGGGTCTTCTTGCGCCGCGCTGGCGAGGAAGTTGTCCTTCGGCCTCTGTTGCGCCCGTCCGCCTCCGGCTATCATCGGCATACCGTCACCCTTGCCCTTGCGCATCCTTTCCTCTATGCGCTGGTTGCGCCCTGCGGCTTGTCCGCTTTCCTCGGCTGCGGCTATGTCCTTGTCATAGTTCAGCCCTTTAAAGGCGAAGTCGAGCATTTCCGGACTTATGATGCCGGCTATCAGGTTGCCGAACTGCTGGTTGATGAACTCCCTTATGGCGTCTATCTGTTCGGGCGTAGCCTTGTGCTCCTGCGCCCAGTTCTCTATGGTCGTTTCCGATGCGTCCACGTTCTGCTCGAACTGAGCCTGTAGCTCGTCGTTCTTCTTTATCTGCTTTGCGTGTGCGTCCAGTGCGTCGGCAAACGCCTTCACGTTCTCCGGCGACGGGTCGTTCACAGCTTCCTTGAACAAGTCGCCGAACTGCTCCATCAACACCACGCCCATCTGCTTCTTGCCGTCCAACAGGTCGTTCATGAAGTAGGCTGCGTTCGGGTTCTCAAGAAACATGTTGTTCAGCTTCTCGTTGTTCTCGCGGTTGCGCTTCAGCTCCTCCGCGTTGGCGTTGTACTCATCATCCAATGCACCATAATAAGCCTCCTCGTCGTCCATGTTTACGTCGGGATGGCGTGTCGCGAAGTTCTCGCGAAACGTATCCCTGCGGCTTTTCTTTGCCTGCTCCCGGCTTCCCAGTGCGCCGCCGTCCGCTGTATTGTTATTGTTCTTTGCCATATCGTTTATTTTTGTTTTAATCACATCGTTCCCGGTTCTCCCGGCAATCCCGGTTCTCTCAGTCCTCCCAAAGAGTCCTTTTCTTCGCAAATTTATCCGCTTTTCGATTTTTTATCTGTATATCTGCGCAACTCGTAAAAATTTTGTATCTTTGTACCATCGCACATTTAATCTATTTAATCGGTTCGGTTATCCTGCCTCGTCACCAAGATAGCCGGGCATAATTCTTAATTGTCTTAATTATGCAACAGGTTAAATGTGCCGGCAAAGCCGCATCGTAATAAACTATCGTAACGCCCTTGCAATCAGGCGTTACCTCCCTATTGACCTTATTTGGCTCATTTGTCCCATTATTCCAAATTACCATGCGCAACAAGGACGACCGCAACGAATTCAAGGAACAGCAGGACGCTGAAATCATGGATGCCTACCGCCGCATTTTCAAGCTCTACGGCGGCCGTGTCGGCGTGAGGACGCTCTACGAGATGGTGTCCTTTGCTCCGGCCAGCCGTTTCTTTGTGTCGGCACGCCAAGCATACCGCGTAATATCCCGTATGCTCTACGGCGACCATATGCCGAAGATGCGCCCCACCAACCTGCGCATGTACAACGAAATCCTCTCACGTGTAAAGGCGGAGCTGTCCCAAACTCCTCCCCTAGGGGAGGCCGGGAGGGGGCTGTCCCAGTCCTCAATAAGGAAAGCCGTCGCCAAAGTCGTTCGCCAACCTGCCCCCGAGATGTACGTCGGCATACGCCAAGTGTCATATATAATAAGTAAGGAGAAACGCAAATGTTACGAAGAAAGAAAACGAAGGTTGCGGCACTGCTTCTAAGCCTTGCCATGTTCATACTGCTTTTCACCGACGTGTCGCCTTACGATGTCGGTATATATGCGCATGCCTGTGCATCACAGTATTCCCATTTGGCCTATCAGCCTTATTTGTCCCATTTTACTTACCACTTCTTCCACGCCAACGCCCTGCACCTTATCCTTAATATATGGTGCTTTCTCTCGTGCGTGTTCCTTGCCGATGCATCCGCAGGCAAACTATTTGCGGCATACATCATAGCCTGCACGGCCCCAGCGCTTTCCGCCGTGCCCACAATCGGCTTCTCCGGCGTGTGCTTCGCCATGCTCGGCTTCATACAATGGCAATCAAGAAATAAGCTAAGCTACAACGTTTCGGTAATATCCTGCATCGTTCTACCATTGCTCTTTTTGCCCCATTCCGTCAACAGCCTACTCCACGCCTACTGTTACATTGTGGCCGTAATCGTCGGCCTATTGTCCCAGCTCTCCCAGTCATCCCATAACTCCCATTCGCCCCAATGAAAGACCTACAAGCCATATTGCAGGAAGATGACCGCCGCCTTGCGGCTATCGCCGCTCCCTTCGACCCAGTTACGGGCGAGGGGTCTATAGGCGAGCGTGTCCGCGTTATCGTCAAGGACATGCCGGGCACGCCCGTGATGTGGCTTCCCGTGGAAATGATGGATAATGAGTTTATAAAGCAGCTACTTGCCGCCAAGACAATAAAGAACTACATCCGCCGCAACCGATGGGAATACACCGACGAGAACATCGACCTTGTTGTCGAAGCATTCATCCGTGTACGCATCACTTTCGACTTTCCCTTTTGGGCTGCACTCTATGCCATAATACAGGACAAGGTGAGCGGACGGCTCGTCAAGTTCATACTCAACCGTCCGCAGCGGCTGCTAATATCCATGTTCGAGGACATGCGCAAGGCTGGTATGCCCATACGCCTCGTACTGCTGAAGGCGCGACAGTGGGGCGGCTCTACGGCTACGCAAATCTATATGGCGTGGCTGCAACTCGTGCTTACTTACGGCCACAACTCGGCCATCGTGGCTCACCAAAAGAAAGCGTCCTACGGCGTGCGCAATATGCTCAAGCGCCTTATCGAGCATTACCCCGTGCGCCTCGTCCACGAAATGGGCGACGAATACAAGCCGGGCGAACCAATCATCACGGGCACGCCGTCGCCCAACGTCATCAGCATCAAGGCGCGTGAGTGCGAGGTTGAGGTAGGCTCTGCCGAGAACCCCGACTCCGAGCGTTCGGCCAACACGTACCTCGTCCACCTTACCGAAGTGGCCTTCTGGAAGTCCACCGAGAACAAGGAGCCGGGCGACATCGTGCGCTCCGTCTGCTCCGGCGTGCTGCTACAGCCGCTCACGCTCATTGTCTACGAGAGCACGGCCAACGGCACGGGCAACTTTTTTCAGGAAGAGTACGACGCGGCCAAGAACGGCGAGAGCAACTTCCGTGCTCTGTTCATTGCATGGTGGCAAATCGAGATGTACTCGCTTCCGTTCAAGGACGAGGACGAGCGGGCCGACTTCGCTGTATGGCTTTACAAGAACCGCAACAACGCCAATGTTTCCGACAACCGCCACGAACCGGGCAAGTACCTTTGGCGGCTGTTCACCCTCGGCGCGACGCTTGAGGCAATCCACTGGTACGTCGTCAAGCGCAGCGAGTACCACTCTCACGCGGGCATGGCCGCCGAGTTCCCCTCTGACGACATCGAGGCATTCGTCAACTCCGGCAAGCGCATCTTCGACATTTACCTTGTCGATAAGTTCAAGGAAGCTTGCCGTCCACCCCTTGCCGTGGGCGACGTTACAGGACGCGGCCTGAAAGGCGCGGACGCACTGCTCGACCTGAAGTTCAGCGAGGACAACCAAGGCCTGCTGTGGGTGTGGCAGTATCCCGAAACTTACCCCGACGAGCGTGTAATGTACCGCTACCTTGTTACCGTTGACATCGGCGGACGCTCAGACGATGCCGACTGGTCGGTAATATCCGTGCTCGACCGCTACGACATGATGGAAGGCGGACTGCCGTCAATAGTCGCACAGTGGTACGGCCACATCGACCACGACCGCCTGGCATGGAAGGCCGCACAAATCGCCGCATGGTACGACAACGCCCTGCTCGTAATCGAGAGCAACACACTCGAAACCAAGGACAAGAACAGGTACGTTGACGGCGACCAGTCGTCGTTCATCCTCAACGAGCTGAAGGAAGTTTATCCGAACCTCTACGCACGCAAGTCTACTGGCACTGACAGCGTAGCCGATGGCGCGGAGGTGAAATACGGTTTCCACACCAACGTAAAAACGAAAGGAGACATTATATCCCTGCTAATCGAAGTCATACGCGACCACCTCTACATTGAGCGCGACAAGCGTTGCCTCGACGAATACCTCACCTACGAGGAGCACGACGGCTCGTTCGACGCCATAGAGGGCAAGCACGACGACCTCCTCATGACGCGCGCCATCGGCCTGTGGGTCTGCTACAAGGAAATGCCGCGCCCGTACTTCGTCAAAGTCGGCTCGCAAAGCTACACCGCAGCGGCCACAATGCCGTAAGAAATTAAAAGTGAAAAATTAAAAATGAAAAATCCCATACATCCCAGCTCTCCCAGTGCTCCCACTCCTCTCAATAGCTCCTCCCCTCGGGGAGGTCGGGTAGGGGCTGTCCTTCTCCCATTAATCCTATCTAAAAACAATAAAATTATGAAACATCAACTAAAGACAATCAAGGCTCTCATAGCCTACGCTTACGCAAAGTTCAAGGCCGACAGGCTCAACGCCGTCACCGGCCGACGTTACTTCATCCTCATGGCCTACAGCGGAAAGCTCGTCGTCACCGACAAGTCACAGTTTTACAAGCTGCGCCGCCGAGGCAGTATGCCCAAGGCTATCACGCCCCGTATGCTGCCCCGTATCTCCGTCTACTACACCGCCGGCACGTACAAAGGCAACCCATCCCCCTGCATGGCTGACACAACCGCCGCTGGCCGCAAGCAGAAATACCTTCGCTACATCATGAATCCACGCTAAACAAAGAAGATTGCACTGGTATTGCACCAGTGCAATCTTCATAATAATTGTTAACCCATTCGGCCAATTAGTCCCATTCGGCTTATTGGGCTCATTGGGCTTATTAGCCCTCAAGCCATTAAATTCTTCACTTTTTCACCCTCTCACCTTTTCAATAACTTTCCTGTTCGCCTCGTCCACCTTCTTGCTGTCCGAGTTGATATACACCATCGTAACCCTATTACCCATCGAGTGCCCCAATGCCTGTGAAATCACGTCAACAGGTATGTTGCAGTCATTATAGGCTATTGTTGCCCACGAATGTCGTGCCCAATACGACGACAGAAAGTCCCAATACGGTTTGTACCTTACCTTTTGTTTGTGGTGCTCGTCCACTTCCCAAGTACCAAAGGTCTTCAAGGCCTTGTTAAATCGTGAAGTAAAGTTTGTATGGTCTTTATACCTGTCCGCCACGTCTATCAGGTGCGTCGTGCCCTTGCGTCTTTCTAATATCTCCTGCGCTTCCGGCTCAATCTTTATCGAGTATATTCGCTTCGTCTTGCGCCTTGTATATACAATCCGTCCGTTCTGCACATTCTCGTGCGTCAGGCTAAACAAGTCAACGATATTTATCCCTATCAGATAAAATATAAGCATGAACACATCCCTGTACTCCTCCTGCCACGGCAGCAATGGCATTGTGGCTATCATCCTTATGTCGTCGGCTGACAAGCTGCGCTTCATCGTAGGCGTTGACTTTATCTTGAACTTCCTAAAGGGGTACAAGTCCGTCATTTCCTCGTCTATCGCGAAATTGAACACAGCCCTTATGTCGCGCAGGTGTATGCTTCGCGCGTTCTGTGCCGGCGAGCGTTCGGCCATATACCCGTTAAACTCGTTCAGCCATTTCACCGTTATGTCCTCAAAGTTCAATCGCTCGGCCTTGTCCGTAAACTCGCAGATGCGTTTCCACGTCGTTTCATATATCTGCCTCGTCCGCCCGTGCTTCGTTTCAACGAACTTCTTATACCCAAGGGCAAAGCTGCCGTTACCAGTGTCCTTTCGTACCTTCCCGTCAAGCCTTTCAAGTATAAGGTTCTTAATCTCGGTTGTTGACATAAGCCTTAATGCCGCTTCATTTTCTTCTGATAATTTCTTAATGGTTTCTTGTACGGCATAAAACCTGTCATACACCATCTTATCGATGAAAGCCTTTTGAGGGCATTTCTTAACGCTCAAGTTATGCTTGTCCCATAGTGAAGGCGAAATCTTAACCCCGACAGGTATCCATGCCGGTTTTCCATGATATGTTAGCGTTAATAATATATTCACGGGCTTATCATCAACGCTTCGTCGGGTGTCTAAGTAAGGTTTCAACGTTATTTTCATTCTGCAATTCCTCCAATATACATCAAATTTGTACAAGTATTGTGCAAGTAAATCCGTACAAATATACCCAAAAATGGACAAAAACAGACAAAATCACGCCATATTTTTCTCTTAAATAACCACAAAACAAAAGGGTTGAAAACAGCTAACCAGCTGATTTTCAACCCTTTATCGCTTTGTCGGGATGACTGGACTCGAACCAGCGACCTCACGCCCCCCAGACGCGTGCGCTAACCAACTGCGCTACATCCCGTTCCATAAGCGAGTGCAAAAGTACATACTTATTGTGAAACGGCCAAACTTTTGGCTGCATTTTTCCATTATTTACAATAAAAAACAGGCTTTTATGCTTTCTCCGGCTGATATTTGTCGCGTATGCCATGGCATGCCGGGGTGTGATGTTCCCCTATAAGCGCCCTGTTCCGGTGTAATAAATCCAGATGAAAAGTTGCTGATTTTGTGAATGTTTCCTAACTTTACACGTTGAAAATCGGAAACGGGTTGGGGCTGCAGGCAAAAGCCTGCGGAATACGGCAAAAACCGTAAGCGTCCGCCACAAGGGCGCGCCAGGTAATTCCGCCGGTGGGTATAAATCGTAAATTGGGGGCAGTATAAACCTATAAGCTGATATTTTTGAGTAACTTTGCACTTGAAAATCAATTCGCATATCATCATGGAACCGTCTATATACAGCCATTCGCTTTTTATTGCGCTGCCGTTGATGCTGTTCTTCGGCTTTTATTTTTTGCTGGCAAGAATACCGGGAAAGGCCATTTTCGGAAACTATCTGCGTTCCCGGCGCATCATGGGTACAGCGTTGCTGCTGCTTGCCGCCAATTATTCGGTGCATCTGTTTTTCGGAATAAGGTTCAAGAACACCAATGCAGCCATCCTTATGAACCTTTCCACCTACTTCCTGTGCTACTGGCTTTTCAGTTCGGCGCTCATCACGTTGCTTGACCGCTTTTACATTACGAGGCGCCGGTTGCGGACGCACATCAGCCTTTGGGCCATTTTTTCCATCCTTTCCTGCGTCGTGCTGCTGCTGTTGCCGGGAGGTGTTTTGCAGACAACCGCGCTGTTTGCCCTGGCTGCGTGGCTGGTCACTTACGGGTTCGTCCTGTCCCGCAGGCTTATTCTGGCATATAACCGTGCCATCAGGATTTTCAGCGAAACCTATTCTGACGACATTGGCGCGTATATCAAGTGGCTTTCCATTTTCACATGGTGGGCTGTCATCTTCGGCGTGGGATGCGGCCTGCTCACATTCCTGCCCGACGAATACGTTTATATCTGGATTCTGTCGTCCATCCCGTTTTACGGCTATCTGTTTTATTCATACCAGAACTACATGATGTTTTATGAGCAGGTAGAGCGTACTTTGGAGATGGAAAATGCGCCGGAGGATGATGATGAAAAGGCTGAAAAGGAGTCGCCCGTATATTTCGACGGCATAGAAAGCAGCCTGACTCCCTGGCTGGAAAGCAAGGGCTATACGCAATCCGGCTTCACCATACAGGACATGGCAAAGGCGCTCGGCACCAACAGGACATATCTGAATGCCTACATAAAGGACAAATACCATGCGACATTCTGTGACTGGATAACCGGGCTTAGGCTGGAATACGCAAAAGACATGCTGAAGGATCATCCCGAAATGAGCACACAGAAAATCGCGGAGTCGTCAGGCTTCTTGTCACGCAGTTATTTTATCAAGTCGTTCACTGAAAAGGAGGGATGCACACCCTCCCAATGGAAAAAACATAGCCTGACGTGAAGGCCGGAGTTGTGCTCAATCAACAAAAAGTGTGCTCAATCAACAAAAATTTGTGCTCTATCAACAATTTTTGCAGGATGCCGGTTGTTAACCGAAAATTATCGGCCTGACATTTTGCCTTTCTGATATATTTTTCGTACTTTTGGGCATTGCCCTAAGCAATGACGGCACCAAGGGGCCGTAAAGAAATGTGGGTCAGGTATGAGGACAATCACCTTTTGACGGGATAATCCATACCGCCCTGTATTTCAAACAGCCTGCCGCCCGTGCCGTTGTCACCGTGCCTTTACAAATCGAAAAACTCAAAAAACAT